>JAWOBB010000015.1:0-12816 GCA_046498265.1 Dehalococcoidia bacterium | reverse complement strand
GAGGTGTTCGGACATGGCGGCTACAATCCCACCGGGCATACATCCGTGGGGCATTACCGAAATCACTCCGGCGAATTTCGGATTTTCAATCCACTCGATGCTAGTCCCGACGCTAAGGATAGCTTCACTGCCGCACCGGGGTGAAAGGTGACTGCGGGTATAGTTGAGGACCTCTTCGATTGTCGGTTCTTCGACGTCTATAAATGGCTCGAACTGCGCCAGTACCGATTTCTCATCATGCATTTGGACCTTTTGTTTTAAATACCCTTTGATTACTTTTAACGGCCGTCTTTCCTGAATGCCATCCTCGATGTTCCGAATGGAAAGGTATCTAACCCATTCCCCGAATGGTGAGACCACTACCTCCAGCCCGGCATCCTCGCAGTTTCTCACCAGATTATTATTACTGAACTCGTTGGAACGCAGGAATATCTCACCGTTAATACCTACCAGCGGTTTGCGAGGAATCTCGGGGTCGATCAACGCTTTGAATTTAGGGACGGCATCCCTGAGGATATCTTCGAACTCTTCCCGATGTCGTACACGGTCAGCCACCGCCATACTGATTTCCTCGAAGGCTTCGTCAGCCGACCCTTTTTGCTTTTCATAGGGCCTGGTGCGCCAAAGCAGCTTTTGCAGCTGGTCGTAGGCAACAACGCCTTTCCAGAACAGCCGTTCGAAGGCTACCCCCAGACCCCAGTCCCGGTAGGCATTGTTGGAGACACTCGTTCGGATGGGCAGGTTAAACCCGAGATCTTTTAACACCACTCCCTGTTCGGGGGCATATTTCCCCAGGCGGCATGGCCCGTAAGCGCCGGCCATGAAGCCTTCCACCCGGCTCAAGTCGAGATTGTGGCCGTTTTCATAATACAGCTTGAGGAAATCTCCCAGTGTTACCCGGTAAGGCAGGCATTCTTTCCCGCTGGTGAACCTGTTGCTGTAAAGCAGGTTTTTATCGTCGGCCGGCGGCAGCGCTATCGCTTCCACATTGAATGCCTGCATGGCGGCGGCCATGATCTCCGCATGGGGGCACATTCGCGGCAGCAGGAGAATCCCCTTGGAGTTGTCCAGTAATTCGGCCGACCGGTAAATATTCTTGTTGGAGGGATGAGCCCTGCCGGTGCGGTCAAACCCTTTGATGGTATCGACGAATGCCTCGATTCGGGTGACGATGCCGGCCTCAGCCGCGTGTTCATCTATCTCCAGCTGGCCCAGCGGCTTGTTGCCAATGATATCTTCCACCATGTTGAGTATGATGGAGTTCGGGCCGCATCCGAAGTTGGTGAGGATCAGCCCGTAGAGATGGGGTGTATTGACGACTATATGGGCTCCGGCGATAAGCTTGGCTTCGTACATCCAGTAAGGCCGGTCGGAATACTGGCTGATATCAACTTCTGACAGGGGCAGGAAATCGAGCGGAATGGGGACCACGCCCAGTTGAGCCAGCTGTTCCGCAATGCCGAGATTTGCCCCGGAATCCTGCGACATGTAATGCCGGCTGAGAATCGCCACGCCAATCTGGTTGTTTTCCTCGATTTGCTTCAGGATCTCTTTCCCGCGCTCTTCCCGAACTCGCTCGAACTCCCGCTGGGCTGCCAGACCTGCCTTTGCCGCCCGTTTGCCTTTCCACCTGTTGAAGCCCATCTGGCGGGCTACTCTGGTGAACTCGTCAATTACCTCTTTGTCTCCCATACTGAAATCGACGAAGGGTATCAAAAGCTTATCGTGAAGCCTCAGGGCCTCCCGGATGATGAACGGAGAAGCCTGAACCAGCGGGCAGGCATATTTCTGATTTTCATCGCCTTCCTTGACTCCCAGGCGAAGGAAACTTGGAAAGATGATATAATCGACTCCCTGTTCCAGAACATCCTCGGCATGGCCATGTACCAGTTTGATGGGGAAACAGCTATCGGTGTAGCTGAGCTCGTCTGCTCTCTCAATCACGTGACGGTTAGTCTTACGGGAAAAGACAATCTTAGCACCTAGTTCATTGAGGAAACCAATTACCATGGGGGCATAATCATACATCAACAGTGCCCGGGGAATGCCTACTACCGGGGCTCCCTCGGCCTCCGGATCGTATTCGCCAAAAAGCATGGCCTCCCGATCATCAAAAGCGGTTTCCTGTTTCTCGTGACTTTGAGTGCTGTCATACAGGTCACATCGGCTGCCATAGAAGGTAGGAGATTCTCCTTCCAGCTGCAATCTACTGATGGTGCAGTTATTCTCACATCGATTGCAGGTAAAGGTTCTGAGCTCGTATTCCTCCTCGATCAGCCTCTGGAAACCTTTAAACCTTGACTCCCCTTCCGGCATTTCTTCTCGAGCCAGAAGGGCGGCCCCGATAGCGCCGGTTACCTCTTTGTGTTGAGGAACTATAAGCTTTCTATCCTCAAGTAACTGCTGGAAGGCAGCTACCACCGCTTCATTGTAAAACACGGCACCGGTGAGTATCACCTCATTCCCCAGTCGCCTGTGTTCCACTACCTTGGAAAGGTAATTGCGGGCGATGGAATTGGCCAGGCTGGCGGTAATTACCTCCATCTGCACCCCTTCCTGCTGAGCGGAAGCCACCGCCTGGCCCATGAAAGCGGCACAGCGGGAACCAAGATCTATCAGATACGGGGCGTCAAATGCCAGGCTGGCAAACTGGCCGTTTTTAACCTGAACTCCCAGCATCTCTGCCAGCTCATCGATGAAGCTGCCGGTTCCGGCGGCGCATGCCTTGTTCATCTGGTAATCAATAACCACCCCGTTGCGCTTGATCACCAGCTTTGAATCCTGCCCCCCGATCTCAATGATATCGGCATCCGGGGCCAGCTGCGCTGCCGCCCATGTTTGAGCGGTAATCTCGTTCTTGATGATATCACCGCCGATGAAACTGCCCACCAGATATCTTCCGGAGCCGGTTACTCCCACGCCGGCTATCTTTGCGTTATCGCCTGCTGCCGTATATAAATTACTTAATACCTGTTTGACCGCTTCAAGCGGCTGGCCGGCCGTCATCAGGTAACTCTTGGCCATAATGGTTTGCCCGGCTCTGTCGAGTATAACACCCTTGGTACTGGTCGAACCGACATCGATTCCCATGTATCCTTCGAAAGGCTGATCGATCGGGGGAGGCTCCCAGGAATAGGTCTGGGAGTATTTCTCAAGTTTGGGCATGATGAAATACCGTTGCCCGATTTCCTCCTCTTCCAGAACGATAACCTTTGACTGCTTCTGTGAATCTTTGGCCAGCAGAGCACACCCAAGAGATTCTATATAAAGGTACTGTTCCGGAACGGTTACCTCCACTTGGCGCTTGTTCCGGCCGGAAATAACCCCGTTAATCGAACTCACCACAGCGGCATTGGCTGCAACCCCGCCCGTAAAGTAGATGGGTTCCGCAAAAACCCCTTTCTTGAAAGAAGCTACCATTCGGGCCACGCTGTCCGAAAGGGCATAAAGGATGGATTCTATGGGAGCGCCCTTCTGCTGCAGGTGAATCAGATCGGTTTTGGCAAAGACGCTGCAACGCGCAGCGATTCGCGGGGAACTGCCCTCGGCATTCATTGCCAGACGGGCGAAATCCTCAAGGCTGATTCCCAGCCGGTAAGCCTGCTGTTCCAGGAATCTGCCCGTCCCGGCGGCGCAAAGGGGATTGGAGGCTACTTTCCATGGCTTTTTAAGCCCATCTTCAAGTTCAATAACCAGCGAAGTCTGCCCTCCGATCTGGATAATTGTCTTGGCATCGGGATGGGAAACAAGGAGACCGGAAATTATTGCCAGGGGATCGCTGTAACTGGCCCAGTTCAAATCCTTAGGAATGACCCCTTTTCCGGACCCCACGACACCGGCTGAGGCGATGTCATCGAGGTCTACCTTTTCTCGAAGGCGTTCCAGAAGCGTGATTACCGCTGCTCTGGGCCCTGTGGTGATTCGTTCAGCATCAAGATTGATCAGGCTGGAGTTTTCGTCTATCAGGGTCAACTTGGCGTTGACTGAACCGATATCCAGTCCCAGGAAATAGACACCCATTTTGATTGTAATTGTAGCACATGCGGGAAGTTTTTTGTATAGCTCGAAAGGCTGGAATTTTCCCAAATTATCGAGAAGCCCCTGGCTGCAAGCTTCGCACCTCCTGCATTGAAGCATCCCCGTTTGCCATGTATACTATTTAGTGCACATCCATATCCGGAGACAAGATCATATGGCAAAGAAAACCGTATTTATTACCGGAACCACCGGCTCCATGGGCCATGCCGGATTCCTTGAATTGCTGAAAAGGAGAGAAAGGTTTAATATCGTAACCCTGGCCCGGCCATCCCGGAAGAACAAGAAGAAGATGGGCCCATATTTGAACGAGCCGGGAGTTAAAATTGTCTGGGGCGACCTGACAAACTATGATGATGTTCTAAAGTGCGTGACGGGGGCGGATTACGTGCTGCACCCGGCCGCCTTCATTGCTCCGGCCGCCGATCATGACCCGGATACCGCCTGGAAGATCAACGTGGGATCCGCCGAAAACATCGTCAATGCGATCAAGGCCCAGCCAGACCCCGACAGCATCAGGCTGGTAAATATCGGTTCCGTGGCGATGACCGGCGATCGTTTGCCCCCCATTCATGTGGGCCGTGTCGGCGATCCGCTCAAACCAAGCGTGTACGATGCTTACGCAACCTCAAAAATCGCCGCGGAAAAGGCCGTGATTGAATCCGGGCTCAAATACTGGGCATCCTGCCGCCAGACATATATCGCTATTCCTGATATGATGTCGCTCATGGACCCCATTATGTTCCATCAGCCGCTCAATACCCATATTGAATTCATCACGCCTTATGATGCCGGGCGGCTGCTGGCCAATGCCTGTGAGGATGATGTGCCGGAGGATTTCTGGCGAGGGATCTACAACATTGGTGGCGGACCGGCCTGTCGAGTGGTTTTCTTTGAGTACATGGATGAAATGTTCAGCCGCCTCGGCATGGGTGGTGCCTGTCAGATTATGGAGCGCCACTGGTTTGCTCTCAGGAATTTTCACTGTCAATGGTTTGAGGATTCCCACCTCCTCGACGATTACCTGCATTTTCGGCAGGATACCCTCGATGACCATTTCAGGCAGGTCAAGGAACATTTGCCCTGGTATGTTAAAATTGCGGCTATGCCGGGGGTAGGATCGTTGATACCGAAATCGCTGGTGAAAAAGCTGGTCATGGAACCCATGATTAAAGGCAAAGACGGCACGCTTCACTGGATCCACAACAACCTCGAGGGCAGAATCACCGCTTTCTTTAAGTCCAGAGATGAATGGGCCGGCATTCCCGACTGGGATGGTGATCTTCCTGCCTGCGGTGGCGACAAATACATCCGGCTGGATCATGGCTACGATGAAAACAAACCCAGATCCGAGCTTAATCTGGAAGATATGAAGGGTGCGGCTCGATTTCGCGGGGGGGAATGCCTTTCCGAAAGTATGACCAAAGGGGACCTGACTACCAAGCTCAAGTGGCGATGTGCTTTCGGCCACGAGTTCGAGGCCAGCCCGACCCTGGTTTTGCTGGCCGGGCACTGGTGCCCGGAGTGTACCCCGCCCCCCTGGAATTACGACGAGATAGCTAAGGTGAATCCCTTCTTTGCTCAGGTGTGGTATCCCAACCACGATGAATGCGAATGCTGTTTTTATGATGAGCGGTGCTTTGAAGATATACTTTAAGGGGTATTTTCCAAATCGGGATTCGGGTTATTTCTCACGGAGATCGATTGAAGGGGGTATCATGAAGTCCTGTTTTTTAATCCTGATGGTAATTATGCTGGTGCTGCCGGCTCTGGCTGCCTGCGGTGGGGATGGCGGGGAAACCGCTGATACCCCCGAACCGAATCAAACGGCCACAGGCGAGCCGATCCCCACGCAGGAGCCTGCTCAAACGACGATTCCTGCTTCTCCAGCGCCAACGGAAACGCAAACCCCGGTTGAAGAAGGAACCTTCTCCTTTTACCGGAACCCTGATTTTCCAGCAGGTTATTCAAATCCGATTGAGCACCTGCCGATTCCTCAAAATCCGTTCCTGCGGCCCAGGGGGCAAAGTAATATGCACTGCGATTCATACATGACCGATACATATGAGGTCAGCGGGCCGCTGGGAGTCAATCCGGATGTTTTCCTTAAGAAATACAATGACAGCATCAACATGTGCGTTACACTTACTTTCGACAGCCAGGGCAGGATGGTTCTTTTTAATGCCCGTTTCACCCAGTTCCTTATCTTGCTCGTTGACCCGGATACCCTGGAGGAACTGGCCGCTTATCAGCTCCCGCGTCGCGATTCGGGTGACCTGCCGACTCATCAGGATACCTCCGGCGGGGCTTACTTCGTGCTCGATAGCCGGGATCGCGCTCTGGTAGCGGATTCGGAAAACGTGCTTCAGGTTATCAAATACAACGACGCCAAAGGGGAGTTTGAACTCCTTGAGCGTTATGACCTTTCGGATTACATGGTTCCCCGGGTACCACCCTCACGAGATCATCTGCAAATGGCCATTCCCGATTGGGACGGGTTACTCTGGTTTGCTTCCCGCTACGGGAAGGTGGGGACGATCAACGAGGAAACCGGCGAGATAAAGATCATCGAACTGGAAGGCGAGGAGATGCAGAATTCCTTTACGGTAGGTGAGGACGGCGTATATATCGTCACCGACCATGCCATGTACCGCTTCAGTGCGGATGAATCAGGCCTGCCGGTAATTGACTGGCGAACGGAGTACGATCGAGGTACACAGATCAAGCCGGGGTTGATTAATCAGGGTTGCGGGACTACCCCTACGCTGATCGGGGACATGGTGGTGATTGCCGATAACGCCGAACCCAGAATGAATATCCTGTTTTTACAGCGCTCCGATGGGAAGGTTGTCTGCCAGACACCGGTATTTGAAGATGGTTTAAGCACCACTGAAAACGCGCTCATCGGTGTGGCCAGAGAGGGCAAATCGGGAACGGAGTATTCCATTATCGTCGAAAATAACTACGGGGTCTTACGAGAGAACATGTTTGCCCCGATGGGTTGCTGTGAAACCAGCGTCGGCGGGGTGACGCGAGTCGATCTCATCCCCGATGGCAAGGGCGGATATACTTGCGGGGAGGTCTGGAGGAGCCCGGAAAATTCCTGCAGCACGGTGCCGAAGCTTTCGCTGGGGAACGGGTTGGTTTACCTTTATACCTACGAACCGTTTGTGCCGGTTGGACAGGACAACTTCGGATGGTACTTAACAGCGGTTGATTTCGAAACGGGAAAGACTGTTTATAGAATTCCGACCGGCAAAGGCGGCGAGTATCACGATTATGGCGCTCCGATAACCCTTGCGCCTCAGGAGGGTGTTGCCTATATTGGCTGCCTTGGCGGGTTGATTCGCATTCAGGATGGTGCTGAATAAAGGGAACTTTCGGATCAGCTTGGGCTCAGGGGCAGCCTGACGGTAAAGGTGCTGCCCTTACCAGGCTCGCTCTCAACATCAATGCTGCCGCCGTGGGCCTCAGCGATGTGCCGGCAGATCGCCAGCCCCAGGCCGCTGCCGCCTTCGGCGCGGGAACGGGCTTTATCCACCCGGTAAAACCGCTCGAAGATATGGGGAATTTCCTCCGGCGGGATCCCGATGCCGGTATCCGAGAAGGTGACCACTGCTTCCTGCCCCTTTCTTTCGAGCCAAAGTCCCACGGTTCCCCCGTCGGGCGTGTAGCGGATCGCGTTATCCAGCAGATTCAGAAACAGGGCTCTCAGCCTGTCGATGTCTCCCTTCACCATGAGATTTTCAATGGGGCCGGGTGCGAATTTCAAATCCTTTTCGCGGCAGAGTATTTCCGCATCGGAGCTAACTTCCTTCACCAGTTCGCCTAGATCGATATCGCTGAAAGATTTCTGTTCCGTTTCGGCATCGGTGCGGGCCAGCATTAACAGTTGTCCGATTATGGCTGACATGTGTTTTGCCTCCTGAGCCACGGTTTCCAGCGATCTTTTATATTCGTCGGCCGACCTTTCCCTCTGTAGAGCCAGGGTCGATTCCGCCTCGATCACCGAAAGCGGCGTGCGCAGTTCGTGGGAGGCATCGCCGGTGAATTCCTGCTGGCGCTTGAAGGCCCGCTCCAGCCGCTCGATCATCTGGTTGAGAGTGCCGGCCAGCCGTCCCAGCTCGTCTCTGGTGTGCACCGGGATGCGGCGGCTGAGGTCGATTTCCTCTATTTCCAGCGCCGTTTGAGCAATTTGATCCACCGGTTTGAGGGCGCGGCGGGCCAGGAAGATGCCCCCTGCACCGGCGACCACCAGTGCCAGCGGAATCGCGATTGCCATGGTCCATACCAGTCCTTCCAGTGCTTCCTCTGTATCGGCGGTGGGGCGTCCCACTACCAGGGCTGCCGACCCGACATCCAGCCTTTCCGGAACCGCGGTGGGGCTGGCCGGGGGTGGACGGGGAGGGGTGGGGAAGAAGGGTGTTGCATAGATTCTAAGTTCCGTTCCGTCAGTCGTGGTCACCGTTGAAAGCGAACTCTGGCCTTGCATGGCTTGCGATATCAAATCCCGGCTCAGGGATAGTCCGACGTCTCGCGGAGATAGTTTCTTCACCTCACCACCGGAGCGGAAATAGAGCTGGACCACTTCTCCAACCTCCTCCCGGAAACTGCCTTGACTGATGCTCGTCAACACCCCTCCGATGCTGCGCAAACGGGTTGCACGCACCTGGAGAGAATTATCCAGGTCCTGATGTAACTTATGTGAGAGGTAAAGGTATATCCCTCCACTGAGCAGAGCCAGCAGGATGGCGAGCACTAACAGGTACCAGATGGTGAATCTGAACTTGATACTGCGGAAAAAGCTCATGGTACTTTCAACTTGTAGCCAGCGCCCCTGACTGTCTGGATGAGGCTTTCCTTTCCTTCTTCGTCGACCTTACGCCGCAGCCGGCGGATGTAAACATCGACCAGGTTTGACATACTGTCGAAGTCGTAATCCCAGGCATGTTCCTCCAGCATGGTTCTGGTCACTACAACGTTCGGGTGGTGCATGAAATACTCCAGCAGAACGTATTCCTTTGTCGTCAGTTCAATCTGACGGTCGCCCCGCCTGGCCTGGCGCGTGAGGGTATTAAGTACCAGATCGCCTGCCTTGATCTCCGATGACTTCGACGGCGCTTCCCGGCGCAATAGGGCTCTGATCCTGGCCAGAAGTTCGCTGAATGCGAACGGCTTGACCAGATAGTCATCTGCCCCAGCGTCCAGCCCCTTCACCCTGTCTTCCACAGCATCCTTCGCAGTGAGCATGAGGATCGGCACATTGACTTCGTTTGCTCTCAGCTCCCGGCAAACCTCGAGGCCGTCCTTTTTGGGCATCATGATATCCAGAACGATAAGGTCGTAGGGATTGATCAATGCCAGGTATGCAGCCTCTTCGCCATCATATACCAGATCCACTGAATAAGCCTCTTCCATCAACCCCCGCTTGATTATCCCGCAAAGACGCCTGTCGTCATCCACAACCAGAATTCGCATTTGTAATCCTCCGCCGGCTTGTGCCCTGTTCCACTATATTACATCAAGATGAACTGAAGATGAAAGGATTTTTGGTAAAGATTAAGTTTCGTTTCATCTTGAGTTCATTTTCGTGTGTTATACTTGAGTCATCAATAAGTAAGGAGGTGGCGAGATGAGAAAGTTTGGAAGCAGAAAAACGGCAGAGCGTATTCCGTGGACATGCTGGAGGGCCCTCTTCGGGATACTGGCAATCAGCCTGCTGGCCATAAGCATGGTCATTGTTCCGGCGGCAATTGCCGAGGAGAATGAAACGGCTGAATCTACACCACAACCGGCACAGACAACGACCGAAAACGAGGAGGCAGCACCGCCGCTGTTTAATAGCTTCATGAACAAACTGGCGGAAAATCTGGGTGTCACTACGGATGAGCTGCAATCCGCTGTCGCCCAGACCGAGCAGCAGATGATCAGTGAAGCGGCGGAAAAGGGGATGATTGCTGAAGAGAAGGCCGAGGATATGCAAGCATATATACAGGAAAACGGAAGTATGCGAGGATACGGCCTTTCGGTAGCTCAGCAGCAAGTCCGGAACCGGTTGCAGCAGGCTGTGGATAACGGCATCATATCCGAAGAGCAGTTCCAGGCAATTGACCAGAGGTTCCAGAAGATTCGGGAAAAGGTTATGGAGCGAATTCAGAACAGGCCCGGTTTGAGAGAAGGCTGGGAGGAATTCAGGAATGGCCAGTCCGGGAATGTATGGGACCGGGTGCGCTCTCTCTGGGAAAACAGGGTACAGGACCGCCTGCATGACCGATTGCACGACATCGGCGATGGTAGCGGAACCCGGACCCTGGATGTCGAATTGCCGGAATTAACCCCGGAACTTCCAGGCACTGTTTCAGGGGCTCAAAACGGTCCGGGGGCCGCAGGACGGTAGACGGCTGAAATTCGCCAGCAAAGGATTTTCCGGTCACGCTGGTGACCGGAAAATCCTTTTTACATTTACAGGAGGATTTTCATGGTTCAATGGAAGAGAACTGTATTGATACTGGCAGCGATAATGGCAATTATGGTAAGCGTAATACTGTCCGGCTGCGGCTCAAGTGGAAAAACAGAGGATGAGCAAACGCCATCGCCAACCACCACATCGGAATACTTCCCTACCCCCTCCATAACACCAACAGAGACTTCCCAGGATGATGACGGTCAGGCCGCGAGAGAAAACAAAGAACTTTATATCGAGCTCTACAGCCAGTTTCTCGCAAGTTTGAGCACCAGGCTGGGTCTCAGCCCCGAGGAGCTTCAGTCGGCCGTGATTCAGACCGAGATAGATATGATAAGCCAGGCTGTCGGCATCGGCATAATCAACCAGGAGCAGGCGGAAACGATACGGGAGATGGCGAACAGTGAGGGCAGTACCATAAGCTCTGTATTAGAGGAAGCGGTATCGTCGGGTGTGGTTACCCGGGAAGAGGCTGATCTTATACTGCAGATGATCGAAGAACAGGTAACCCGGATGGTGGAGGTGATAGCAATCCTGGCTGGGGATGGGGATGAAGAAGCCACTGCCGAGGTCCTGGCTGAAGCAGTCGATGCTGGCCTGATAACACAGGAGGAAGCCGTCCAGATGATGGGGCAGTAATCCGGAACTGGCAGATAGCACTTGCGTACTCAGCAAAGGGCTCATCTTTCCTTAAGATGAGCCCGCTTTATTCCTTACCTCGTTGGATTATGTATATTTTATATTCAGTTGGGGTTCATGTTGGATTCGCCCATTGTTGAGACGAGTACCACACCGGATACTATAATCATTGCTTTTGTGGTAGCGGTAGCTGTGGGGATCGTTGCCGGAGTGTATCCGGCCTGGCGTGCATCGCGCCTCAATCCGATTGAGGCGCTCAGATACGAATGATAAATTAGGGGGCAGGTTTGAAGCTCCTTATTATTGCGAATGCGAGTTAAAGAATTGTAACAAAAGGGGAGCTTGAAAGCTCCCCTTTTTCCTGATAGTCTGCTGATTGTTTTTTGTTACTAAACCATTACTTTTTTGAGGATGTTACATCGTATGGAATTGTTTATCATCACCATAATCGAGATGTTCTTCACCTTGCTTTACTGCTCTGAAGTGATAGGTTGTATCGCTCTCGAGCCCTGATACATCGCTTTCGAAGGGGCCGGTGTCCTCCATTTTCTGTGGCTCTGTTCTATTTCCGTAATCTGTAGTTGTGCCCCACTCGAAGTAGGCTTCCACGGAATCCTCTCTTCTCAGGTTCTTTACTTTTCCTCTCAGCGTTGCGGTATTGGCTGTTATGGAAGTGCTTTCCGGCTTAATGGTAATTACGTATTTTCGCTTCCAGAAGATCAACAGGTAAATGAGCAAAGCGAGTATGATAGCTGCCAGGATAGGCCCGATGAATATCCAGGGATTCAGCCCTTTGCCCGGGCAGTCCGCAGTTCGGAATTCTTCATCATGGCCGTAATCGATGCATTGTTCTCCTTCCGCTACTGCTCTGAAATGATAGGTAGTCTCGCAATCAAGCCCGGTTGTGTCCGCTTCAAAGGGACCGGTAATGTTCATTGGCCGGGGTTCTGTTTCATTTCCGTAATCTGCAGTTGTGCCCCACTCGAAATAAACATGGACACTTTCCTCTGCCCCCATGTCTTCCAGGATTCCACCAAGTACAGCAGAATCGGAGGTGATGGATTCGCTTTCGGTAGTTTCGGTAGTTACATCCACGCATTTTGTGGTGAACGAGCGTTCCTCGCCGGCATCGCCGCCGATTACATCGGCACGGTAGTAGTAGGTGGTAACGGGCTGGAGGTTGTCAAGATGCTCGGCGAAAACGCCGGTTCCGGTCATCGTTTGATGTTGCGGTAATATACATCAAGAGTCGAATAATAACAACTGCTTAGGTCCAGTAAATGGTGTATAACGGCTATTAACGGTGAAGATGGAGATGAGTTCCTTTTGCTCGAACAAGTTGACCTCCAAAAAGTGTAAAAGCTTTGACAAACTGATCTCCAATCTGTAGCGCTCCTTCAAGATAGCCAATACGAGGTAAACAACCATCGCGATCCATATTTGGGTCTTCACCGCATTGGGAGAAGTGCCATAAAAGGTTTTGATGCGCAGATTCTGCTTTACCCACTTGAAGAACATTTCTATCTCCCAACGGGCTTTGTAAAGGGCCGCAATGGTTTCGGGTGGGAGAATGAAATTCTTGGTCAGAAAAACGAGAGTTTTCGGATCGCCGCGATACGCGGCGTGGAGCCCGGCACCACGGTGGATTCGACGACCGTGCACAGCGCCTTCGATTCGCC
>JAWOBB010000025.1:0-15903 GCA_046498265.1 Dehalococcoidia bacterium | reverse complement strand
GTCCTTTTCCCGGCGCACTATATCCAGTTGTTTCTGAAGATCCGCAATAGGAAGAGGCGGAGTCATATTTTCAATTCGTACCCGGGATGAGGCCTCATCAATAAGATCAATGGCCTTATCCGGCAGGTATCGATCCGGTATGTAGCGCGATGCCAGTGAAGCAGCCGCTTTCAAAGCCTCTTCCTTTATGTCAAGATGGTGGTATTCTTCGTACCGAACTTTTATCCCTTTAAGTATCTCGACCGTTTCCTCTATCGTAGGCTCCTCCACCAGTATCGAGCCAAAACGCCGCTCCAGGGCAGCATCCTTCTCCACATATTTGCGGTACTCGGACGCGGTGGTGGCCCCGATACATTGCAGTTCCCCGCGCGCCAGGGCCGGTTTCAGAAGGCTGGAGGCATCGACCGCTCCCTCGGCAGCCCCCGCTCCCACAAGCGTATGAATCTCATCGATGAAGAGCATCACATTGCCGGCCTGCTTGATCTCGGCGATGACTTTCTTCAATCGCTCCTCAAATTCTCCACGATACTTTGTTCCGGCAACCAGAGCACCGATATCAAGCGTCACCAGCCTTTTGCCTCGCAAAGTGTCCGGAATATCACCACTGGCAATGCGATGGGCTATAGCTTCAGCGATGGCGGTCTTCCCCACCCCGGCTTCACCGATAAGAACCGGATTGTTCTTCCGCCGCCGACTGAGAATCTGGATAACCCTTTGCTGTTCCTTAGCCCGCCCGATTACCGGGTCCAGTTTGTCAGCACTGGCAGCCGCCGTCAGGTCAATTCCCAACTGGTCCAGGGTAGGAGTCTTGGTTGCGGCCCCGGATTTAGTGCCGGAACTCGGACCAGTTCCTGCAGGGGCTTTGCCCTGAGGCATACTTTCGTTCAGGAAACGCAAGACTTCAGCTCGCGCTTTCTCCAAACTCACGCCCAGGCTCTCAAGCACACCAGCCGCCACACCCTCACCTTCCCGCAGCAATCCCAGAAGCAAATGCTCGGTACCAATATAGTTATGATTCAGATGCCTTGCCTCATCAACGGCAAGCTCAATGACCTTTTTAGCTCTGGGGGTCAACCCTACTTCACCCTGGCTTCTGCTCTCACCACGGCCAATCACAAATTCAACGGCCGTTTTGACTTTTTCCATATCTACCCCAAGGTTTGCCAGCACCTGAGTTCCCACGCCGGTGCCTTCGCTGACAATCCCCAAGAGGATGTGCTCCGTGCTTATGTAACTATGATTAAAGCGCTGAGCCTCTTCCTGGGCCAAAGCCAACACTTTCCGCGCTCTTTCGGTGAATTTGTCAAATCTACTGGGCATCTTCTCACCTCGATAATGTTCAAGCTACATTTTATATTATACTCTACCTGTCACGCAAGGTCAAAGTAAACGCTTCTTTACAAATCTATCTCTTTTAATAAATCGGGGTCTAAGATTCTATCACAATAATATATGCAATGCTATTCCCTTTATATCGTGAAAAACTAATCATCCAGCCCGCTGGCCCGGAGACGAGACTATCACGAATAAGCATCCCCTCACTTCTACGACTTCATCTCAGTCCACGGAATCTGCTATAATGAAGCGGGGAGTGCGGCAAATTTAAAGGAGGTCCAAAAGATGGATTTTGAATTGCCTGAGGATATGAAATTATTGCGGAACACGGTTCGTCAATTCGCCGACGAAAAGATTGCCCCCTATGCAGATGAGTGGGATGAGAAACACTATCTGCCATATGAAGAAGCCATTAAGCCGATGGCCGAACTGGGCTTTTTCGGAACGGTTATCCCCGAGGAATACGGCGGCAATGCGATGGGATGGCTCGCAGCCACGATCATCACGGAGGAAATCGCCCGCGCTTCCAGTTCCCTGCGAGTGCAGATAAACATGGAGGCGCTGGGGTGCGCCTTCACTATTTACCGGTACGGGTCCGAAGAGCTGAGACAAAAAGGCTATATTCAAAAGCTGGTCAATGCGGATTATCTGGGATGTTTCGCCATCACCGAGCCGGAAGCCGGCTCGGATGTGATGGGTATAAAAAGCACCGCAGTTGATAAAGGCGACCACTGGCTGATCAACGGCTCAAAAACCTGGATTTCCAACTCGAACGTTGCCGACTTGCTTATCTGCTATGCTTATACAGATAAAGAAGCCAGGGGGAAGGGCCTCTCAGCATTTGTGGTGGAGCCGAAGAATTTCGAGGGTATCAGCACCACCGCTCTGGACAAGATGGGGACCCGCTCCATACCCACCGGAGAGGTATTCTTCGAAGATGCCAAAATCCCCAAAGAGAACATCCTGGGCAAACCGGGGGACGGCGCCAAGATCGTCTTCACTTCTCTGAACCAGACTCGCCTCTCCGCCGCGGCGGGCGGTATAGGGGTAGCCCAGGCCTGCCTGGATTCCACCATCAGCTACTGCCAGGAACGCAAGCAATTCGGTGAGCCCATCGGTAACTTCCAGATGAACCAGGACATGATCGCCCAGGTTGCCTGCGAACTTGATGCGGCTCGATATATGGTATACAAAGCTTCTCTTGAAAAAGATCAGGGGAATATTGGCAACACCTACGAAGTGGCGCAGGCCAAGTACCTTTCCGGGGAAATCGCTATTAAAGCCTCTCACATGGCGATGAAAACCATGGGGGCTTACGGGTATTCCACCGAGTATCCCGTAGCCCGTTACTATCGCGATGCGCCTTTGTACGAAATAGTGGAAGGTTCCTCGAACACCGTTAAAAGAATCGTGGCTATGGACCTGCTGGGTATCCGCAAAGCCAACCGATAATCATTTATTGAAAAGAGGAATCCCCCTCATCACCCTTTCGAAAAGGAGGAGGGGGATTTTTTAATGCTTCTTTTGCTTCCTGCCAGAGAGCTTCGAGTCTGTCTATGGAAAGCGCATTCAGGGAAAGACCACGCTGGCGGCTGAGTTCTTCCATGTAAGTGAAGCGCGCACAGAATCGTTCGTTGGCTCCCCTGAGCGCGCTTTCCAGGTCGATTTCCATCCATCGCGCAACATTCGCCAGCGCAAATAGAAGGTCACCAAACTCAGAGACCTTTTCCTGATGGGTTTCGGCCCCTCTTATCTCTTCCAGTTCCTCGCCCACCTTGTCCATCACACCATCGATCTCTTCCCAGTCAAAACCAACTCGGGAAGCACGTTGCTGAACGAGCTGGGCATGAGCCATGGAGGGAATGCCCCTGGGAATACCGTCAAAGAGCGACTTTTCAGCTTTCCCCTCAGCACGTTTGATCTCCTCCCAGTTGAGCATCACCTCGTTTTCATCGGCCACTTGCGTATTCCCGAATACATGCGGATGCCGTCGGATAAGCTTTTCGTTGATGCCCCGCAAAACGTCGGCCATCTCAAATTCGCCGGACTCCTCGGCTATCCGGGCATGCAGGCCAATCTGGAGGAGCAGATCCCCCAGTTCCTCACATAATTTGCCGGTATCCCCATCATCGAGAGTCTGCAGCGTTTCGTAAGCTTCCTCGATAAGGTAAGGTTTGAGGGATTGGTGAGTTTGCCGCCGATCCCAGGGACAGCCATCGGGGGCGCGCAATCTGGCGACAATGCGACGAAAGGCTTCAAATGTGCCTAAATCATCTTCCACATGGAGATTATAGCAGACCTCAAAATCGCTGACGACAACCGGCTTCAACCCAGTTCCTGAAGCTGATTTTGCAGTCTTTCCAATTTGGCTTCGGCTTCGGCCAGGTTGACGCGTTCCTTCTCCACCACCTGGGCCGGGGCTTTGGAGGTGAACTGTTCGTTCTGGAGCTTGGCTTCCAGGCGGGAAATATAGTCTTGAGATGATTCGATTTCCTTCATTAACCTTGCCTTTTCCTTATCCAGATCAACCATCCCTGCAAGCGGCAGGATTACCTTCACATCCCGCAGCACCAGCACCTTGGCCTGCTCGTCATGATCCTGCTCGGTCCGCTTGCCAACAATACTGAGCGGTCTAACTCGGGCCAGGGTGGTGATGGCGGCAGTGTGGTTTTCAACCGGGAACTGCGAATCCTCAACGGTAATCAGCGCTTCGATGAACCTGGCCGGCTCTACTTTTGCTTCGGCCCGGGCATTGCGGATGGAACGGACGATCTCGATCAGGGATTCGATCTCCCGCTCGGCTGCCGAGTCCATGGCTATCTCCTCAGCGACAGGATAGGCGGCGATCATTATGGAATCCGGTTTATCTCCCTGAGGCAGATATTCTCTCAGGCGCTGCCATATTTCCTCGGTGATGAAGGGCATAAAGGGATGGAGCAGCCTGAGAGTTGTCTCCAGGGCATGAAACAGCACCGGAATGGGTGAAGGGGCTTCGGGCGAGCGCAGGCGAATCTTGGCCAGCTCAATGTACCAGTCGCAGAACTCGCCCCACACGAACTCGTGAATCCTGCCCAGCGCCTCGCCGAGCATGAAGTCTTCCATCAACCGGGTGACTTCGACGATGAGCCGGTTCAGCCGACTCCGAATCCACCGGTCTTCAACGGATACCAGGCTCGACTGAGCCATGTCAACAGGGCCGGCCTCGATATTCCCGAGAATAAACCGGCTGGTGTTCCAGAGTTTGTTGGCGAAATTGCGCGCCCCTTCCAGCTTGTGCGGGCTCAGGCGCATATCGTTGCCCGGTGTGTTGCCCACGGTGAGGGCCAGGCGCAGGGCATCGGTGCCGTATTTATCGATAGTGGCCAGGGGATCGATCACGTTCCCCTTGGATTTGCTCATCTTGTCGCCGCTCTCATCCCGAATCAGGCCGTGGAGGTAGACTTTCTCGAAGGGTATCTGCCCGGTGTTTTCCAGTCCCATCATTATCATCCGGGCCACCCAGAAAAAGAGGATGTCGTAGCCGGTCTCCATCACCGAAGTGGGATAGAAATATTTGAAATCCTCGGTATCATCCGGCCAGCCCAGCGTGGAGTGAGGCCACAAACCCGAGCTGAACCAGGTGTCCAGTACATCCGGGTCCTGCTCTATATTGGCCGAAGAACATTTCGAACAGTGAGTCGGGTCCTCCAGCGAAACCGTTATCTGGCCGCAGTCCCGGCAGTACCATACCGGAATCCGGTGCCCCCACCATAACTGGCGGCTGATGCACCAGTCCCTGATGTTCTCCATCCAGTTGAGATATGTTTTGGTAAAGTGCTCGGGGATAATCCGGATGCGTCCGTCCACCACCGCATCGACAGCCGGTTTGGCCAGCGGCTCGATTTTGACGAACCACTGTCTGGATACCATCGGCTCGACCATGGTGGTGCAGCGATAACAGTGCCCCACGGAGTGCATGCAGGGCTCGATTTTCACCAGCAGGCCGTCCTTTTCGAGGTCAGCAATCAGCGCCTGCCGGCAGGCAAAGCGCTCCTGCCCCTGATACGACCCCGCGTTCTCGTTCATGGTGGCATCCAGGTTCATCACATTTATAATATGCAGGTCGTGTTTCTGGCCCAGGTCGAAATCGACCGGGTCGTGGCCGGGGGTGACCTTGAGGGCCCCGGTACCGAAGGAGATATCGACGGCCTCGTCGGCGATAACCGGGATTTCACGGTTAACCGCGGGGACGATGACCTTTTTGCCGATCAATTCCTTGTATCGCGGGTCCTGGGGATTGACTGCCAGGGCGGTATCCCCGAGCAGCGTTTCCGGCCGGGTGGTGGCCACGGTCACGTATTCGTTTTCCGTGCCGGCCAGCCTGTATTTGATGTGATAGAGATTGCCCTGGATTTCCTTGTGGTCCACTTCCAGGTCGGAAAGGACGGTGGCACAATCCGGGCACCAGTTGGTGATTCGCTCGCCCTGGTAGATGAGGCCTTTGTTGTAGAGGTTCACAAACGTCGTTCGCACGGCTTTGGCGGGCCCCTCATCCATGGTGAACACTTCCCGGCTCCAGTCGCAGGAAACGCCGAGCCGTTTATGCTGTTCGGTGATGGTTCCCCGGCACTGTCCCACCCACTGCCAGATGTGCTCCAGGAATTTTTCCCTGCCCAGCGTTTGACGGTCCAGCCCGTCCAGGGCCAGTTGCTGCTGGACTACGAACTGGCAGGCGATGCTGGCATGGTCCACGCCGGGGAGCCAGAGGGTAGGGGCGCCCTTCATCCGGTGCCATCGGGTGAGGATATCCTCCATGGTAGCCGTAAGGGCGTGCCCCATGTGGAGCTCACCGGTGACATTGGGCGGCGGCATGATGATAACGAAGGGTTTCCTGGCCGGATCAATCCCGGGAGAAAAATAACCCTTATCCATCCAGAATTGATACCAGCTCTCCTCGATTTGAGATGGCTCGTAGGCTTTGGGGATTTGGCTGAGCTTATTAGATGTCATTTTTATTCGTATTTATTCTACACAGGCCCGACAGATGCGTCAATTTGGGATGCTTAACCGAAGTCGCTTTATCCACTCCTGTTTGCCGCCAGTTTTTCGAAAATCCAGATGACCACGATCCCCGCTATCATCAGGCCGATGGCACCCAGCACCTCGCCGCCGAAGGAATCGGGCATGTATCTTTCGTATCCGGTGACCTTTTCGGTGCCGTCGCTGAGCGTGGCGGTTATCTCCTCTTTCCACGGCCACAGAATGCTCAGGGAGCCGAATATGAATCCGGTGAGCAGGGCGATCGTCCGATCCCGGTATCGTTTGAATATCCAGGAAAGCAGGCGCGAGAAAGTCAGCAACCCAGCCACCGCTCCCACTATCATGGGAATCAGGATGCTCACATCCAGGTCATTGACGGCATCCACCACCACCAGCTCGTAATTTCCCATCAGGAGCAGAACATATGAACCGGAGAGCCCGGGGAGTATCATGCTGCAGATGGCAACGATACCGCAGAGGAAAACATACCATGAGGCCTCGTTCGCCCCCGCCACATCCGAGATCAGCGAAACGGCTACCGCACAGGCGGTTCCTATGGCAAAAGAAACGATGACCGCCACATCCCACCTGTGGACGGTTTTACCCACGAAGTACACCGATGCCAGGATCAACCCGAAGAAGAAGGCCCAGACATAAACCGGGTAATCGTCGAACAGCGGATCGAGGATTCTGGCCAGTGCTACGATGGCAACGGCTACGCCGGCGAAAACGGCAATCAGGAAAAACAGATTTGTATGTTCGGCGAATGCTTTGAGCCTGCCCCTCAAAAGCAGCCCGGCGGCATGGGTGTCAAACGATTTAATGGAATCGATGAGTTTTTCGAATATTCCGGTGATTAAAGCAATCGTTCCGCCGGAGACCCCCGGAATGACGTTGGCTGCCCCTATGCCGAGCCCTTTGAGGACAAGTATCAGGTAATACTTCATTTCTTGGTGGTGCGTTTGGCACTTTTCGTCCCGGCATTCTCCTCGAAAATCTTTTGCGCTTTATTCACACTGGCACCATCGTGGATGATGGCCCTCAGGGCTTTTATCATGGCCACCGGCTGTTTGTGCTGCCAGATGTTCCTCCCCAGGTTCTGCCCTACAGCGCCCTTTTTCATTCCGTCGTGAATGAACTCGAATACCTGGCGCTCGGTTTTCACCCGGGGCCCGCCGGCGATGACTATCGGCACCGGGCAGCCGCCGGTGACTTTATCAAAATCCTCGCACCAGTAGGTCTTGACCACCCTGGCTCCCAGTTCGGCGGCGATGCGGGAACTCAGCGCCAGGTAGCGGGCATCCCGCTTGCTCAACTCCTTCCCCACGGCGGTGACCGCCATTACCGGAATGCCATATCTTTCTCCCTCGCTGACCATTTTAGCCAGATTCATCAGCGACTGTTTTTCATATTCGCTTCCCACAAAAATGGAAATCCCCACCGCCGACGCGTTCAGACGGATGGCCTCCTCCATCGAGGTGGTAATCTCCTCATTGGCCAGGTCACTGCCCACCACGCTGGTCCCTCCGGATACCCGCAGGATAATCGGCTTGGTGTTTTGCGGGTTGATCGATGAGCGCAGCACTCCCCTGGTAACGAATAGGGCGTCAGCGTAGGGCATGAGAGGCTCGACGGTCTTGCCGGGCTGCTCCAGCCTCTGGGTCGGCCCCTGAAAGTAGCCGTGATCTATGGGCATGAACACGCAGTGCCCATCCGGCTGGATGAGTTGCGAAAGGCGGTTTTCCATTCCCCAGTCCATAGCTTTCCTCCTTGGTTACCTATTCCATCCTCTATATACTTGATACTTGTCATTCTGAGCAAAGTGAAGAATCTCCAATACATTCGGCATGAGCTCCGTGAAGGCTCTTTTTTAATCACCCGAAGACCATAGATTCTTCGTCATAGATTCCTCGGAATGACACATTTCTAAATTCTTGGGCAGCATTCAGCTTGTCAATCTGCGTTGCGAAAGATGATATGCTTTTCCCACTCAGGGGAAGTTTCCGGAAAATCGGTACGGAAATGGGCACCCCGGCTTTCCTCCCGCAGCAAAGCGGCCTCCACCAGCAGCCTGGCGGCCAGCACCATGTTGCAAAGCTCGTAATAAGGACGGTCGGTGGGTTCCCCGAGTGTCTGGTGCCAGGCAGCCAGGGTAGCTGCCACTTCCTCGAGCCTCTCTTTGTTGCGAACTATGCCGGCACTCTCCCAGAGTATATTCTGCAGCGTGGCCAGCCTGAGGGGAACGGTAACTCCCGAGGTATCGTGATCCTGCAGACTGGTATCCATCTTCACCGCCGAGGACTTCTCCGGGGTGGTGAGGTTCCCCTTGGCCCGCTCCACAATCCTTCGGCTGAAGACCAGCACCTCCATCAGGGAGTTGGAAGCCAGCCGATTGGCCCCGTGAACGCCGGTACAGGCAACCTCGCCGCAGGCAAACAGACCGGTTATATTGGTTTCCCCGTAAGCGTTCGTCCTGACCCCGCCCATCATGTAGTGGGCGGCGGGTGCGACCGGGACCAGCCCTTTGGTAATATCCAGGCCGTGGTCAAGGCAGAAGCGATAAATGGTGGGAAAGCGGGTGGTGATGGTTTTCCCGGGCAGGTGAGTAACATCTATGAAGACCCGGTCGCTGCGGGTTTTGCGCATCTGGGCCACGATGCCCCGGGCGACCACATCTCTTGGTGCCAGCTCGGCTTCGGGTGCGTAATCCGGCATGAATTGCTTTCCGTCCACGTCGCGCAGTATTCCACCTTCTCCGCGAACCGCTTCACTGATGAGGAACGGCGGGATTCCCGGCAGCCGAATAGCCGTGGGATGGAACTGGCAGAATTCCATATCGGTGATCTCGGCTCCGGCCTTATAGGCCAGGGCGATGCCGTCGGCGGTGGCGATATCCGGGTTGGTGGTCAATTTGAACAGTCGACCGGCCCCACCGGTGGCCAGGATGATATTCGATGAAGCAAATCGCTCTATTGAGCCGATTCGGGATTCGAAGGTCACTACTCCGGTGACCCTGCCTCCCTCGACAGTGATCTCGGTTGCCAGACAGTACTCCATGATGGTGATGTTCTGGGAAGCGCGGACCGCATTGCTAAGGGTTACCTCGATCCGCTCGCCGGTGGCATCGCCCCCGGCATGAAGGATGCGCGGGACGCTGTGGGCAGCTTCCTTGGTAAGGGCTATGGCACCGAACTGGGTATCGAAGGGAACACCGAGGTCGATGAGGTCGGCGATCCGGTCCCCGGCTTCCTCGGTAAGGATCCGAACCGCTACCGGGTCGGACAGGCCGGCGCCGGCAGTTATGGTATCCTGGAAATGCAAGTCGGCGGAATCACCGGTGCCGATAGGAGCGGCGATTCCCCCCTGGGCATACTTGGTGTTGCACTCATCGAGGCTGTCCTTGGTAAGGATGAGCACGCTGCCCACCTCGCGGGCCAGCAGGGCGGTGTAAAGACCGGCAATCCCGCTCCCGATGATGATGATATCGAATTCCTTATCCGCCATATTAAGCCCTTCCCCAATTTAGTTGCAATTTACGGGTTGCCCCTTGCATTATCAGCATTTCGACGGCACCGCCGGGGTTCCCTGGAGCGACCAGGCCCCTGCCTGCTCGACCTTAACATCGACCAGTTCCCCCAGACAGTTGTTTTCGTCTTCGAAAAACACCAGTTTATCTCCCCGGGTGCGGCCCTGCCACCTGCCGCTCCTTCGCCTTTCGACCAGCACCTGCACAACCTCTCCCCTCAAACGGGCATTCTTCTCCCGCGAAATTTGTTCCTGGAGCTCCTCCACCTGCTTCAGGCGCTGCTGTTTTTCGCCGGAAGGCACATCGTCTTCCAGCCTGCGCCAGGCGATGGTGCCCGGTCGCGGCGAGTAGGCAGCCACATGTACCGTATCGAAGCGCAATTCCTCGAGCAGGCCGAACGTCCGCTGAAACTGCGCCTCGGTCTCCCCCGGGAAGCCCACGATGATGTCGTTGCTCAAAGCCACCTCCGGAACGGCTGAGCGGATGCGGCTTATTAGACCCCGGTATTGTTCGACGGTATATCCCCGGCGCATAGACTGCAGGATTTGATTGTCTCCTGCCTGAACCGGCAGGCTGATATGTTCGCACACCTTCTCCAGCGAGGCGATTGCCTCTATCAACTTCTGGCTCATGTCCTTGGGATGAGAGGTAAGGAATCTTATCCTCTCCAGGCCTTCGATTTGATTTACCTCTGAGAGCAGGTCGGCCAGGTCCGGTTTGCCGGGCAGATCGTGGCCGTAGGAATCGACATTCTGCCCCAGCAGGGAAACTTCCT
Source organism: Dehalococcoidia bacterium (assembly GCA_046498265.1). Classification (GTDB taxonomy): domain Bacteria; phylum Chloroflexota; class Dehalococcoidia; order SZUA-161; family SpSt-899; genus JBGLNL01. The sequence goes on along the minus strand of JAWOBB010000025.1, from coordinate 5,248 downwards.
TAACCCCGCCTTGGACCAGCTGTTGAATCTCATCAAGGATTTGAGCCATTGGGCGGCTTTTCTCCCGTCCCCGGCGATAGGGCACGATACAATAGGAGCAGAAATTATCGCAACCCTTGATGATGTTGACGAAGGCCATCGGCGACCCGGATGGGGTCACAACCGATTCCACTGGTATCGATTCAGCCCGCTTTTCTGCATAGGCCAGCAGATCCTCGAGCTGCTGCGGCCGGAGGAAGAAATCCACGTGGGGAAAGCTTTCTTTCAGTTGATCGGTGCGGGCAGGGACCATGCAGCCGGTGAGCACCAGTGCGGTCTCGGGACGTTTGCGCTTGAGAGCCTTCAGGTTGGAGAGTTTATTGGTGACTTTGTCCTCCGCGCTCTGGCGGACCACACAGCTGTTGAGAACGACGATATCGGCCTCTTCCGGCCTGGTAACCCGATGGTAGCCGAATCGCCCCAGTTCGCCGGCCAGGTCCTCCGAGTCGGCCCTGTTCATCTGGCAGCCAATCGTCCAGATATAAAACGAATTCATACGCCGATTATATCACACATGCCGTCCCGATGCTTGCATAACCACCATTACCAGCGTAAAATGTTTTTGCAAGGTAAATCAGGTCTTTCTCCTTGTTGGACCTGGGAGGATACTCGTGATGGAAAAGGGTACGTGGACAGTCAAGACGGGACTGGCCCGGATGCTGAAAGGCGGGGTCATCATGGATGTGGTAACCCCCGAACATGCTAAAATCGCCGAAGAGGCCGGGGCCTGCGCCGTCATGGCCCTGGAAAGGGTCCCTTCGGATATACGCGCCGAGGGCGGGGTGGCCCGGATGTCGGACCCCGAGCTGATCCGGGCGATTATAGAGGCAGTGAGCATCCCGGTGATGGCCAAATGCCGCATCGGCCACTTCGTCGAGGCCCAGGTACTGGAATCTTTAGGAGTAGACTATCTCGATGAGTCCGAAGTCCTCACCCCGGCCGACGAAGCCAATCATATCAACAAGCACGATTTCAAGGTCCCCTTCGTCTGCGGCTGTCGCGATCTGGGCGAGGCCTTGCGCCGTATCGGGGAAGGGGCCGCCATGATAAGGACCAAGGGTGAGGCAGGAACCGGGAACATCGTGGAGGCGGTTAGGCATATGAGGTCGGTGATGGGCAGCATCCGCCATATTCAGGGTATGGCCGAGGACGAGTTGATGGCCGAGGCCAAAAGGCTCGGGGCTCCCTATGAGCTGGTTAAGGAAGTGCATGAGACCGGAAAGCTGCCGGTGGTCAACTTCGCTGCCGGCGGGATCGCCACCCCGGCCGATGCCGCTCTCATGATGCAGCTGGGAGCGGACGGCAATTTCGTCGGCTCCGGGATCTTCAAATCCGCCAATCCCGAGGTTATGGCCAAAGCGATCGTTAAAGCTACCACTCACTACCAGGAACCGGAAATAATCGCCGAGGTCTCCCGCAATCTGGGCAAGGCCATGCCGGGGCTGGAGATCAAGTCGATTCCTGAGGATGAGCTCCTGGCTGCCCGCGGCTGGTAACGTTTCTATTGAAACCACCGATTACACGAGATTTAACACAGAGTACAGTATAAAAGTGGGCAGGAGTTTTATACTGGGTTGCAAAAGTCTCGGGTATGTGTGTGAAGCCTGAGGAATGAGTAATAATTTCGGGAGCTTACAGATAGGCCTGATTTTGTCCCCTCTTTTCCTCTTTTTTAAAAGACGGAATTGAAAGTGAATTTCAGAAGCTGGTGAAAGCTATAAAGATGCAGAGTATTGGAAAAACGACTCACCGCAAGAATGGGCTCTTTTCAGATTTGACTCAAGGAATCATCGGGGCTGCATTCGAAGTGCACAGAGAGTTAGGAGCGGGATTCGTAGAGTATGTATACGAAGAAGCTTTATGCCATGAATTGAAACTGCAGGATATAAGCTTTGAGAGACAAAAAGAACTCGAAATTTATTACAAGGACTTGTTAATTCCCAGGAAGCATAAGCCCGACCTGCTGATTGAAAATAAAGTAATCGTGGAGGTCAAGGCAACCTCAGGCTTAACCAGCACCGATGAAGCTCAATTGCTTAATTATCTGAAAGCCACCAGATTGAGAGTTGGTTTGCTGTTGAATTTCGGACAGAAAAGCCTGGAAATAGACAGAAAAATCTGGTGAAAATCCGTGGTTATAGCTGGATGAGAAAAATCGGGGTACTGGCATTGCAGGGGGCGTTTGCCGAACATATTTTCAGACTGGAAAGTTTGGGGGTTGAGGCAGTGCCGGTGCGCCTGCCGGAGGAACTGGGGGAACTGGACGGCCTGATAATCCCCGGCGGCGAGAGCACCACCATCGGTAAAATGATGCAGGCCTATAAGTTGAACGGCCCCCTGCAAAGGCTTATCGGGGATGGACTACCGGTCCTGGGAACCTGCGCCGGGATGATTCTGCTGGCCAGCCGGGTCACCGGAGTCGATGGCTATTCGCTGGGGGTTATGGATATCGGCGTCAGGCGAAATGCCTTCGGCCGGCAGGTTGACAGCTTCGAAGCCGACCTTGACATACCTGTCCTCGGCCAATCGCCCTTCCCTGCCGTTTTCATCCGGGCTCCCTGGATTGAAAATGCGGGGCCTGAAGTGGAAATAATGGCCCGGCTCGATGACAGCACGCCGGTGGCAGCGCAATCGGGCAACCTCGTTGCCGTTGCCTTTCATCCCGAGTTGACTCCTGATACCAGGATGCACGCTTATTTTCTGGATATCGTGGAAAAACGGAAGCGATGAAGAAAGAGATAACTGACGATCTGGACGGCCTGCTCGGCGTTTTGCCCGCCCATCTTGCCCGACCTTTATGGAACAGCGAAGATAAGGCCGAATTGCTGGAGGTGGTGCTGGACCTGGGTCGCCAGCCGGAAGCAAGATTTACTACCAAACAGGTGGTGCTCAATCATGGGGAAACCACCCAGGAGGATATCGATTACGTAGTGGCCCGCATCGGGAAATTCGGCGAGGACAACCGCGCCGGCATCGAGCGAACCCTGCACCGGATTTCGGCCATCCGCAACCGTACCGGCCGCATCATCGGGCTTTCCTGCCGGGTGGGACGGGCCGTCTTCGGCAACGTGGAACTGATTCGTGATCTGGTGGAATCGGGTCAAAGCATCATGCTGCTGGGAGGTCCGGGGGTGGGCAAGACCACCATGCTGCGCGAAGTGGCCAGAGTGCTGGCGGACGAACTGGAAAAACGAGTGGTTATCGTCGATACCTCCAATGAGATCGCCGGCGACGGGGACATTCCCCATCCGGCCATCGGGCGGGCCCGCCGCATGCAGGTGGTCCGTCCCGCCATGCAGCATGCCGTCATGATCGAGGCGGTGGAAAACCACATGCCGGAGGTGGTAATCATCGATGAGATCGGTACCGAGCTGGAAGCAATGGCGGCGCGTACCATCGCCGAGCGGGGGGTCCAGTTGATCGGGACAGCCCACGGCAACAAGCTGGAGAACCTGATTATGAATCCTACTCTCACCGACCTCGTTGGCGGGATTCAGTCGGTTACTCTGGGCGATGAAGAGGCCCGGCGGCGACGGACCCAGAAATCGATCCTGGAACGCAAGGCTCCCCCCACCTTCGATGTGCTGGTGGAGATACAGGGCTGGGACCGGGTGGCCATCCATCCCGACGTGGCCAACACCGTCGATTCAATACTCCGGGGTAAAACCTTGAATGTCGAGGAACGCTGGTTCGGGGAAGACGGCAAAGTGCACAGCAAAAGCGAGTCACCCGCCATTTCAATGAAAGAGCCGACTCCCACGTTCAAACATCTAGAAAAAAAGGCATCCGACTCTAAGCATATCTTCCCTTTCGGCATTGACCGGAGCCGCTTGCAAAAAGTGGCAAACAGAATGCAGGTCCCCATCAATCTGGCGGACAGTATCGAGGGAGCGGACCTGCTGATGATTACCAAGAACCACTACCGCAAGAATCCCCAAATCCTGGAATCAGCTGAGAATAAGGGCATCCCGATCTATGTGCTCAGGAGCAATACGCTGGCGCAGATAGAGCACAGCCTGGCGGACCTTTACAATTTAGGTGAGCCCGAGGACGCCGCCGCCGAAGCCCTGCGCGAAGCTCAGGTGGCGATCAACGCTGTCAAGGAGAGCGGAGTAAGCAGGCAGTTGAGCCCGCAGAATTCCTTCATTCGCCGGCTGCAGCACGAGATGATCTCCAAACACGAGCTGAGGTCGGAGAGCACCGGACGGGAGCCCCTTCGCCGGGTCAAGGTCTTCGAGTGATAGTTCAGTCGTCAGTTGTCAGTCGTCAGTCGTCAGTCGTCAGTTCCCCCTTCACCCCTTCTCCGCTTCTCCGTTTCTCCGTTTCTCCGTTTCTCCGCTTCCCATGTTGGCCACAGAGAGCACAGAGGTTTCACGGTTTGCTGGTTCAAAGTTCACGGTTCGCCGGTTCTCCGCTTCCTGACTTGCGACTCCCGGCTCCTCTTGTGCTCGGCAATCAGCGGGGGCATGAAGGAAAGGAGTTCATCCAGCATCTCTAACTGCTTGGGGGTGATCGGGGCCTTGATCCTGGCTGGCGAGCCGGTGACGAAGGAATTGTCAGGGATTTTCATTCCCTCTTTGACCATGGAACCTGCGGCGATGATGCAGTTATTACCTATGGTGCTGTAGGCCAGCACCGTGGCATTGTCTCCGATGAGAACGTTATCCCCGATGGAATAAGCCTCGACTACCGCCCCGTGTCCCAGCACCACTCTGTTCCCTATCTGTTTAGTGAAATGCACCGTGGTATTGTCCTCGAAATGGCTATCGGCCCCGATCGTCATCCGGCTGCCGTGTTCGCCGCCGGGGGTATCGCCCCGAATCACAGCGCCGGGCCAGACGCTGCAACCCTCGCCGAAGTGAACGTCCCCCATAATATAAGCAGCCTCGCTGATAAAGCACGAGTCGGGAACCTGGGGCATCCTGCCCATAAAGCTGGCAAGCACTTATCCTCCTTGTCCGGCAAGCTGTTTCTATGGTAGACTTCCTTAGGCAAAAGAGCAAGGGAACCTCGAAAAACAAGAGGTGACTTCGGGGGTCCGGGGGTGACCCCCGGTTTCAAAAAAATTCTGCTTTAAGAAGTGGATAATTGTTACTCAAAAGGTTCTGCTAGGACGTAATGTAATGAAAGGCCGCGTATTTTCGGGGGCCAGGCCCACCGGCAGACAGCACATCGGCAACTACCTGGGAGCCATCCAGAATTATGTGAA
>JAWOBB010000046.1:0-19157 GCA_046498265.1 Dehalococcoidia bacterium | reverse complement strand
AGAGGGCCACACAGTAAAATCGGGGTACACGACGTCGTTTATCATATTGGTGGTGAGGACATCCAGTGTAGTTTGGATGGCATGAACATTAATGGTACGGTGCTGATTTTTGAGAGCGATCGCCGGCACATCTCTGATGTGGTCATAATGGCCGTGAGTAAGCAGGATATGCTCGATTCTCTCCTGTTCACTGAAAGAAAGGGCGGAGGTAAGCCCCCCGGCGTCCACGGCCATCACGTCATCGACAAGGATCGAGGAAAGACGAGTATCTTTGGATTCGAACATATGGGCACCAAGGATTCTGATTTTCATTCCAGATTTCCTTCGATGCAGGTGGTATCAAATCCACCGCGGGTATTGTAAATGGTAGTGACCCGAAGCCGCTCGGTTTCAAGTGCCTTTTTAAGGTCATCGTAAATTCTTCTGGTAGCCGCTTCCTGGTAAATCCCCACATTTCGAAAGCTGAGGAAATAATATTTGAGACTTTTGAGCTCCACACATTTCCCTCCAAGGGGGTAATACTCAATAATCACATGGGCCAGGTCAGGTAATCCGCTGAACGGACAAACGGCACTGAATTCCCGAGTTTCGGTTTTGATATACTGTGCGGGGCTGTCGAAATCGAATACCTGGAGCAAATCCGGCCGGATGTGACTCTCATCCTGGAATTCAAATTGCATTCCTTCTGCCATCGGCATTTACTTGTCTCCCGTTTCCCTGCGAAAAAGTATTCGGTTCCTCATCGGATATTTAATATTTTATGGATTTGCAGGCTTAATTTCCACTCCGGATGAGCCAGGCAATAATCCAGTGCCGACTTTGTGTTCGATTCCAATTCGGGCCCTGCCATTGGCTGGAGATAAAAATGCTGAAAATCAAGGTGCAAATACTCTTGGGGATCAATCCCTGTCTGAGGGAAAACGAGTTTCAATTCGTTCCCTTCTTTAACCGCCAGTTCCGCTCCCGCTTTGGGACTGACACAGACCCAGTCGATACTCGCCGGCGGCAACATGGTTCCATTGGTTTCCAGGGCAATTTCGCATCCGGCCCCATGAAAGGCATCGACGATTGCCTGATCCAGTTGAAGGAGGGGCTCCCCGCCGGTGCAGACAACAAATGGCTTGGATTTGCTTGCTTTGGGCCACAGCTTGACGACTTTTTGAGCAACCTCGGCGGCGGTTTCAAAGACGCCACCCCCCGGCCCATCCGTTCCCAGAAAGTCTGTATCGCAAAATCGGCAGATAGCCGTGGCCCGGTCTTCCTCCCTGCCTGACCAGAGATTACAGCCGGCAAAGCGAACAAAAACCGCGGGCCGGCCGGTGTGAAATCCCTCTCCCTGAAGTGTATAACATATTTCTTTGATGGAATAGCTCATCTAACATTTTCCGCATACTTCAGCGGGTCAGCCATCCCGGCTTCCCAAAATCCCTTCAGGCGAAGCTGGCAGGCATCGCAGCGACCACAGGGATTCCCATCTTCAGTGGGGTCGTAACAGGAATGGGTGATCGAATAATCGGCCCCCAAATCCGTCCCTTTCCGGATAATCTGTGCTTTGGTAAGGTCAATTAGCGGGGTGTGGATGGTCACGAATCGATTTCCTGCAGTCGCGGCCCGGGTGGCCAGATTGGCCATGTTTTGGAAAGCTTCGATATACTCCGGTCGGCAATCGGGATAGCCACTGTAATCGAGAGCATTCACCCCAATGAATATATCTGTTGAACCGATTACTTCCGCACGGGCCAGGGCAAAGGAAAGAAATATGGTGTTGCGCGCCGGCACGTAGGTTGGTGGAATGCCGTTTCCGAGTCTGTCAGATGGGCAATCCTTGGGAACTTCGCCTTCGCCGGTCAGCACAGATCCCCCGAATGAGCGGAGGTTGATATCTATCACAATATGGTCTGCCACTCCATATGCCCTGGCAACCCTCTGAGCAGCTTCGATTTCGAATTCATGGCGCAAGCCGTAACGAAACGTAAGGGCATAAAGAGAATACCCTTCGTCTTTAGCAATTGCCAGAGTAGTGGTAGAGTCAAGTCCTCCGCTGAGGAGTACGACCGCTTTCCTCTCCATCTGCTGTTCCCCTAAATCCAGCGTTTGGCCCGGAAAAAAGCGAGCATGCCCAGCATGATGACCCCCATGATCGCTATAAGAGCCGGAAATGCAATCGAATCTCCGGAATCAGCCTGGTGTCCAAGAGGAAGATCTATATTCATCCCATAGATACTGGCAATGAGGGTCAATGGAAGCAGGATAACCGATATAACAGTGAGCACGCGCATCACCTGGTTGATACGAAATGAGGTCAGGGTATTATTGGTATCATTGAGGCCTTCGATCACCTCTTTATACTCATCGAGGGTATCCATCATCTTGTGATTGTGGTCGGCCAGGTCGCCAAAGTACACTTCAGGGTCTTCTTTAATGAGAGAGAGATCGCTCTTTTCCAGCCATTCGAATACCTCTGTCTGCGGCCTGATCATTCGCCGAAAAGAAAGCACGTCTCGACGCAGCATCGAAAGCTCCCTTACCGCCTCACGTGCATCCTCGCTGAAAACCTTTTCCTCCACGGCATCGATATTGCTGCCTATTTTATTCAGGATGGGAAAGCAGTAGTCTACCAGCCGGTCAAGTATGACATAAAGAAGATAGCCGGGGCTGCTGCTCATCTTTGCCTGCCGGGTTTCCTCGTTGGCATCGCAGTCCACAAAGAACTTCGTGAGGGGTTTGAGATTACCTTCGTGAAGTGTAATCAGGTAATCTTTTCCCAGGAAGATTGATACCTGGCTTATGGTGGTAAGCCGAGCCTCTTTGTTGAAGACGGGGAAATGGAATACCAGGAACAGGTAATTGTCCTCTTCGTCATAGTCGACTTTGGGACGCTGAATCCGGCTCAGGCAGTCATCCAGCTCCAGCTTGTGGAAAGGGTAATTCTCCGCCAGATAGTCAATATCCTGCAAGGTCGGATTGTGGATGTCAATCCACCGTAATCTCCCGGAAGAGACCGACTGGATTTTGGCTTCCTGTCGAGTCGAGTTGCCCCTACCGTCAGACCTATCCGATGTATTTCTCCGCTGCCATCGCAGCGATGGCCCCGTCACCGGCCGCGGCCACGACCTGCCTGATTGATCCTTCACGAATATCGCCTGCCGCAAAGATTCCCGGTACTCTGGTCTCCATCTGGTCGTTCACAGGGATCGTTCCTCCCTGGCCCAGTTTTATAGTTCCGGCCAGGTATCCTGTATTAGGCCGGGTTCCCACTGCCATGAAAACACCGCCCACCTCAAGGGTCCGTTCCTCCTGGGTTTTCACATTCCTTAATTTCAAACCGGATACACTTTCTTTTCCGTCGATCGCATCCACTACAGTATCCCAGATAATCTCTATTTTATCGCTTGCGAATGCTCGTTCCTGCAAAATTCTGTCAGCACGAAGCTGATCCCGTCGGTGAATCACATAAACCTTTGATGTAAAACGGGTAAGAAACAGGGCGTCGGTGATAGCGAGATTGCCTCCGCCAACTACCGCCACTTTACGATCCCTGAAAAAAGCCCCGTCACAGGTGGCACAAAATGAGAGCCCTTTCCCCAGCAGTTCCTCTTCGCCGGGCACTCCCAGTCTGGCATATTCGGCACCACCGGCAATAATGACCGCATCAGCAGTATAATTATTCCCGGCGGTTTTAACCACCTTTTGGCTGCCGGATACTTCCAGGCCGGTCACTTCGGCCATGTCAATCTCAAGCCCGTGCCTGACCGCCTGTTCCTTCATCAACTCGCCCAAATCAAAACCGGAAATACCCTCCGGGAAACCGGGATAGTTCTCCACCCACTCAGAATTGGTAATCTGTCCGCCGGGAACAATCTTTTCCAGCAGCAAAACGTTAAGCCGCGCTCTGGTGGCATATATCCCGGCAGTCAGTCCGGCGGGCCCTCCCCCGATTATGATCAACTGATAATCACTCATGCCTTACCCCATCAGGTTATCCAGATTTTTCTTGAGCTCCTCCTTACTTCGCAACCCTACCACCTGACTCATGGGTTTGCCTCCTTTGAAAAAAAGTAAGGTAGGTATGCTCTGAATACCGTAAGTGGAAGCGACACGAGGGCTTTCATCCACATTTACTTTGACAAAATCGGCCTTTCCGTCATATTCCCGAGCCAGTTCCTCCACTATCGGGCCCACCTTGAGACAGGGGGCACACCAGGGCGCCCACAAATCCACCAGGACCGGCCTGGGAGAATCTTCCACTACCTGTTTAAAATTGGCGTCATTTACCTCTACTGTATGGGCCATTATCTCCTCCTGTGCCATATTTATTAGTGATTAATTCCCAATCGCTTCCGTTACGCCCTGCTCAATCATCTGCTCGGCAAGCTGGACGGAGTGGGCTATGGCTTCAGCATCGCTTTTCCCGTGAGTTATAATCACATTTCCATTAACCCCAAGCAGCAGAGCACCTGCCGTGTGGTTCAGCACCCGCATCTTGGCTGCTTTGATCAGAGATTCCCCGTTCCCGGAATTGCCGAAAAGGGTCATCAGAACTTCGCCAAGCCCCTCACCCAGCTTGATCACCACATTGCCGGTAAACCCGTCAGTGACGATTATATCCATCCCCCCTTTGGGGATGTCCTGTCCCTCCACATTGCCCGTGAAATTCAAACCATCTTTTGCCAGGAGAGGATAGGTGGAGCGGGCCAGTTCGTTCCCCTTGAAATCCTCCTCCCCGCTGGAAAGAAGCCCTACCCGCGGTTCGCGGATGCCATATATCTTCTGCATATAAATGCTCCCCATTTCAGCAAACTGGACTAGATGCTTGGGCTTGCAATCGGCGTTAGCTCCCACATCCAGCAGCAACACCGGCCCCCCAAGGGACTCGAACGTAATTCCCAGGGCAGGGCGAGATATATGTTTCTTTCTTCCCAATATCAACGATGCCCCTGCAGTAACAGCTCCTGTACTCCCTCCGGAAACAAAAGCGGCAGCATTACCCTCCTTAATCAGGTTCATTCCCACCACAATCGATGAATCCTTCTTGCGCCGAACAGCGCGAAGGGGATCATCATCCATGCCAATGACCTCTGTGGCCGGATAAACGCTGATACTGACGCCGTCTATATCATACTTGGCCAGTTCTTTATTCACCGCTTTCTCTTGCCCTACAAGAATGACCTCGATTCCAAGTTCCCTGGCCGCCTCCACCGCTCCCTTGACCACTTCCCGGGGAGCATAATCCCCACCCATGGCATCAACTACGATTCTATTTGCCTTGGCTTCTTTGGGTTTCTTTACCATCCGGCACTGTCTCCTGCCTTAAACCACGACTAAAAATTATATTCGTATTTTCAATTATAATCAATGATATCAGATTTGGGGGAAATAGAGAAGAAAATCGAAAATGCTGATGCATTATCTGCCCGCCAAACTTGACTGCCAATAACATGTTGGTTAGGATAAGACCATCGAAGAGGGGAATTGGCTCGATGCCACAGAGCAAATTGGTGGAAATCGAAGAGATCAAGAAACTCAAAGCAAGGTATTTTCGCCTCATGGACAAAAAGCTGTGGGATGAGTGGGGGGAGGTGTTCACGGATGATGCCACTTTACAGTACGGTCCCAACCCCGCTGATGTCTTTGAAGGAAGGGAAGGAATCGTCGAAGGTCTTAGCAACATTCTGGCCGATGCGGTTACCGTTCACCACGGGCATATGCCGGAGATTGAAATAATCGACGATTCCACCGCCAGAGGGGCCTGGGCAATGTTCGATTATATCGAGATGACCGGGCTTATTCTGAAAGGTTACGGACACTACGAAGAGGAATATGTGAAAGAAAACGGCCGATGGAAAATTAAAAATCTGCGCCTGACTCGGCTGCGAGTCGATACGACCCGGACCGGAGAAAATAGCCAGTGGAAAAGCTGATTTACCTTTTATGGGCTCCCGGGGAACGCGATTTTGATGAGATTGGCCAGACTTTGCTTAAAGATTGCGCTCCCGGAATGCTGGAGCTTAATCCCATATCGCTCTCAATGAACCTCAACGATTCGGACGCAGACATACCCTCGCCTGTGCCCCCGCCGGAAGGAGAACAATTGCTCGCCGCCGAAGTCTCAATCTGGCTCAACTGCTATGAGAACCGGAGTGCTTTTGAGGAAGTCCTGAAAAAGGCCGATTGCCGCATGGCCGGTTACCTGGTTACGGAATCACTTTACACGGATTACGGCGATAATGAATACAGCGGGCCGCGCGACTGGCCCGACGGCCAGAGATCACCCGGGATTCTGACAGTGGCCGTTTTCGAGAAGCCGGAGCATATCCCCTATGAAGAGTGGATCAACCGCTGGCACGGGGTGCAATCGGTTGTCTCGGGCCAGGTACAGCCACGGGCCCGCTATGTACGCAACGAAGTTGTCAGGGCCCTTACCCCGGATGCCCCCCCTTACAAAGGGATCGTGGAGGAGGCGTGGCCTTCTGCCAAGCACGTTACCGACCCAATGCTCTTCTTCTGCGCCGAAGGCTCGGAGGAAAAACTGACCGATAACATCAACCGAATGATGGAGAGCGTGAACGCCTTTCTGGACATGGACCGTTTCCGCAGTTACACCATGAGCGAATACCTGCTCAAAACCTGAAGTGAAAGATTCATGATTGCACCAGAAGCTTCCTCAACTCATTGAGAGCATCCATGGCAGCATACTGTTTTATCCGACGGCGATGCTGGGGAAAGCCGGTGCGAACCGATTTGGCGGTCTCCCCATCGGTGACCCCGATGAAAACGGTGCCAACCGGTTTGCCTTCAAGTTCATCCGGGCCTGCCACGCCGGTGGTCCCCAATCCTATATTGGCACCCAAGCGCCCCCTGGCCGCACTGGCCATAGCTTCGGCAACTTGAGGACTCACCGCGCCGTATTCAGCGATGAGGGAGGCATCCACCCCGAATTCAATCTTCATCTCGTTGGAATAGGCCACCAGCCCGCCTTTGAAGTAATCGGAGCTGCCCGGCACGTCGGTGATGAGACTGGCCAGCAGCCCCCCGGTGCAGGATTCCATAGCAGCCAGTGTCAGCCCTCTATCTCGAAGCAGGTCTCCGACTAATTTTTCCATCGTCTGGTCATCGGTTCCCCATATGTTGTCGCCGACAATTGAACGGACCTGCTTTTCGAGAGGAAAGATCATCTCTTCGGCTTCCTGTTGAGTCGGTGCCTTGGCCGTCAGGCGGAGTTCGATGCCGGTTTGCTTAGCATAAACCCCGATGGAGGGATTCCGCGAGGAAAGCAGGGGGCCGAGCAGTTTATCCACGTTGGCTTCTCCCAATCCCAGAATCTTGAGTGTTCGGGAGGCAATGATCGCCGTATCCAGGCTGTTGCGTAGCTTGCCCCTTATTTCAGCTTCCCACATCTGCCTCATTTCCCCGGGCGGACCGGGCATAGCCAGCAGGGTTCTCCCTTCCCGGGTGACCCACCATCCGGGAGCGGTGCCCCTGGAATTGGGGATTGCCCTGGCTGAGGGAATCACCATGGCCTGCTTGAGGTTGTTTTCCGGCATATCGTATCCGATTTTAACGAACTTTTCCCTCAACCACTTTTCAAGGTCCGGGTCGAGGGACATTTCTTCGCCGATAAGTTCGGCAATTGATTCGCGGGTAATATCGTCTTCAGTGGGTCCCAGGCCGCCGGTGATGATGATAAGGTCGGACCGATTCCAGGCCTGGCGGAGGATCTCGACCAGCCTCGGCTGGTTATCGCCTACCTGGGTGACCCAGAGAAGGTCAATGCCAAGCAGCGGCAATTGGCCGGCAAGATAGTTGGCGTTGGTATCGGTAATCCCACCGAGGAGGATCTCGGTGCCGACGGAAATAATCTCTGCTTTCACTCGCTACTTTTCGGGTGCCTCTTCTATCAACCTGGCCCCATAGATATCCCAGTCACCGTTGCGTTTATCCATCCATATGACGGTGTTCCCACTGATAGCCGGGAACATCTGGTCCGCCGGGTCACTGCAAATGCAAAACTCGTGATAGAGGCCGATTTCATAACCATAAATGTTCAAACTTTTATCCCGGTCGTCTCTCCAGACAATCAGATTGCCATCGACGGCGGGGGAAATCTGTTCTGAGTTGTTTGTACAGACGGGAAACTCCTCCCCGATTTCCAGATCATAGCCATAGATATCCGCGTTCCCCTCCCGTTCATCAACCCATACCAGCGTGCTTCCACACAGAGATGGATCATACTGATCGTTCAAATCCTCGGTGATACAGAACTCCTCTTTAGAGAGTAAATTGTACCTATATATATCCTTATTACTTCTTCGCTCGTCCACCCATACTATGTTGCTGCGGCTGACATCGGGGGAAGTCTGTTCGGCCCGATCTGTACAGACGGCAAATTCGGTTCGGGATTCAAGGTCAAAGCCGTAAATATCCGCATTCCCGTTGCGTCCGTCAACCCATACAACCGTATCAGCATCTATGGCCGGAGAGGTCTGAGTGCCCGGATCGGTGCAGACGGCAAATTCCTCATGCTTTACAAAATCGTACCCATAAATATCCCAGTTATCGTTGCGGTTGTCGGCCCAGACAACGAAGTTGCCGCTGACAACCGGGTCCTGCGCTCGAGCGGGGGCGGAACCGATACTGAATGGCGCGTTACTTTCTATATCATATCCATACACTGCCCAATCCGCATTACGATCATCCGCCCAGACCGCAATGCCATTATGAAGCGCCGGATGTCGCTGCCAGGCATTATTGGTTATGACGCTGAATTCCTCTATTTCATAATTATCATCCGAATCACTGCCACAATAACTCACGGCAACGCAAATGGCCGCGATAATTCCGCCGAGGAAAAGAAGCGCCGCCAATCTTTTGGCTTTCATTTCTCACCCCTTTGAAGTCATTTCCCGAGCATCGAGAGGGCGATCTCCGCTGCCCGCTTCCCGGAGAGGAACATGGCACCAAAGGTCGGCCCCATTCGAGGCACCCCGTAGACAGTGCCGACTGCCATGCCCATGACGATAAGTCCGGGGGAAACTTCCTTTGTTTGCTCTACTATAGCATCTTCGGACTTTTCAATCCATAGGGCTCCCTCGCCAATCGTTTTAAGTAATCCCCGCTGTTCCAGTTTCTTAGCTACCGAGGCATCGTGTCCCGTGGCATCGATGACGATCTTACACTCCAGCGGAATCGGGTCGAGAACCGCCACCTCCCTGGGAAGGTGCTCGATGGGACTCCAGTTTATAACGATTCCCGCCACCCGGTTTTCCTCACGTAACACTACGTCTTCCAGAAGCGTCAGGTTCATGATTCTGGCTCCGGCTTCGCAGGCCGCGGCAATCAGGGCGGCGCAGGCATGAGGGGCATCAGCTACAAACAAGCCTTCCTGGACTTCCTCGTAAGGAACCCCGATCTCATCCATGATTTCCTGGGCCGGGGCACGCAGAGTGAACTTGTTCATGAAGTATCCACCGACCCAGAAGCCACCACCCAGGTAGTTGTTCCGTTCCACAATCACTACTTTCAGCCCCTTCTCGGCCAGCTTTTTGCCGGCCACCAGACCGCTGGGGCCTCCCCCGACGATGATTACGTCACTCTCCGCATATTCATCTAACTGTTTAGTAAAACTCCGCACTATGGCCCGGGTAATCTCTTTTTCACTCACCGGATGGAATATCGGCATGGCTAAATTCTCCTTGTCAGCATTCTTTGCGATGGATGCCCAGGTATTTGCTCACGATCTCCATGGCGCAAAAATCGCCGCACATGGTACACCCGATCCCCCTGGTGGGCTGGCGATTTCTAATTTCTGCAGCTCTTCTGGGATCGAGAGCAAGGTCAATCTGGCTATCCCAGTCAAGCATCTTTCTGGCAGTAGACATCTTCAAATCCCACTGCCAGGCACTTTCAACTCCCTTAACGATATCCCCGGCATGGGCAGCGATTCTGGAGGCAATCACACCTTCCCTGACGTCATCCGGGTCAGGGAGCCCCAGATGTTCCGAGGGAGTAACGTAACAAAGGAAGTCAACCCCGGCCGCCGCGGCTACCGTCCCCCCGATGGCCGAGGTAATGTGATCGTATCCGGCGGCCACATCGGTTACCAGCGGACCGAGGACATAGAAGGGGGCCCCCTTGCAGGTGCGTTTCTGGATTTGCACATTGGCGGCAATCTGGTCCAGGGGCACATGCCCCGGCCCCTCCACCATAACCTGAACGCCGGCATGGCGGGCCCGGTCCACCAGTTCGCCAAGGGTCAACAATTCTTCAAACTGAGCCCGGTCGGAGGCATCTGCCAGGCTGCCGGGGCGGAGTCCGTCACCGAGACTCAGGGTTACATCGTATTTAAGGGCAATCTCCAGCAGGCGGTCGTATTGCTCATACAGAGGGTTTTCCCGCTCGTTGTGAAGTATCCATCCGATAAGAAAGGACCCGCCGCGGGAGACCACATCGGTCACCCGGGGAGAGGCTTTCAACCTCTCGATAGATTTCCGAGTTACCCCACAGTGAACGGTGAGGAAATCCACTCCATCGCGGGCGTGGTTTTCGATGGCGGCGAAAAGGTCATCGGAGGTCATCTTGACTATGGCACCATGCTGCTCTATGGCGGCGATCCCGGCTTCATAGATGGGAACGGTTCCCAGCGGAACCGGACATTGCTGAAGAATGGCCCGTCGGCTGGCCGTAATATCTCCCCCGGTGCTCAGGTCCATAACCGTATCGGTTCCGGCATCAAGAGCGGCACGGAGTTTGACCAGCTCCGTTTCAACGTTGCTCGCATCCGACGATGTACCCAAATTGGCATTCACCTTGGTAAGAAGTCCCCTGCCGATACCGCAGGGATCGAGCCCCTGATGATTTATATTGGCCGGGATGACAGCAATTCCCTCGGATACTTTTTGGCGAATGGTCTCGGGGTCCAGATTCTCTTTCCGGGCCACCGTTTCCATTTGAGGGGATATTGTTCCATTTCTGGCTAGTTCAAGTTGGGTCATTTGTTCATCTCCCCAATAAAAAAGACCAGGAGCCTGGGCTGCCGATTCCTGATCTTTCTACCGCTTCCCTACGCTCGCGTTATCGAGGTCAGGTTCAAAGAGTTCTCCATCAACAATGGAGTCTCAGCTTTGAGCACCTCCAGCGGGTTTGGTCTACTCGAATTGTGTCTCAATTATAAAACACCGGGTTACGGGTTGCAAACAAAAAGCCTCGACCTGTAAGTGATCGAGGCTTTTTAGCTGCTTCAAGCAGAAAGGATTACTCAAGACCCTCCATTATATCGCCGATATCACCGTCACCCATTCCCCCTCCATATTGATTCATCATCTCTTCCAAATCCATGACTTCTACACCCGCCGGCAGCTGGAAGGTGCTCTCCGGAGGACAATCGAAATCGATCTGGGTGAACTCAGTGGTCATAGTTCCCATATCGGTTTCAACTACTGTTTTGACAGGGAAACCATGGTCTTTCCAGATCCATACGGTCGTTTCCACATTCATGTCCGAATAATCAACCACTATGCAATCCATCCCGTTTATTCTTTCCTCACCCTTAATCGTATAACCAAAGCCGGTAATGGATTCGATCTCTTCCACCGGGTCCTCATCAAAAGGAATGTCGGGAGCCTCAGTGCTGCCCATCGAGAATTTCATCGCATCACCTGTCTGGGGGGTGTAAACAATCATGGATTCATCGTCCATAATCATCACTGATTCCTCCTGACCGCTTACGCTGCCTTCCATTCTTACTTTGCCAGCCTCGTTCATCCAGAACTCGTATTCGCTATCCTGCTGGCCGGGATACGTTTGTCTGGCGACATAATGGACACACCTGATCTCGCCGGCTTTACTGGCAACGTTTTCGAAGATTTTTTCCAGCTCACCCTCGCCAGAAGACCCTTCCTCCGTGGCTTCGGCGGTTGGCGTCTCACCCTCAGAAGCGGGGGCCGCTGTGGGCATCTCATCCTGTTCGGACTGCCCTGTATCATCATCCCCACCCCCACCACAGGCAACTATGCTCACACAACTCAGCGCGAGCATCAATACCATGGCAAGAATTATCAGCCTTTTCATTCCTCCCTCCTTTTTCGT
This sequence comes from Dehalococcoidia bacterium, assembly GCA_046498265.1. GTDB lineage: Bacteria > Chloroflexota > Dehalococcoidia > SZUA-161 > SpSt-899 > JBGLNL01. The sequence goes on along the minus strand of JAWOBB010000046.1, from coordinate 7,073 downwards.
TAACTACTTTTACAAACTTAAATGTGCTTCTCAGCAAAATCAGCAGCATAGGGAACCCTGTATCTCTCTCCCTGATATGCCTTGACCATGAGGAATATCCAGAGAACAAACGCAGCAATGCCCAAGAGAATGGAGATAATGTAGAACAAAATCCATATATACGGTATCAGCCCAAGTATAGACAGGATAATCTGCAAAATGGTAAAGACACCAAAAACCACGATCGACTGCATGGCATGGAACCGCACGAAATCATTCTCCTTCTCAATGAGGATGAATATCAGTCCCGTTATCCACCCCACCAGATAACACAACAACCCAGCTATCTTGGGGTCCATGGTGGTCGTTGAACCACTTGCCACCGGTCTATCCGAGCCTAAAGGGGCTCCGCACTCCTTACAAAACTGGGTCCCCTCTTCGTTTTCGGCACCGCATTTACTGCAAAACATTTGTCCACTCCCTTTATATACTTTGTGTCTCTGAAAGCCAAAGAGACTGCATCGGAAACGGTATGGAGCCTGTCAAAGATTACTGTTATTCCTTCGATATCAAGGCAGAGAGCCCTATCAGCACGCCGGCAACCAGAATCCCCCACATTAGATGATCGAAGAACATCGCTGCTTTAGCAGAACCTTCTACAAAATCCCCCGCCCCGGCGGCATCCAGAATACCGGCAAGCAAAGCGATTGCCAACGCAATTATGCCACCCAAAATAAGAATAATTTGAACAGGTAATCCTTTAAGCATTTCCCACCATCCTCCTGTACTTTTACTTGTTGATGTTTTTGATTCACCCTTACTGCTTGCGGTGGAGCGTCTCGATTTGCTCCTGGATTTTGATTTCGATTCACTCTTGGTCTTCGGCGCCGAAGCTTCAGCCAACTGGGCACCACACTTCTGGCAGAAAGTACTGCCATCGGGATTCTCAGCGCCGCATTTCTCGCAAATCATCAATCCTCCTTTTCTCATAATCACATGACCATATCTTCATGCGGAGTTATATTAGCCCACCTATTACCGTCTGTCAAGCACACCGTACTATAACAAGGGGGGACATTTGCAAGAAAGCATTTCGATTTACCTTTGCAATGCTATAATGGGGAAAAGGAAAAGGCTTTCATGTTTCCCGTATCTCCCTTCGAAGCTATTGGGGTATGCGCCATCGTTGCGGTCGGTGCCTGTATCCAGGGCTCAATCGGATTCGGCTGGGCCATGCTGTCGGCCCCCTTCATCGTGCTGATCGAACCTGATTTCGTCCCCGCCCCGGCGATACTGGCTGGAATCGTGCTGGTAATACTGATGACCTGGAGGGAAAGGAAATCCATCGATAAACGAGGGGTGCAATGGATGGCGGGGGGATGCGTTCCAGGAATCGTGGGGGCTTCGGCGATTCTTTTGGTTATCTCGGCAACCGGTTTCACGATTACCTTTTCCGTCCTGGTTCTGCTGGCGGTGGCTTTGAGCGCGGCCGGGATATCGGTGGTTCTTTCGAACCGGAACCTCTTGATGGCCGGCCTGCTCTCCGGCTTCATGGGCACGATGTCCTCCATCGGAGGGCCGCCGGTGGCGTTGATTTATCAGCATTCCCCCGGAGCCAAACTCCGGGGGACGCTTTCGGCATTTTTCCTCATATCCGCCTCTCTGGCTTTGATCGGTTTGTTCCTGGTGGGGAAACTGGGGACGAACGAATTGAAGCTGGCACTGGTCCTGATTCCCGGTTTGCTGGCAGGGTATTACATCTCGCGTTTCACCATTAAAATTCTGGACAGATACTCCCTGCGTCCGGCGGTGCTGATCCTCTCGGCAATGGCAGCGATAGCGGTCCTGGTAAGGGCCCTGGTTTAAAAAAAGGGAGGTAGCAATTCAAGGCAAAGCGGCCACCCGGTGCCCACAGAAATAAGAAAATATGGGATAATTTGAGATTTGACACCAGTACCCCGAAGTGCAATCCCACACAAAGTATACTTCCACGTAGTCACCGGCATCAAGCCGGACGTCAACGGAGCCCCCTGCTACACGGCCAGCGCCATCAAAAGCAGAAACATCGCTGGCCAGGCAGGCAAGGTACTCTCCCGACCATGGATCATAAAATAATCTATTCTTCACCAGATAGAACGTATATATTGTGTCGGGACCGCCAAAATCAGCCCGGGCATTCATGGAGAAGTGATAAATCCCGTTCGTGGGCGCGGTGAAGCGTGCCTCGGCCGCATCATAGTTATTGCCGATATCGAATATCTCCAGGTTGAAAGCGACCTTGGTTCCAGCATCCGGAACAACAGGACAATCATAAATCTCCTGAGTATTCCCGGCAGAGAAAGCAACGGCGTTCGGTTCCACAATGGTGCCGCTGACGGTTAGGTCGCCGTCGATATCCAGGGTGGTATCAGGACCAGTGGTCCCGATACCCACCAAACCAGAGTCATCCACATAGACCGCATCAGTCGGGCTGCCGTCGGGGGCATCGAGGGCATTGGCGCTGTCGGCATGTATGGCGGAGCTGGCGCTGGTGAACTGCTGGCGAGGGGTCATTTCCCCGTCGCCATTCACTTCCACACCCAGCCAGAGGGTTTGATTGAAGTTAATTGCCTCCATCGGGCTGCCGCTGCCGAGAATGGTGGTAAAGAGGCCATCGTTCACTTCCACATTGGAATGGGTCTCCTGCCAGACCGGGGTTACCGCGGTTCCGGAATCGTATATCCTGAAGACCATTGAAACGGGCGCGTCGATGGGCGTTCCGGCGGAATCGGTCAGGTATCCCTGATAGCTGACCTCACAGGGCACCCTGGCCCCGGCCGGGGATATGGTGAGTGCCATTATTGTTGCCGGTATCGCCAGTACCAGCATTAATACCAGCCACTTTTTCATCTCAACCTCCTCGGAAGCAACCTGTATGAATAACTGATTTTACCATGCCGGACAGGTAAAACGATAGTATTAATTCCCTGCGCTTTCCCGTTAAGAGCTAATGTTAAAGGAGGGCGGGCCGAATATAATCCGGCCCGCCCTCCTTATTTTTTAACTTGCATTTAGAACAGGTCAAAAAGCGACAATTATCTGCCCACCACAGCTTTCATCCCGGCGGTCTCGGCGATTTCCCTGGCCCTGTCGAGGAACGAATCATCCTGCTTAGCCGCTTCGGCAAGCGGATATTCCCTGCCCAGCCTCGCATAACTCGGGGTTCCCCACTCGTGATAGGGCAGCAGGGAAACCTGTTCGGCGCCGATCTGGTGCCCGAACTCGGCCGTCCGGCGGATATTCTCTTCGAAATCATTGAAACCGGGGATTAAAGGAAATCTTACCCATAACCGGTTCCTGGCAGCGGCCCTGCGGGCATTTTCCAGTATGATCGAGTTGTTCTGCCCGGTACCAATGATATGCTCGGAGGTATCCATGTGCTTGATATCGAAGAGAACCAGGTCCACATAGTCAAGCACGCTTTCCATCACTTCCCATTTGGCAAATCCGCAGGTATCCAGCGCAGTGTGGATTCCTTTCCCTTTCAAGGACTTAAGCAGTTCCCTGACGAAATTCGGCTGAGCCAGCGGCTCGCCCCCGGAAACGGTCACCCCTCCCCCCGAGTTGCGGTAAAACAACTCATCGCTCATGACCTCGTTGACAACCTCCTCAACCGTCATCCAGGTACCGGCAACAGAGATTGCCCCCGTAGGGCAGACCTCGGCGCATTTTAGGCAGAGGTCGCATTTGTCGCGATCGATCACCCGGCCCCGTCCCGGGACCATGGTTATCGCCCCCTGCGGACAGGCCTCCACACATTTGCCGCAACCTATGCATTTGTTGTCATAGGTCATGATCTCGGGATAATCGGCTTGCGATTCGGGCGTGCTGCACCAATAGCAGCGTAGTGGACAGCCCTTCAGGAAGATGGTGTCCCTGATGCCGGGACCGTCATGAACGGTGAACCGCTGTATTCGAAGTACCAGCCCTTTAAGCTCCACTTCTTTCAATTAAGCCAATCCTCTATGCCACGAACTCCTGCTCGGTTCGAGCAATAATATCATCCTGGAGCGTGGTGGTCAGGTCCACGAAGTAAGCCGCGTATCCGGAGACCCTGACAATCAGGTCCTCATGTTCCTCAGGTTTTTCCTGTGCATCATGCAGTTCCTCCGGTTTGACAATGTTGAACTGAATGTGATGGATCATAAGGTCGGACCATGTCTTGAGATAGTCGGCGAAAATCTCCCGGAAATCACCCATAAGGAACTGGGGCGAGAACCGCTGGTTGAGCAGGTGGTTGTGCGATTTCAGCGGGTCGATCTTGCCTACCGATTTCAGAACGGCGGTCGGCCCCTTGATGTCGCGCCCCTGTGCCGGCGAGATGTTTCCATCGGGCAAAGGTTCCTTGGCAAAACGGCCGTCGGGGGTGGCCCCGCAACCGGCTCCGGTAAAGTATCCCATCGACGCCGAGGTGCCGTCGATATCATACGGCTCGCCGTAATAAGAGATGTATTGCTTCAACTCACTGGCTATACCGTAGAAAACGACCCTGGCCAGGTCATCGACGTAGTCGTCATCGTTGCCGAATTTAGGGCAGTTGAGCAGCATCTGGCGCAGTTCTTCCTGCCCCTCGAAATTGGAATCCAGGGCCTGGCGAAGCTCGGCCATGGTGATTTTCTTCTCATCGAAAACCAGCTTCTTGATGGCTGCCAGAGAGTCGGCAGTCGTCACCCCCCCGATCATCAGGAGCCAGCTTCGAGGGAAGTACTGCCACTTGCGGCAGTCCAGGGCCATATCGATCGAATCATCCAGCATAATGGTGGTGAACGGCCGGGGCAGCAATTCCTCATAAACCATGTCGCCGGCGTTGCCCAGGGCAACGTTCTTCTCGACGAAGAAATTGTACTGGACCCAGAAGGCATCGAGCACATCGTCTATCGATTGGAACGTGTTCGGGTCCGGGGTCCGTGCCCCCAGTTGCCGGCCGCTCATGTTATCGATTCCCTGGTTGAGTGCCAGGTCCAGGCATTTAGGGATGGAAAAGTGTCCCATCGACTGGCGATTGACGATGTTCTTGCCGGGAATCTGCCAGGCCATGCAGTTGTTGATAGCATAATCCCGCGCATCCTCAATGGGAAATCCCCTCTCCAGGAAGTAAGGAATCATTACCTTATCGTTGAAGAATGCCGGCTGCGCCACGCCGGTGGACTGGCAATCGATGGCCTTCAAGATCAGGTCTCGCGGGGTTTTGTCGTGGTATCTGAAACAAAGCGGCGGCTGTACCGACTGCAGCTCCATGGTAGCTTCCAGGATAAGATAGGAAAGGTCGTTGCAGACGGCGTTGCCTTCTTTGTCGCAGCCGGCCAGGGTGATATTCTGCCAGGCCAGCCCCCCGCCACCGGCGCTCATCATAACGGGGGGATGAACGTATCCCATCTCCTCGAGTTTGATCCACAGGAACTCCAGCAGATTCAGGGCATCTTCGCGGGTGAGCCGGCCCTCGTCGAGGTCCTTTTTATACCAGGGATAGCAAACGTAGTCGAGCCGGAAACCGGAGCCCACTGAAGGCATTTCGATGAAGTCAACGATTATATGGATAAGGAAGAATGCCTGGAGTGTGTCGTGGAAACTCTCACAGGGGTTTTCGGGAACACGCTCGCATCGCTCGGCAATACCTTCCAGGGCCGCCTTTTTAGCCGGGTCGGTTTCGGCGGCAGCCTTTTCTCTAGCCAGAGCGGCGTATCGCCTGGCGAAGGTTATGGCGGCTTCCACGGTGATAATGGCAGCTTCCAGGAACCGCTTCATTTCACCGTATTCCTGGGAGGTGAGGCTTTTATCGTTGCCGATCTCCTCCAGTCTTGCCTTACAATCGTTGACTATGGCTCTCAGGCCGGTCCTGAATATGCGCTCGTAAGCGGGGAGGGTGGAGTCCCACTGGTAGGACCAGAAGAACACCCCGTTGTATTTTGAATAGGCCTTGACGCTGTCCGGCACCAGTTCCCGTTCCTTACCGTGGGCGCACTTGTTCTCCCAGTATTTATGAATCTCAAACAGCTCCTGGCGACCTTCGTCGTCGATCATGTGCTTGTATTCGTCCTGGACAGCCTTGTTGAGCCATCTTACGAACATCTCCGGGTAGGTGGGAACCGAGGAGGGATCGCTGGCGATATTCCCCACGATCTGCTCGTTGTCCTGGATAAAAATAGTCATGTTCTCCAGGATTTTCTCGAGGGCCTTAGCGCGGCGGATGACCATGGGCTGCCCGTCAGTTTCCTTATCAGATTGGGTTACCAGCCGGGCTCTTTCCAGACACAGCCTCACATTGGCCCGATAACCGGCGCTGTCGTCGATCCTCTCCAGGCCCCGGTAGAGACCCTTGATTGCTTTGATTACCTTTTCATCTTTTCTTTGTTTTACTGCCGTGTTCATTTTAGTACCTCCTGAGGTAGATTAACTTGAAACTAAACTCATTTTATCACAAAGCCGGGGGAGCTTTCATTCTTGTTTATTCGTCCCTGCCCTGACTGTCATTTTCGAATCTTTTCTTGAGTAAGTAATTGATTAGTTGACCTACAGCTACCAGTTCACCGGCCAGGTTCCTGACTTCAGCACGCAAATGGAGAAAATTATTGGTTATTTCCACCACGGTTGCCGTTACATCAATAAATTTGTCATCCTCTCTGACGGGACGTATATAGCTTGCACTTACATAAGTTGTAACACTTGGAGGAGCCACCAGATAACTTAAAGACCCGAGTGTATTATCCATTGCCGCCACTATCATGCCCCCCTGCATCGCACCCAGCGGATTCTGATACCTTTCTTTCACCGGGAACCTCACAGTGAGCGACTTTCCCTCAATGTACTCGATATTCTCGCCTTCCATATCTATGAATATTTTGGGGGGTATTTCTATCCCTGCGCTCTCAGGCAATTTTGATGATGCCTTTTTTGATGGTTGATTTGACATTTAATAACCTCCCATAATCCATGATTCCATAAAAAACGCAATTAATGAATCCCCCAATAGCAGTAGATTAAGTAGTATTTAAATGCCAGTACACCATCCCCCTGGTAGTACTACCTGAAATACCGGCATATAGTGGTAATTAAAT
>JAWOBB010000031.1:0-3963 GCA_046498265.1 Dehalococcoidia bacterium | reverse complement strand
GAATTCCGATAAAAATATCCCCCACTGATTGGAAGAAGCCGTATCAAATAAGCCTCAGTGGGGGTGTGTCAGGAAAAACCGGAGCAGCCCTCCCTGCACGATTGAATTGAGCAATAACAGGAAACAGGCCTGCCGTCAATATAAACCATGACTCAAACAGACCCCCTGGACAACCGGATTATCCGCTTCTACCAGGTTTCCAAGCATTTTGGAGACAGCTGGGCCCTGCACGATTTGAGCTTTGACGTGGAGACAAACGAGTTTTTGTTTATCACCGGCCCCAGCGGTGCGGGAAAATCCACCCTGATCAAGCTGTTGTACATGGGAGAGCGCATGAGCAGCGGATATGCCATCGTCGACGGCATGAACCTCACCCGCATGCATCGCCGGCAGATCCCGGTGCTGCGCCGAAAAATCGGGGTGATTTTCCAGGATTTCAAGCTGATTGCCCATCTCAATGTTTTCCGGAACGTGGCCCTGGTCATGGAAGCAGCCGGGTTTAAGTCCCGCACCGAGATTCGCCGTCGGGTCGAGGACCTGCTGGAACTGGTGGGCCTGGCAGATCAGGCAAAGGCCTATCCCCCGACCCTGTCCGGCGGGGAAAAGCAGCGGGCGGCCGTGGCCCGGGCCATGGTGGGCAAGCCCAGGATCATCCTGGCTGACGAGCCCACCGCGAGCCTGGATCCGGATGCGGCCGAAAGGGTGCTGCGGCTTTTGTGCGCCGCCCATGCCAGGGGGGCCACGGTGTTGATCACCACCCATGACCGGGAGCTGATTTCCCGGTTTGACACCCGGGTGATCCGGCTGCAAGGCGGGCGGCAGGTGGCTGATGCTGCCGGAAATGCCGGCGGGGAGTGTCCATGATGGATATGTTTCGCCGGGCTGCGGCCGATTTTGTCCGCCACCGCTTTCTTCACGGCACCTGCTTTCTCACCGTTTCCCTGGCCGTGTTCATTGTCAGCGCATTTGGCCTGTTTCTGGTCAATGCCGGCGAGCTCATGGACGCCTGGCAGCAGGGCGTGCGCATCACCGCCTATCTTAAATCCGATATCTCCGGGCAGCAGGCGCAGGCCCTGGCCGGTGAACTGGAGCAAAAACCGGAGGTGGACTCGGTATCCCATGTTTCCGGAGAAGAGGGTCTTGAATGGCTCAAGGAGCAGATTGGCGGGCAGACGGATCTGCTGGCTGATCTTTCGGAAAACCCCCTGCCCGATGCCCTGGAAATCCGGCCGGAACGGGGTTTGACCGGCGCTGATGCCTTTGATGCGCTTGCCAAAGCCGTTGCCGCCCGGGCTGAAGTTGCAGACGTGGAGTACGGCCGCAACTGGCTTCACCGCTTTTACGGGGTTTATAACCTGTTCCGCATGACCGCGGCCGTGATGGCGGCCCTGGTGATTGTGGCCATCATGTTTATCGGGGCCATCTAAATGGCTCCCCCTTTTTTGTCCCTTAAAAACAGCCCGATACCCCTTTAAGAGATGCTGCGCTATTACTTAGTATTTAATCTATGGCCTAACACATATTCTAATGCTTCGTTCGAATGAAGATGAAAATTCATGATTACTACTGTAATCAATTATCGCTTGTAAGTGCCTTTTAAGAATACGAACTCCAAAGTTCTTTTGCCAGCTTTTTATCCTTAACGAGGTTTTTACTGATCCAATTCTCATTGAACTTGCTATCATCCTTGGCACAAAGCATTCGCCAAGCATTCCATCCCTTAATTATTTCATCATACTTTCGGCTGCCTCGTTTTATACCCTTCAATTCCGTCTGTCCTTTGAACCGAAGCAACTCATGGAAATCGATAAGTATGATATCAGAATCTGTTGAAAACTCTCTTTCGATCTGTTCTCTGCAATGGTTAATACTTGAATCGAATCCTTGCTCTTTCAAAACCTCGAAACCAGGGGTATCGAGAGGCAGCAAGTTTTGCTGGCCCAAGACATAGGCTTTTAGAACTCGAACCATTTTCTCCCCGTATCCATGTCCATAACCTTGTAATGGGAGTTTTTTGACAAATGCGGTTAAATTAGAGGTATTCAACTGGTTGCCAAGGGCTTCAATCAAATGCCACATTCTATCGACATTATATTGTCCAGCATATCCTTTCGTGGTGAACCCACATGCAGCAAGCACAGTCTCGAGTTCTTGTCGTGTGATGTTCTGAAGGTCATCTAAATTTGGGTATTTACCGAAAAAACACTTCAAACTGTGGAATAACTTCCAGTCACTTGTTCCCTGAGAAAGGATCATAGTAATTACGGTTCGGTATTTGTCCCGTTGATTATATCGCAAAGATGACGGTAACCGACTTTCCAAAGCAAGTAGATCATGGGGATGATCATTTATAAGCCTTTCGTAGAGTTCTTTCAATTTCCTTTTTGATATCGCGTCATTCATCGTTGTTTCTCCTTTCGTTTATTTATTGTTTGTAGGGGGCTAACTCAATCCCATTTCCAATTGGCTCGATTTGCCCAGATTTTAACACAAAATATTCCCTTGGGGAATATTTCTGGCCAGAATATTGGGTACCATTTCATCTGTGAAAAAGAATGTAATAGGCCCGCGTATCAGGGAGGGGCGGAGGAAAGCCGATCCACCCATCACCCAGATAGACCTCGTTGCCCGCCTTCAGCTACTGGGTTTGTCCATAGAACAATCCAGCTTATCCAAGATGGAAAATGGGCAACGGCCTATTACCGATATCGAGTGCGAGAAGATAGCCAAGGCTCTGGATGTTTCAATAGCCTGGCTATTTGGGAAAAAGTGAACAGGCCCAAATACTCCGTTATTCCGGTGGTAATCACTCTTTATTCCCCGATTTTCTTTTTTTTGGTCCTTCGTTAATTCATCCTTTTTTCCATCTCCTCAGCCTCTAGCTGGCGGTCGATCAGCCGAAGTACCGTCAGGACCCCCGGGACAGTGAGCACCCCGGCTTTGAAGGCAATCCCAGGCCCGTACTCATCCTCAAGTCCGCCGAACACCCCGTAGGCGCAGGCCCGGACCGCTTTCATGAGGTTGGGATTGGTCTCGGCGAATTCCTCGCAGGCCATGTTCACTACCTCGTCTATCGTATATTCGGATTGCTGGCAGCGCTCGATGATCGAGCGGAAATAGGCCAGTTCCTTATCCAGCATCACGTTGAGGTTTTCATCAGAAATAATCGAAATATGCTTGAACATCCGGACGTACCTCTTTTTTCCAGTAGATATCTTTGAAAGCTCTCATGATAGACGATTCCACTGCATCGAAGCAGTGTCTGTCGTACTCTTCGATATTTCCCTGCCTTACCTCTTCCAGAATCCTGTTGTGGGCAGTGATCAGGGGGTCACTTGCCCGCTCATCAGCCAGTATTCCCAATCCCATTGCTGCTGCTTCCCGCATGTGCCAGTCGTCGTGATTTAGGGCTTCGAGCAAAACTTCAAGGGATCTCTCGCCGCCGAGTTTACCCAGCGCCTCAGCTACTTCGGCGTAAGGCCCTCTCTTTTCATACTTGAATATACCGATCAGCGGCTCGAGGGCGCGCGCATCCCTTATATTCCCCAGGGCCTCGGCAATAAGTCCCTGTAGACTAGGGTCCGAATCCTCGAGCAAATTGATAAGCGGTTCCACTGCTTGAGGGTCCCCGATCCTTCCCAGAGCACATATAGCTTCAGAGCGAACGCACCCGCATTCATCCTCAGTAGCTGTTATCAGGAGTGGTTCTACTGCTTTCTTGGAGCCCATTCTGCCCAGGGCGGAGATAACATGGTAACGAACTTCAAAATCCTCGTCTTCCAGATTCCCCAGAACGGAATCCTCAGAAACCCGCTTGCAGATTCTCTTTAATGCTCTCAATGCCGCTTCCCTGACCCCTGGATATCCCGCCCGCTCAAGAGGAGTGACATCATGCGCGTTGCTGTAACGGGGGGTGCCGGCGCCATTGGCCGGTATGTGATGCGGGCGTTGATCGATGCCGGG
>JAWOBB010000001.1:0-9667 GCA_046498265.1 Dehalococcoidia bacterium | reverse complement strand
CTTAGGTAATGCCCTCCATTTGCAGCCGTTCTCCGAAACGTAAAGAATCGCATTGAGAACCTGAAGATTTTTATTCTTAACATTGCCTCTTTGCTTTGGAAAATAAGCTTCAATCTGTTTATATTGTTCAGTTGTTATCTCCATATACTTATTATATCACAAATAGGGCCTTAGTGTGAACAGGCCCTAATAAAGGCTTTCCGGCCAAAAGCTTACAATCTGCGCCGGCAGGTGAACGAAATCTAAAATGCGAGTGGTCGAGGGAACGCATGTCCGGGACAGGATGATCAAGGATAAGGCGTTTCAGCTCAAGCCCGGTGAGAGTGCGGAATTCAAGCTGTGAATGCTTTTCCTGGCACATTTCAGCTTTAACCAGCCGCTGTCATACCTTGACACCACCGGATATTTTGATAGTATTCGAGAGTAGTGGCGACAAGGAGGCTGCCGAATGGAGTACAAGCGCGTCATATCCCCACAGTGGCAAAGCTGGCGATGGGTTGCAAAACTGGCTTTCATTGCCTTCTTTTTTACTCTGCTGACGGTGTTTGTGGCGGATAACTTTATTATGGTGGAAATGCACCTCATATTATGGAGCCTGGAAACACGCCTGGCATGGAGCCTGCTTCTGGCAGCAATTTTAGGTTTCTCCATCGGGATGCTGGTGGCGCGTTTGAGGCGCTGACCTCGGATACACATGGCAATCAACGGTCGGTGGTTTCGACTCGCTCACGTTCTCCGAGTAAATCCAGGATTGCCAGATTGTCAGTTGTGATTCCATTAATGCCGTACTCAATAAGTTCATTCATCCTGGAAGGATCATTGACGGTCCATGCAAAAATGATCAGCCCCTTTTCTTCGAGAAAGGTAACGGTAGTAGCGTCAAGCAGAATCTCATTTACGGATACACCATCAATGAGATTGAGTAAATCCTCATCGCTCAATAGATCGTGAAGAAAACCATGGTCCGATACGCTCAACATTGCGGTGACGTCTGGCAGTTGCTGACCCAAAAGTGCCAGAACCCCCGGTTTTTCTGATACCGCGATGACTTCTATATGCTCACTCTGCCTGTTGCCCAGGAATCCGACAAGTTCACTAACCATTTCCTTTGATGCATTCCTGAGATCGAGTTTTATCGCTTCTGCCTGAGCAGCAGTTCCCCAGACTTCGGCAAGAGTAGGTCCTCGAAAGAACCTGTCGCCTATGAAGCGGAAGGGCGACCAGTGTGCCGCATGGAGCTGGTCCTGCACCAGGACAACATCTATCTCTATTATATCGGCTCCATACGCCAGTGCTTCCAGTGTGGTGCCGACCCTGTTGCCGGCATTATGGGCGATTCCAGAAACCTCGCCATAGTCATCCAGTAAATCAACCTGTAATTCCCTGTAAAATTGCCGGGGATCGCCCCCGCTGATAAATCGAGCTGACTCGCTGTCAAACGTAAACAGGATTACGAGAGCCGCCACGTTGGCCAGGATGAGAAGTACGGAGAAGGAGATGATCGCCAATCGCAGGACACAGGGTATTTGTCTGACAACGGGATGTGATCGCTGATACGCGGAAACAAATCTATGCATCCGCTGGTAGCGGGGCAACAGTTTCAACTGAATCTGCCGTGCCTTCAATGGTATTTGATTCATGGGTTCATCATCAGCCCGATGAGGGTCTGCAATCGGATATTTTACGTACTAATGACAAGACAGGGCCGTTTATGTATGCCGGAACTTTCTCCACGACTCCACCAGGAACTCCTCCAGTTCGGTGATGAGCAAGCCCGGAAGGCCCAGCAGAACGATCAATATCCACCAGTGAGCCGGGAACGGCTCGGTTCTGAGAGGATTGAATCCCAGATGAGGCAGTGCGTAAACGATGATGACTTGCAGCCCGAGCGTGGCCAGTATCCCGATGTTCATCCATCGGTTGGAGAACGGGTTCATTCCGAAGACGCTCCTGGTCAGTGATCGTGCAGTAAGCAGGTAGAAGATATGAACCATCGTCACGGTCATGAATGCCGCTGTCTGTGCCTGAGTCAAGCGTTTCTCATCAACGGATTCACCGGAGATGGCATCTGATCCATACATGTAAAAGACAGCGAAAGCCGCAGCCGCCATTATCAGTGATACAATGCCGACTTTTCTGAAAAACAACCTGTCGGCGATTGGTGTTTTCGGATCCCGGGGAGGCCGGTTCAGAAGGCCCGGTTCCCTTGGTTCCCAAAGAAGCGGTAAAGCCAGGGCAATGGCATCGTACAAATTGATCCATAGAATATGTATCGGTTCCAGGGGCAGGCGGTTCGCGAAAAGAACCGAGAACGGGATGAGGGCAATGGCCCCGATTACCAGCAGGGCTTGACCACCATTGGTGGGGAGCGTGTAAAGGATTACTTTGCGGATATTGTCAAAAACATGCCTGCCTTCCTCGACGGCGGCCACGATGCTGGCGAAGTTATCGTCCATCAGGACCAGGTCGGCTGCTTCTTTGGTAACATCGGTCCCTTTGATTCCCATGGCAATGCCCAGATCGGCTGCCTTCAGCGCCGGCGCATCGTTTACGCCGTCGCCGGTCATGGCCACGATATGGCCATGACGCTGTAATTCCCGGGCCACCCGATATTTATGTTCCGGCGATACTCTGGCGTACACGGAAGTTGATTCAACCTGGTCATAGAGCTCATCGTCGCTCATCTTTGCGAGGTCTTCGCCGGTGAGAACACCACTCGTATCGTCAGCGATCCCGATCTGTCGGGCGATGGCCCCGGCAGTCAGGATATGATCACCGGTAATCATCACCACCCGGATACCGGCTCGCTTACAATGGGAAATGGCCTCAATCACCTCTTCCCGCGGAGGGTCAAGCATTCCCTGCAGCCCGAGAAACGTCATTCCATCCAGGGCTTCGAGGGAAATGGACCTCTGGTCTGAAGGGACATACTTGCATGCCATACCCAGCACCCGGAGCGCCTCACCGGCCATTTCGTCGACCTTCTGGAGGATGACTTCCGATTCTATCGGTTCGGCTTTCCCGTTAACCGCCTGATCCTGACACATGCGAATGATTACTTCAGGAGAACCTTTTACGTACAATATGGTACCCTCCGAATCCTGATGGAGGGTGGCCATATATTTAAATTCGGAATCAAACGGTATTTCATCGAGCTTGACGGAATCGTCGGTGATGCCTGCCTTCCGGGCCGAGACCAGCAGAGCACCTTCGGTCGGATCGCCCAGAACTTCATATCGATTGTCTGTCTCATTGAGATGGGCATTATTGCACCGGAGCCCTGCCAGGAGTGTCTGATAGAGATCCTTCTCTTCCTGCGGGCTCACTGGATCACCTTCGGTGGAAAACCGGCCCTCGGGCTGGTATCCGGAGCCGGTCACCTGGTAATCTTTTTCTCCCGTGTAGACATGGCCTACTGTCATCTCGGACCTGGTCAGCGTGCCGGTCTTATCGGAACAGATCACGGTGGTGGAACCGAGGGTTTCAACGGCAGGGAGCTTGCGGATAAGTGCGTGCCGGTGAGACATCGCCCGAGCGCCGAAGGCGAGGGCGATGGTCAGGATGGCCGGCAATCCCTCCGGTATGGCGGCAACCGCCAGTGACACGGAGGCAAGGAATGCATCGGCAATGCCGTAATTGCCAATAAGGGCCCCGATTATGAGATTAACAGCAGCCAGGATGAGAACGGCGATGATTAACAGGCGGGTAAATTGCGCCATCTTCCGAACCAACGGTGCATTCCTGGCGCTGGACGTCTCCTTCATCAGTACAGCAATGCGGCCGATTTCCGTCTTTTCTCCAGTGGCAACGACCACGCCTTTCCCCGATCCGGTGGAAATGAAGGTCCCACTGAAGGCCATACAACGCTGGTCGGCCGGGGTCAGGTATGATCCGGATATGGCATCCGCTTTCTTTTCCACCGGTACCGACTCGCCGGTGAGGGCGGCTTCCTCGGCCTTCAAGTTTCTCGCATAGAAGAGGCGAAGGTCGGCGGGAATGAGGCCCCCTTCATCAAGCAGGACAATATCGCCGGGAACCAGTTCCCGGGCCGGGATTTCTTTTCGAACTCCGCCTCTGAGAACCGTGCATTCCGGCACCATCATTTGGGTCAGCGCCTGCATCGAGGCCTCCGCTTTGCCTTCCTGAATGAACCCGATGATGGCGTTGGCCACTACTACAACCATTATGACGATGGTATCGGTGAAATGCCCCAGCAGCGCCGTTACGATAGCGGCGACGATCAATACGTAAATGAGAGCGTTCTTGAATTGAAGCAGAAACCTTAAGAGCGCGCTGCTCTTCTTGAATTTCAACTCATTGTAACCGTACTTGGAAAGTCGAGCATGCGCCTCTTCGGGAGTCAGCCCTTCGCGATCGGCGGACAGCGATTCGAAGATATGCTCGATGGGTATTTGATACCATTCGTTAGCCTTGCTCGCAGAGGTTTTTTCGCGGGCCATATATCACTCATCAGGTATTGAGTTTTGCTAATCGGATGAAATTTTCCACAATCGCTGGGCGATGGTCAGGGCGGCGACGTCAAGCGGATATGCCACAGGGTGAGCCGTCAGTAGCGAGTGCGTACCCACCTGACCGATCAACAGAGAATTAACGGTCATCCGGTTCTGAATGGCATATCCGATCAGATTGGTAAGCTCGCCGGTGCTGGCTCCGCCTACTACTTCCCCGCCGAGAATCATTCCCGAGTTTCGGCTGACAATCAGTTTTATTGTTTGCTCATGAGCATTCGGCAGACTCGCCGGGTGTTTATCCACTCCGGTAGAAGTTGCTGTATAAATGCTGAATTTCATATCGCGCGCCATCTTCTCCGTCAACCCGGCGGCGCCGAAAGCCGTATCCCCGACGGCTGTGCAGAATATGGGAACGGTCCAGGTAAACGTCATTACCGCAGATAACTGATAAAGATTAATCGCCGCAATGCGGGCTTCCGAGCAGGCAGTTGAAGCCAGCATGACACGGTTAGCTCTGCCCGTAAGGAAGCATCGGGTCTCGGCACAGTCACCGGCGGCCAGGATGTCCGGATTTGTGGTGCGCATATACTGATCCACAGGGATGGCTCCTGTTTCACCTACTCCAATTCCCGCCTCGGCAGCCAGGTATGTCTGGGGCTCGTAACCTGTAGCCAGAATAAGGGCATCGGCATTCAGTGTTTCCCCGTTGCTCAGGAGCACACCTGTGGCTCGTGTCTCTCCCGTAACCCCTGTGACTTCAATGCCGCATTTCACCTTTATGCCCCGTTGCTCGAGAACGGCTTGCGCCTTATCTCCTATCTCACCGTCGAAAGCGATGCCCATCAAGTGGGGCTGCGCTTCTACGACGGTTACTTGCCGATCGGGTTGGATCAGCTCATAGGCTGTTTCGAAACCGACGAACCCTCCCCCTGCAATCACCACATCCCTGGCGCTGCTGAGGGCTGTCACCATCCGCTGGATGTACTGGTAATCCTTGGTAATGGTGAACACATTTTCCATGGTAGTGCCTTCCAACCAGTCGGGGATTTTAGGGACAGAACCGAGGGTCAGAATCAGTTTGTCAAAACTGATTTCCAAACCGCCTGCCGTTTGACAGATGCGGTTTACCTGATCGATCGATACGACCTCATCGGTTTCAATCGTTATCCCCATTTTGTTCAGGGCATCATCGGAGACCAGTATTTGGCTCGTATCTCCATCAGGTCCAAATACATATGGTATGCTGCATGCGTCGATAACCGCTGATTCCTTTCTTATAAGTGTGAATTTCTTGGTCAGGTAGAACGATTTTCCGGTTATCGCAGCCACGGCGCCCGAAACCCCGCCACCGATAACCAACACATCGGTTCTTGTCTTTTTTCCCTTTACCATATTTCCAACTCCTTTTTTTCAACAAAAGATTCCCATATACTCTGGTATGGAAATGCAATCACAATCCTGCGCAGGGCTCCCGAATACAGTTCGTTTTTCACATGAGACTATAGCACAGCCCGCAATCCGAATAAAGTTAGAAGTCAAACTACCCTGGCGATAACTTCGAGCAAATAACTGTGAGCTATGAAAAGCATATAACTACAGCCAATCGGAATCGATTGCCGGCGGCAGTATCAGAAAGTCTTCCCCCTAGATCTCTCGGCCTATCGGCCACTCTCCCGCCCTGGTGACAGAACCCCACCCCGCCGGCACCGGCTCGCTACGGTACAGCCTGTGTTCGTGAACCAGATAAAACACCCTCATGTTATCCATTGTTCTCCGCTCGCGCTCTCAGGGCCTCATTTATTTCCTCGAGAGTAATACGGGTAGATTGGGGCAGGCTGCTCCAGACGAACGGAACCAGCATGCCGCGGAATACCTTCCGCTGCACCAGCGTGGAAACATTATCCCCGGCCGGATGGACCTCGAAAATATGATCCACGTCGAAGCACCGGGGGATCCTGGTTTTCTCGGTCCAGACCAGTTGCCTGCCGGGAACAATGCTGGTCACCGTGGGATGGACGATCATGGGTTTGCCCCCCGGCACGGTTCTGTGTATCTCCAGCTTATTCCCCGGCAACAATTCCCCACGGGCCCGGGTGATAAAAGGGTTCCAGGAGGCATAATTTTCCAAGTCCGTAAGAATCGACCACACCTTATCGGGTGGTGCCTGGACCTGAGTTCTGGTTTCAATTGCTTTCATGCTATCCTGCCCTGAGGCGCGTAAGTGATGACAACCTTCCAGCGGGTTTCCCTGGATACTCCGGCATCTGCTGCAGGGCGCAATGCAAACTCAACTTATCATTCATTCCGCTTTTGAAGTCGAAGTAACAACCCCTCCCCGTTCCCACACACCGCTGATCGATGCCCCGCATTTCGGGCACACCCCGCTCGAGATTTGATTATGTGAAATCCTTCCTGCACGGCGAGCCACGAGGAGCTCATTACACTGCGGGCAGTGGGTATCGGCCTCCGCACCAATATTGCCCAGGTATACGTAGCGCAGCCCGTTCTTTTTGCCGATTTCCCGCGCCCTTTCCAGGGTCTCGAGGGGAGTGGGAGGATGATCCGGGAATTCGTATGAGGGATAGAAGCGGCTGATATGCCAGGGAATATCCCTGCTCACCCCGGAGATGTATTCGGCAATCTGATTGAGCTCTTCGGCGGAATCGTTCTCTCCGGGTACCACCAAAGTGGTGACCTCCAGCCAGATGCCCGCCTCTTTCATATAGGCTATGGAATTGAGAACAGGTTGCAGCCGTGCCCTGCACACTCTCTTGTAATAAGCATCGCTGTAGCTCTTCAGGTCGATATTGGCCGCATCCAGGCAGGGACGAATCATATCTATGGCCTGCCGGGTCATATAACCGTTGGTGACGAATATGTTGGCCAGCCCGGCTTCATGGGCAAGCCTGGCCGTATCATAGGCGTACTCAAAGAAGATGGTCGGCTCGGTGTAGGTATAACCAATGCTCTCGCATCCATGCGCCCTGGCCTGCTCCACCACCTGCTCCGGTGCCAAATCGTTGCCGGGGATATTCTCTTCGTTCTCCAGCTCAAACTGTGATATCTGCCAGTTCTGGCAGAAACTGCACCGGAAATTGCAGCCGATGGTGGCAATCGAGTAGGCGGTTGAGCCGGGGAGAAAATGGTACAGGGGCTTCTTTTCAATGGGGTCCACCCCGGCGGATATCGCCCTGCCGTATACCAGCGTCATCAGGCGCCCGCCCTCATTGTGCCGGATGCGGCACGCCCCGTATTTCGAATCGGCAATCCGGCATTCATGGGCACACAGGTAACAATGTACCTTGTTTTCCCCGATCGTTTCGTACAAATAAGCTTCCTTTTTCATCCGAGCTTCCTTTCCCTAAACCTCAATCTTCATCATATAGGCCATTGTAATCAATGGATATCCGTAGTCCCACGCAAAAAACAGGCTGGTCATACTTAATTTGCTTATCTTTTATCCCCGGCAGAAAGCGTTAGCGTGTTCAATCGACGGTCGGAGACGATCACCAAATCGAAACGCTTTCCGGAGAAGGATTAAAGCAAGCAGCAGCTCTGCGATTGAAGGGAAAAGTAAACTGAGAAAGAACTGGAGCGGGAGAAGGGATTCGAACCCTCGACATCTTGCTTGGAAGGACCTAGCAGTATAAGGTGGGAACCCCTTGCCTCCTTTCTGGGACCATTATAGGGTGGCCTGGCCAGAAAGGCAAATCCACGTTTGGCCAAAGGGGCGAGGACATATCTTCATACCAAACCAGTCTTTTTTGTTAATGTGGCTGATGCTTTCTCACCCTAACCAATAATATCAGCGACTAAAAATTATTCCATGGTGACGTCACGCCCCGGGGACCCCCTCATAAAACTTCCTATAAAAATTACGGGGGGAAATCGCCAAAACACGATCAAAATGGGGATTTCTCCATGGAAATTCCACGAGTAAGGGACGGGCGGTAAACCATATGGTAAACGGTATGGTAAACCATACCCTAAAATCTATGCCCCGGGGGTGGGTACAGCCGGAAATCCAAACAATCTTGTCTTTTGTCAAACATCCTGATTTCCCCAAAAGCATATTCGAGTTTCGGCAGCGTTTCTCTGCAGCTTGGTGAGTAAACAAAAAGGCATAAAACAGAATCCTAAACTCGCAGGTTTAGAAAAAATCAATCAGAAGCCCACTCAGGCAAGAATTCTTCAGAAAAACGCCGTAGTGGTATAACATTCACAGGGCTGTTAATAAGATATGGCGTTATTAATTCATGACTTGTTACGACTACTGATTCCACTTCCCAAGATTGAATATACTCTAATCCCAATTCTTGAGCTACGAACTCAATGTTCTCTTCCACCCAAGTATGCCTTCGCCTGACACGAGAAATAGACGAGCCACGTCCTTTCTTTTCGTGAAAAAGTTTCGATATCTCATTAGCAAATTCTGCAGGAGTGCGAGCTGTCTCAAAATCCTTTACTTCTACAAGTAATATTCGTTCTTTTCGGGTATTTGCTGCCAAAACATCAATATCTCCTAAATCCCCTAAAGAGTCCCCAAACTTCACGTTTGTGAACTTCTTAATCTTCCTTTTTACAACCATGTTGGGATACTCAGATAATATGTCATATATGTGAGTATTGAACGCCTCTGATTCTTGCTGCTGGGTTTGTTTTATTAAGATACTCATCTCTCTACTTTGTGCCTTAAGTCTACCGCTTACTACCAGTTCAATGATGTACCACAGTGAGGCTAGTAAGTGTCTATTCCCCCAGTAAATTATGTCATCTCCTGACGATAGTGAGGAAACAAGAGGACGTCTTACATGGGCGAGGTTTCGATTGAAGCGCCATGGATAGATGTCAGACTTACTCGATCCTATGTCCGGATTTAAAAAGTGCTCTCGTTCTGTAAGGCTTAGCCCATCCATGAAACTAACCACGGTGGATTCACTAATGTCAGTATTTGAAACAAGTTCTCGTATCAATTGTTGGCGTGGCATTCTTTTATAAGGCACAGGTTGATCCTGCCCCAAAGCATATACTTGACCAACTAAAATCGAAAACTCCATTGCAGTAAAACCGAACTCCGCCTTGAACGCATCATCGAACTCATGGCCTTCTTCCCCGGAATCCATATTTGATTCACTTGATTTCCAATAGCTTGGAAATGCTTTCTGAGACCGCCTAATCTCACCAAGCGAGAATTC
>JAWOBB010000050.1:0-18263 GCA_046498265.1 Dehalococcoidia bacterium | reverse complement strand
ACTTCATGGCCGTTCGTGAGGAAGTGATCGAGAAACAGTTGAGCATTCCCCCCATGGTAAAGAAATTCCTGGAGAACGTGTATCTCTACGGGAATTCGTACCGGGAATCGAGGGAATCGAGGGCCGACTGGGCTGAGGGCAGCGGGATTAAGGAATTCGACCAGAACGACGAATACCTCTATTACGTCGGTTGCGTGGGCTCCTACGATACCTGCAGCCGCCGGGCCGCCAGAGCACTGGGCGAGGTGCTCGAGAGAGCCGGTGTTTCCTTCGGGATTCTGGGAACGAAGGAGGAATGCGACGGCAACGAGGTGAGGCTCCTGGGGGAACAGGGTTTGTTCGAGCTCCAGCGCGACAAGAACGTCGAGATGTTCCGCCAGGCCGGGGTGAAGAAGATCGTCACCCTCTCTCCCCATTCCTACAACGCCTTCAAAAACCATTACCCGGACGAATTCGAAGTGTTGCATTATACCCAGTTGCTTCGTGACTTAATCTCATCCGGGAAGCTCGATGTCTCGCGGGGATTCGAGGCAACTGTGACCTATCACGATCCCTGCTTCCTGGGCAGGCACAATAAGGAATATGATGCTCCCCGGGACATCCTGAATGCAATCGGTGGAATTAACCTGGTGGAGATGGAGAGGAACCGGGAAAATGCCTTCTGCTGCGGCGGGGGCAGTGGCAACTTCTATACCGGTATTTCAGCCAAGGGAAAGGAGCAGGCCAGCAACGCCAGGGCACAGGAAGCTTACCGGACCGGCGCTAAGGTGCTGGCCGTGGCCTGCCCCATTTGCATGCTGATGCTTGAGGATGCGGTCAAAACCGAGCAGCTCGAGGAGCAAATCCAGGTCAAAGATATCTCCGAGATTGTGCTGGCAAGCCTGGGGTAGAAGTGATGATCCGCCCGTCAGTAAAATGTCAGGGGATTTGTTTTATGGCTTGGGTATTTGGTTCGAACTAAGACTTTCGATATTAAGACTTCTTAACGGGCCGGTATGATGATAAAAAAACGGATGCGTTATATCGAATCCCATATCGAGCTCATGAAGTTGATACTTGACGTATCGCGCTCAGCCATGGGAGCATGGCGTCTGGGACGCCGCAACCGGATTTCCCGCCCCTTTTCCGAAAAGATCATGCTGGCTGTGACCGGCGTCAACGAGTGTGCTTACTGTTCTTATTTGCATTCACAGACCGCCCTCGAAGGCGGCGTCAGCACCGCCGAGATTCAGCGCCTTCTCGAAGGCGAACTGGGCGATTTCCCCGAGGAAGAGGCCGTCGGGCTCATGTATGCCCAGCACTGGGCGGATACTAAAGGGAAGGTGTCGGATGAGGTGCGAAAGAATGTGGTTGCCTGTTACGGTGAGAAAAGGACCGGGTATATCGAGCTTTTCATCAAGATGGTCTATATGGGGAACGTGTGTTCCAACACCGTATATGCCTTCGAGAATGGCATGATGCCAAAAAGCTCAAAAGCCCGCCTGTTTCTGATCTATCTTGTCTCCAAACCGGTGGCCGTCTATATCAACAGAAGCGCTGCCCGCCTTGAGCGATCCGCAGCCTGAATCTCACCTTAAGCATGCAGGAATAAAGACTCATGGCCGGAAAACCAATCAAACTCGAAGCTGACGTGGCGATAATCGGCGGGGGGCCTGGGGGATGCACCCTCGCCAGGGAGCTTTCCGCCAGAGGGAAAAAGGTCATCCTCGTCGAAAAGGGAGGCGATGACGATCGGCTGATGGGGAACAGATTAGGTGCCGGGGCGCTCCTGCGGCTGGAGAAAGGGTTCAACTTTCCGCTTCCTTTCAAGAGAACCCGGGAAGGCGATTCCGTGATCCTGGCCAGGTGCCTTGGCGGGGGGACCGTTATTTACATCGGCTCGGCCTTCCTGCCGGACATCGACTACTGGAGAAGATACGATGTTGAGTTTGATGAGGATTTGGTAGATGAAGCCCGGCACCAAACCTGGGTCAGCCTGCCGCCGGATGAGTTCATTGGACCGGGGACAAGGCGCGTGTGGGAAGCGGCTCGGGAGACAGGGATACCGTTCGAAAAGTTTTACCGGCATGTCGATTTCAGCCGCTGCGAGCCGGCATGCGATAAGTGCCCCAACGGATGCCCGACGAATGCCAAGTGGACGGCCCGGGAATTTGCTGGTGAGGCAATCGAGAACGGGGCTGTCCTGTTGACCAATACTGAAGTCAGGGAAATAATCGTCGAGGGAAATACGGCCGTCGGGGTCAGGGCCAGAGCCAGGAACGGCCAAAAATATGAGATCAACGCCAGAGTGGTAGTCTGTTCTGCGGGAGGAACTCAATCGGCTCGAATATTACAGCAAACAGGTATCAAAGATGCCGGGAGCTGGTTCACCGCCGACCCGACCTTTTTCACCTTTGGTTTTATAAAAGACGGGGCAGGAAACGCGGGGGAGCATTCCATGGCAGTAGGCTGGCACGATGAAGAGCAAAAGGTAATTTTCTTCAGCCTGCTCTCCCCTTTCCCGGCCTGGCACTTGCAATTCGTACAGGATGAGCATCTCAAAGGATTGGCCAAACTTCACCGCTATGGCAGAGCCCTGGGCGTGTTCTGCAAGGTATCCGACGACGGCGTAGGCCGCGTCTTTGCCGACGGTAAATTGAGCAAGACCTTCACTGAGGATGATATGAGGCGCTTCGCTTACAGCCGCGAGGTCAACACCCGAATATTGCTCAAGGCCGGCTGTGACCCCAGCGATATCCATCATTCGGGCTTCATCCTGGGGCATCCCGGCGGCACCGTAAAGGTGGGCCAGCTTCTGGGCAGTGATCTCCAGACATCGGTGAAGAACCTTTACTGCTGCGATGCGAGTGTCATGCCCGAAGCACCGGGCAGGCCCCCGGTGCTGACCATCGTGGTTCTGGCCAAGCGGCTTGCCCGCCATCTTGAGACAATCGTTTAAAATGGTGTGAGGCTCATCATATGTTATAATGGGCTCAAGTTTCCCCGGAATACGTACAGTTGGTGAGCCATGCCTAAGACGGACCGGACAGCCCGGCTGATTAAAGTGATGAACCTGCTGACTCAGAGTTCGCAGGGTATCAGCCCGAGGGACATCGCTCAAAAATGCGGGGTGGATGTCCGGACCACCTACCGAGACCTGAAGGCACTGGAAGACGAAGTAGGTTTACCTGTCTGGGAGCACAAAGGAAAGCGGGGAATCGAATCCGGTTATTTCCTCCCTCCAGTGAGCTTCACCCTCCCGGAAGTGATGAATATATTCCTGGCCGCCAGGCTCATGGCCAAGCATACCCAGCGGTACGAGCCGAACATCTCCATGACCTTCACCAAGCTCAGTTCTGTCATCAAGAGCCCGTTGCTCAAGCGGCAGATCGAAAATACCGCTGCGTGGCTGGAAAAACAGAAAAAGGACGATCACTACCTCTATATTTTGAGTATGCTCTCCAAGTGCTGGGTGAAACAGCGTACCGCCCGCATCAAGTACTTGAGGCTTGGCGGGGAGAAGATCACCGAAAGGGATATCGATCCCTATTTTATCGAGCCGGCTGCCGAGGACCACTCCAGCTACGTGATCGCTTATTGCCATTACCGCAGGGGCCTGCGTACTTTCAAGATCGAACGGATCAGGGATATCCGGATGACCGAAAACGAGTACCGGATCCCCGCTGATTTTGACGCGACTTCCTTTCTCGATTACTCCTGGGGCATTTTCACCGGCGGCAAGCCGCAGAAGGTCAGGCTCAGATTCGCTCCCGAGATTGGCATGCTGTTTGAGGAATCGGTATGGCACCATTCCCAGAAGGTGAAACGCCAGGCGGACGGATCGGTGATCGTGGAATTGAAGGTGCTGCTGAACATCGAGTTTATCAGCTGGGTGCTGAGCTGGGGGGAACGGGTGGAGGTGCTGGAGCCGGAATCGGTGAAGGGAGAAATATGCGATATCGCCATGGCAATTCTCTCCGTCTATGGATTATATGAAAACCGGTGAATTTGCCCGATTTACACGGTAACCTCTAATGTTTGTTTGAATCCCCGCCGGGAATTTTGACATACAGTTGTCGCACCTGAATGTTAGCATTTCCTCGAATCTTCTCGGAGGTCATGCATCATGAAACTGGTAGCAAGGTGTTTTCTGAGTTCCCTTCCCCTTCTCTTACTCGTTGTCAGCCTGTTCATTTACCCTTACCTGGCTGGGCAGGATACCGAAAGCAAACCGCCATTGCATCAAACAAACGAGATGGAATCCGAAACGCTCGAGTATGTGCCGGGGTCGGTTATATGTTTGGCAAAGGTGTGAGGAGTTTTTAAACAGCTGGAAAGGAAGCAAGTACAACAAGATCAAACAAGAAGGCTTCAATCGTTGGGGCTTCGCGGCCGGAGGATTTCAACAAAGATTAAAATATGGGCCCGGCTGGATTCGAACCAACGACCAATCGGTTATGAGCCGACCGCTCTACCGCTGAGCTACGGGCCCGTGAGGCAAAAGAATGGCTCATTTGAAGCATAAGAAAGTATAGTTCAAACGGAATTCGAAGTCAATCCTTCCAGGATGATGGCTTCCCCCTGTCCCATGCCTACCCCCACCGTGACCAGGCCATACCTGGCCTTGCGGCGCTCCATCTCGTGGACCAGCGTGGTCACCAGCTTGGCGCCAGTAGCGCCCATGGGATGACCCAGGGCGATTGCTCCGCCGTTGGGATTGACTTTCTCTTCGGCAAGTCCCAGTTCCCGCATGCACACCATGGCCACCACCGAGAAGGCCTCATTTATCTCCGCGAGGTCGAGGTCACCGGCGCTCAACCCTGCCCTCCTCAGCGCTTTCCTGGCGGCGGCAACCGTTCCGTATCCGGTGATTTTCGGGTCCACGCCCCCAGCAGCCATCGAAACCACCCGCGCTTTCGGTTTTAAACCCAGAGCCTTTGCCCTTTCCTCGGAAGCCAATAGCACCGCAGCAGCCCCGTCGCTGGCAAAGGAGACGGTGGCCGAGGTGATAGTGCCGTCCTCTCTGGCGATAGGGTCGAACCCGGTCATGATCTCCAGGCTGGTGTAGGGACGAGGGTTCTGGTCCCTCTCGATAATGCCCTCAGAATCGCCGTCAGAGGGCACTTTTACTGGAACTATCTCATTCTCGAATCTTCCTGCTTGCTGGGCG
Organism: Dehalococcoidia bacterium; assembly: GCA_046498265.1. Classification (GTDB taxonomy): domain Bacteria; phylum Chloroflexota; class Dehalococcoidia; order SZUA-161; family SpSt-899; genus JBGLNL01. The sequence goes on along the minus strand of JAWOBB010000050.1, from coordinate 13,114 downwards.
GCCACCGCTTTCTGGTGGCTCCGGAGAGCAAATTCCTCCTGCTCCTGCCGGGAGATGCCGAACATCTCGGCGAGGTTCTCCGCGGCCAGTCCCATGGAAACGGAAGTAGGGTCGACGAAGTCGAGCCGTCTCGGGTTAAGGTCGGCCCCGAAACCCTCCGGCAGGTGGGTCATGCTCTCGATTCCCCCCGCAATGAAAACCTCGCCGTATCCGCTCATAATCGACTGCGTGGCGCTGTTGACAGCCGTCAGGCCGGAAGAGCACTGCCGGTTGATGGTCTGGGCCGCCACTTGGTAGGGGAATCCGGCCATCAGGGCAATATAACGGGCCACGTTCATAGCCTGTTCGCCGGTCTGGGTGGCGCATCCTAAAACGACATCTTCGACCTCAGAGGGGTCGATTCCTGTTCGGCGCACCAGTTCCCTGAGCACAATCACGCCGAGATCATCGGCGCGAATGTTACGGAACCAACCCTTCTCCGGGTGCGCCCGGCAGACCGGGGTGCGCACCGCATCTATGATGACCGCCTTTTTCATCTCAATCTTTCAGCCTCGCCAGGCTCTCGGTTTCCCGGGTTTTCATTGACAGCTCATCCGCTTCTTTTTCGTGATCGTACCCGAGCAGGTGAAGCACTCCATGGATTATCAGCACCGCCATCTCAAGGTTCAGGGAATGACCCTGTTCTTCGGCCTGCCTTGATGCCTGAGGACAGGAAATGATCACTTCGCCCAGTTGAACGGGGCTGTCAGGGGGCACCGGGAAGTCGGGGTCTTCCTGAAAAGCGAATGCCAGCACATCGGTGGTTTCGTCGATACCTCGATAGTTCCGGTTGAGTTCCTGCACGGTATCGTCTCCGGTGATAAACAAACTCAGTGCGGCAGGGTAATCGACTGCTTCGGCATCCATCACTGCTCCCACCGCTTCGAGCAACCATTCCTCCGATACCTCTTCTTCGAAAGGGTCGTCGATGGTAATATCCAATTCCCGGTTCAAAACTTGAGCTCCATCAAGGCAATCATAGCAGTGGCTAATGAGGTGGTCAAGGAATGAAAAAGCGAGGCTTTTCGGCCTCGCTTTTGTGCTTTCTTATTAAACAGCAAACTAAATCTTATGGGATAAGCATGGCGGCGATATCGGCATACTTGGAGACGGCATACGGGTAAATACCCAGCACGAACACCCCGACCGTGGAGATTATCAGCGCAAACTCAAGGGCCATATTCGCAGTAACCGGCTCCTCGGACTTGGCCTCACCGAGGAACATCACCTTGATGACCTTGAAGTAGTAAAATGCCGCTATCACGGAGTTGACCACCGCAAATATCACCAGCCAGAGCAGGCCTTCATCCATGGCCGACTTGAATACCAGCAACTTGCCGATGAAGCCGCCGGTGGGCGGGATGCCGGTCAATGAAATAAGACAAATCCCCAGCACCAGGGCCAGGACAGGTGCTCGCTTGATCATGCCGGAATAATCGGAGATTTCATCACTGCCGATCTTGTTGCTGATGGCAATAATGGCGATGAACGCCCCCAGATTGGCCAGCGAATAAACGACCAGGAAGAACATGATGCCGCTCTGTCCCTCGCCTGCCGCGCTGGCTCCGGCCAGCCCCACCATCAGGTATCCGGCCTGCGCGACTCCTGAGTATCCCAGCAGGCGCTTGATGTTCGTCTGCTGAATGGCCAGAATGTTTCCCACCGTCATGGTGATGGCCGACAGCACCGCAAAAAGGGCAGTCCAGTCGTCGAAGAGCCAGCCCGGCTTACCGAAGGCCTCGAAGAAAATCCGCAGGATGACCGCAAACCCGGCGGCCTTGCTTGCCACCGAAAGATAAGCTGTAATCGGCGTGGGTGCGCCCTCGTAAACGTCGGGCACCCACATGTGGAAGGGAACAGCGGCGATCTTGAAGGCAAACCCGACGGCCACCAGCACCACTCCAAGGAAAAGCACCGGCTCACGGGTGACGCCGATATCGGCAATGACCTCTTTGACCCCATCCAGGTAGGTGGTACCGGTCATCCCGAAGACCAGTACCATGCCGTACAGCAGTGTGGCCGAAGCGATGCCGCCAAGAATCAGGTATTTGAGTCCTGCCTCGGTCGATTTCCTGTCTTTGAGGAAAGCGGTCAGCGCATAGAGCGACATGCTGGAAAGCTCTAGCGCCACGTAGATGGAAATCATGTCGCGGGCCGCTGCCAGGAGCATGAGCCCCAGCGCAGAGAGAAGAACCAGCGCGTAGAATTCACCACGGAAGTGCTCAATTTTAGTGGTGACATATTCCCACGAGGACATGAATACCAGGGCGGTTATGCCGATTATGAGGAACTTGAAGAACAGCGCAAACTGGTCGACGGCCAGCATATCGTTCATGATGGTATCGCTGCCCTCGTTCCACAGGTCGATGGTAAAGGCCAGCGGCACAATCAATCCAACGGCACCCAGCCAGGCCACCAGTTTTTTATCCCTGATGAAAAGGTCAAGGACAACAACCGCCACGGCCAGGACGGCCATGCTCAACTCAGGCGATATCTGATGCCACTCCATAATTCTCTCTTAAATCAAATCCTTCAACTATAATCCCAGCGAAGCCGGGAAGGCCTCCAGGCTCTTTCCGATGATATCGGTGAACACGTTGGGGAAAATTCCCACAACCATGATTGCCACAACCAGCGAGAAGATCACGCATCGCTCCATCACAGTTGCATCGGGAAGATTATCGAACTGCGATTTCGGCTCCTGGTAGAAAGCCCGCTCAATCATCCACAGGATGTAGCCCGCCGTGAGCACGATCCCCATTATCCCCAGGATGGTATAAACCTGGATCCCTGCCACCGCCGTGCTCTTGAAGCTGCCGGTGAAAATCAGAAATTCGGCGGCGAATCCGCTGGTCAATGGTAAGCCAAGCGAAGCCAGGCCCGCAATACTGAAAATCAGGCAGGCGATGGGCATCTGCCGGGCCAGTCCACCGAGATACGGTATCCGGCGCTCGTGGGTCTTGCCGTAAACCACCCCGACCATGGCAAACAGCAGCCCGGTGACCACGCCGTGACTGAACAGCTGCAATGCAGCACCGGAGATACTGACCAGATCCAGGGCAAAGATGCCCAGCAATATGTAACCCATGTGGCTGACCGAACTGTATGCGATCAACCTCTTGAGATCGGTTTGCCGCAGGGTGGCCGCCGCCCCGTAGAGAACGCCGACTATCCCCAGGATGACCAGAATCCATCCGTATTCCGTAGCCACCTCAGGGAAGATACCCACTAGGCGTATCATTCCATAGCCGCCCATCTTGATGAGCACCCCGGCCAGCATCACGCTGCCGGCGGTGGGGGCATCGGTGTGGGCATCTGGCAGCCAAGTATGGAAGGGGAACATGGGCAGCTTCACGCAGAAGCAGAAGAAAATCAGGAAGAAGATAAGAGTCTGCATCCCCAGGCTCAAGCCCGCCGCCAGGCCGCTCATCTGGGTCATATCCCATGTTCCCATTTCGAAATAGGCAACCAGGATTCCGGCCAGCAGGCCGGCGCTGCCCAGTAAGGTATACAGCAGGTACTTGACTGCCGAGTATTCCCTCCTGCCCAGGGGAGGCTCGGTTCCCCAGACAGCAATCAGGAAATACATCGGAATCAGCTCGATCTCCCAGAAGATGAAGAAAAGGACCATGTCCAGGGAGCAGAAGACGCCCAGGATGCTCGTCTCCAGCACCAGCAGCCAGGCGAAGTATTCTCTCACTCGATTATTGATATTCCAGGAAATGAACACACAGAGGAAACCGAGGAAAGCGGTCAGCAGCACCATCGGGGCGCTGAGCCCGTCCACGCCGAGATGATATTCACTGCCGATGGACTCGATCCATGTATACTGCTCTATGAACTGCATTCCGCCGTTGGAGCGATCATAATCGGCGAACATGGCGATGGCCAGGGCGAAGGTGATTCCGGTGAACACCGCCGCAATCAGCTTGAGGTTCTTATCGCTTACCCGGAAGATGGATAAGAGAATCGCCCCCAGTACGGGCAGGAATATTATTAAAGTGAGGATGTTTACATCGTCAAACAACTTACTTCAACCTCATTGATAAAATCCTATCAGCAGCACTACCAGCACTACTACCAGCCCGATTCCCATGGCCACACCGTACTCCTGCAACTGTCCGGTTTGCAGCTTGCGCATAACCCCGCCGATGCCCCTGGTCAGCGACGCCGCACCATTGACTATGCCGTCGACAATATAGGTATCGAAGGCGGCGCAAATCCAGAAAATTCCCTTCAGCAAAACCCCACGCACGATGATATCTTCGTACAACTCATCCATATAGTACTTGCGGAACCACAGGGTCCTTATCGGTTTGAACATGGCCCCGACGGTTTCGTCGGAAATCCACTTGGCATGGTAAATCATCCAGGCAACGAATATCCCGAACAGTCCCAGCAGCAGCCCGAAGATGGGCAGGCCGTCCTTGCCCATCTCAAAATCGGTGAACAGTGAGAAGAAGCCGTGCTCATGTCCGCCCAGGAACTGCATGCCGTTGACCCAGGCCCAGCCGCTGCAGACGGCAAGGGCACATAATATGAGCATCGGGCCTACCATGACGAAAGGCGATTCGTGGGGATGTACTTCAGTGGGTGCGGGCTCACCTTCGGCATGATGAAGGCCGGACGGATCGCCTCCCCGGAACTCACCAAAGAAGGTCATGAAAATCGCCCGGAACATATAGAAGGCGGTCATAAACACGGTGATCATCGCCAGCCAGAAGAAGATCGGTGTGTGTTCCCATGCATACAGCAGTATGCCGTCCTTGCTGAAAAAGCCCGACAGCGGCCAGATTCCGGCCAGCGCCAGCGAGGCGATGAGGAAGACCAGGAAAGTCCATGGCATGTGCTTGCGCATCCCGCCCATGTAGCGCATATCGAACGTGCCGCTCGAATGCTGTAAACTGCCCGAAGCAAGGAACAAGAGGGATTTGAAGAACGCATGTGTGAACAGGTGGAACATACCCACGGCGAAGCCGATCTCCAAAAGATGTTCTGCCACATGAGGATCGGAGGCGTGGGCAACGCCATAGGCTACTGCACCCAGGCCCAGCATCATATACCCAAGCTGGCTCAAGGTTGAATAGGCCAGCACCCGCTTGATATCGTACATCACCATGCCCATGCTGGCAGCGAAGATGGCGGTGAATCCGCCGAAGCCGGCCACCACCAGCGAGGCAGCCTCGTTGGCCGCAAAGCAGTCGAACAGCCGGGCGACCAGGAACACACCGGCGCAAACCATGGTGGATGAATGAATCAAGGCGCTGACCGGGGTGGGGCCTTCCATGGCATCGGGAAGCCACACATGCAGCGGGAACTGACCGGACTTACCTGCCGCCCCGGCAAACAGGCCCAGTAATATCCAGGTTGAAAGCAGCGGCGCGCCGTGCTCGTTAAGCCAGGCGATATCGAAGGTTCCCACCGCATTCCAGATACCGACCAGGGCCACCACGAAGCCGATATCGGCCAGCCTGGTTACGATGAACGCCTTCTTGGCGGCGGCCGCCGCTGAGGGCTTGTGATACCAGAAGCCGATCAAAAGATATGAACTCAACCCGACCAGTTCCCAGCAGATGAAGGTAAATAACAGGCTGCCGGCGAGGGCCACCCCCAGCATGGCGGCGGTGAACAGTGCCATGAAGGTATAGTAGCGCATATATCCGGTATCGCCGTGCATATAGCCCTGGCCGTAAATCTGGATCATCAGACTGCATATGCCGACCACCAGGGCCATAATCACGGAGAGCTTATCCACCATCAGGCCGATAACTATCTCGAAGTCATCGCCGATTGTAAACCAGCTCGTATTTATAGTCTCCTGATAATGGGTGGAGCCCTCATCCACCACCGATATCAACGCCCAGATAGTCAAAATCAGTGAGCCGGCAATGGCACCGATGGTGATATAGCCGGCATATTTGGCGTTCTTCTCCTTGATCAGCGGCCTGAAGAACAGGCCGTTGATGATAACCGCTATTACCGGCAGGAAGATTATCAGCCACACGCAACTGTCGGGAATCATCTATATCTTCCTCATGATCTCTTCGATGATGTGAGCCTTGTCGTTGGGCACATAGACCCTGTATTCAGATTTGTCGGCAAATACCAGCGAACCGTCGGCCGGCAGAATTCGGGAAGGGATTCCCTCTCCTTCGAAGAGGTCCTTCCACATTTCGGCAAGCATCCGGTTGGGTGCTGTTCTAACTTCTGCCCACATGATATCAACCCTTCATCGAATCCGCTTTTTCGACATCAACCGTTTCTTTGTCGCGGTAGTAAGTAATCACAATTGCCAGCCCCACCGCTGCCTCGGCGGCGGCGACCACTATGACGAACAGGGCAAAAATGTGCCCTGTCAACAGGACGGCGTCTTCGACCAGGAATCTGGAGAAGGCCACCACGGCGATGTTGACCGCATTGAGCATGATCTCCATGCACATCAGCACTCCGATGGCGTTATGCTTGGAAAGCACACCGAACAGTCCAATACTGAAGAGTATTCCCGAAAGTATCAGGTAATGGGTCAATCCTACATCCATGCTACTTTTCCCTTACCAGGGCTATGGCTCCAATTACCGCCGCCAGAATAAGTGCTGCGCCAATCTCGAGCGGCAACAGGTATCCCGAATCTTTGTCGAATATCGAGTTGGCAATGGCCCCGGTAGTGGGGTCACCTTTCGCCACGGTATTGGCCGCTTCCACTTGTGCCGCATCGACAGTGTCCCAGGAAGTATCCTGGAAGACGAATATCAGCAGCCCCATCAGAGCGGCGCATATCACAAAGGCCCAGGGCCAGGTCCGATTAAAGGGGTTACCGCTCCTGACGTCCTTGGTGAGCATGACCGCAAAAATGATCAGGACCGAGATAGCGCCCATGTAGACCAGCACCTGAGCGATGGCCATGAAATCGGCGCTCAGGCTGCCGTAAATCCCGGCCACCGTAAAGAAGCAGAGCACCAGCATCAGCGCCGCCCGGAACAGGTTCTTAGCCGCCACCACCCCGATGGCAGCTATCACCCCCAGAATGGCGAAAATCCAGAACGCTACTTCAGCTCCAAAATACATTCTTTAAAGAATCCTCTTATGCTTTCTATATATCAGCAGGGTCTGCTCCGGCAGATCATCGTAAAGCTCCGGCCTGAAATAGGCGCTTTTCTCTTTATCAGGAGAGGTCATCTCGTCGATATCGGCCACCAGCGCACTTCGCTGGTACTTTGACCTCTCATAGCTTCGGCCAAAGAAGAGCGCCTCATACGGACAGGATTCGACGCAAAGCCCGCAGAAGATGCATCTTCCTTCGTCATTCTCGAATTTTTCCACCACGTAATTATTGTCGGGCCCGATGGAAGTTTGAATCTTGATGTTCCCCTGAGGGCAGGCCTTCACACAAGTGGCACAGCCGGTACACCGGTCCGGATCCCATACCAGCTCCTGTGCCCGGGTGCGGCGGGAAACCGTCAGCCTTTCCTCCGGATACTGTTCGGTGATGCGCTTGCGGGTCATGCTCTTGAGCACAACGTACAACCCCTGCATCAAGCCATATCCGGCCAGTTTAAGTGCCAAGTTCCGGCCCTCCTCTGAGTTTGAACATTCCGGCCCATCCGGTCAGCAGTACTGCGGTAATGGCGATATTCACCGGTACCAGCCACCACTGAACCGGATCCCATAAAATGGTCTCGATGGCTACCACCAGCAAATTGACCAGCGCCAGCGGCAGCATATATTTCCAGGCAAATCCCATAAGCTGGTCGATGCGCACCCGAGGCCAGGTGGCCCGGAACCACACGATGACCCCGAACACCGCAAACAGCTTGATCAGGAACCATACAAATGGCGGCAGAATTGGGCCTTTCCAGCCACTCAGGAACAGGGTGACAATTATGGCTGACTGGATGATGGCCCCGGCGTATTCACCAAGGTAGAACATGGCGAACTTCATCCCGGAATACTCGATGTGATAGCCGGCGATAATCTCCGATTCCGCCTCCAGCAGGTCGAAAGGTGTCCTCTGCAGCTCCGCCAGGGCGCAGGTGAAGTAGAATACGAAGCTCATTGGCAGCAGCAGGGCGAAGGGTATCGACTGCTCCATCACTATCCCCTGCATGGAAAGCGTGCCGGAGACGATAATCACCGCGATGGCCGCCAGAGCCATCGGCATTTCGTAGCTGACCATCATGGCCACGCTTCTCATGGCGCCAACCAGGGCATATTTGTTGTTCGAACCGTAACCGGCCATGAACACCGCCACCGTCTCGATGGAGCCGACCGCCACGATAAAGAGCAAACCGACGTTAAGATCTGGGATCAAACCCACCCCGTTCTGAATAGGGATGACCGCAAACATCAGCAGCACCGGCACGAATATGAGGATCGGGGCCAGGAAGTGGACCGTCTTATCCGCCACCGCCGGAACGATGTCTTCCTTCATCATGACCTTGACGGCATCTGCAATCGGTTGAAGGATGCCGAACGGCCCGCACCGATTGGGCCCGATTCGCAGCTGCATGGGAGCAATGAACCGGCGCTCGAACCAGATGAAAAGGATCACTATCCCCAGCACCCCGAAGGCAATGCCGAAGCCGAAAACAGCCCAGTGTGCCCAGAAGTTATGGAACGGCCAGTCATGTGAGACCGGGCTGTCCAGCCACCACGAGGCAGCCGGGGCACTTGATGCGATTTCAGGCAAATTGAATGTCATCTATCCACGCTCGCCAGACAGATATCGATACTGCCAAATGTCACGATGAGGTCGGCAATCTTCCCGCCGACCACCATGTCGCGCAGAGCAGCCAGGTTGATGAAATCGGGGGCTCGGCAATGCCACCGATAGGGGGCAATCGAGCCGTCGCTTACCAGGTAGAAGCCCATCTCGCCCTTGGGTGCCTCGATGGCCGCATACACTTCACCTTTGGGCGGGCGCAGCAGTTTAGGTATATTCGCCTGCACCGGCCCCGGCGGCAGTTCCTTCAGTTGTTGAAGGGCCTGCTTTACGATCCGATGGCTCTCGAGAATCTCGCCCATGCGAAGCCGGTAACGGTCCCAGTTGTCCCCGTTTTCCCCGGTGATTACATCGAAATCGAAGCGGTCATAAATCGAATAGGGGTCATCCCGCCGCAAATCCCAGTCCACGCCGGTGGCCCGAAGGCAGGGTCCGCTCATGGCGTAATCGAGGGCATCTTCGGCCGAGATGACGCCAGTCCCGATGGTTCGAGCCTGAATGATCTCATTTCCTTTCAACAGCCATTCGAACTCGTTGTAGTACCCGATGAAGTCGTCCAAAAATTTCTCCAGGGCCGGGATGAATTCCGGGGCCAGGTCGTGGCTTACCCCCCCGATGCGCATGTAATTGTAAAGGAAGCGCTGACCACACTGCATCTCGAACAAATCGACAATCTTTTCCCGTTCCCGCCACATGTACTGCAGAGGCGTTTGCAGGGCTCCCAGGTCGTTGATGAAAAATCCCACGGCAATCAGGTGATTGACCATCCTCTGCAGCTCACAGATGATGACCCGGATGTACTCCGCCCGCTCCGGTACTTCAACCTGAGCCAGCTTCTCCACCGCCACGCAATAAGCGAAATTCCCTGCCATGGAGGAGACGTAATCGAGCCGGTCGGTGAAGGGAATTATCTGGGTGTAGGTACGCCCCTCGGCCAGCTTCTCCAGGCCCCGATGCAGATAGCCGAACATCGGTTCCATCTCCACCACCACCTCGCCGTCAAGCGTGACCCTCATGCGGAACACACCGTGTGTTGAGGGGTGATGCGGCCCCATGTTCAGGGTAACCAGCTCGGTCTTCATTACCATGGCTTACAGAAAATCCTTCCTTAATGGATGTCCTTCGAAACCCGCCCAGAGGGCGATTCTTTTCAAATTGGGATGATCGATAAAAAGGATTCCCATCAGGTCATATACTTCCCGCTCCTGAAAATCGGCTCCTTTCCATACGGAAGTAACGGAGGGAATCTCGGGGGCGTCCCGTCCAGGGACTCTGGCTTTAACGCACAGGGTGTGCTTTCTAGTGAGCGAAGTGATATTGTAAACTACCTCGAAATGATCGAGGTTATCGACCGCGGTGATATTGTTGATATAGTTGAAATCGAACTCCGGGGATTCCTTGAGTAATTGCATAACCCCTGCTATGGAGTCTTTGGCGACCATTATGCAGTCTTCGTTGATTTCGATTATAGAGCCGGAAAGCTTCTCCTCGATTTTTGGAGCCGCTTCGCTTCCGGCAAGTGTTTTAAGTCCCACTTGAGTCCAACCTCGGCAAATGAACGTTATCTTTAAGGTAACTCTGCTGTTGAATCTTGTTGTGAAGCTCCAGCAGCCCGTGGTACAGCCCTTCCGGGCGGGGAGGACACCCCGGCACATAGACATCGACGGGGAGAATGCGGTTGACTCCGGGCACCACGCTGTAGGATTCGGCAAATGTGCCGCCGCTTATAGCGCAGGCCCCCATCGCCAGGACCCACTTCGGCTCGGCCATCTGATCGTATAGCTGGCGGACGGCGGGAGCCATTTTCCAGGTCAGGGTGCCGGCGATAATCATCATGTCCGCCTGTCTGGGCGAAGGGCGGAAGATCTCCATACCGAAACGGGAGATATCCCACCTGTTGCCCGCCGCTGCCATCATCTCAAAAGCACAGCATGCCAGCCCGAACAGCATGGGCCACAGGGAGCGTTTGCGGGCCCAGCCCAGCACCGTATCGAATGTGGTGAGCAAGACACCGCCGTGATCCACGCCCTTAATCCAGGCATCAGGATCGGGTATCGGCTCCTGAGAACGGGCAATCAAATCATTGATGCAGCGCCCCTCCTCTATATTGGCCTCATCGCTTGAATACGGCAGTATCAGATCATCATAATCCGGCATGCTATTTCCACTCCAGAGCCTTCTTCTTCCAGGCGTAGGCAAAACCTATCAGCAGTATGGCAACAAAAACAACTATTCCCACAAGGCCGTAAACCTGGGCGGAACGAGTTAAACCCAGGAAATTAGAAGCCCACGGGAAAATGAACACGCTCATAACGTCGAGGACAACGAACATGATCGCAAAAGTGTAATAATGGAAATTGAACTGGGTCCAGGCGCTGCGGAAAGGCGTCATCCCGCACTCATATGTTTCCTGCTTGACGGAAGTGCGATTCTGGGGGATTACGCCACTGTATCTGAGAATGAGAGGGAGCCCTATAAGCAAAAGGGGAAAAGCTATTGCCAGTGCTATGAATAATCCTAGAGTTCCGAAATCTTCCAGCAATGGTCTATCTCCTCACAAAAAACCAAATTAGTATAGCATGTGGCAAAAGTTCAGGTCAAGACAAATTTCCAGGCTTTTTGACCAATTTCCCTCATTTTCCGCTGGATACCTCTCACTTGTTTCACCCGTAAGGATAGTAAATGTATAAAGTGATAAAACTAGAAGGGCAGGCCAGCAAGCCTGCCCTTTCTAATATCCTCTTGAAAACCCGCCGATTTTTAAAGTCCGGCTTCTTTTCTTAATATATCAGCCTTGTCCGTTTTTCCCAGGGTAAATCTATATCGGTTCGGCCGAAGTGTCCGTAAGCAGCAGTTTGTCTGTAGATAGGCCGTCGTAAGTCCAGGTGCTCGATGATAGCACCGGGGCGGAAATCGAAGTGCTTGTTTATCAGCTTCTCTATGAGTTCCTCATCCACTTTGTTAGTGCCGAAGGTTTCGGGGGAAATCGAAAGGGGATGAGCCACTCCGATGGAATAGGCAACCTGCAGTTCCAGTCGATCCGACAGTCCCGCCGCCACTACGTTTTTAGCCACGTAACGGGCCATGTAAGAAGCGGTGCGGTCCACCTTCGTGGGATCCTTGCCGGAGAAACATCCGCCGCCGTGTCTGCCGATTCCCCCATAGGTATCCACGATGATTTTGCGTCCGGTGAGGCCGCAGTCGCCCATCGGCCCGCCGATGACAAATCGGCCGGTGGCGTTGATGAAGTATTTGGTGTCGGAATCGATAAGCTCGGGCGGAACCACAGGCTTGATGACCTTCTCGGTGATTTCTTTCCTGAGAGTTTCCAGCTCAACGACGGTGTCATGTTGAGAGGCGATGACTATGGCCTGGATGCGTTTCGGTTCCCCGTATTCATATTCTACGGTGACCTGTGATTTGCCGTCGGGCCTGAGGTAAGGAAGTGTTTTGTCCTTTCTCATTTTAGTCAGCTGGCGGGTCAGCTTGTGAGCCAGTGAAATTGGCATGGGCATCAGTTCGGGGGTTTCGTTGCAGGCAAATCCGACCATCATCCCCTGGTCGCCGGCACCCAGGGTATCCTTTTCGTTTTTCTTCTCATGCTCCTTGATTTCCCACGATTCATTCACTCCCATCGCGATATCGGGGGACTGCTCCTTGACGGAGACGATTACTCCGCAAGTCTCATGGTCGAATCCGTATTTTGCCCGCGTATAGCCGATCTCCTTAACGGTATCGCGGACGATGGTGGGAATATCCACATAACAGCTTGTGGTAATTTCGCCCATTACCGCCACCAGGCCGGTGTTGGCCATTACCTCGCAGGCAACCCTGCCCATAGGGTCCTCGGCCATAATGGCGTCCAGCACTGCGTCTGAGATCATGTCGCATAGCTTATCCGGATGGCCTTCGGTAACAGATTCCGAGGTCATCAACGCCGATTTCATGTTCATAAATGTAAGCGCCATCTACTTATCTTTCCTCCTTGCAGATCGCGAATCCCGGCGGATTCACACTATTTTAAGGGTACCCCAAGTATCGACGCCGGGTCAAGCGGACTCGATTTGAAGCTGCCCAATTGCCGTCCGTTTCGTGTCAAATCATTAATACCCCTGACCGAAGGTCAGTTCTTCCATCATATAAAAACCTAACCGAACGACCTTGAACTCTCTTATGGGGATCGATACTGGGAGTTCCGGCAGTTCCTGCCACTGGCCGACAGGCTGTACCTTACGCATGTGCACCGCGACTTTGATGCTGACACCTTCTTCCCGGATATAGATCCCGGGGTCTGTGCGCGAGGAAAAACCGTCGGACGCGACTATGCGCCGGGCGCACAAGGCCTCGCCGTCACAT
>JAWOBB010000023.1:0-54982 GCA_046498265.1 Dehalococcoidia bacterium | reverse complement strand
ATCCATTTTGTCCTGGCACTGAGCCGTTTCCCGGCTATATCAGATAAGTAATAGAAAGTGATCGGGGGGAAATAGGCTAACAACAAACCGGCTTCACATATTTTCTAAATGACCTCTTTCCCTAAAACAAGGCCAGCTAAAATTACGATTCTCATTCAGCCATCCTGCCCTTCTGCAACATTATGACGATCTTGGTGATCCGGGGTATCATCCCAAAATCGTCTTGAAATGCTCATCATCCTTCATGTCAAAGGAAGTGTACCTATCCTATTGAGTGAAGCTCCCATTAATTCGGAAACAGGTTATACATAAGATGATGGTCAGCGGCGGTGAGGCTCAGCCGTACAAATTCTCCGTCCCGGTCCAGGGTAACGGTGCCGAAACGCGCAAGCCCCTTTTCCATCAAGTCGAAATAATCCCCCGCATTATCGGCATCCTCAGCACTCATGAACTGGTATATATCTGTCATCTTAGAAAGATACTCGCCCTCTTTTTCGAAGCTCCGCCCGGCCACAATCAGTCCTTCAAATAGCCTGTCGCGCCAGATACGGGTTACAATGCCGTCCGGCAGTCTTTCCACCACATCGGCCGCGTTGCGATCGTACATCGAGAACCCCTGCCCCTGGGTTATTTTGATATAGGCCTTCACATCGCCGATGTTGGCGCCACGAACGAACAGCCCCTCACCCAGGATAATGCCACCTGTCTGACTTGTGGGATCCTGACTTGGCTCTGTCATCCAGACTTCCATTTCTGTGTAGCTGTCATCCCGGTGAAAATCGGGGGAGAGGTGATCCCTGATGGTGTCAATGTCGAAATCGCCCCTGGCGATGCAGAGCAAGCCGGCATCGGCTAGATATTCGATATCATCTATCTTTACCCCGTACGATTCCTCCAGATATCCCCGGTGACTCCAGTCTTTCCATTTCTTGTAGACTTCATTCAAGTCGGGATCGTTTCTCATGGCGCCAAGATGCCACAGGGTTACGTCTTCGTAAGAAAGCGGTACCTGCTGAAGCGTTTCAATCAGAACCTGGTCGTTGGTTTCCGGTTCCGGATTGGAATCACCGCACCCGAAAAGAATGATCGGTATAACCGCCAGAATAAAAATCGCCAGAAATACTTGTTTCCTATGTCGCGTCATTGCTCCTCATCTGGGGAATGGTGGTTGGATATATTTGCACCACCTTCTCTTCCTGGAAGTTGATAGACACGTTGATATCATGTATCCGCCCTTCCAGATGCCGGACATCCTCGCCGGGGAAGAAGGGAAAATCCCCGTCGTATTCCAGATAGGGATGGAAGTCGAAAATCAAGTAAGCCCCTATCCGGCCTACCGGTCCGCCACGGCAAATACTCGCCTGCCGAAGGGTATAATCGCTGCCCTCCAGCATTGCCGCCACATGGGGGTCACTGAGAGCGATCGCCATCGCTATGTCCTTCCGGCTTTGAGTCAGTTCAGGCATGCCGTTTGAAGAGAGCGGGAATATGCCAGTGACTTGCTCGGGATCGAGATCAACATATACCGATAGCGCAGCGGCCTCAACGTCTTCGACCATCTGCGTTTCTTCGAACATCAACCGGACCTCCACTTCCCGCTCATCGGCATCCTCCGCTTCCACGAATTGTTCGTTAATCACCGCCAGACCGATGTCCTCCCAGGTGATCCGGATGGCATAGGCAACCCCGTCCACGATCTCCCGAACTGTAGGGTCACTAAGCGCTATCTCTTCGGCCCTCACTCGATCCCTCTCGGGAATCACCTCTCGATAGGCCTGTTCCGATGGCGGCACATCGGTGGACTCGATGCCCGTATCGCCGTAATAGGTTACGCGATTTATCTTCGCCTTCTTCTTTGCATTGAAACCGAATGTCATGATATTGGTTCCCGGCTTGATCCCCATAAGGGTGGCATATTTGTAGTAGTGGATTTCGATCCGGGTCGAGGGGCATTGCATTCCGCCGAAACTGATCATGGGTGAATCGTTGATGGTCTGGGTATCGAAGTGCACCGATGCACCGCCGAAATCATTGGTGGATAATTTAACCGAGCCGAAGCCACCCCCGGTTGACTCGTCGAATTCGATCAGGCAATGCAGATGGACGATATACCAGGTATCCGGCCCCTGGGTTGCATCGGCTGGCAGACGATACTGCACGGAAGGATTTTCAGCCTCGTCCCCGCTGGTAATGATCAGCTCCGGATATCCGAGTTGATCGAGGCTGATCACACTGGATCTGTCCGCAGTTTCGATGCGGGGGTTTTCGTAGAACTCTGCCTGCTGCAATTTGGTGGTATGGGTGTAGTCGTAAGGTTTCGCATCGGAAGCATGGGAGTCATCCGATCCGGTGCAGGCTGAGAGTAATAGGGCAATCACCGGGACGAAGGCTACTAGTAAAGAAAATGTCCGGCTAACTCGTATATTACCTGACATGACTCGATTATAGCACTCCCGCGTTTATTTTCCTTTATTCCTGGCCAGTCAAATTGCTGAATGTCATTTTCGTCAGGGTGGTGGTTGGGAATACGCGCACGCATTAATCTCCACAACCCACAATGTCTCTGCAAAACTGAGATGCAGAGTGAATGGTTTGATCTCGCTGCTGCCCAATTCCAGTTGCGACTGGCCCGCTATGTGAGCACTATCGAGCGTCCACGATACGGTATTGCCTTCCGCGTCATATCCTTCAGCCCATATGGCCACGTAAGGTCCATCGGAGTTTGTGTTCTCGATCTCACCGCTCACCACCACCATGAGATCACCCGGCTTGACTTTCCCCGCTTGCGGACCCGCGACCGGATTAAAGTATTCCCCCTCACTTACCACCGTTTCAACGCTTGCCGATTTCAGGACTACACCCGATGAGCCACCATCGGCACAGGTAAGGTATTCTCCATGCTGTGGTTTTACTTGGACTCCGACGATAGTTCCGATTGATACGTGTCGCTGTTTGGTGAGTTGTTTGACATAGGCTCGGCCACCATCATAGAAAGCTGCAAAGGCCGTTGTTTCGTCATGAAAATGAAATGTCGCTTCAAAACTACCGAAAGAGACTCGAATCTCATCCTCATCTATGATTCCCTTTACCTTTGTCTGATCGATTTCGTTATTGAAAGTGATCTGGGCATGGTCATCATTTTCTATCTTGATGCCATATCCATCGTAGTTGTATATCTTTCCGGGCTCCCGCTCCGATTCAGGTATCGTTACATCTCCTCCGGTTGCCCGCCAGAAGCCGTTGAACGCCTCCCAATCAACAAACTTATCATCATATGTATTGGAAAGATCCACAACGGTGAGCCCGTCAACCCTGGTGATAAACCCGTCACCAGTGACATAGGAGCCGCGCAGAACATGGGTGGCCGGCTGAGGACCTTTTCCGCCCGGTACCGGCACCTGTTTCACTTCTGCGTCGTTGACATTCATTATAAGTTCATTATCAGGGCCGTAGACCTTGGTCATCCCGCCTTTCAAATAGTATATCGTCGATCCGTTTTCCAAATGGTATCCATCGTAGTTGTCACCGGCAGAAAATCCCTGGAAATCATCCCATTGATCTTCATTGTCGGTTGTTGTTACCGGGGGCGATTCAGGGCCGGAGGCCGGTGTAACATCCAACGGGTGGGACGGCGGGTCCCCGTCCTTCAAGAGCCCTTTTTTCTCAAAGTACTCAATGATCCCTGGGTCATTTCGGGGGTCCTCATGGTTTTCAGAAAACGATCCCGGATAGCTGTTTTTGATACATATTGTATTATGGGTGGAATCCAGCTTGAACAGGGCATCCATGATCACAATGCCGGGATAGCTTATTGAAGATGCCATCGAATAGAACTTGCCCCGATATATTTCTTCTCCATTCACCTTGAGCACGAAGTCTTTCGAAAACAGGCACTGGTCCAGTTTCGGAATCGTGGTGTAGGTCATATAGGAATTCCACTTTTCGATTCCTTTTTCATTCAGCTCAATGGTATGAGCATCCTGATAGTATGCTTTTATGTGTTCTTCGGAAAGGACCAGTTCACCGCTGTCAGCGAGGTATATGCCAAATTCCACCTTATCATGGCTAAGGCAGGAAAATGAGAGGCCAGTAGCGACCAGCAGTACAACCAGCAATAGATATAGATGAAGTTTCATCCGCTTTTCCCTTTTCATCGATTGTTTAGCAGCATGCAATATCTCCCGATCACATTTTCACCCGTGAGATGCACCGATTTATCCGGCCGAAATCCCGTTGTTTTAAATCTGTTCGATGAGTCCCTTAAGCTGCCTTTTTCCTCCACCACCGGATGACCAGCGCGATTGCCAGAATCGGTACCCAGATGACAGCCAGTATGCCGATCCAGATGGAGATATGGGCCAGAAAGTGACCGAAGGCCACCAGCCCATCCCAGGCACTCCCGGCTACGTCCCCCGCACTCCACCCCGATTTTCCAACAACCGTTATGTAGGCTTCCTTGATTTCAGTGGATTCATTCCCCTTATCATCGGTCACAGTGAGCGAAACGGTGTATTCCCCCGCCTTATCATAAATGTGCCAGCCCGGATCACTGCTGGTATCGGTATCGCCATTCCCGAAATCCCAGGTATAACCATAAGGGCCGCAACCGCCCGTGGTCTGATTGGTAAAGTACGCTCTCTCTCCCACCTTGACCTTTATCTTATCGACCTCAAAGTCAGCCTCCAGCGGGCTTTCCTCCATAAGGTGTACATTAATAAGAGAGGTTGCCGAGGTCTGCTCCAGGTACTGCATGCGTCCCTGGATCTGTTCAATTCTTCCCCTTGTATCCGAGAGTTCCTCTTCCACATCCAGCATTTCCTCAACAGTCTCGGCTTTTTCCAGCAATTGCAGGTACCTTTCCTCCGTAGCTTCGAGATTGCGCAACTGGGCTTCCAGATCCGTGTATTCCTCTGTTACATCTTGGGCCCGGGTGCTCTCATAAAGGACTTCAATGGCCAGGTCACGCAGCGAGAGAGTTGCGGATTCATACTCTTTGGCAGGTACGCGTATTGAGATGGTGGCGGAATTTTCCTCCTCGCCCGCCTGCCAGTCAGAGGATACTACGTAACCACCCAGGGACTGCGTAATCGTTTTTATCTGGTTCAGGGTCTCTCCTACATCAGCTACCTTCAGATTCATTTGGCCGGTTCGGACAATCATCCGGTCAATCGTACTCCCTCCCGAGACCTGCGTATTACCATAGAAAAGAACCGTCTCCTCCTGCGGCACCGGTGAACTGATCTGGAGACCCGCCCCCTCTATATCAACTTTCGTCCCGGTCGGCCCCGGCGGGCCTGCCAGTCCCCGGGACCTCTCTCCTGTTCCTTCTGCCGCAGATTTATGCTCTTCCATCAACTCATCATCACCAGAGTCTGACGTACAGGCTATTCCGGCGATGAGTGCCACAACCAGGGCCAGTCCGGTTAGCACAGTCAACCATTTTGACATTCTGTACCCTCCAATCGTCATATAATTTTAAGCTGGAAAATCAGGCAATCTACACGTATGCCATAAATAGTATCCAAAATTGCTCACTGAAATAACGGCTCAATACTAGCATACCAAATTTTGCATATCCATGTGGGCCATGAAGTCCATTTTCAGCGTCCACCTGCAGCAGATTTTACCGGTCACCATATATATGCATATTTTCACCTGTCATCTGGAATGAATTTGAAATCAAGGTTAACAGCCTCTTCTTCAATCTCTCCGTCTCGAACAATATAGGCCGATTGACAATCCGCCGCGATGGTGTAATGAGGGGGCTGGGTGCGATAGCCCTCGGCGTCAGCGGTCACGGTGTAATACTTAGTCCCAATGCTGTTGACCATTACCACAAGTTCCCACGGGCCATTACCGACTTCAGCCAAGGTTACGTTTCCTATATCCTCTTGGGTTGACATTTGTATAATCACCCGATCGCCGTTCAATAGACCGGAAACCCGCCCGCACACCGAAGGGCCTCCCGGAGCCGGCAGTGATGGCGGCACGGCCAGCAACGAATTATCCTCCCCGAACTCAATCGAAAACGGGTATCGTGCAGGTGCGATTTCACCATTGCCGCGCTCTGAGGCATATACCCAGTATCCCTTTGCCTCCAAGTTGTTTTCTCCCAAAGGCACATCGATCCGCCAGTTACCATCCTCGATGGTTGCACAAGCGGTCCCCGGCCACCATGGGACGACTTCCCCGCGGTCCAGCAACTGCGTTACAATGCATGCCGTCTCCGGCAAAAGGCAGCCACCGTAAATACTGATGTGGTTATTGGCTTTCATGCCGACGCCCTGAATCATGATCGAGCAATCGCCGGAAAAGCGGATCGGGGCACTCCAATCACTATGAGCTTCCTCACTGCCTCGTTGTACCTCAACGGTTATCCAGCCTTGTTCGGTAAATCCACCCTCAAGGGAGCCTTTAAGAAGGAGGTAGTATTTGCAACCGACGAGTCCGGGAGTTGTGCTTATGGTGAGTGTAGAATGGTAGTTGGTGTTCGAATATGCCGTGAATTTGGAGGGTTCAACACTGATATCCAGTCCCATCGGCATCGGAACCGTCTGTTCGCTGTACTCACTGCTGACCAGAGATATGGTATATGTACAGTCCGCCGGACCGGGACCTGAACGGGGCTTGCCGTTTTCCAGGGTGATATCGATTGATTTTGTCTCGCCGGCTTTTATATCAACGTTATGATCGTATATCAACTTGGAGGCATATCGTTGCCATCCGGATCCAAGGCCGGGCACATGCGTCAGATTTCCTTCCGGGCTGAGATCAACCATGATGAGCCAACTGTCTTCTGCGTCTGCGTATCTGGCTACAGCCTCCATAGAGTTAGTACCTTCTGTAAGGGAGACATCACATGAGAAGCTTCCGTCTTCAGCCACATCGGTTGGCAAGCCGTTCACAGTGACGGTCGCCTGAGGGTGTGAGACTGCCCCTTTTACTTTTAGAGGTGCTTTGGTGTAGTCAATGCCAGGGACTTCTTCCATTTCCAGGTAGACGGCAAGGGCGTAGTCGATTGTATCTGTAGATTCTTCTGCCCGCGTGACGTTGTTACCGGCTGTTTCTCCATTGCTTGACTCATCGTCATTACAGGCAAACACGATTATACTTAATACCACCAGAGTGACGAGCGCTGCGATGCACTTAGCCATTTCTTACCTCCATTGGAAGGTTGCCTTTGATTATAGAGACGTTTCTTAGCGCTAATGTTGCTCACTGGGAACCTGAATCACGCTTGATTTACGCAATTTGCCAATCACGATGGTTATTTCATATATCTGCTCACGCATATTTTGCTTGATCAGAGATTTCTTAAATATGCAACTAAAGACAAGAATGTTTGAAGTCCCGGGTGTCCCCACCACCCCCGGGGGCACCGATTTTAGGGTATCGTTTACCATGTCGTATACCATATCGTTTACCATATCGTTTACCGCCCGTCCTTTACTCGTGGAATTTCCATGGAGAAATCCCCATTTTGATCGTGTTTTAGCGATTTTCCCCCGTAATTTTTATAGGAAGTTTTATGAGGGGGTCCCCGGGGTGGTGGAAAATATACACGAAAAGTCTGATTGGTTGGTTATCAATAAATCGAAAGAGCGAGACTGATATAGTGATACCTTAAATCAATGGTTATTCGTAAGATTATCAGGAGGGGTATATTAATGACTCTTTTCAATAACTTGGCCTAGCGTTGCCTCGAAAACGGTCGTATTGAGATTTCTTTGAAATCCTGCTAACATTTTGCTAACGACTTTGAAAGCAGCCCTTGTCAGCCCGGGTCACCACACGATAGGGTATAAAAACTTCGTGAACATAGGTGCCACTGGCCGTCATCGTAAATCAGCTTTGGGCTAGAGTTCCTAAACCGCGTGTCGGGTGTTCGAGTCACCCCAGGGGTATGGTATTTAATAATTACATTCAGGCATAATTGAGGGTGAAAATTACTTGTCTTTGTTGCAGGGCACATGCTATAATACACATTCGTGCAACTTAAGAAACCTCTGAATAAGTGGTGAAGACGGGGGTTTGGGGTGTCCCCCATATTTAAACTTCCCTCATGATTGGGGGATCGGGGGGGGCTGATCAGAGGTTCCTTAAGTAAACTCGATGGGCAAAGAGGAACAATTTGAGAAACTACGAACTGACCACGATACTCGACCCGACTATCGCTGAAGAAGATATTCCTCAAGCGATAGAAAAACTCGGTGACCTGATTAATAAGAATGGCGGCGAAATCATCGAAACGAACCACTGGGGAAGAAGGAGGCTGAGTTATCCCATCGGAAAACATGCGGAAGGAAACTACGTAATGATGAGATTGGGCCTTGATCCAGAGAAAACGGCCGAACTCGAGACCGATCTGAATATCGCCACTCAATATCTCCGCCATTTGCTTTTAAGAATTGGCGACTGATTTCGAGAAAAGGAGGATATGATGGCCTGGTTGAACAAGATAATGGTTATCGGCAATGTCGGCAGTGACCCGGAAATGCGGTTTACCCCTGCCGGTAAACCGGTGACTTCCTTCCCTTTGGCAACTAACCGCTTCTTCACAACTTCCGATGGGGAACGGAAAAGGGAAACCGAATGGTTCGACATCATTACATGGGACAGACAAGCTGAGAGCTGTAACCAGTTCCTCACCAAGGGACAACGGGTTTTCGTGGAAGGCAGATTGAGGACTCGCAGCTGGGACGGCCAGGACGGACAAAGGCGGTTCAGGGTAGAGATCAATGCCAACAGAGTAATTTTCCTGGATCGTCGTGGTGAAGGCGGCGGCGGAGAATTCCCCGAAGGCGAACCAATATACGAAGAAGAGGGAGCCACCATCGGCCCGGAAGAACTGCCATTTGAATAATTTTTTGAATTTTTAACAGTTAAAGTAATGGAGTGAGAGTGAGAAAAACAACAACATCCGGCCCCAGAAAAGAAAGAAGCAGGTATATCCCCAAACGCAAAGTTTGCCCTTTCTGTGTCGACAAATCACGAAAGATTGATTATAAGGAAGCGGACATGTTGAGGCGCTTCATCTCCGACCGGGGCAAAATGGAAGCACGACACAGAACGGGCGTGTGCGCCAAACACCAAAGATTGCTCAGTACGGCCATCAAGCAAGCCCGCTATCTGGCTCTTCTCCCTTATACCGTAGGGCATGCCAGATGGAGCAGCAGGGCTCCCGAAGAAAACAGGGAAGCATCTGTATAAACCTCCTATCCCTCATGGGTCGTTTGAGCAATTTGCAGGACTGTCAGGGGGGAAATACAAAACGTCCCATTCCGGCCTTAGAACCGGATTTCTGATAAATGGAGAGGGCTTCCCGAGTTACAAACTCATATAACTGTTTCATTCAACAGGGAGTGACGGAAACTAGGGCCTGTTCACACTAAGGCCCTATTTGTGATATAATAAGTATATGGAGATAACAACTGAACAATATAAACAGATTGAAGCTTATTTTCCAAAGCAAAGAGGCAATGTTAAGAATAAAAATCTTCAGGTTCTCAATGCGATTCTTTACGTTTCGGAGAACGGCTGCAAATGGAGGGCATTACCTAAGCGATTTGGTAACTGGCACACGATTTATACTCGCATGAACCGATGGGCAAAAAACGGGGTTTTGGATCGCATTTTCGAGGCGCTACAACGTGAGAACATCATCCAAATTCGAGTGGAAGCGGTATCACTGGACAGTACAATTGTGAAAGTACATCCCGATGGCACCGGGGCTCAAAAAAAAACGGTCGACAAGCCATTGGTAAATCCAGAGGAGGGTGGACTACCAAAATTCATATGGTTGCCGCGGGTGCTCAAGTAGCAGTGAATTTCCTGCTTTCGCCAGGCAATGTTCATGATGCCGCCCCGGGTCGAGAGTTGTTAAAGGCCACGGAGCTGCAGGCTAACTTCGTTATCATGGATCGGGCATATGAGGGTGAAGAAACGCGTCAGTTGGTTATGGATTTCGGTATGACGCCAGTGGTACCACCCAAAGCAAACCGAATTTCTCCTTGGAAATACGATAGGGAGATGTACAAAAAGCGAAACGAAGTAGAGCGACTTTTCAGGAGGCTGAAGGGCTATCGCAGAATTTTCTCTCGATTCGACAAGCTTGACGTGGTGTTTATGTTCTTTATCTACTTCGCTCTGATAACTGATACATTAATTAGTGTGAACAGGCCCTAATTTAAATTGGGGTAAAAAAGCACTTAATCTACGAAGAAATACGGATTATGTCTGGTAAATATCCACTGCATAATGAATATCGGACTTAAAACTAAATGAAAGGAGGGGAACTCTTATGACAACTGAACCGCCGCAAATGCCGGAGGTACCGAGATTCACATGTCCCCGTTGTGGCGCCGATCTGGTCGATCCGGAGAACCCCTACTGTGAAAAATGCGACATTGCCTGGGTCGAGTGCCCCGGATGCCATCAGTTAACTCCGCCGGGAAGGGGTACCTGCGAAGCATGCGGAATGTCAATCCCGGACAAGGGCGTTTGACCCCTGGGAGTGATATGCAAAAACAAACGGGCACCAGTTGAGGTAACATTAGCCGCCGGTTTATGATATATTAGCTGCTATGCAGAGCCTGGCCCGGGCTGACGGATAAATCGCTTTTTGCCGGGAGGTGCATGCCGACCGGTTAGAGAACCGGTATGCCGGTGAGAGAAGCCCGGCCTGTTGTTATGAAGATTGCAATCTCCTCCGAAGGTGCTGACCTGGAATCCAGTGTAGCGAGGTTATTTGGAAAGTCTAAATACCTCCTCATCTTGGATCCGGAATCGATGGAATATGAGGCAGTGGGCAACCCGGGTGCTTCCGGCGACCGTGCTCCGGGCATGCAGGCGGTAGTCATTGCCGTCAGCCGCGAAGTTGCTGCGGTCCTGACCGGCTATTGCAGCCCTGCAGCAGCAGCCCACCTTTCCTCTTCGGGTATACAGGTCATCGATAACCTCAGCGGCACTGTCAAAGAGGCGGTGGAGTATTATAAGGAACATTTCCTGACATCGGGCGTCCCCGAGTCGGTAGGGGGCGGGATTGGCAGGGCCGAGATTCTGAATGCGCTGGCAAGCGCGGCACGCCAGTTCTTAAACCTGGCCCCAATTCTGGTGGGGGTTGTGCTCCTCGTGGGACTATTCAACGCCCTGGTCTCCAGGGAGGCTCTGGCCTCGGTTTTTTCCGGAAATTCCGTACTCGATACCCTGTGGGGCACATTCTTTGGCAGTATACTTGCCGGAAGCCCCGTCAACAGCTATGTTATCGGGGGTAAGCTGCTCGACTTCGATGTGAGTTTGCACGCCATCACCGCTCTGATTGTGGCCTGGGTGACGGTGGGGCTGGTACAGTTGCCCGCCGAAATCGGTGCCCTGGGCAGGAGGTTTGCCTTCGCTCGCAACGGCGTTGCCTTTTTGATAACCATCCCCTTGGCCATCCTTACCGCTACCATAGTAAATCTGATAAAAGGATGAACGAGAAAAAATTAGCCGCAGGACGTTCGGATAGAGCCAGGTGCGCACCGCCTGTTTCACGCTGGTGGCTGTTCCCGCTGGGCGTGCTGGCAATTTACGGAGTGGTTTTCCTTCTCAGTCCGGATGATGCAGGTCAGGCATTCAGCAGCAGCGGCCATGTTTTTCGAAGCATCGCCTGGCCCATGGCGGTCGTATTCGGAGTAATGGTGCTTTTGGCCCTCTTCGTGAAGCCGTCCCAGATAGTCAGGTTCCTGGGAAGCGGTGCGGGAAAGAGGGGTTTTATTCTCTCTGTGGTGGCCGGGATTATCTCAATGGGCCCGATTTATGCCTGGTATCCGCTGTTGAAAGAGTTGAGGGACAAAGGCGCAACGAATTCGCTGCTGGCGGTATTCCTTTACAACAGATCGATTAAGCCGGCTCTGCTGCCGGTCATGGTGGGTTACTTCGGCTGGATTTATGTCGGCGTGTTGACTGTCTTCATGATCGCCGCCTCGGCCGTCGCGGGATATTTCACCGGAGTCCTGAGTGAAGAGGAGTAAGAAGTATCAGGCTACTGGTAAGTGGCTTACACCATTCGGGCCGGTTTCCGCCGGATAATTAAAGTGGAGGATAAAGACAATCCGAATGGCGGATACCTTGAAAACAGCCCGGGATTATAATATGAGAATGGGCTCAACCAGATGAGAACGGGTGTGCAAAGACTTGGCAATTTTGGTCGAGGAGGCAGTTAAATGAGCGAAGAACGGCTGCAGGATAAGTTCAGCCTGGTCTGCAGCGGGGACAGCATCGTCCCGCTGAGGCATTACAATGAGATGTACCGCAGGTCCATGGAAGCCCCGGAGGATTTCTGGGCCGAACAGGCCGGGGGCCTTGACTGGCACAAGCCCTGGGATAAGGTGATGGAATGGGACCCGCCTTATGCCAGATGGTTTGCGGGCGGAGAGCTCAATGCCTGTTATCAATGTGTGGACCGCCATCTCAAATCCTGGCGGCGCAGTAAGGTGGCCATATACTGGGAGGGTGAGAACGGGGAAAGTCGGGTTTTGAGCTATTCGACACTTTACCGGGAAGTGAACCGCATGGCGAGGGTTTTAATGGATCGCGGTATCGGAAAGGGTGACCGCGTAGCCCTTTATCTTCCCATGATTCCGCAGCTTCCCATTGCCATGCTGGCCTGTGCCCGCATCGGAGCGGTCCACACGGTCATATTCTCCGGATTCAGCGCGCAGGCGCTTGCCGACCGGGTTATCGATACGGAGGCGAAGATGATCATCACGGCCGACGGCGGCTACCGGCGGGGCAAGACCATCCCTTTGAAGAAGATTACCGACGAGGCGGTTTCCAGTTGCCCTACCGTTGAAAGCATTGTCTTGGTCAGGCGGACGGGCGAAAGCGTCTCCATGCAGGAGGGGAGGGATTTCTGGCTCGATGACCTGTTGGCGGATTTCCATTCGTATGTGGAGCCGGAGCCGGTGGAGGCTACCCACCCGCTTTATGTTCTCTATACATCGGGAACTACCGGCAAACCCAAGGGAATCGTGCACAGTACGGGCGGATATATGGTGTTCAACCACGCTACCTATAAGTGGGTTTTTAACATAAAGGAGGAATCGATTTACTGGTGCACGGCGGATGTGGGGTGGGTGACCGGCCACAGCCAGATAGTCTACGCCCCCCTCTCCCACGGGGCCGCCATGGTCATCTACGAAGGGGCTCCCGATTATCCCGAGGTGGACCGGTGGTGGGATATCATCGAAAAGTACGGGGTGAGTATTTTCTATACCTCTCCCACGGCCATCCGGATGTTCATGCGCCATGGTGAGGAGTGGCCTGGCCGGCACGACCTGAGCAGCCTCGAGCTGCTGGGAACGG
Source organism: Dehalococcoidia bacterium (assembly GCA_046498265.1). GTDB lineage: Bacteria > Chloroflexota > Dehalococcoidia > SZUA-161 > SpSt-899 > JBGLNL01. Next base: position 41,638 of record JAWOBB010000023.1, on the reverse strand, counting down.
TGGGCGAGCCCATCAATCCGGAGGCCTGGCAGTGGTACTACAAATATATCGGCGGGCAGCGGTGCCCCATCGTGGATACCTGGTGGCAGACGGAGACCGGCGGCATTATGATTTCGCCGTTCCCCGGTATCGATTTGACCCCTTTCAAGCCCGGTTCGGCTTCCTTCCCCCTGCCGGGTGTGGATGTGGCGGTGGTCGACAGCGAAGGTAACGAGCTCCCCGAGGAAGAAACCGGTTTTCTTATCATTCGAAAGCCCTGGCCGGGGATGCTGGCCGGCGTTTACAATAATCCCGAGAGATACGAATCATACTGGAACGTCTACCCCGGCATGTATAACACCGGGGATTTTGCCATGCGGGACAAAAACGGCTATCTCTGGCTGCTGGGACGTGCCGATGAGGTGTTGAAGGTAGCGGGACACAGGATCGGTACGGCGGAGGTGGAGGATGCGATTGTCGCCCATCCGTCGGTGGCGGAAGCCGCCGCCACGAGCCGGCCGAATGAAGTCAAAGGCGAGGAGATCGTGGTTTTCGCCACCCTGAGAGAAGGGACCGAGCCCTCGGCTGAGTTGAAAGAGGAGATTACCGGGAGAGTTCGGGATGACATCGGGGCGGTGGCGGTGCCGGGGGAGATTTACTTCGTCGATTCCGTGCCGAAAACTCGAAGCGGCAAGATAATGAGGCGAATCCTGAAGGCAGTGGCTTCCGGTGAGGAGGTCGGCGACGTTACCACGCTGGAGAACGAGGCCTCGGTGGATGAGGCCAGGAAAGCATATGAGGAACTGAAAGCTGCCTCACAGTCGTCTTGAGGGCGAAAACTAAAGTCCTCTCTCCGCTTAGCAAAGGGAGGGGGAAATGCAAGTGGTGGAGTTAGCCGGTATGGTGAGACTCACTCCTCCATGGGAATGATCTCGTGCTTGAGGGCGTAGCGGATAAGGTCGGTCTGATTGCGAAGCCCCAGCTTTCTCATGATATTGTTGCGGTGCGTCTCCACCGTCCGCTGTCCGATGTAAAGAGACTCGGCTATCTGGGCATTGGTATATCCCTGGGCAGCCATGTGCAGGACCTCCCGCTCCCGTGGGGTGAGCATATCGCTGGGGTTTTCCTCCTCCTGCGCCGCCTTCATGTAGACCTCGATGGCCCGTTCCGAGAGCTGGGCGCTGAGGTAACGCCGCCCGCTGACCACCGTCCGAATCGCCTCGGCCAGCTCCGCTGAGCTGGATTCCTTGAGCACGTAGGCCAGCGCCCCGGCCTTCAACGCCTCCACCACATAAACCTCGTTGGCATACATGGAGAGGATGATCACCCGGGTCTCGGGACAGCGCTTGGCAATCTGCCGGGTGACCTCGATGCCGTTGATATCCTTCATCATCATATCGAGCAGGGCGATATCCGGCTTCAGGTTCTCCACGAGCTGGGCGGCCTCCACCCCTCCCCCCGCTTCACCTACCACCTGCAAATCCTCTTCATCCTCGAGCAGGGAGCGAATGCCTTCCCTCACCACCTGGTGATCGTCAGCCAGTACTATATTTATCTTGCCCATATCCAGCCTTTAATCGATCGAATAATCACCATTGCCTTTTACAAAGGAAGGGTTACCTCCAGCGTGGTGCCGAATCCGGGGGATGTGTCTATCTCCATATTTCCCCCCAGCAGGCCCACCCGCTCTCCCATGCCGACGATTCCGCTGCTCGTTTCAGTTCCCATACTGGCAATATCGAATCCACCCCCATGATCCTCCACCCACAACTTAAGCATATCACCTTCGATATCGATCGCCAATATGATGTCCTTCGTGCCCGAGTGTCTCACCGCGTTGGTCAGCGCTTCCTGGGCAATGCGATAGGCCGCCACGGCCACCTCCGAGGGAATCTCCCTGTCCAGCCCGTTGTGCCTGAAAGCGACGTCAATCCCTGTTTGTTCTTTCAGCTTTTCCACCTGCCACAGCAACGCCGGCACCAAACCCACGTCCTCGAGCATCCGGGGGGCCATCTCGGAAGAGATCCCCCGTATCTGCCGGACGAGATCCTCCGTCACTGAGGAAGCCCTCTCGATGGTTTCCCTGAGTTCGGGACCGGCGGTTCTGACGGCCTTATCCAGCAGCAGCTTGAGCACGGTTACCGACTGACCGACTTCATCGTGCAGGTCCTGAGCCAGTGCCCGCCTTTCCTCCTCCTGCAGGCGGAGCAGGCGGCGGGAAAGCCCCCTCAGCTTCGCCTCGGTCTGCTTGAGGGCCGTCACGTCATGTGTGGTACCCACAAACCGCAGGGGATTGCCGGCCTCATCGTACTCCACTTGGCCCTCTTCGTGTACCAACAGCTCGGCCCCGTCCGGCCGAACAATTCGATGGTCGACGTTGAACAGCTCTTCTTCATACAAAGCCGCCTTGATGGAACCCTCCACGAATTCCCGGTCCTCGGGGTGGGTCAATTCCAGGAAGGTCTTAAAGCCGGGTGTAATATCGCCGGGCCGGTATCCAAGTATACGGCACATCTCGTCGGACCAGTGTACCTCGTCAGTGGGCACATCCCACTCCCAGCTGCCGAGACGGGCAATCTGCTGGGCCCTGGCCAGGCTGGCTTCGCTGTACTCCAGGTCCCGCTGCGCCTGGAGGCGTTCGGTGATATCCCGGCTGATCCCCAGGAGCATGGAGAGATGTCCTTCCCTGTCGAGCAGGGGACGGATGCTGTTTTCCACCCATAAATGGGAGCCGTCCTTGTGTAGCACTTCCAGATCGATGTTTCTGGGTTGTGTAAATCCCTCGCCTGCCTCCAGCGGCAGCATGCTGTGGGAAATCGTTTCGTAAAGGGCGGTGGAGGCCTTCTCAAACGATGCTTTGGTAAGCACATGCCGGGCATGCTTGCCTCTCATCTCTTCGCTGGTATAACCCAGCACCGCCTCTACGGAGGGGCTGGTATACATAAAACGCATATCCATATCCATGAGCCAGATGACGTCGGCGACGTTATCGGAGACCAGCCGATAGAGCTCGTTGGCCGACCTCGCCTCCGCCTCGGCCTGCCGCCGCCTGGCTACCTGCTCGATGAATAACAGCAGCTTCTCCTGATCGATGGGCTTGCTCCAGAAACCGGCCACCCCCTCCTCCCCCACCATGGCCGAGGCTGCCTCCACGGTGGCATAGCCGGTGATGATGATGGCCTCCATCGCCGGATTAATGGCCCGCAGCCTGCGGACAAGGTCGACCCCGGAGACGTCGGGCAGCCTGACATCGACCAGGACAAGGTCGAATGGCGTTTCTCCCATCAGGCTGCCGGCCGCTTCGCCGGTGTGGCAAACGGCGGGAGCATATCCCTCCATCTCGAGCAGCTCCTTGAGGCTCTCGGCCAGCGCTTCGTCATCGTCGACGATGAGAATGGAAAGGTGGGGTTTGGCGTCTTTTGTTTGCTGGGTCATGATTTTTGGTTTGCTGGTTCGTGGTTTGCTGGTTCTTTGGTTTTGGATGTCGTCACGAGGAGCCGGAGGCGACGCGGTGATCTCCCTGTTCAACAGGAGATTGCCACGCTTCGCTCGCAATGACAACTCCTTTACCCCTTCTTCCCGTCTTCTTTCCGCAATCCCTCCAGCAACGTAAAGATGGCCGGCAGGTCGAGCGGCTTGCGCATCCAGGGGCGGTTTTCCCGCTCCATTATACGTTCGGCCAGATGCCCCACCTCATCCGGGTAGCCGGTCATGGCCAGCACCGGTATGGAGGGCCGCACTTCCCGGACAGCGAGATACGTTTTCCACCCGTCAGTCATGCCCAGTTTGACATCAAGCATAATCAGGGCAAAATTACTATGATGCAGTTCCTCCAGGGCGGTATCCTGACGATGGACTACCGTCACCAGATGACCGCTTTCCTTAAGCGCATCTTGTACGCTGTGGCAGAAATCTTCATCGTCATCGATTACCAGTATGCCGGAATCCCCGGCCAGGACATCATCGACGACGCGAAACAGCCGTTCCTTATCAAAGGGTTTCTCGAAACAGCCGAAGGCCCCTTCCTTTAAGGCGTTGGATATGAGCTCCACCTCGGGGTAAGCGGTGACCAGAATCACCTTCAGGTCGGGATACAGTTTTTTCATATTCGAATGGGCGGTGACGCCATCCATGCCCGGCATCTTGATATCCATCAGCACCAGGTCGGGCTTACGCTGCTTCACCTTTTCGACGGCCTCGATGCCGTCGTCGGCCGTTATCACCTCATGCCCCTCGGCCTCGAATATATCGGCCGTGCTGCGGGCGAACTCCAGGTCGTCATCGACTATCATTACAGATGCCATTTTCTTACTCCTCTCCGCTCGGAAGCGGTAGATAGACCGTTACCGTGGTACCCTCTCCTACTGCCGAGTTGAATTTTAATCCGCCGCCGTGCTTTTCCGCAACCTGGTTGGCAACGGCCAGTCCAAAACCGGCCCCCGTGGCCTTGGTGCTGAACAGGGGCTCGGTTATACTGCGCATGTTCTCAGCAGGAATGCCGGGGCCGGTATCGGCAAACGATGCTGCCAACCAGCCGTCGGACTGCTCCACCGCGATAGTGAGAACGCCCTCGCCCTCCATCGCTTCGACGGCATTGCGAATGATGTTGCCGAAGCAAACCATGAGGAGCTCCCGGTCCCCATGAACCACCACCTGTTCGGAGGGCAACTGCTTTTGCAGGCTCAAGCCCGGCGGCATTCCCTCCTCCTTAATGGCTTCCGAAATCACTGCGTTCATGTGAAGCGGCACCTTGACCGGCTCCTTCATCCTGGTGAAGTTGAGCAGGCTCTGGATGACGGCGACACAGCGGTCCACGCTCGACTTGATTCTGTCCAGGTTTTCCAGCACCTTGGGTTCGGAATCCTTGAGCCGGCGCCTGAGGACGAACACGCAGTTATCGACGGTGGCCAGCGGATTGCGCAGTTCGTGGGAGATGGTGCCGGATATCTCCCCCAGGGTGGCCAGCCGCTCGTATCGCTGGCAGGTGCTCTGGGCCAGCACACGCTCGGTTGTCTCCAGCAGGGTATGGACCAGGCCCCGCACGGCACCGGATTTGTCAGTTACGGGAATAAGCGACCAGTTCCAGTAGGTAACCCCTCTTTCCATTTGATTGGGGAACTGGAAGGGCTTATCATAATCGACCACCGCTGTGCCCGAGTCCCTCACCTCGGTAAAGATGGCCTCGTAGTCTTCGTCGGGGAAAAGATCGAAATAGTTTTTGCCGATGAGCTCCTCCCGGCTGTAGCCGGCACTCTCGGCATAGGTGGAGTTCACAGCCACGAAGTTGAAATCGGCATCGAAATAGGCAAGCTGGGCCGGCGTGTTCTCAATGACCGCCTCCTGGACGGCCGCCTGGCTGGCCAGGAGGGCCTGAAGCTGTACCTCATAGGAGATATCCCGGGCAAATACCGATACCCCTTCCGCAGCCGGGTATATGGTCACATGGAAATGGTGAGGGGTGTCATTCAAGTAAAACTCGTTAAAAAGTGTCTGGGTTTGACCCGTTTCCATCGCTTTTCGGTAAGCCTGGACGGTTTTCCTGGTCTCTTCAGTATCGGGGAATACGTCCCGGACGAATCTGCCGAGGACCTTTTCCGCCGGTCGGCCGACCGCCTTTTCGGAGGCCCTGTTCCAGAAAGTGAATTTCAAGTCCGAATCCAGGGCAAAGAAGATATCGGAGATGCTGTCGGCCAGCTTTTTGTATTCGGCCTGGCTCTCCAGTATCGCCTGCTCCACCCGCCGGTGGATCAGGGCCTCGACGATGGTCGGGGCCAGCGCCTCCAGCGATTCCCGTTCTTCGGGGCCATAGCCGCCCTCCCTGTTGGCCACGGCTATCATCCCCGTTAACCTGTCGTGCTGATGGAGCGGCACTCCCAGGAAGGAAGTCAGCGGCGGGTGCCCTTCCGGCAGTTCAGCAAGGGCGGGGTGTGAAGCCGGGTCGTTGGCGATGAAGGTTTTGCCCTCCCGGAGCACGCTGTTGTAGATGCCGGGAGTATGGAAGCTGCTGGCAGGTCCGGGCTGCCCTTTTTCATCATAGAGGGGGCGGGCCGGGGAAGGGTGATTGGAAACGGCGATCTCGCGGAACGAACCGTCGGGGCCGATCTCTCCGAGGAAGGAGATGGCACTGCCCGTGATCGCCTCAGCCACCTCCAGGCAGGAGCTGCCGAATTCCTCCTCCGTGGCGCTGGCCACCACCGCCTCGAAGATGCGGTTGATGCCGATCAGCAGTTCGTTCTGCCGTTTTATGGCGCGCTCCCACTTCTTGCGCTCGCTCAAGTCCACGCCGATGCCGATCATGGTCTCCTCACCCACTTTTACGTTGGCCCAGTCGATGGGCACCTCCCGCCCGTCCCTGGTGGTGATGATCCATTCGCGCCAGCCGGGCTCGAGCGACTGCATGTAAGCGGCCACCTGAGCGCGGTAGTCGGCATCCGGGTAGACCTTGCTCATGAAATCGCCTTCGTTGGCATCCTCGGTGGTCCAGCCCAGCACCTCTTCGGCGTGCCGGTTGAGGGTGAATTGCTGCAGTTGAGCATCCCACATGACCATCAGTACCGGGATGTTGTCGATGACATGCTGCAGCAGATCCTTATGATGTGCCAGGGCCTCCTCTTTCTCTCTGAAGTCGGATATGTTCATAACCGCCAGGCGCAACCGCCCCCCCGCGATATGCTGGCTGTAAAGGCGGGCGGCAAAGTGGGTGCCGTCCTCCTTTACCATCCCCAGCTCGCAGATTTGCGGCTTGTCCGATTTCAGTACCTCTTTGCGGTGGAGGGAGAACCGATCCGCTTCCCAGGGAGCGATGAAGTCGGTGAAGCGCCTCTTTGGGGCGCTCTTGCGCGGCAGGTTCAGCATGGCACAGCCGGTGAGGTTGGCTTCCACTATCAGGTTCTGCTTCGAGAGGGTGAAATAGCCCACCGGGGCGAATTCGAACAGATCGTGGTATTTGTCCCGGACCTCCTCAAGCTCTTTGTGGCTTTTGCGGAGCTTTTCATTCTGAATCTCCAACTCGTGCTGGTGAATGGCCAGTTTATTGACCAGCTTCTCCAGGTTGGGACGATCCATGCTCTCTATATCGAGCTCTGCCGGGTCGAAGTTTATCTCCGCTTTCTTTCGAAGTCTATCGGTCTGCTTTTTCTTCGCCATGGTCTGTTTCCTGTTTTCTATTGTAGCAGTTATATGACGTTCGCGCTTATGTCATTACGAGTATTTTATCATGTCATTGCGAGCGAAGCGTGGCAATCTCCTTTTGAACCGGGAGATCACCACGTCGCCTCCGGCTCCTCGTGATGACAGCCTAAAAGTACTTTCCTATTCCCTCCTCGTGAAGACAGTTATTGCAAATGTTCATACAAATCTTCCCAGTTCGGATTCATCTGATTTATCAGTTCAATCTTCTTTTTTCGCGAACCTTTTTTCAGTTGCTTTTCGCGATTGATTGCGGCTTCAATGCTATTTGTCGTTTCATAGTACACTAATTTGTCCACGTTGTACTTCTTGGTGAATCCATCAACGAATTTCTGTTTATGCTGATAGACCCTTTCAATGAGATTGCTGGTTACCCCGACGTATAGTACAGTGTTGTGTTCGTTGGTCATAATATATACGTAGTACTGTTCCGTCATTTTGTTTTCTTGTTTGCTTAAGTGTCATTACGGGTTTTTTGATATGTCATTGCGAGCCCGCGGCAGCGGGCGTGGCAATCTCCTTTTGAACTGGGAGATCACCACGTCGCCTTCGGCTCCTCGTGATGACAGCCTAAAAGTACTTTGCTGCGGCTTCCTCGTGATGACAGCCGATTCCTTTCCCTCCTTCCTCCTCACATCCTCCACGGCCAGTGAACGCGCCCGGTGCTGCCATCGAGCCCGTTAAACGAATTTGCGGGGCAGCTTTATAGCGGAATCTGCTGAAGTTTCCAAATTATACACCATAAGAGGAAAATATGAAACTTTTCCTCCTCTCTTTTATTCGCTCCCCCAAGGGGAGAGACTGTTTCCTCTCGCACCACATCATAACCACAATTAAGGGGCCTCCCGGCAAAAACCGGGTACCAATACGGATGGAGCGCTCTCAGCCGGGGCGTTAGAATGACAGGAGTTGAGAAAGGTGGGAAATTCAACGCAGGGCACGAACTTAGAAACAGGGAGGTATCGAGTGTCTGACAGTCCCTCTGCACCGTTCCGCGACCGTACCGACGCGGGGCGGAAGCTGGCGGAACGGCTGGACAGCTACCGCAACGGCAATGTCGTGCTGGCCGTCCCCCGAGGGGGAATACCGGTGGGCATCGAGATAGCCGAACGTTTGGGCGCGAATCTGGACGTGGTGGTCGTGCGCAAGATACCCATCCGGGATGAACCGGAGGCAGGGTACGGGGCGGTGACGGAAGACGGGGTCATCGTCCTCAACGAGCCGCTGGTGAGTCGGCTCGGCTACAGCCGGAGGCAGATAGAAGAACAGGCCGAGCGCATCCGCCGGGAAATCGAGCGGCGCACCGCGTTTTTCCGCCATTACCTTAAGCCCGTCTCCGTGGAAGGCAAAACCGCTGTTCTGGTCGACGACGGGCTGGCTTCCGGATTCACCATGATTGCGGCTGTCGAATCGATACGCCAGCGCCAGGCGGAGAGAATCGTGGTGGCGGTCCCCACCGCTTCGGAAAGAGCCTGCGAGCTGGTGGAGCCGAAGGTCGACGAGCTGATATGCCTTACTGTCGGGCACGGTGCCTGTTTTGCCGTGGCCAGCTATTACGCCAGCTGGCATGACCTGACCGACGAGGAGGTTGCCAGCCATCTGGAGAGCTGGCAGGAAAAGCGAGAGGGGTACCCGTCCGAAGAGGTATGAGCTGGTTCTTCAGATGACCCGGTTGTCGCTGCGCCCGGTACTTTTCTCTCTCAGGAATTAAGCGGCCTGCTCGATGCGCATATCATCGATTATCTTTCGCACGCCGCTCGTGTTGCGAACGATATTCTCAAGCGCCCGCCTGGCCCGGTGGTCCATCACGGTGCCGAACAGCGATACGACCCCGTCCTGCACCTGAACGTCCACGTTCTCCGCATCCACATATCGATTCCGCTCAAGCGCCGAAATGATGTGCCGGGCGATCTGTTCATCCTCGACATTTCTGCCGGGGGTGATGGTCAGATCATTGGTGACTGCGATGACCCCGTATATCCGGGAGATGATCTCTTCGATGGCATGCTTTTTCCAGAGGGCGTCAACGGAACCTTCGAGTGAGACCTTACCGTTATCGGCCACGACGCTGATGCCGGTGGGATCGATGCCGGAGGACCAGGAAAGGGTCATGGCGATGTTCTTTTCTATCGTCTCGTTATCGGGCAGCTCGGACCTGGCGTAGCGGACCTCCAGCTCGTTGGATATATCCACCACTCCCTCTACACAGGCAGCGGCTGCCTGCGCCGCTTTGCGCTCAAAGCCGCTGTTGACCGTGCCGGTCAGTTTGACCTTCCCCTCTTCGGCTTCGACCTTGATCTGCGCCGCATTGACGCGGGCATCCCAGCTCAACTGGTCGACGACGGCCTTTTTGATTGCTTCGTCCTTGTTCTTCATTATGACATTACAATTGTAACATACCCCTGATATGCTTGTGGATCAGGTTGTCTGCCTTTACTCATTATATCCCCGGAATGTCCCCCCTTCATTTAAGGGCCCTTGGCACCCAAAATAGTAAATTGCCCCGCCGCTTTTACGTACCCTTACGGATATGCCCCTGTTTTTCAAAGCTGTAACTTAATATATGGAATCGATCGAACCAACAGGCCAGCGAGTATTTCCATGAAGGGCGAAAATCAGACGGATTCAGAGACCGCTATAAACATCGTGATTACCAACGGCTATGAAAAGGTCATCGAGGCGGTGCGGGGTTTGCTGGAACTGGAAGAGGACTTGTGCGTAATCGGCCAGGCAACCGACGTGCCGGGGACCCTCAGCGTTCTCGAGGACAGGAATCCCGATGTGCTGGTGCTCGGGCTGATGAGCAGCGAGAAGGAGAGCCTGAACCTGGCTGGTCGAATCAGCGGGTCTTTCCCCGCGATCGCCATCGTGTTCATTTCCCTGTATAACGATGGCCACTATATGAGAGAGGCTGCTGAGGTGGGGGTGGGGGAATATGTCGCTCTAAGTGAAGCGGGGGTGAAGCTTGCCCCGGCGGTCAGGGCGGCTGCGAAAAAAGCAGGAGAGCCAGTGTGAATTAAAAATCGGCGGCTCTCCGCAGGGATATTTACGTAAAGAAACGGATGTATCGGGCGAGGGCGCATGGGCTACCATGAAACAATCGGGCGCTGATTGTGCGGATATAACTCGAGACGCCGTGAAATTTGGATTTGAGAAGCCTTAACAATTGAACAGGGGGAATTGATATGAAAAGAGTGGAAGAGATAATGGACAGTAATCCGATAACAGTATCACCCTCCGCTACCCTCATTGAGGTGGCCAGGAAGATGACGGAACATAAACTGGCGATGATTCCGGTATGTGAGAACGGCAAGCTGCGGGGGGTTATCAGCGAGGGGGACATAATCTCGAGCATCGGGACTTCCTCGCAGAATCCCAAGCGTCGCGAAGCCAGATCGCTGATGCATAACAGCCTGCCCAAAGTATCGCCGGGGGCGGATACCTTCTCGGCCGCCAAGCTGATGGCCCGGCACCAGGTTCATTACCTGCCGGTGGTGCAGAACGGGAGGTTCAAGGGTATCCTCACACTGGACCACCTGGTAGGCGACAGCCTGGCGACGGCCAGCCTGGTTCTGGATCGAACCCAGCACCAGTGTAACGGAGCAGCGGCCATACCGGCGGGCACTTAAAAAGTTTGCCGGGAGCAGCGCGGCCCGGCCCATATTTTTTAGAGATGCCGGAGAGCGGGACTGATAGTCCTTTTTATTATCCAGAAAGAAGAAAAGGAGGTTAAAGATGGCAATCGAGAGATGGAGACCGATGAGTTCTGTGCGCCCCTGGAGGCCGTTCAGCATGGCCACGGACCTGGAGCGGCAGATGGAAGACATGTTCCGGCGATCGTTCTTCCCCAGCCTGTGGGAAAAAGGTCCACTGGAAGGCTGGGAGCCCAGCGTGGACGTATATGAGCAGGATGACACCTATGTGGTGAAGGCGGAGCTGCCGGGGGTGAAAAAGGATGATATCGATGTCTCGGTGAGCGGGGATACCCTTACCATTAAAGGCGAACGCAAGGCCGAGACCGAGACGGAGGAAGAAAACTACTATCTTGCCGAGCGCTCTTATGGCAGCTTCATGCGGTCCATGGCCCTTCCCTCCACTGTGGATGCGGATAACATAGAGGCCAATTATGATGACGGTGTGCTGGAGGTAAAGCTGCCCAAGAGCAGCAAGGAGGAATCCAGGAAGGTTAAAGTAAGCTGATAAATCCGTCGAGGGAGAATATCGATGACGCTCAGGCTATGGCAGTCCCGCTTTCCCTGAAGACTTTAAAGCCTGAGAGGGATATCGACAGACGGCTGAAAATCCGGTTGAGCTTTTGCACGCCTTGACTATAGTTTTGTCGTAAAGAGCCGGCCTTGAGTAGAAGGGGGTTATGATGTGGCGATTCAGAGCATGCCCCAAATGCGGCGGCGATGTGTATATAGATCAGGACCCCATAACGGGTGAATGGCAGCAGGTGTGCCTGCAATGTTCCCATCGGAGGTACGTGAGCGAGGAAGCGGATGAAAAGGGGCTCACAGATCCCGGTGAGCCGGTGGGGGCTGTTACAGGAGGTGATAAAGAATGGCAAAGATACTGGGAATCGACCTAGGAACCACAAATTCGTGCATGGCGGTGATGGAAGCCGGCGAGGCGACCATTGTGGAGAGCGCCGAGGGGAGCCGGGTGACTCCCTCCGTGGTGGCCGTAAATCAAAAGAGCGGCGAGCGGTTCGTGGGGCAGACGGCCAAGCGGCAGGCGGTCACCAATCCGGAACACACCCTTTTCTCCATCAAGCGGCTTATGGGGCGCAGTTACGATGACCCGGAAGTCCAGAAGGATTTGAGCATCCTGCCTTTTCAGATCGTCAAGGCGTCCAACGGCGATGCCCATGTAACGATGGGAGAGAAAACGTACTCGCCTCCGGAAATCTCCGCCATGATCCTGCAGAAGATGAAGCAGGATGCCGAGAGCAAGCTGGGGGAGAAGATTTCCCAGGCGGTGATAACCGTGCCGGCGTATTTCAACGACAGTCAGCGGCAGGCCACCAAGGATGCCGGTAAGATCGCCGGGCTGGAGGTCCTGAGGATAATAAACGAACCCACCGCCGCCTCGCTGGCCTATGGCCTGGATAAAAAGGGCGATGAGACCATCGCCGTCTTCGACCTGGGAGGAGGCACTTTCGATATCTCCATCCTGCAGTTGGGAGAGGGGGTTTTCGAGGTTAAATCCACTCATGGCGATACCCACCTGGGAGGCGACGATTTCGATCAGCGGGTGCAGGACTGGATAGTCGATGAGTACAAAAAGGACCAGGGAATCGATCTCAAGCAGGACCGAATGGCCCTGCAGCGCCTGAAGGAGGCTGCCGAGAAGGCCAAGTGTGAGCTTTCCACTACGGCGCAGACGGAGATCAACCTGCCCTTCATCACCGCCGATGCCAGCGGCCCGAAGCATCTCAACATGACCATTACCCGGGCCAAACTGGAGCAACTGGTGGACGACTTGGTCGAACGTACCATGGAGCCGGTCAATCAGGCCCTGAATGATGCCGGGGTCAAGGCGGCCGACGTAAACGAGGTCATCCTGGTGGGCGGGCAGACCCGGATGCCCAAGGTGGTCGAGAAGGTCAAGGGCATCTTCGGCAGGGATCCGCATAAGGGCGTCAACCCCGACGAGGTCGTAGCCATCGGGGCGGCCATCCAGGCGGGCGTGCTGGGCGGCGAGGTCAAGGATGTTCTGCTGCTGGATGTGACGCCATTGACGCTGGGTATCGAGACCCTGGGCGGGGTGATGACCCCGCTCATACCCAGGAACACGACGATTCCTACATCCAAGACCGAAACCTTCACCACTGCCGAGGACAATCAGCCCGGTGTGGAGGTCCATGTGCTCCAGGGGGAGCGCCCCATGGCCAGTGAGAACAAAACCATCGGCAGGTTCATGCTCGACGGCATACTGCCGGCGCCGCGAGGGGTTCCTCAGGTCGAGGTGACCTTCGATATCGATGCCAACGGCATACTCAATGTGACCGCCCGCGACAAGGGCACCGGCAAGGAGCAGAAGATTACCATCACCGCCAGCTCCGGCCTCTCCAGGGACGAGGTGGACCGGATGGTGAAGGAAGCCGAGCAGCATGCCGAAGAGGACCGGCAGCGAAAGGAAGAGGCAGATACCCGCAACCATGCCGATAATACTGCTTACAATGTAGAGAAGACGCTTCGCGATACGGCAGACAGGATACCCCCCGAGCTTAAATCGGAAGCCGAGGAAAAGGTGGCGGCCGTCCGTTCGGCCCTCGAGGGGACCGATATAGAAGAGATAAAACGAACTACCCGGGAACTGGAAAGCGTGATGCAGCGTATAGGTTCGGAGGTTTACAGTCACGCTGGTGCTCCAGGGGGAGGTGGTTATGCTCCGGAAGAAGAAGGCGGCGAGGGAGAACAGGGTGAGGGACCCGTGGAGGGAGAATTTAGAGAAGTATAAAGCCCTCAATCAGCGAAGGGAGAAGATGCGTTCCCGGCAGAGCGGATAATATGAGATTGCTGGAATCTAAATATACCAACAGCGAAAGGAGGTGCAGTTATGGTTGTTGAAAGATTGCTGCCGTCATCGGCAGCCAGACGAGCGCGAAGGGGAGAATCGAGGGCTCGCGATGAGCTTTCCAGCCTTCTGGAGAATATCGGGCGCTGGCCGTTTCTGGCCGGGCTGGCCCGGGAGCTCCCCTTCGTGGAGGGAAACTGGATTCCGCCTGTGGATGTGTATGAGAAACCGGACAAATACATCGTCAAGGCGGAGTTGCCGGGGGTCAAAGAGAAGGACCTGGACATATCGGTGGCCGAGGATGTGCTGACGATCAAGGGGGAACGAAGGTACGAGGAGGAAGAGGAGGAGAAGGACCTCTACCGCCGGGAGCGCGCTTATGGCGACTTCAAGCGGAACGTTACCCTTCCCTCGACTGTCGATGAGGAGAAGGTGGAAGCCACTTTGAGGGACGGCGTCCTGCAGGTGGAGCTTCCCAAGACGGAGGAGACGAGGGCCCGGAAGGTGCCCATATCGGCCCGCAAATCGGGGTAATCGCCCCGCCGGTGACGGAACTGAGAATTAAAGTTTAGAAAGGAGCACAATGGCAGAGGAAAGCGTCTACAAATTCATTGAGCTGGTGGGAACCAGCACCGAGTCATGGGAAAAGGCGGCCACCGCCGCCGTAGAAAGGGCAGGCAAAAGCCTGAAGGACCTCAGGATAGCTGAGATCACCGAGTTGGATTTACAGCTGGATGACAAGGGAAAGGTAAACAATTACAGGGCCAAGGTCAAGGTTTCCTTCAGGTACCACGGGGAAGAGTAGTTTGTAAGGGGTTATGCCCCCAAGTCACGAGAGAAGAGGGTGAAATACCCGCTGGCAGGGTTTTTGTTTACAGGTAAGCGGCCCGGGTGGGTATTTCACCCTTTTTTCCATCTCACTCTAATTCTCTCCGCTACCTCTCTTTCATTCTCCCCCGAAGGGGAGAATGAAAGAGAGGGGAAAATGCGGAGCATGGCTGCCAAGCTGTTACCATGTCAACTTCCTCTTAATAATGCCTTTTGGAGGGTCGATAATCCTTCTTGTGGCCTCGTAAATATACCCATTTGGGCGATGCTTTAAGGGCTTTTATTTGATATAGTGAAAAACTACAGCGAAAGGTGGGGGCGTATGTATAAGAAGATACTGGTACCTCTTGACGGTTCAGAGCTGGCCGAGGTCGCGTTACCATATGCAGAAGGAGTGGCCGGCAGGCTGAAGGCGGAACTTGTTATGCTGATGGTCTGTCCTGAGACGGACCCAGTGTACGCAGCCTTCGGCGACGATGCTAAATTACGGCAGGCCGGTGCAGGAAGGTATCTTCACCGCCTTGCAAACGACTTCAAAGAACAAAACATCGAGGTAAGGCTAGAGGTAAGACTGGGGCCTTCTGCTTCGACCATTGTCGATATGGCGGAAGAGGAGGGATTCGGTCTGATTATCATGGCCACTCATGGCCGATCGGGGCTTGGCCGCTGGGTACTGGGAAGCACGGCAGACAAGGTTTTGCGGGCAGCCACAAGACCGGTCCTGCTGATAAGGGCAAAGGGCGAACAGCCCGAGGTCCGGGCACAGGGGATATTCAATCGAATACTGGTTCCCTTAGATGGTTCTCCGGAAGGCGAAAGTATCTTTCCCCACGTCGAAGCCCTGGCCATGGAATTCAAATCGGAATTGATCCTGTTTCGGGTTGTGCCCTTCGAGACCTACATCATGCCGGTGGGGACAGAGGGCGCCTATGATTTAACCGGCAGTGCCCAGGCACTCATGCAAGCCCAACTGGAAGATTCCAGGGATTATCTCGAAGGGGTAAAGGAACGTCTCAGTGAGAAAGGATTCCACGTCATAATCGATGCCTTCATTGGGCAGGCCGCCGAAGAAATAATCAACAAGGCCGAAAGCCATGATGCCGGCCTGGTGGCCATGTGCACCCATGGGAGATCAGGGGTTGAACGCTGGGTTCACGGCAGTGTAGCTACCAAAGTGCTTCATGGGGGAAGTACTCCGTTACTGCTGGTGCGAGCGCCGGAGGTTCAGTCAGAGTAGGTAACCGGGAAAGGCAGTTGAGAGCATTTTTGTTACTACGTGGAGGTATGGATAATGTATAAAAGAATTCTTGTTCCGCTGTACGGCTCGGAACTGGCGGAAAGGATTCTCCCCCATGTGGAAGCCATCGCCACCCAGCGGGGCGTTGACTGGATCGATGTTCTCCTGATCAGGGTCGTGGAAGAGCCTTTCGTGACCGCCGATTACCCGGAGGCTACCATGAAGCTGAGCTGGGAGGAACATGTTGAAGCCATGCGAGAGGCATTCAGGAGAGGAGCCGAGGAATACCTCCGTGAGATTGAGTCGGGGTTGAAAGAAAGAGGTATCAAGGCTGCCTCCGAGGTCAAAATGGGGCGGACTGTAGATAAAATCATCGAGTATGCGGATAGCAGCCCTTTCAATCTCATCGCCATGTCCACGCACGGGCGTTCGGGTGTCGTTCGGACGGCCCGGGGAAGCGTCACTGACCGGGTGTTGAGGGAAGCGAAATGTCCGCTCCTGTTGTTTAGAGGAAGCTGAGAAACTGATTTGGGATTTAAACATCCTTTGGTGCACAGAGATGATACTCGAGAAACTGGGGAGGGATGTGGTGCTGGGGGATGGCGGCATGGTTTTTGAGCTGGAGCGGCGGGGTTATGTCAGTGCCGGTTATTTCACCCCTGAAGCTGTTATTGAATGCCCCGAAGCGGTGAAACAGCTCCATACGGATTTTGCCCGTGCCGGCGCCGAGGTTCTGCAGGCCTTCACTTATTATGCTTACGAGAGTAAACTCAAGCAGCGAGGCCTGGATGGGGCCCTCGGAGAGATCAACACCGGTGCCATAAGTATAGCTCGCTCCGTAGCTGATGAATACGGGGCGCTGGTTGCCGGTAACCTATCGAATACCTGGGTTTATGATCCGCATGATCGGTCAAGCGATCTGCCAACCCGCCGGCAGATGGAGGAACAACTGGAGATTCAGATGCAAAACCCTCCCGATTTCTTTGTTGCCGAGACCATCGAGTACCTCGGGGAGGCTTTGATCGCTCTCGAAGCGATCAAAAGTTTCGGGACGACAGCTATGATAACCCTGGGATTCAAAGCATCCGACCGGACACTGGACGGATTTTCTCTTGAGGAGGCCTTCAGCCGACTGGAAGCAAAAGGAGCGGATATCGTGGGGATAAACTGTTTCCGCGATCCGCCCAGGATGCTTCCTCTACTCAAAAGGGTCAGGGAAACGGTAGGATGTTTCGTGGCCAGCCAGCCGGTGGCCTATCGCTGCTCGGACGAAGCGCCTTATTTTGAGGCAATTCGGTATCAGGATCGTTTTGCATTCCCCCTCGAGTTGGACCCCTTTGTTCTCACCCGCTATGAGATGGCGGATTATGCTCTCCAGGCAAAAGACATCGGAATAAATTATATTGGAGGTTGTTGCGGGACGGCCCCTCACCATCTGAGAGCTATGGCCGAGGCACTGGGCCGAGAGGTTCCGAATTCGCGCTATTCTCCTGCGGCGGCATTTTATCCTTCTTAGAAATTGCTGAGTTTTCGGGCATCCGGTTGAAAAATACAGGCATTTAGGGCAGACTGGAATAATGTGCAAAGGAGGAGTGAGAGATGTACGTAAATGAATATATGCACCGCGATGTTATCACAACTACGAGCGAAACACCTCTTCCCGATGCCGAACAACTCATGCTTGAAAAGGGGATTCGGCGGTTGCCGGTAGTGGATGATGGGAAGCTTGTGGGACTGCTCACCCGTGGCATGATCAGGGAAACAGCCGGGCATTATGCCACTTCTATGACCAGGCAGGACCTGAATGACAAGATGGATACCATGAAGGTTAAGGACCTTATGGAGACGCAGCTATGCACCGTACCCCCTTCCGCCACGGTGGAGTGGGCGGTGACCAAAGCGCAGATGTGGAATGTGGCTACCATCCTGGTCGTGGAAGGGGATGATACTCCCCGGTTAGTGGGCATACTTACAAATACCGACTTGTACAGGCTCCTGTCTGAAGTTCTGGGATTCGGCGAAGCAGGGGTGCGGCTCCACGTCTTTGACCTGGCCCGTACAGGGAGTTGCCAGGAAGTTCTGGGTACGATTATCCAGGAGGGGATAAGGATTAAGAATATGTACCGCCTCAGGCCTCCGGCACTTGAGAAGGAGGACTGCATTCTGCACCTGGATACCGAAGATGCCAGCCGGATTGTAGATACGCTAACTCAGAAGGGCTATCAGGTCGAGATAAGGGAATGCTGATCCGACGGTTTCCCCATTACCGATCGTAATTCAAGAGCAATTGCATGCGCGGATTTGCATAATCGGGTATCAACCACAAACTTCGTTTTCAGGGCCTTATTTCTACTTGATATACTTAAAGGAACCCCTAATCAACCCCCTCGATCCCCCAATCATGGGGGAAGTTTAAATATGGGGGCACCCCCAATCCCCGTCTTCACCACTTATTCAGAGGTTTCTTAATGTCTTCCGTCTGTTTGATTTGGGCCTTGCTGGGGCCAGTTCATTGTTCCCCCCTTTTTCTTGATGAGATCCTGATTTTGGATCAGCACAATTGTCCCGAGCCTGTATTCTCATAACAAAAGGTAACCTCTGGAGGTGCGCTCCGTCCATTTTCGAGTTCGAAGGCAGTACCAAAGAGATGGTTATAACATTTATGTTTCCGGCCTGACAGGTACCGGACCTCGGTGGTGAAATCTTATATAAAGCGGCTGGTGGAGAAAAAAGATTGCCAGCGGTCGTGTCAATCCCGAGGACTGGTGCTATCTCTATAATTTTGAAGACCCTGACCGGCCTCGAATCGTGAGTTTACCCGAAGGAAAAGGAAAAGCTTTCTGATGTCAGCACCTGTTTGCCTGAGCGGCCGGCGGCCTTCCTCGAGTTTGTCGAGCTCGTCGCGGATTTTTTCCGTCAGCGAGTTGCTTTCCACGTCTGAGTTCAACTCGTCGAACCAGCGTACATAGGCTATTTTCGTTTTTACCAATTCATCCCCTCCGCGATTCATCTCTGCGCTGATCTGATACGTGCCAAATCTAATCCTTCGACGCTTGAGCGATCATATCTTGAAAGGAAGGCTCATCCAGGATTTTAACCCCGTGCTTTTTCGCTTCTTCCAGCTTGCTCCCTGCGTCCTCGCCGGCCACCACGAAATCGGTGTTGGCGCTCACACTGGAAGAGGAATGGCCGCCCAGCGATTCCACCAGCTCCTGGGCTTCGCTGCGGGTGTAATTCTCCAGCCGCCCGGTGAAGACGAAGGTCTTTGCCTCCAGGGGCCTGGCTCCTTCGGCAGCCACCGGCTCCAGTTCCATGCCGGCATCCAGCAGGCGTTTCAACACCTGCTTATTGCGCTCGTCGTCGAAGAACTTGCGAATACTGGCCGCCACGATACCGCCTATATCCGGTATGCGTTCCAGCTCCGCAAGACTCGCTTGCCTGATTCGTTCCAGGTCAGGGAACTCCGCTGCCAGCACTCTGGCCGTATGCAGGCCGACATGTCGGATCCCCAGACCGTAGAGAAAACGGTCCAGCCTGGTCTTTCTGGATGACTGTATGGCTTCGTAAAGCTGGCGGGACGATTTCTCGGCAAATCCTTCGATCTGGAGGAAATCCTCAGCGGTCAGGTGATAAAGGTCGGCGATGTCTTTAACCAGGCCCAGCTCTACCAGCCGTCCGGCCGTTTTTTCACTCAATCCGTCGATGTCGAGGGCATCCCTGGAAGCATAGTGGATTATGTGACCGGTCAGCTGGGCCGGGCAGGCCAGCCCGGCAGGGCACACATAATAAGCCCCTTCCCGGACCGTCTCGGTTCCACAGACCGGACAGTTGGCCGGCATCCGGAACTCAGCCGATCGTTTACCCTCCTCTTTTCCGGCACGTCCCACCACCTCAGGGATGACATCGCCGGCGCGGGCTATTCGCACCGAGTCCCCCACCCGGACGTCCTTCCGATGGACTTCATCTTCATTGTGAAGGGTGGCCCGGCTGACGGTTACCCCGCTCACATCCACCGGATCCAGCAGGGCTACCGGTGTAAGCATGCCGGTCCTGCCCACCTGAACCACGATGTCCCGGATGCGAGTGATTTCCTCCTTGGGCGGGAACTTCCAGGCGATGGCCCAGCGGGGGCTTCGCTCCCGGGTTCCCAGCGCTTCGCGCTGACGGCGGTTATCCAGCTTGATTACCAGGCCGTCGATTTCGTAGGCCAGGCTCTCCCGTTCCTCCGACAAATTCTCGTACACCTGCTGGATTTCGTCGAAGGAAGCAACCTTTTTATTGTGAGGATCGGTTTTCAACCCCCATTGCTCAAACCGGTGCAGTGTTTCCCAGTGAGAGGCCGGTATCTCTTCGGAACAATCTAGGACGTCGTAGAACCGCACATCGAAGGGGCGGCCGGCTACGTTGCGAGAATCGTACTGGCGGATCATTCCGGCGGCGGCGTTCCGGGGATTGGCGAAGGGCTCTTCTCCCCGCTCGATCTTCTCCTTGTTCAGCTGGTCAAACCCTTCCCTGGGCATGAAAATCTCGGCTCGCACTGCCAGATAATCGGGGGGATTGCCATCGCCCGGCAGGTTCAGGGGAATCATGTGGACAGTCCTGATGTTATGGGTAATCTCCTCGCCGGTCTCCCCGTCCCCGCGCGTTGCTCCGTATTTGAGTGAGCCGTTCTCGTACACGATCTCTATTGAAGCGCCGTCGAATTTGGGTTCGAGCACGTAGGAAGTATCGCCGTCACGAACGTTCCGGTGGATGAAGTCGTTGAACTCCTTTATCTTTTGTCCCTCAAGTTCTGCATTCAGGCTGAGCATCGGGGCCGTGTGACGAACTTTGTTGAGCCTGCTTACCGGCGGAGCACCGACCCGGCGTGTGGGGGACGAATCCGACTGAAATTTAGGGAATGCCTCTTCCAGCTCCTGAAGGCGTTTAAACAGCTTGTCATAGAGTGCATCGGAAATTTCGGGTTGATTTTTGATGTAGTAAAGATAATTGTGGTATTCCACGCCCTCACGGAGCGCCTGGATCTCCCGCTGCGCCTCGTCTTCTGACATCTGAGCGATATCTTTGAACTCTGCGGAAGGATTATGTTTGAAATCCACTACTGCATTCTTTCCCATCGGACCGTCTAAATCCCCCATTCGTGGGGGACTTTTTGAAGCTGAGGGGCACCCCCAGACCCCCGAATTCACCTCTTATTCAGAGGTTCATTAGTAAAATGAGATACTCGCCGGGCAGCTTTCGCCCGGTCAATCGGGAGCAATTGAGCTCATCCCGTCCTGCCGAGGGAACGTCCGGCTGCTTTAGCGCAGGTTTTCGATTTAGTTTTTGCCCAGGCGATGCATGGCTCCCCAGCCCGGGGGATTGTGGCTGTCAGCTTTGCGGCGCAGTACCAGGTCATTTCCCGAAGAGGTTTCCTGTATATCGATCAGGCCGGGGCCAAGCTCGTGCTCGACGTCTTTACTTATAATGAGCACGACTTTGCAGTCGTGGCGTATCACTCTGTCCTGGTCGGTTGCCTCATCCAGCTCGAGAAAGAGTCCGTTGCCCCGGGTAAGCCGCAGTCCCCTTTGCTGACCGACATTGGCATTGCGCAGTGCCTGGGCTATTACCTCTTTTGCCAGTTCCGTTGCGTCGATCATTTCCATCATTTTTCTTTACGCCGGCCTTGCCTTGATTCAGTCAAATTCGATTCTACCCACCTGGCGCCTCTACGGCATCCCCCATAGGAATGATTTTCCAATAACAAAAGTAGTAGCTCAACGGCTTAAGCCATTGCCTTTGTACTTCCTCCCGGCATGGAAAAGCATTACCACAGGGATCATGAGTAACTCTAAGGGTTGTTCCTTTTATGCTAATGGGCGATGTTAAAGGTGAGATGGGAGGTTATTATGGTAGAAGATTATTCGAATGGGAGTGGATTGTGACAGCTGGCAGCACTTACAAACAACTCAACCGGTTGCGACAGGTGCTCCAGGTGCTGGTTAAGCACGGTTTGGGCGAGGCCTTCGCCCATCTGCCGCTGAAGGAACGGCCCAGGTTCTGGTCGGCCTCCGGCAAGGCGGCACCATCCGTGCAGCACCTGACAACATCGCAGCGCATGCGAGCGGCCATGGAGGAACTGGGGCCAACTTTCATCAAAATGGGCCAGATCCTCAGCACGCGGCCTGATGTCGTGCCGGACGAGTTCATTAAAGAATTCGAGAAGCTGCAAACAGAGGTTACTCCCATGTCCTTCGAGGTGGTAAAAGGGGTGGTTGAAGAGGAACTGGGAGGGGAAATCGATGAAATATTCGAGTGGTTCTCGGAGGAGCCGGTGGCCAGTGCCTCACTTTCCCAGGTTCACAGAGGGAAGTTGAAAGGCGGTGGATCGGTGGCCGTCAAGGTTCAGCGCCCGAACATAAAGAAAACCATCCAGGCCGATATGGAGGTTATCGGCAGGCTGGCGGGGACCGCCGAATCGCAACTGGAAAAACGAGGAATCATCAACCCGGTCGGCCTGGTTCAGGAAATATCCGCCGACCTCGAAAAAGAGCTCGATTTCCAGATCGAGGCTACCAACATGCAGCAGTACGCTCAACTCTTTCGGGATGAGCGTCAAATTCACGTACCTTCTGTCTACTGGGAACTCTGCACCCATCGCCTGTTGACCATGGAATTCATAGACGGCATACCGGTCTCGCAACTGGAGGATTTGCGCCAGGCCGGATATGACCTGCCGCTTATCGCCAGCCGGGCAGCCGACGCCTCGTTGAGGTCCGCCCTGGAATACGGTTTCTTCCATGCCGACCCGCATCCGGGGAATATCATGGTGCTGCCCGGGGAGGTTATCTGCTTTCTGGATTACGGAATGATGGGCAACCTTTCTTCGCTCCAGCGGGAAAACCTGGCTGAGTTCCTTTATCACATTATCGCCGGGGATGAAAGGCGGGCGGTCCGTAAACTCCTGATACTTGCCAACGATCCCGGGTTGGTGGATATCCAGAAGCTGGAAACCGACGTCGCCGAGCTGGCCAGGGAGTACATGTTCCTGCCATCCGCCGAACTGGCCTTCGGCAACCTGCTGCCTCGAGTCCGGGAACTGATGGTGGAGCATCGATTGCGGTTGCCGACCAACATGGTGTGGCTTATCAAGGCGGTGGCCACCGCGGAGAATACGGCTCGCCAGCTGGACAGCAAATTCGATATGGTGGAATTCGTTAAACCGTATACTATCCGGGTCCTGTTTTTGCGCTTCAAGCCGGGCCAGCAGTTGAAGGAGATACTGCTCATGGCGATGGACTCGAAGGAACTGTTCTCCAGCCTGCCCTATACGTTGAGGAACCTGGTGCATCAGCTGGTCAGCGGCCGGTTCAAAGTGGGCCTGGAGCATTCCGGGGTGGACCCCGCCGTGCAGACGCTCAAGCATGCCTCCAACAGGTTGAGTCTGGCCATCGTGCTGGCAGCGCTGATTATGGGCTCCTCGGTGGTGGTCCTTTCCGATGTCCCCCCTTTAATCGGAGAAATGCCGGTAATCGGGGTGGTCGGCTATATCGTTTCGGCAATACTCGGCTTATGGCTGGTGATAGCCGGCCTGCGAAATAGGCCTTTTTAAGAGGAGGGATGGGAAAACCACCGAAAGGAGAGTGGCGATGAGTTCGGATAACGTGCACGTTGGTACCTCGGGGTGGCACTACACTCACTGGAAAGGACCTTTCTATCCGCAGAAGATGGCATCCAAAGATTTCCTCTCCTATTATGTCCAGTACTTCAGCACCTCCGAGATTAATAATTCCTTCTACCAGCTCCCGGCCGAGAAGACCCTGGCCGGATGGAGGGATGCGGTGCCGGACGGATTTCAATTTGCGGTGAAAGGCAGCCGGTACATCACCCACATGAAAAAGTTGAAGGAACCCGAGCAGAGCGTGGGGAACTTCCTGAACCGCGTGGAAGCCCTCGGCGACCGGCTGGGACCCATCCTCTTCCAGTTGCCGCCGAAGTGGAAAGCCAATCCGGAGCGCCTGGAAAGCTTTCTTAAAGCTCTGCCCGGTGATTTCGACTATGTTTTTGAGTTTCGGGATACGAGCTGGTTTGCCCCCGAAATCGAGGACCTGCTTTCAAAACATGGGGCGGGTTTTTGTATCTACGACCTGGCGGGTACGCAATCGCCGCAAATGGTCACCGGCAGCCTGGTGTATCTGCGCCTGCACGGGCCCGGCGGTGCCTACGAGGGTTCGTATGACGACGAGGCCCTCTCCGGCTGGGCGGAGCAGATCAGGAACTGGAGTTCGGAAGGAAGGCGGGTGTACTGCTATTTCGATAATGACGAAGCCGGCTACGCGGCCAGGGACGGATTGCGGCTGCTGGAGATGGTAAAGAGGTAACCGGGGAAAGGAGGAGCCATGCCTGAGCTGCCCCAAGTGCCAGCGAGAATGACGGTACTTTGTCAGCATCGATGTACGGGGCCCGAACGTTTACCTGACTTAATGGAGCACGATCAGTGACCGGGAATAAGAAGCAGACTAAATATGAGCGAATGAGCGTTGAGGAAGTGCTGGATGAGCTTTCCACCGACTCTGAACAGGGGCTTACCACCGATGAGGTCAGCCGGCGGCTGGAGCAGTACGGTGAGAACACTATCGAGGAGGAGCAGGAACACCCGGTCATTATCTTCCTCTCCCATTTCTGGGGACCGATTCCCTGGATGATCGAGATTGCGGCCATCCTGGCTGCCGCGGTCCGGCACTGGGAGGAGCTGGGGGTCATCGTCGTGCTTCTCCTCATAAACGGGGGAGTGAGTTTCTGGCACGAGCACAAGGCCAGCAATGCCATAGCCGCCCTGAAAGAGAAGCTGGCTCCCGAGGCGCTGGTGATCCGGGATGGAGAGCCGCAGACCATCGATGCCACTCAGCTTGTTCCGGGGGATGTCATCGAACTCGAAATCGGTGACATCGTGCCCTCGGATATCAAGCTGCTGAACGACCAGAACCTGAGCATTGACGAGTCGGCCCTGACCGGGGAATCGCTTCCCGTTACCAAAGAGGGCGGCGATGCAGCCTATTCCAGCACCACCGTCAAGCAGGGAGACGGCAGGGCGGTGGTAACCGCAACCGGCCGCAATACCCGGTTTGCTCGAGCGGTGGAGCTGATGGAGACGGCCCAGGAGCGCTCGCATTTTCAGCGCGCCGTTCTGCGTATCGGCTACTTCCTGATGGCCTCGGCGGGCATCCTGGTGGCGACCATTGTCATCGTGACGATCCTGAGAGGCGATCCCTGGGTGGATGTGATGCTCTTTGCCCTGGGGCTGACCATCTCCGGAATTCCCGTGGCCCTGCCGGCGGTGCTTTCGGTGACCATGTCCATCGGCGCCGGCAGGCTGGCGGAATGGAAGGCGATCGTATCGAAGCTGGCGGCCATGGAGGAGATGGCCGGGCTGGAAGTCCTTTGTGCCGACAAGACCGGCACCCTGACTAAAAATCAGTTAGAGATGCAGGGGCCGGCGCTTATCCAGGGTGAAGACACGCATGAGTTGATCCTCGCCGCCGCCCTCACGGTTCGGTGGGGGGCCGATGACCCCATAGATCAGGCCGTCCTGGGCGGACTGGAGGACCGGTCCGAGCTTAAAGACTACCAGGTAAGGGAGTTCCGGCCGTTCGATCCCACTCGTAAGTATGCTGATTCCGATGTTCAATACAATGGGACCAGTTTTACCGCCGCCAAGGGTGCGCCTCAGGCTATCCTTAAGCTGGTGGGGGGTGATGAAGACCTCAGAAAGAAGGTGTCGAACAAGGTGGATGAACTGGGCGAACAGGGATTCCGCTCCCTGGGCGTGGCCCGGCGGAACGGCGAAGGCGAATGGCGGTATCTGGGTTTGCTGCCCCTGCTGGACCCGCCGCGGGACGATTCGGCCGATGTACTGAAGGAGTCTCGTGAACATGGGGTGGATGTTCGGATGGTAACCGGCGACCACGCCGCCATCGGCAGGCAGGTGGCCGCCATGCTTGGCCTGGGCCAGGATATCAGGACGGCCTCCGAGGTGTTTCGGGAAGAGGAGGAAGGTGAGGTCAGCAGCCGGGAAGAGCGCAGGATCGGTGAAGATGTCCTCAAAGCCGACGGTTTTGCCGAAGTCACCCCCGAGCACAAATTCAAGCTGATACAGCAGTTCCAGGCCAACGACCGCATCATCGGGATGACCGGTGACGGGGTCAACGACGCCCCGGCCCTCAAACAGGCTGATGTAGGAATCGCTGTGTGCGGTGCCACCGATGTGGCCCGCTCCGCCGCGGACCTTGTCCTCACTGCCGAAGGGCTTGGCGTGATTACCCGGGCGGTGGAGGAAGCTCGGCGGATCTTTCAGCGGATGATCAGCTATGCCACCTACCGTATCGCCGAGACCATTCGCCTGCTGCTGTTCATAGCCATCTCGGTACTGGCTTTCGATTATTACCCCGTCACGCCCATTATGATTGTGCTGCTGGCCATATTGAACGATATTCCCATCATTGCCATCGCCTGGGATAATGCCCGGGCGGCCCTGCAGCCGGTGCGGTGGAATATGCCGCGGGTGCTGACCATTGCCGGGGTGCTGGGGATAGGCGGGGTGATATCCTCGTTCCTGGTGTTCTGGTTCCTGCGCACGCAGACGAACATGGCCGATCCTGTAATTCAGACCATGATTTTCCTCAAGCTGCTGGTGGCCGGACATATGACCATCTTCCTGACCCGAAACGAGGGATGGATGTGGGACAGACCGTATCCCAGCCTGGCGCTGTTCGCGGCGCTGGAAGGGACCCAGATCGTGGGCACCCTGGTGGCCGTTTACGGCTGGGTGATCGAGCCAATCGGCTGGCTGCGGGCTGCTGCCATCTGGGGATATGCCATCGCCTGGATGTTGCTCCTCAACGTGATTAAGGTGCTGGTATACCGGAAGTTTATGGACAAGGTCGGCGAAGAGGGGCAAAAAGCAACAAGCGCTGCCTGAAAGGGCCTGATGGCAGGAGGCACAAATTGCCATTCTGAATTGGGCAAAAAATGTCTCTCCCCCGAAGGGCAGAGAATAAAAGAGAGGGGGAAACAAAAGTCCTTGCTCCGCTAAGCGGAGAGAGATAGAGTGAGGTAGTAATAATTAGCCATGTCATTGCGAGCGAAGCGTGGCAATCTCCTCTAAATAGGACAAACGCCCGAGGCGCAGCCGCCCGAGTACTCCGAGTGAACCGAAACATACGGCGAGGGTTCCTCTCTGGATGGGTCATACCCCGGCATATTGAGCACCTGGACGGGCTTGCTCCCGTAACGGTAAACCGTTATGCCCTTGCAGCCCAGCCGGTGCGCCTCCTGATAGGCCCCGCGCACATCTTCGGGGCTGGCCTCGCGGGGCAGGTTGATCGTCTTGGATACCGAGTTATCGGTGTATTTCTGGAACACCGCCTGCATGCGAATGTGCCATTCGGGACTTATCTCCCAGTCGGTAACGAAGGTTCGCCGCAGCCCTTCCGGTATGCCCTCGATCCCTTTCAGGGTGCCGTGCCGTGCTATCTGTTCCATCAGATCCTCAGAATAGAATCCCTGTTCGGTGGCGATTTGCTCGAAAAACGGGTTGACCTCGAGTAGCTGTATCCCTTCCATCACGTTGCGCACATATGCCAGCGCGAAAAGGGGCTCGATGCCGCTGGAACAGCCGGCGATGATGCTGATGGTGCCGGTGGGGGCGATGGAAAGGATAGCGGCATTTCTCAGCTTCTGCCCGTCCGGGCGGTCGTGGATGCTCCCGGAGAAGTTGGGGAACTCCCCTCGTTGGGAGGCCAGCTTTGCCGAGGCGGCAAAAGCCCGATCCCGGATGAACTTCATCAACTCATCGGCTGTCTCGAGCGCCTCTTCCGAATCGTATGGCTGGCCCAGCAGGATGAGCATATCGGCAAACCCCATCACCCCCAGACCGATCTTGCGATTGCCGCGGGTTATTTTCTGAATCCGGTCCAGGGGAAGGACGTTCGCCTCGATGACATTGTCCAGGAAATGAACCGCATAATCGACCACGCTCCCGAGTTTCTCCCAGTCGATTTTTCCGCTCGAAACCATCGCCGCCAGGTTGATGGAGCCCAGGTTACAGGATTCATAGGGGAGAAGCGGCAGCTCGCCGCAGGGATTGGTAGCTTCCAGTGGACCCAGCGCCGGGGTGGGGTTGTCCCGGTTGATGCGGTCGAGGAACAGCATTCCGGGGTCACCGGTGGACCACGCGTTGCTGACGATGCTGTCAAACAGGTCGCGCGTCGGCGCCGAGTCGATTTCCTTACCGGTTCGCGGGTTAATCAGGGATATCCTGCCCCCCTTGTCTATTGACTCCATAAACTCATCGGTGACCGAGACGG
The DNA here is from genome assembly GCA_046498265.1 of Dehalococcoidia bacterium. Taxonomy (GTDB): domain Bacteria; phylum Chloroflexota; class Dehalococcoidia; order SZUA-161; family SpSt-899; genus JBGLNL01. The sequence continues at coordinate 13,540 of JAWOBB010000023.1, read as the reverse complement.
AGAGGTTGAAGTTGGAAAGTTCCCCTTCCCTCTTGGCCTGTATGAAACGCCGGATATCCGGGTGATCTATTCGCAGGATTCCCATATTGGCGCCGCGCCGTTTCCCTCCCTGCTTGATGACCTCGGTGGCGGCATCGAAAATCCGCATGAAGGAGACCGGCCCGGAGGCAACCCCATGGGTGGAGCGGACCAGGTCGCCCTGCGGCCTCAACCGGCTGAAGGTGAAGCCGGTGCCTCCCCCCGACTGGTGAATAACCGCCATCTCTTTAAGCGCATCGAATATCCCCTCGATGGAATCCTCCACCGGCAGCAGGAAGCAGGCGGAGAGCTGGGCCAGCTCTGTAGACGCATTCATCAACGTGGGAGAATTGGGCATGAATTCCCGCCGGGACATCAGGGTGTAGAACGTCTCCTCCAGTTCACTTACATCGGCGTTGGCATCAAAACTGGTTTCGACAGAAGCTATGCTCCGGGCCACTCGCCGGAAGAGTTCGCCGGGCGTTTCCATTACGTTCCCCGACTCGTCGCGCAACAGATAGCGGCGCTCCAGCACCCTTACCGCATTGACCCCCAGCTTCAGGTCATCCTGAACACCGATGCGCCCCTTCAGGTCGCGCACGGTAGCCCGCCGCTGGCGGTACAGGATGTATCGGCGGGCAACTTCGGGGTAACCTTCCACCATCAGGGTCTCTTCGACGAGATCCTGCACGTCTTCCACGCCGGGGGCTTCTTTCGGGAAACGACTTTCCAGTGTGCTCACCACTTTCTGTGTCAGTTCCTCCGAAAGTCCTTCACTGTCCCTGCCGGTGGCCCTCAGCGCTTTTTGAACGGCGGCAGCAATTTTCTCCGGCTGGAAAGGTACCGTGGAGCCGTCTCGCTTTCTAATCTGCTTGATGGTGGAATCACTCATAAAACCCCTTTTGCTCTTGCGCTACAGACTCATCTACCGGAATTATCTGTGTTCGAAATTGCCTTCTTCCTCGCGCATGTCGTCTACCTCATCATAAACCTCCATGCCTTCCGGGTAAAGCTGTTCCTGGTCTGTGAATTCACTTATTACGATCTCGGCAGTCTGACTGTCCGCCTCGAACAGGTTCGCTTTTTCCGATCGAGAAAGCCATTCCCGAAGGTCTGATTCCGAGGTGGCGACGGGAGTGAAAGCGACGTCGCCCCACTCACCTTCGATTCGCTCAAACCATTCGGTCCATGCCCAGACGAAAATCCGCCCTTCCATCGGGTCATTGGGGTTGGTAGTTAATACCTGCGGCTCGGTGCCTCGAAAGAGCTTCTCTTCCATCTCCCTTCTCCTTTCGTTGTTTCTCTACAATACACGATAGGCAGGACATTGGCATCCCCCATTTGAGTAAGAAAGGGGTAGTCAATAGGGAGGCCCGAAATCTGAAGGCAGGGGATGTAGCAGATGTAGAAAAAGGTTGATGGGTTGGGGAATGTTTAAAATTACGCGCTCTGTCAGGGTAAACTACGTGGAGATACGGATTTTGTTGCAGTATGTCCGGCAATTATGATTATACTGACAGGTTAAGTAATTTGATTAATCATGTCGGGCGTTTTGATGATATGATGATAAGAAAAAAAGGGGTAAGCGAATGGCTCTTCAAATAAGCAACGAAAGCCTGGAGCGGTATCTGCAGGGGGAATTGGGAGAGGATGTCAGGCTGGAAGGGGTGGGGGATATCGGTTTGCCCAGTGAACAGGGAATCAAGGAGTTCGGCTATGGCAAATCTTACAATGTTGTTGTGGAACAGGGCGGTCAGCGCCGGGAAATCGTTCTCTCCACCATGCGGGGAGACCGCTACGGGCACCAGTATATGTGGGACCGGGCGGCCATTTTAATGTTCGAATATTACACCAGCGGCAAGCTGGAAAAGCACATCCGGCCGGTTGGTCTGGGATATGTGAATGAAGCCGGGGAACTGGTACCCCTCAAGGACCCGCAGGAATTTTTCATTGTAAATGAGAAAGCAGAAGGCAGGGTTTATTTCCAGGACCTGGAACGCATCGGAAAAAGCGGGCTTGAGGATGAGGACCTGGAAAGGGTGCGCCAGTTCGCCCGGTGGCTGGCCGCAATCCATGCTGATAAGCATCGGGATGACGACATGTACCTGAGGCGCATTCGCCAGCTTATCGGTGATTCCGAATGTATCTGGGGGCTGATCGATGCTTACCCTTACCCTTATGAGTACTTTCCCCCTGAGAATTTCCAGGCGCTTGAGCGCCAGCTGGTGGGATGGCGCTGGAAACTGCGAAATTATACTCATCGACTCTGTGCCACGCACGGCGATTTCCATCCCTGGAACGTAATCATCACCCCCGATGAGGACTTCTGCGTGCTCGACAGGAGCCGCGGTGAATGGGGCGAGCCGGCCGATGATGTTGCCGCCATGAGCAGTAACTATTTCTTCAGCGGATTGTGCCAGGATTCTGATACCGCGACAGCTTACGAGAGGCTCTATCTGACTTTCTGGGAAGAGTACCTGGACCAGACCGACGATACCCAGATGCTGGAGGTCATAGCTCCCTTTTACGTTTTTCGGGGGCTGGTCCTTGCCCATCCCGAATGGTACCCGAGCCTTTCACCCGAAGTCCGGCGGGCAATATTAAGGTTCCTGGGAAATATACTGCTGGAGGAGCGTTTCGATTACGCAAATGTCAACAAATACCTTGAATGAGCAGGGCTATACTGCTTCCGATGAGCCGGTCCCTGACGCCACCGGATTCGGCTGGGTGGTGTGGTTCGTCGGCCTGCCCGGCTCCGGAAAGAGTACTTATGCGGGGGCGGTCTTTGATGCTCTTCGCAAACGCGGTGATGAAGTAACCTGTCTTTCCATGGATGAGCGCCGGAAAGCGTATTTTCTTGAGCCGCAATATACGGCTGAAGAGCGGGAGAAGGCTTATCGGCTTTTTGCCGATGAAGCGGCCATGCTTGCGCGGGAGGGGGGCAACGTGATTATGGACGGCACGGCCCACCGGCTCAGCATGCGCTCTTATGCACGCCGGCTGATGCCGAAATTTGCCGAAATCGAAATCCGCTGTCCCCTTGAGGTTGCTGTGCAGCGAGAGAAGAACAGGCCCGAGGGTGAGGTTATGGCCGGACTGTATGAAAAGGCGATTCAGCGAAAAGAGACGGGTGCTGAATTTGAGGGACTGGGCGAGGTGGTCGGGGTCGACGTGCCGTTCGAAGAAAATCCCGAGGCGGAGTGTATTATCGACAGTACCACTGTAAGTATTGAGGAAGGAAAGGATATGGTCATTGCCCTTATCGACCGATGGTGGAATCGATAACCGGAGGGAATTATGGGGACGACCGCTTTGCTCATACGTCACGGGACAGTTGAATCGAACTCGCAGAACAGGTATCCCGGCGGGGAGGATGAAGACCTGAACCCGGAGGGCTACATTCAGGCCAGCCGGCTGGCGGAGCGCATTTCTTTTATCCCTGTAACATCAATATATACCAGCCCGGCAAAACGTGCCCGGGCTACCGCCCGGACCATAAGTGAATACAACAATATCGAACTGGTCGAGGAAGACGATTTCATGGAGATAAATCTCGGCGAGTGGGAGGGCCGGTACAGGGACGAGATCAAGAAGGAATGGCCTGAAAAGTGGCATCAGCTGAAAACCGATCCCTCTGCATTTGCCTATCCCGGAGGAGAAAGCTATTTTCAGGTTACGGAACGTGCGGTTCGTGGGTTCAACAGGGTTATGGAGGAAAACTCCGGAAAGCGGATTGCTATCGTGAGCCATGAAGTGATTATTTGCGTACTGGTTGCTCACATGCTCGGCGTTGACAGCTCAATCTGTCCGCGAATTGAGATTTACAATGGATCCATCTCTATGGTGCGTTCTGTCGATGGCGTCCCTCTTCTCTCCAGGCTGAATGACATCTCTCACCTTCAAGCGCAGGAGGAATATATGCAGAAATCGGCGGGGGTATGGGTGGAGCCGACCCGGGGAGAAGGTTAATCGTGCATAACCTGCCCTATTTTACTACCGCCGTCCGGCTCAGCGAAAAATTTGCCGTTTATGGCAAGGTGGAAAGGGTTGAGATCCCCGAAGGGAAGAGCTGGGCCTTTGTGGAGATGTCGGATGACTCAGAGGCCGGACGAGCGCTTTCTGAGCTCGATGGAACGGTGATCGAAGGGCTTTAATTGCGAGTTGAGGAAGATAAAGGAGGGCAAAGCTGAGCTCGGGAGAGAAGGGGGCGTACGCCCGGACACTTGTGCGAGGGGAAATTCAGTACCTTTTGGAGCTGGAGTAAGTACATATACGGATTCCTGCCAGTTGTCTGTGTGCCCTATTATTGAATCCGTCGAAAGGGGAAAAATAAAGGCGGGAGTAAGGAAATGAATGCGGAAATTAACCAGCCGTCAGGCGAAGAAAATCAGCAGAAGTGTGTGCTGGTTGCGCATCAGCAGACGCTGATTCGTGAAAGTATAACGAAAATGCTCAGTGGGGCGGGATTCCTCGTTCACGAGGTTACCAGCATCGAGGATTCGCTTGAGGGGAAAAACTTGCCTGAACATTTCGGCATAGTGCTGCTGGAATATCCCTTTGCCAGCTTCGAGGTGGCGACGATACGTAAGCTGGTGGAGAAATTTCCTCAGGCAAGCCTGGCGCTGCTGATTTCGCCTAACCAGAAGCTGGACGTTATCCCTGCTCTTAAGGCGGGAGTGAAGGGTTATCTATCAACGAATCTTTCCTCCGAGAGATTCCTGCAGGCACTTAATACCCTTGAACAGGGAATGGTGGTGCTTTCCGAAGAAGCTGTAGAATTTTTGCAGGATAGTGAGGATGACCCTGACGGTTCAAAAAGCCGCCACACAATCCTGAGTGAGCGGGAGGGTGAGGTTCTCAAGCTTGTTGGTGTGGGGGCCACGAATCGTGAAATAGCGGAACGGCTGATTGTGTCCGAGCATACTGTTAAAGTACATCTTCGCAGTATTCTCAACAAGCTCAATCTGCGCAACAGACAGCAGATCGCTGCTTATGCCGCGCAGGAGGGCATGATTGAGGAAGAATTCTTTGAAGAAGGGGCTTTTCCTCAGCCGGTTCTGACGCATTCGGCTCTTGTCAATTCCAATACATAATTATCATTTATGAAAGGGGGGAACATGATTCGTTTTGAGAGAAGAGCCAGTTTTCAACGGGGTAAGGGGGCGGTCAAGTGGGCCAAGGAGATTACCGAGTACATTAATGCTCAGAACCCGGAAGCACAACTGCAACTGTTCGTGGAGCGTTTCGATGATATCAATAGTATTTGCTGGATGGCCGATTTTGAAGACCTTATGGCGCTTGATCGGTGGCAGTCCAAAGTGGGCGGTGACGACGGCTATCAGAAACTGAGAAAAAAATCGTTCGATATGTTGATCGAGGGAACGATTTTCGATACCGTCATGGCACTGGTTTAGGCTTTAGTTTTCAAGAAAGCTAAATTGGGTTACAATGGGTAATTACAGGCCATCGAAGAAAGGAGGACGTAATGGCTTACATGATTACTGAGGACTGCATCGCCTGCGGGGCGTGTGAAAGCGAATGCCCCAACGATGCCATCAGCGAAGGGGAACAGATATTTGTAATCGACCCCGACAAATGTACGGAGTGTGTGGGAGCCTTTGAGAGCTCCCAGTGCGCCGGTGTGTGTCCGGTGGATGCCTGTGTTCCTAATCCAGACAGGAAAGAAACGAAGGAAGAGCTCCTGGAGAAATGGCGCCAACTCCATCCCGGCAAGGACCCTGCGCCAGGCACGTATTAAGGTTTGGCCGGGAATCGGATGTATTAATACTGCCGTAAAAACTTACACCCCGAAAGTTTATAGACAGGGATGTTAGGGAACCTCTGAATAAGTGGTGACTTCGGGGGTCTGGGGTGTCCCCCAGCTTTAAACTTCCCCCCAAGATTGGGGATTAAAGGGGGTTGATCAGAGTCTCCTTAGAAAGGTGATTTTTATAACGCCGCCCGGCGTTATAATTTTTAGGTAACCACGAAGGGGTGGTGAAGCCATATGTCTGTGCATAACGCAGAGGTGGCGACTCTCTTCAATGAACTTGCTGACCTGCTGGAGATACAGGGGGCCAATACCTTCAGGGTTCGTGCTTATCGCACGGCTGCTCGAACGGTAGGCAGCCTCGCCTATAATATCTCGGAGATGGTGGAGCAGAATGAGGACCTCTCCGAATTGCCAGGGATTGGCAGGGACCTGGCCGGCCAGATTGAGGAAGTCACCCGTACCGGCACGCTTTCTAAACTGGAAGACCTCAAAGGTGAAGTTCCCTCAGGCCTGCTGCAAATCACTCAGCTGGCCGGACTGGGCCCCAAAAGAACCAAAGCATTGTATCACGAACTGGGTATCACCAGTGTCGATGACCTCAAACAAGCGTGCCAGAAGGGGAAAGTAAGGGAGCTTTCCGGATTCGGAGCCAAAATGGAAAAGTCCATCCTTGAGGACATCGAACGCAGAGGAGAGAGCACAGGGGAACAGCGCCTCCTGATTTCCACCGCCGACGAGCTGCAGGCCCCCCTGGTAAAATACCTGTCCGGCGTGCGCGGAGTCAAACGGGTTCAGGTGGCCGGAAGCTTCCGCCGCGGGAAGGAAACGGTCGGCGACCTCGATATTCTGGCTATATGTGAAAAAAGCTCGGATGCCATGAAAGCGTTTACCGGCTACGAAGATGTGGCCCGGGTGCTTTTGCAGGGCGAGACTAAATCCAGCATAGTGCTCCGCATGGGACTGCAGGTTGACCTGCGGGTTATCCCGGAGGAAAGTTACGGGGCGGCCATGCATTATTTCACCGGTTCGAAAGAGCATAACGTGGCGATAAGAAAGCTCGGGGTTAAGAAGGGGTTGAAGATAAGCGAATACGGGGTCTTCAAGGATGAGGAAATGGTGGGTGGGAGAGAGGAGGAGGATGTATTTACTCAGGTCGATCTCCCTTATATCGAACCTGAATTGAGAGAGAACCGCGGCGAGATTAAGGCTGCCAGGGAGGGCAGACTCCCTGAGCTGGTTAAACTGGAAGATATACGTGGCGACCTTCATATGCATACTAAAGCCACGGATGGGAATGCCTCCGTCGAGGAGATGGCCCGCGCCGGAATGGCAAAGGGATACGAGTATGTGGCCATCACCGACCATTCGAGAAAAGTGACCGTGGCGAAGGGCCTGGACGCAGACCGGCTGCGAGAGCAGATTAAGGAAATAGATGCCGTTAATAAGAAACTGGACGGCATTACCATCCTCAAGGGTATCGAGGTGGATATCCTCGAAGACGGCTCTCTGGACCTGCCCGATGACGTTTTGAGCGAGCTGGACCTGGTGATCGGGGCCATTCATTACAAGTTTAACCTTTCCCGCGAAAAGCAGACGGAGCGGGTTATCCGGGCCATGGAGAATCCCTATTTGCGCATTTTTGCCCATCCTACGGGCAGGATGATAAATCAGCGCCAAGCCTACGAGATCGACATGGAGCGCATAATCAGGGCTGCAAAGGAGAATGGACGCATCCTGGAAATCAATGCCCAGCCTGAACGCCTGGACCTGAACGACGTTCACTGCCGGGTGGCTAAGGAAATGGGTGTTAGGCTGGCCGTCTCCACCGATGCTCACCGGGTGGAAGGGCTGGGCTTGATGAAATATGGTGTTAACCAGGCCCGGCGCGGCTGGATTGAGAAAGGCGACGTCATAAATGCCTGCAGCCTGGATGATCTGCGCAAACTGCTGTGACACCGGTCCGTTGAGCGCGTGTTAATGTTCGCTTCCTTGAAAGGGCACATCTTTCCTGCGATGAAGCAGCCTGTTTTAAGCATCGACTTTTTACCCAGCCCCTTTACAAGCCAGTGTCGGGGAGGCTAAAATGAAGTTGCCTTGGGCGATTAGCTCAGTTGGTTAGAGTGCTTGCTTGACATGCAAGAGGTCAGTGGTTCAAGTCCACTATCGCCCATTTTCACCATCAACTCTAAGCAGGTTTTATCACCTGTTGCTTTTCCGGGTGACTCCATAGACCGGATTCCCAGGCCGTCTGCCGTTAACGGACATATCGGCCGGCAATGAGCGGCAGATCGGCATAGGTCTTTATTCCGGCGGAAGCTGCACACACCGCCGGAATGGCATTTATCACCGGCATGGCGGTAACCTGATTGGCCAGGTCGGCTCCCCCGGCGCCCCGGTCCTGCGGATTCACTGTTGAAGGCGAGAAGGTAACGCGGGTGCGGATGTTCGGATTTCCCTCAACCTCCATGGTATAGCCGTGAGAAAGGGGCCAGTCGGGCTCCAGGTTGCCTCCCGCTTTCCAGACCACGTCGAGCTGTACGGCGGGCTCATCTTCGACCATTCCGCTCCAGACGCACTTCTGCCCGGCAATAGTGCCGGCAGGCACGGGAAAGCCGAAGAACTCCCGGTTGTCCGGCGTGATGGCATATTCGTAATCGAATCTTTTCTCAGTTACCGGTATTCCCAGCAGTTCGGCCATCATGTCGATGCACTCGCTGTAGGTTCCCAGGGCGAGCCGATTGATATCGCCCCACTTCCTGTCCGGCGGTTGCCCCCACCCCAGGTTGGCGAAATTGGCAAATGCCTGGTAATGGCTGAGGTCAACCGCTTCGAGGAAACGCACGCATCGAAAATCCCTGCTGGCGGTGGCCATCAGGGCGGCAAGGAAGGGGGCAAAACCGGGGAAAATACCGCTGCCGAACAGGGTGGCGTTCCCTTTTCCCGCCGCCCGGAGAAGCCGGTGGCGCTGTTCTTCCCCCAGCGAGGTGCCGGTCACGAAGTAACTGCAAACCATATTGAGGCCCGCTTCCAGGATACGCACCATCTCGTCGACATCGGGCCGGTTGGGCATATAACAGACGCAATCGGCTCCCAGCGCCAGGAGTTCGTCAACATCGCTGGTAGCTTTGATTCCAAGTAAGTCAGTGCCGCAGAGCTCGCCGATGTCCTTCCCCGCTTTGCTCTCGCTCCAGGCATAAGTGCCCACCAGCTCCAGGTCCGGATGGGCCAGGATTCCCTTCACTGCTTCCTTCCCCACATGGCCGGTCGTCCACTGAATCACTTTATGGCTCATTCAATTCCCCCTCCGTGGATAACATTTTGTCAACAATCGATATTCTTTACGGTTTCAACAACCGTTTTCCCTGTAATTGCGGGCCGGTTGAATTTGCGAATGTTAAAGCTAAGTAGTAATATAATAATATACATGTGTGAATTGTGGGTGGTGCCGGGGGCGGGACTCGAACCCGCACCCGCTTTGAGGCGGAACGGATTTTAAGTCCGTCGCGTCTGCCATTCCGCCACCCCGGCGTCGGTCTGATTGTATCCTTTTTGACCGGGCGATTCAACTGCTTCTCGAAAGGAAATTCTACTAACCGGCACTGATAAATGCAGCAAGAGAACCATTCAAAGTTACTGCGGCTGCTAAGCTACCCGTGGAACCTCCTGTTGCGAACCTCCGACAACGCCGTCGGCATACTCCTTGCCGCTATCATCGGGGTAGGCTCCGGGTTCGGGGCGGTGGCCTTCTGGAAACTCATCGAGTTCTTCAGCTGGGTGTTCTTCAAAAAAGGCTCAGACTGGTTCGATTTCTTTGGCGATTACTATGTCATCATTCTCCCCGCCATCGGCGGACTTATCTTCGGGCCGATCATTTATTATTTTGCCAGGGAAGCCCGGGGAGAAGGTCCGCCGGAGATCATGGAAGCCATGGCAGTCAGGGGCGGTCGGGTTCGCATGCGCGTGGCGGCGGCGAAGGTGCTGGTCTCCTCCATCTGCATCGGCAGCGGGGGTTCGGTCGGCCGTGAGGGCCCCATCGTTCAGATTGGGGGGTCGCTGGGATCGACCATCGGGCAGGTCTTCCGGGTTCCCGAGAGATGGCTGCAAACGCTGGTGCTGTGTGGGGTGGCCGGGGGTATAGCTGCCACTTTCAATGCCCCCATTGCCGGGGCATTCTTTGCCCTGGAAGTGGTCCAGCGCCGGATCGTGGCTCTCAATGTGGGCTTCGTCATCCTCAGCTCGGTGATGGCCAGCATCATCTCCAGGATTTTCCTGTTTAAAGAGGACAATCTCACCTCATTCCAGTTGCCGGAAAAATACGGCATGGAAAGCAATCAGGAAATACTGCTGTATCTCCTGCTGGGGATAATATGTGCTGCCGCGGGTATCCTGTTTGTGAGGTTCTTCTACAGGACTGAAGATTTCTTCAATAGATGGAACCTGCCGGTACTTTTGACTCCCATCATCGGAGGATTGCTGGTAGGAGGCCTCGGGTTCATTTCGCTTGAACTAGTTTCATCCGATACTTTCCTGGCCGACATTTTCGGGGTCGGCTACGGTAACCACTACACGGCCGGAGGAGAATTCCTCGAAACGGGGACCCTTGATAGTATCCTGACAGGCGAGGGGGCACTGTACATAATCATCTCCCTGATAGCCCTGAAGATTCTGGCAACTTCTATTACCCTGGGCAGCGGCGGCAGCGGCGGGGTCTTCGCTCCCATCCTCTTTATAGGGGCGGCCCTGGGCAGCGTTTTCGGGAACCTCTTCGGCGACCTGTTCCCCGATATGACCGCTCCCGTCGGCGCTTACGCCATGGTGGGAATGGCCGGATTCTTCGCCGTGGTGGTCCGCGGCCCCATCACCGCCATCCTCATCATCTTCGAGCTTACCGGGGACTACGATATCATCCTGCCGGTGATGACCACCGTGGTGGTGGGAATTATTATCGCCAGGGTATTCAGCCGGGAAAGCATTTATACCTGGCGGCTGAAACGTAGGGGGGTGGACCCCAGCATCATGGAAGAGCACGACGTGATGAGAACCATGACCGTCTCCCAGGTAATGACCAGGAACTTCCCTTCGGTTCCTGCCGGCATGCCGGTTGTGGAGGCATTAAGACAGATGGAACAGATGGGCCACCTCGGCTTCCCGGTGGTCGATGAGGAAGGGCGCCTGCAGGGGATCGTCACCCTTACCGACATCCATGCCGGAACCCAGAAAGAGGGCGCCGATATCCATAAGCTGGTCGTAAAGGATATAGCCACCCCGGCTAAATCGCTGGTGGTAGCTTACCCCGACCAGACGCTTCATCATGCATTGCTCCGGGTGGGGGCCAAGGACTTCGGGCGCATCCCGGTGGTCGACCGAAAGGACCCCTCCCGGATAGTGGGATGCCTGCGCCGGCATGATATCGTCCAGGCTTACATCAGCGGTATAAGTCCGCCGCCGCCCGAACCGAAGCCCCCGGAAGGCTCAATCGTCTTTTGACAGCTTCCGCTACCATCGAGTATCATTGAATTCGGGAAGCTGTCATGAGAACCCTGTGGAATTACATCGATGTTCTCAAGCCCCGTGAGACCGCACTGCTGACTTACATAGGGCTCTGTGCCGCCGCCGTCGCCGCCGAGGGCTCTCCGTCTGCCTGGCCGCTGGCCGGGGTGTTCGGGGCCGTCCTGCTGGGCAGCGGGGGCTGCAACGGGCTTACCAACTACCTCGACCGCAACGTCGATGTGCAGATGCTGCGAACCTGCGGGAGGGCGCTTCCCACTCAGCGTATCCACCCCCCTGAGAAGATGCTGCCCCTGGCTGTGGGACTGGTGACAGGTGCCCTTATCCTCGCCTGGTTCCTTCACCCCCTGTGTTTTGTTTTCGGATTGGCCGGCACCATCGCCTCGGTGGTCTACCGCAAGCGGGCGATGTGCGTCTTCCAGGGAATGATCGCCGGGTGTGCGCCGGTGCTCATCGGGTACCTGGCCGTCACCACCGATATCAACTGGACCATCCTGTTCATGTGCCTGCTGATTGCCGCCTGGATTCCGCTGCACGTCTGGAGCGTGATGATCGCCCGGCGGGACGAATACGTTAAGGCGAACATCGCCTTCTTCCCCCTGACCATGGAAAATACCCGCTCCATTAAATTACTTTTCGTTCTCTCAATCCTGCTGTATGCGATTTCTCTGGCTCTGTGGCACGTGGCCGGCTTTGGCTGGTTCTTCTTCGCCATCGCCAACATCACCGGAGTTATGATGGTCCTGGCCGGCTTCCGGCTGGTGCGGAACATGGAATCGGCCGACTCCTGGCGGCTGTACAAGATATCCTCCTTTCCCTACCTGGGGATAATCTTCCTGGCCATGTGCATCAATTTCTGGATTTAGGAAATGAATTTCTTCGAATTGACCGCTGCCTGCCCTCAGACCGACGCCCGCGCCGGTACGCTGAACACCCCTCACGGCTCGGTGCCCACCCCGGCATTCATCCCCCTGGCCACTCAGGGCTCGGTCAAGTCGCTTTCGCCGGACGACCTTTACGGGCTCGAAGCGAAGATCCTGCTAGGCAATACCTATCACCTCTACCTGAGGCCCGGTATCGAGGTAATCCGCCGGCTCGGCGGACTGCACCGGTTCATGGCCTGGGAAGGTCCGCTGCTCACCGACAGCGGCGGCTTCCAGGTCTTCAGCCTGGAACACCTGCGCCAGCTCAACGAGGAGGGCGCCGTTTTCCGCTCCCATCTCGACGGCAGCGAGCATCTGCTCACACCCGAGCTGGCTATTGATATACAGGAAATCCTGGGGGCGGATATCATCATGGCCTTCGATGAGTGTGCCCCCCACGATGCCGAGCCGCAAACCCTCCGCGAGGCGATGAACCGCACCCATCGCTGGGCCCAGCGCTGCCTTAAAAGGCACCGGAGAACGGACCAGGCGCTCTTCGGGATCGTGCAGGGCGGAACCTCTATTGAACTGCGGAAGGAATCGGCCTCAGCGCTTGCCGAGATGGATTTCCCCGGCTATGCCATCGGGGGGTTGAGCGTGGGCGAGCCCAAGGGCCTGATGTACCCGGCAGCGAAGGAGACCGCCCGGCTGCTGCCGGCCGATAAACCCAGATACCTGATGGGGGTGGGCTCGCCGGAGGACCTGGTCGAATGCGTCTCCTACGGGATCGACATGTTCGATTGCGCCCTGCCCACCCGCATCGCCCGCAACGGGGCGCTGTTTACCGGCAAAGGGAGGGTGAACCTGCGCAACTCCCGCTTCAAAAATCAGCTGGAGCCCGTCGATGCGGACTGCGATTGCTATACCTGCCGCACCTTCTCCGCCGCCTATCTGCATCACCTTTTCAAGTGTGAAGAGCTGCTGGGATACCGGCTGGCGACCATCCACAACCTGCGCTTCATCCTCAGGCTGATGGAGGGGATGCGCCAAGCCATTATGGAAGGGACTTTCGCAAAGTTCAGAACGGATTTCCTGGCCGGCTACCGGCCCGTCGATGAAAAGACACGTGTCATGCAGAAGGCGAAGTGGATTGCTGCCCAGAGGAAGCGGTAGCTGTCAGCTCTCAGGGCTCAGCTGTCAGTTGTCAGTTCCCCGGTTCTCCCATTCTCCCCTTCTCCGCTTCCCCGACCCCTGACCCCTTCCACAATCAAGCGCGCTCTCCTCAAGGATTTCCCCGGGGGCTAACCGGTTGACAGAAAAGGATTATGGGATTACCATAAATATGTAGATATGTGCATATAGGATAAGTTATTATGAG
>JAWOBB010000009.1:0-7934 GCA_046498265.1 Dehalococcoidia bacterium | reverse complement strand
TGTTGGAGAAGAACTCGAGGCGGAACTGGGTAGAGGGGGTGCTGTCGAGGATTCCCTCGATGGTGGTGGTGCCGCCGCAGACGGTTGCTGCTGTCAGGCTGGGGAAGTTCTGGAACATATTCTCGCCGGAGTCGGCATCACCGGGGTCATTGGCGGTCACCCCGTCGTTGTGGAGATCGATACCCAGGCCGGTGTTTGAGTGGATAGAGTTTCCCAGGATGGCGTTTTGCGTGGGGGCTCCGTAAGGTGGGCGATCCGTCATGGCGATGCCCACGCCGTTGTAGGCGATGATATTGGCGGCTGCTGCTGCCGTTCCCCCGATGGTATTCGATTTGCTGGTATAGTTCTGGGTGAGGATTATCCCGTAGTTGGTGTTCCCCAGGGGGTTGCTGCCGGTGATGTCGGTGCCGATGTAGTTGCCCTGAATGAGGGTGTTCTCTGCGTCTCCGGTATATATACCGGTATTGTTGCCGGAGATGATATTGCGGGCTGCGGTGGAAGTCCCGCCGATGACATTGTGGTGGGTGTTTACCGAGAGCCTGATGCCGGTGGAGTTATAAAGGCTCAGGGTTCCGGAGGCGTTGGTGCCAATGAGGTTACCCTGTATTATGTTGTTGTCGGCGTGGGTGTAACCGTCGGCCCCCATGATTATCCCATAGGAATTGCCCGAGATCAGGTTGCCGGCCCCCGTCCCGGTTCCTCCCACCTTAACATGAGAGGATTTGTTGAGGTGAACGCCCGAGTAGTTGCCCAGCCGGACCGTTCCGGTGATATCGGTGCCGATGTAGTTGCCCGTGATGCGGATGCCGTTGCCGGCAGTTGATAATCCATAGGCTTCGATGCCGTCCGAGCCGTTGCCGGAGATGATGTTGCGGGCCGCGGGGGAAGTCCCGCCGATGATGGTATTCTCAGGGGAGTTTGTCAGGTAGATGCCGTTACTGGTATTCATAAGCTTGGAAGTTCCGGAAGCTTCGAGGCCGATGATATTCCCCTGGATGATGTTCTCATCTGAGGAGCTGATGCTTATGCCGTCGGAGTTATTGCCTGAAATCAGGTTGCCTTCCCCGGATCCGGTTCCCCCGATCCTGTTGCCGGTGGTACTGCTGTATATGTAGACTCCGTCGTAATTATTTCCCAGGTCGGCCGAGCCTGAGGCACTGGTGCCGATGTAGTTGCCCAGCACCTCGGCGCCTGAGCCCCCCTGAATCCTGATGCCGTTGTGATTGTTGCCGGAGAGGAGGTTGCGTTTGGAAGGACTGCCGCCGCCGATGATGTTATGGGTGCCGCTGTCTATGAGGATGCCGTTGCAGGAATTGCCCAGGTCGGAAGTTCCGCTTGCATCCGTCCCGATGAAGTTCCCCTCGATGAGGTTTGCACCGGCGGTGTCGAGCTGGATTCCGTCATCCCCGAAGCTGTTAATGGCCAGTCCCTTTATGGTGGAGCAGCCGGCGGTGATATGGAGCCCGTCAACACTGCCGGCGCCGCTTCCGTCGAGCTCTATCATGAGGACGGCATCATTCCCCTGGGCCAGCGTGTTCGGGCTTGCGCCGGGCTGGGAATAGCCGTCGATGATGATGGGATCGGTGATGTCGGGGAGTGCCGAGGCCGGCTGGATGGTGAAGGGCCCCGTGCCCGAGATCGCAAATTCGATGGTGTCGGTTCCCGAATTGGAGTTAGCCTCGTTTATTGCCTCCCTGAGGCTGCAGTCCCCATCTCCGCATGTGTTATCACTGTCGTTGGTGGTATCGACGGTGTAAGTATTGGCCGCTGCATTGGCAGCGAGGATGAGAAATAGAAGCGTGCTGAGCCCCATTATTATGAGCATGAGCTTGGATGGCAGGAAATTTTTCATTATTTTGACTCCCTTATTATAAACATTTGTAATCAAGAGGTGGGATTGAAAAGACAATCGTCTAATTATAAAGCATTACGTTGGAAAACTGCAACTTTAAATCTCTAAGACATGGAGAATTATTATCCTTTACTCGGTCAAGCGTAGAAGATAATAAATCATCTTCCGGTTTGGAGGTATGATGCGGGTGTTGACGGAATAAAAAGGCATCTAAGAATATGAATGTTTTGAGGTAATCACTTGAGTCGAGACGGCGCTTGCATTACCTGATCAGGCAATTTATGTGCCGGGATAACTGAAGCCGTCTGAGGGTTGGTGTTTATGGCTATATTCCTGGTGTGCTCTCTACAGCTATGGCACTATCGAGAAGTGGGCCCAGCGTATTTAAGGACTGAAATCCAACGAGCCTCTTCAACGCTTGAGACTCGCGAAAGAGGACAAGGGTAGGGACAGCGACAATATTGTAGTCATCCGCCAACTCAGGGTTCGTTTCGATATCAACTTGAACGAACTTTACTTTGCCGTTATAACTCCTGGCCAGTTTACTTGCCAGAAGGCATGCAGGATAGCAAGTATGGCACCACTGAGTAACGAAGCAAACGAACACCGGCAGTTCGCTTTGCAGCACAACGCTGTCAAAGTTGTGGTCCGTGATGGGATTAAGCAGAGCCTTGGTCATGATTTATCCTCGGATAGTTACAGGCGATGAGCCGCTTTTGTTCCTCTCCTGGCATTCCAGGCAGTAACCTTCGAGGTACAGTTGGGCCTTGGTCACACTGAACCCCTGTTCGCGCTTTACTGCCTCGATCAACCTTCTGACACGCGAGTTTTGAAACTCGATTACCTTGCCACATCCAAGGCAGACCAGGTGCTGGTGCTCCGGTGCCTGCCTGATCTCGTAGTAACAACGAACCCGGTCCAGCCTTATCTCGTCGATCAGGTTTAACCGCTTGAAGAGATTAAGGCTCCGGTAAACTGTCGCCGGGCTGATGGAAACATCGATGCTGCTGGCACGCCGGTACAATTCCTTGGCATCGATATGCTGTCCCTCGGCTTCCCGCAACACGTCGAGGAGCAGACGCCGTTTTGAGGTCCACGAATGTTTTTCTGTTGAAGGCTTACTGTTGAGATTGCGACTCATTCTCAAAACTTACTATACCATATGAACTCTTTTTTGGCAATACCCCTCAATCAATTTGTGAAGAATCGTTGGTGTTTTTGATACTGTGAGAAGGGGGGGGTTGGCTGCCTCTGAAGGCTGGAACAAAGGGATGTTCCCGATCGAAACAAGAGATGAAATGAAATCAGGCTCCTTTTTTTCGGATCGAAAGAGTTCTCAAGCGGTTGATGGCGGCAGCCAGCTCAAGTCCCCGGAAACTCGCGTAATTGCCCTGGGGGGTGGAATTCAATATGTCCAGCCCGTTTTTGCTTATATCTTCCAGCACCACATTGACTATTTCCCCGATCGTCCTGTTCCCGTCCATGTATCTGGTGGCGTAATGGATGGCATCGCCGATGGCGTTCGTCTGGCTGGTGTTGACCAGTTGCTCCACCGCCCCGAGGTCGATCCGGTGGGTTCCGAAATCGATGGACTGCAATCCTTTGGAGGAAATCTTTACTTCCCTCTTCCCCTTGCTGGGGTCGAAGCTGGATTTCAGCGGGATTCGCTCAGTGATTTTCCCGAAGCCGCTTCCGCCTTCAGCGCTGCGCTCCAGCCGATACTTTTTGGCAATTTCGTGGGCCTGCTCCGTCAGGTCATGGGGCTGGTAATCCGTCATGCAGATCACCCTGTCGGCCACGTCGAAATAGTCGCCTGAGCCGCCGAGTACCAGGATGGTCGAAGCCCCGAAATCCTCGTACAGTTGCCGGATATTATCGATAAAGGGAGTGATAGGCTCCTTTTCTTTGGAGACCAGCTGCTGCATGCGGTGGTCGCGGATCATGAAGTTAGTGGCGGAGGTGTCCTCGTCAATCAGCAGAACCCGGGCTCCCGACTCAAGGGCCTCGATGATATTGGCTGCCTGGGAGGTGCTCCCGCTGGCATCGTCGGTGGAAAAGGCTCTTGTATCCTGCCCGAAGGGGAGGTCGGTGATGAACGGCGAGATATCCACCTTTTCGATACGCCTGGCATCCTCGGCACGAATTTTGATTGCCTGCGGATTGGATGCCACCAGCTCGCGCCCGTCGCCGGGGATGTGATTGTAAATCCCCAGCTCGATGGCTTTAAGCAGGGTGGACTTGCCGTGGTATCCGCCGCCGACAATGAGGGTGATTCCCTTCGCGATTCCCATTCCGGTGACTGTTCCCCGGTTGGGCAATTCCACTTCCACCCGCAGCGATTCGGGTGACTGGAAGGGCATCGCTTTTTCCCGGTCAAGGGGGCGAGGGTCAACACCGCTGGCCCGGGGAAGTATGGCCCCGTCGGCGATGAAAGCTATCAGCCCGAGCTTTCCCAGTTGTTCTCGCAGGGAGTCCGTATCCTCTGATGTTTTGATAAACTGGTAAAGCTGCTTCTCTTTCAAATTGCGGTAGAAGAGGGAGGCGCTGATGATTTTGGGGAGTTCTTCGAAGAACATGGCTTCGGCGTGCCTTGAGGCGATGCTCCTGCCGGCGGCGGGCAGCCCCATGGTAAACCTGGCCTCCAGGCCCTCTTCGTTAATGAAAATCGAAGTGCGTTCCAGTATCTCCTGACCGGGCTGGTCAATGGAGACGACCCCGCTGTTGCCCGTCCCCCGATTTCCTTTGGAAAACCGCCTGGCGGCGGCCGAGAAGGCTCGAGTCAGGAAGTCGCGGAGGGCGATTTCCCGGCTCCTGTTTTGATAAGTATCTGCCGGGAATCCGGCGGTTCGGGCTCCGATCATTGCCCGCACGCGGGTGGGGGGCGCGAACGGGTCTCGCTGGGCCCGTTCTATCGACAGGGTATATTCTTCCAGATCGTACTGTCCCTCGATGTCCCGGTATGCCTTGAATCCCTTGCCGTCAATCCGGCGCAACCTGTTTTTGAGGTCATCCGCGTTTGGCACAATTCACCTCTGTCCCTATCCTAACCCTGAACTGAGGCGGCAGTCAATTTTGACTAAGTCTCCCATGCCTGTTAAACTATTTGGTGCTATAATGCCAAGTATGATCGGAAAGATTAGATGTGCTCGCTGGGTGGATTCAGGCACTTTGCCTGATATATATACCTGTAGCGAGAAGGAACCATTCCCTTTAAAAAAGTCACCTCAAATCAAGATATGACAGAAGATCCAGTCCCCGATCCCCGTGCCCCCGGCAGATCAACCGTTGCTCTTCAGACCGTAGGATGCAAGCTCAATCAGGCGGAGAGCGAAGCAATCGCCCGCCGGTTTGCTGGGGCTGGATTCGAGCTGGTGACCACTCAGGACAGCCCGGATGTTTACATCCTCAATACCTGCACCGTAACGCACATCGCCGATCGAAAGTGCCGGCAGTACTTGCGCTCGGCCCACCGGAAGAACCCTGAAGCTCTCATCGTGGCGGCAGGCTGTTATGTGGACAGGGACGTCGATGAGGTCACGGTGGAAGGGGTTGATCTGACGGTGGGGAATGCTGATAAATTCAAGCTGGTCGAGATGGTAGAGGGTCATCTGGCAGCGAAGAAAGCTGCTGTTTGGAATGATGCTCATCACTCTTCAACCGGCCCGTTTCGCACCAGGTCGATGGTCGAGGTCCAGGCGGGCTGCTCACATTGCTGTTCTTACTGTATCGTGCCTCAGGTTCGCGGCCGGGAAAGGAGCATTCCTGCTCGAATAATCCTTTCGGAAATAAAGGCACGTGAAGAGGAGGGATACCAGGAAATCGTCCTCACCGGGACCAGGATCGGGAGATATGGAGATGAAGATGGGCTGGAAGGTCTCCTGAAGCTGATACTTGGCCGGACCGAGATCCCTCGGATTCGGCTCTCATCGCTGCAGCCCCGGGAGCTCTCTCCTTCGCTGATTGATTTGTGGCAGGGAGATGAGCGGATATGCCGTCATATTCATCTGGCCCTTCAAAGTGGCTGTGCAGCCACCCTCGAAAGAATGGGTCGGGATTACTCACTCGACGAGTACGAATCCGCGGTGAATATGGTCCGGGAGGCCATGCCCGATATCGCCATAACCACCGATATCATCGGCGGTTTTCCGGGTGAGACGCAAGAGGAATTCGAGGAAAGTTTTCGCTTTTGCTCCAGCCTCGGTTTTGCCGGTATGCATGTTTTCCCCTACTCTGCGCGTGCCGGGACCCCGGCGGCAGAAATGCCGGGCAGGGTTCCCGATGAAATCAAGAAGGCCCGAAGTCAGCGTATGCTCGATTTGGCACAAGAGACATCCGCTAAATTTCGGGAGAGGTTCAGTGGCGAAATCATGCCGGTGCTCTGGGAAGAACAGAAAGAAGGAAACATCTGGACCGGGCATACGGGTAATTACATAAAGGTGTTTACGACAAGCGACGAATCTCTTCACAATCGCTTGATTGAAACGGAACTGGGCGGCCAATATCGCCAGGGCATCTGGGGCGATATTGGCCGCTCTTTAAAAATGGCTGGCCTGGCGGCCAAAGGAGTGTAAGCACGATGGTCGAAGTATACATCACCCTTTTTATCCTGTGCCTGATTGTCTCTGCTTTCTTTTCCAGCTCGGAGACCGCTTTTCTTTCTCTTCAGCGAGTGCGGATAAGGCACATGGTCAACAACGGGGTCTCGGGCGCGGAGGATGTGGCCAGACTGACGGAACACCCGGAGAAACTGCTGACCACGGTCCTCATCGGGAACAACTTCGTCAATACCGCCGCTGCCGCCCTGGGAACTCTGATCGTGCTGGAGATTATCAGTAACGAAAACTGGGGAGCACTCATAGCTACCGTAACGGTAACCATTCTGCTGTTAATCTTCAGTGAGATCGTGCCCAAGACGCTGGCCACTCAACTGGGGGAACGGATGGCTTTGTTTTATACCCATCCTATCAAGGCCATATCCTGGATTTTGTTCCCGCTGACTTTCATTTTGTCCGGCATAGGCACTGCAGTAGCGAGGTTATTCGGTGGGGTTCCCATTTCCCGGACCGTGATAACGGAGGACGAAATCCGTACCATGATATTGATGGGACTGGAACATGGGGTGGTGGAGGAAGGCGAAGCGGGCATGGCTGAGAGGGTGCTGATTTTCGGAGATCGCCGCGTAAGCGAGATCATGACCCCGCGCACAGATGTCGTCTGGCTGGAAAATAATATCACCTTGAAGGACTTCTGGCCGATATATGTGGAGAATCCCCATGCCAGATTCCCCGTTTATGAAGAAGATGTGGACCATGTAACCGGGGTTTTGTGGATAAAAGATATATTGCTGGCCCAGGCTAAGGGAGAGATTGAGGAAAAGGATAATGTCACTTCGCTGGCGCGTTCCATCGGATTTGTGCCGGAGACAAAAGTGGTCGGGGAGCTTTTCCGCGAGATGCAGGAACAAAGGGCTGAGTTTATGATTGTGGTTGACGAATATGGGGGGACGGCGGGGATTGTGACCATGGAGCAATTGGTGGAGGAAATAGTAGGACAGCTGGGCGATGAGCTGGCTACCGGGGATAAACCGGTGGAGGTTATTGGGCACAATACCTATCAGGTTGACGGGGGAAAGAGGCTCGATCATGCAAATGAGGAGATGGGCCTGAATTTCCCCGAGGGCGATTATGAAACTATAGGAGGTTTCATCCTCGATGCGCTGGGACGCATTCCTGAAGAGGGGCAGCAGTTGAAGTACAATGATGTAACCCTGACGGTGACCGAGATGAAGGGATGCGACAAAAAAGAGGATGATTTATTCTGATGAAAAAAGCAGAGAATTTACTCAAATTGTCCGCCGATGAACTTAACGAAGCTACAGTTGCAATGGAAAAGTTTAAGCGAGGCGCGGCAAAGACAAAAGCGCAAAGGAAAGTAAATACAGCGCTAACAGCAATAAATACTTTGATTAAAATGGTGAATGAAAATGTACATTGATGTAGATGTCAAAAATGCAACGCATATAAAGAGGGTAATTAGAGCGTATATAAAAAGACTGGGGTCTGCCCGCGTGCCTTTTTTAGCA
>JAWOBB010000029.1:0-7664 GCA_046498265.1 Dehalococcoidia bacterium | reverse complement strand
CTTAGGTAATGCCCTCCATTTGCAGCCGTTCTCCGAAACGTAAAGAATCGCATTGAGAACCTGAAGATTTTTATTCTTAACATTGCCTCTTTGCTTTGGAAAATAAGCTTCAATCTGTTTATATTGTTCAGTTGTTATCTCCATATACTTATTATATCACAAATAGGGCCTTAGTGTGAACAGGCCCTAATCACGTCATTCATCGCAGTATCTACCGGAATAAGTGCCTCCGCTGCGGGACCGGTTTTGTCCGTCAGCAGGCCGATTTTGATAGTAATATCCTCGGCGGTCGGCTCGATTTCCTCGTCATCATCCCCGCAGGCTGCCAGCAACGCCAGGGCCAGCAGTAAAGCTGCTGTAATCAGAATTCGCCATTTGCCTGAAATACTCATCACCTTTTACCTCCTTACATTTTACTGTCTTGCATAGCACCTCTGTTTTGATTGATCCTCGTAATCATTGACTGTTATTAATCTCAGTTTTCTCACCTCCCCCCTCTTGAATTGAGTTTAATTTGGGATAGTTTACTCCCAATTGCAGGCAATGTCAACCCTCCTTTATATATGCTGTCAGTCCGAAGGACGGGAAGCCGGTTGCCAGTCTTAAAGCCGAGTCGTTTGCTATAGAAGCAGGTCCGGTTGTCTTTAGCGGGCTTGCTATGCTTAGAGTGAAGACGTCTTGACAGGTCTTGTATAATAGAAATACACTGGCTGAAAAACCGGTGAAGGGGATGTTTGGCCCAAGTAAATCTAATATATATGAGTGAAATATCGGGATCGGGAAAGTAAATGGTACTTAAAATCAAGGGACGAAAGTATTACAGAACATCAGAGGCTTGTGATATAGCCGGAATAAGCAAAGCCACCTTTTTTAGATGGTTGCGGGAAGGGATCCTTTCAGATGTAGGGCGAAAGGATCGTAACGGATGGCGACTCTTTACCCAGGATGATATTAAAAAGATCAAGAGGGAAGTCGCCAGAACCAACGGGGATTAGGTGAAGGGGAGCATGTAATAGCGGGGGCGCAAAGGCATCTGGCAACAAAACGGGTGTCATGTTATGAAAACAAGGAGCAGGAAGGAGGGCAAAGTAAATGCAGCAGTATAAAGCGCGGCCTTTTATGAAGAGCTTGAGGGGAAAAATCGTATTGATGATGCTGGTGGTCAGCCTGATTCCTCTGGCGCTTGCCGGGGGAATTATGTACAGCGGTATGGCCAATACTGAGAGCTCGGCCAATGACAGCGTGGACGAGAGCCGGTCTGCCCTGAAAGTGGAGACCGTGGCCGCTACCAAGGCATCTCAGGCCTGGAATATTTCGGTTGAGCTTGAGACATGGATAGCCGAGAAGATCAGGGCGGTCAAGTCATGGGCGGGTAACACCAGCATTATAGAGGCCGCTAAATATGATAAGGATGACCCGAGCGGCGATGCTGCAAGAGAGGTTGCCCAGACCTTCCTTGGTAATGAGGAAGTGCAGGACACTGCCATAGCGGATGCTTATATTGTGAATGAAAGGTATAAGGTGCTCGCACAGATACCGCAAGGTAAGCCGGAAATCAATGTTGATGCGGCTCGCTCAGCCTGGGGGCCCGGCTTGTACGTGAGCGAGCTTCAATCTACAGAGAGTATGGCAGGGGTTCCCTATCCTTATTTTATCGATATAGCTGCCCTGGTTGAGGATCCGAGTGAAGATGTTCCTTTGGGTGTGCTGGTGGTTTCTGTCAGGGTCCATCCCTCCAGTTTGTCCGAAGAATACGGAATGAAGGTTCCCGGTAGTGAACTGGTGGTGTGGGCACCTGTCAATGATAATAGTACTCATAAAATGATCATGGATACTTCGTCTGACTCCCGGTACGATGCGGCATCCCCCTCTTTGAACGATGCCGAAGAAGAGGCGACTTTGTTGAAAGGGCCGGGGCACGAGATTATTTATCCTATGCGCGAAGAGGGTGGGGTGAAAAGAGACTGCATCGCTGTGACGGAGGACTGGATAGGCGGCTTCGCTCGAGCCAGTAACGAGAATGCTTCCCTGATATACTCCGAGTTTGACGGTCTCGGATGGCTGGTGATGGTGGAACAGGATGCTGAAAGCGCCCTTGAACCCATTTCAAGCCTGGATGATCTGGAAAGTGATTTAAATGACGCTACTAATCAAATGCTCTTTACGCTTATCGGAGTTATAGTAGGACTTATTATTGTGGTGCCGATTATAGCTTTCTATCTGAGCCGCGGAATCACCGGCCCCATTGCTTCTCTCAGGGATGCTGCCGAAAAGGTGAGCATGGGTGATATGAGTGTGTCCGTTTCCATCAAGTCCGATGATGAGATCGGTGACCTGGCTCAGAGCTTCGAGCGCATGGTAATGGCAGTGCGCTTCTTATCTCAAGAAGAGGAGGAATAATACTTTGGCCTTGTATGACGAGGTCATCGACGTTGCCAGGTCCTACCTTGGGCCGGCTGCGACGAAGTTTGTTAACCGCCAGGTAAGGGCACATCTGGAGATAGATGGCTCGCAGTTGACGTATAGCGATATTGATGAACTGGCGGAATGGTGTTATACCTCCAGTAAAGTGCTGATGGATGAAATGAAGGCAAGGGAATTCAGCGAGCAGATCAGGGCACTTCGGAATGGCACCAGAGTTTGATTAAATTCTTTAGTTGAATAAAAAAGCGGGGGCATCTACCCCCGCTTTTTTATTCCGATCCCTTGTTTTTATGGCGCGGGATGATGATTTTGTACCAGTCGCTATAGCTGTATATGCCATGAAAGACCAGTCCTCCAAGTAAGCCCCAGGTCACATGTGGGTTTAAAAGGTAGATATCCGCTGCAGCACTGATGCTTATGAGGCCAAGTGAAAAGATCCAGTGATGAAAGTGCACTTTCCATTTCCACAGAGGGATGATTATTGATTTTACTCTCCCCGGGATCCCTTCCGATTTACCTCCCCCCAGTTTGCCTATTATGAGCCCTATGACCCAGCTTAATACAAACAGCGGGCCAATTGCCAGGCTGGCCGCCAGCAGAGATAGAGTACTAAAGAGTTTTCTTTTTAGATGCATCGTCTCTCGTGAGTCTTTGAAATTGAACGGATTATATTGCTGGGCTGAGAAAAGTCCCGACATTGCAGTCCCCAATAAGCAGGTCCACATACAGAATATCTCTGGCTTATCAACTTGTCAAACAGGGAGAGTTGTATCCCGGGTGATGTTTGGCAAGCTTGGGACTTTCATCATTTCCTCTCAGGCGGTTTTAGAAACAGATTGAGGATGAAGGCCGTCGTTATGACTATCGTCGCGATAACGAAAGCAAGCGCGTAATCCTCCATGGCGTCATATATATAGCCGGCGAGTGGGACGCCAATTGCTCCCCCGATGGAAGATCCGAAAAGGAGTATCCCGAATATTGCCCCTGCCGAACCGGTTCCAAAGAATTCCGAACTCATCTTGATGACGAGCGGTAATGTTCCCCCATAACCCAGTCCGTATAGAACTCCGGCCAGATAGAAAAACCCTAACTGGTCAATCCAGATAAGCATCCCGAATACCATAATTTGTATCCCCAGACAGGTTGCCGCCATTGCCCTGTTCCCGAATCTGTCGGCACCGCCTCCGCTGATGACCCTGCCAAAAATACCGCTAATGCCTATCAGCGTTAGGGTGAGGGAGGCAGGTATGGGGTCAAAACCGTTATATTCAATGTGGGCCACCAGGTGAGTCATCACGATGTTGGTGCCGAAGACAAGGGCAGCGAATATGATCAAAAGAAGCCAGAACGAAGATGTTTTGAGAGCTTTGGTCACCGGCCAGTTATCCTCGGATGCAGGATCATATTCATCAGTTGAGTTCACGCTGATATTCGGTGGATTCTTTAGCATCATTGCTGCCGGAATTCCAACGATGCAGGTAATTATTCCCAAAGTAACGAAAGCATCCCGCCAGCCCGATTCGGTAATCAGGTATTTCAGCAGAGGAGG
This sequence comes from Dehalococcoidia bacterium, assembly GCA_046498265.1. GTDB lineage: Bacteria > Chloroflexota > Dehalococcoidia > SZUA-161 > SpSt-899 > JBGLNL01. The sequence continues at coordinate 3,691 of JAWOBB010000029.1, read as the reverse complement.
CAGTATTATCTGTCCGACCCCTACGCCGGCAGCCACTATGCCCAGCGCCAGCCCCCGTTTGGTTATAAACCATCTGGTCACTGTGGCCAGCGGCGGGACATAAGCTGCTCCCATTCCGATGCCCACCAGTATCCCCAGGCACATGTACAGGTGCCAGGGAGCGCTGATTTGAGAAATCAGGACGTATCCCAGCGCTATGAGGAGGGTGCCGCCGGCCACCACCCATCGGGGCCCGTATTTGTCGCTGAGATGCCCCATGAGGATGGCCAGCGCCCCGTGCACCACCAGATAAAGTGAGGTGGCCCCGGTGGTCATTGCCGTGGACCAGCCAAGGTCATCCAGCATGGGCTTGAGGAATACCCCGAACGAATAGTAGGCGCCATACAGTATTAGAACCAGTACAAATCCTGCTGCCACTACTATCCAGGCGGAGCGGGAATCGATTTCCTCCGGTTCCCCCAAATCGATATCGGCTGGCGTATTTTCCATGGGTTTAATTATAGAAGGACCGGGTTTTCTGATCCTCTGGATATTTCGCAGGTGAAACCCTGTTTGTCCTGAGCATTCCGGCCAGATACTTGCCTGTCCGGGATTTCCTCACCTTAGCGACCTGTTCCGGGGTGCCGGCGGCCACCAGTTCCCCTCCCCGATCACCGCCTCCGGGGCCGAGATCAATGATCCAGTCGGCGCATTTGATCAGGTCAAGATGGTGCTCGATTAAGATGACGGTGTTACCGGCATCGACCAGCCGCTGCAGGACCCTGAGCAGGGCGGCCACATCGTGGAAGGAGAGCCCGGTGGTCGGCTCATCGAGAATATAAAGGGTTTTCCCGGTGGCCCGTTTGGAGAGCTCCGTGGCCAGCTTGACCCGCTGGGCCTCTCCTCCGGAAAGGGTGGTGGCCGGCTGGCCCATCCTGATGTACCCCAGCCCCACATCCTTCAGCGTGCCCAGCTTGGACTTGAGTGTGGGGATGTTCTCGAAGAAATCGTAGGCTTCCTGGACCGTCATGTCCAGCACCTCGGCGATGTTTTTTCCCTTGAAGTGAATTTCCAGGGCTTCCCGGTTGTATCTTTTCCCGTTGCAGACCTCGCAGGGCACGGTGACATCGGGCAGAAACTGCATCTCGATCTTGATATAGCCGTCGCCCCGGCAGGCCTCGCAGCGCCCCCCCTTGACGTTGAAGGAGAATCTGCCGGCCTTATAACCCCGGGCGCGGGCCTCGGGGGTGGCGGCGAACATCTCCCGGATTCGGGTGAAAGCACCGGTGTAGGTGGTCGGGTTGGAACGAGGCGTGCGGCCGATGGGAGATTGATCGATATCGACCACTTTATCGATGTGCTCGATCCCCTCAATCTCGTCGAAGTCACCAGGCTTCTCCCTCGCCCGGTAGAACAGCTGGGCCAGTCGCTTATACAGTATTTCATCAATCAGCGTGCTCTTGCCGCTGCCGGAAACCCCGGTGATGCAGACGAATTTCCCCAGCGGGATGGGCACATCTATGTTTTGCAGGTTGTTCTCCCGGGCCCCCCTGATGATAATTTCATTGCCGGAACCGGTCCTCCGCTTTTTGGGAACGGGAATCTGGCTGGTCCCGCTCAAATACTGGCCGGTGATCGAGTCGGGGCACTTTTCGATCTCCTTTATGGTGCCGGCGGCCACCAGCTCTCCCCCGTGTTCACCGGCACCGGGGCCGAGATCGATAATCCAGTCGGCGGCTCGCATCATGGCCTCGTCGTGCTCCACGATGAGGATGGTGTTGCCCAGGTCGCGCAGCTCCTTGAGGGTGCTGATCAGCCGGCTTCCGTCGACGGGATGCAGTCCCACGGTGGGCTCATCGCAGATGTAGAGCACGCCCATCAGCCCGCTGCCGATTTGAGTGGCGAGGCGAATTCGCTCCGCTTCCCCTCCCGAGAGAGAGCCCGAGGGACGATCCAGTGTCAGGTAATCGAGGCCGACGTTCATCAGGAATCCCAGCCGGGAACGGATTTCCTTGAGGATCTGGCGGGCAATGGTTTTTTCCCTCTCGCTCAGGATCGATTTCCCTTTTCCCCTGCCGGCCCCCTCGAGCCGGTCCACCCATTTGAGAGCCCGGGCGATGGAAAAGGAAGCGACCTCGGAGATGTTTTTCCCCCCGATGGTCACCGCCAGGGCTTCGGGCTTGAGCCGCTGGCCGCCGCAGGCGGCGCAGGGATGGGCGGTCATGTACCTTTCGATCTCGGCTCGAATGTTTTCGCTTTCCGTCTCCCGGTAGCGCCGGTTGAGATTGGGGATAACCCCCTCGAAGCCGGTGAACTTCTCCCGAATTCTGCCGAAGCGGTTCCGATATTTGTAGTATCTGCCTTCCTCTCCATACAGGATGAGCTTCAATTCCTCTTGGCTCAGGTCCTCTATCGGCACGCGGGTGGAGAAATCGTAAGTTTCGGCCAGCTCCTCAATCTGATAATGGTACCAGTAGCTCATGGCCCCCGATTTTGCCCAGGGAATGATGGCTCCCTCGGCCAGCGAGGGTTTTTTGTTGGGGATGACCAGGTCGGGGTCGATCTCCGAGCGGTAGCCGATACCGGTGCACTCCGGGCAGGCCCCATGCGGGCTATTGAAGCTGAAAGTCCTCGGTTCGATTTCCTCCAGGCTTATTGAGCAGTTCGGGCAGGCGAAGCTCTCGCTGAAGAGGATTTCCTCCCCATCGATAACCGAGATCAACACCATGCCGCCGGCCAGCTTCAGCGCCGTTTCCACCGAATCGGCCAGCCTCCCTGTCTGTTCCTTCTCCCCGGCAATCAGCCGGTCCACCACCGCCTCGATGGTGTGGCGCTTGTATTTGGCCAGGTTGAATTCATCGGAAAGGTCATGAATCTCACCGTCCACCCGTACCCGCACGTAACCGCCCCGGCGCAAATCCTCGAATACCGACTGGTACTCCCCCTTGCGGTCCTTGACTATCGGGGCCAGGACCATGAAGCGCTGCCCTTCGGGCAGCTGGAGGATGGAATCGACGATCTGCTGGATGCTCTGGCGGCTGATCTCCCGGCCGCACTGCGGGCAATGGGGATGCCCGACGCGGGCGAACAGCAGCCTGAGGTAATCGTATATTTCGGTCACCGTGCCCACGATGGAGCGGGGGTTTTTGCTGGTGCCTTTCTGGTCGATGGAGATGGCCGGACTCAGACCCTCGATGTAGTCGATATCCGGTTTCTCCATCCTGCCCAGGAACTGCCGTGCGTAGGCCGAGAGCGACTCGACATAACGGCGCTGCCCTTCGGCGTAGATGGTGTCGAAGGCAAGCGAGCTTTTCCCCGACCCGGAGACGCCGGTGATGTCGACCAGTTTGTCCCTGGGGATAGTGACATCGCGCCGCAGAGGGTCTCCCCTGAGTCTTTCGCCCGTTTATACAAGTTGGCCGCGAGCTGACAGGGAGCGTCTATGTCCCGGCATGCTCTACTCCTATCGGTGCGACCGAAATACGCTGAGAGGATACTGGACGGGAAGAAATCGATTGAGCTGCGTCGGGTACGCCCCGTGGTTCCAGAGGGCGCTGTACTCCTGATCTATGTGTCTTCACCGGTGAAGGCACTCGGTGCCATATCGACTGTCCAGTGTGTGACTTCTGCTCAACCTCACGAACTGTGGAAAAGTGTGAAGGATAAAGCGGGCCTGACTCGCACTGAGTTTCACAGCTACTTCGGTGGTGCG
>JAWOBB010000048.1:0-26907 GCA_046498265.1 Dehalococcoidia bacterium | reverse complement strand
AATCATCGTTCCCACCCGCTCCGGCCTTTCGGCGGACATATCCAGAGAGGCGGCCTCCATAGCCATTCGGGTGGCGGCGATGGCGAACCGGGTGCACCGGCCGGTGCGGTCGACCCGCTTGATGGGCATGTAGTCGGTCGGCTCGAACCCGTGGACCTCGGCGGCCAACTTGACCTGGAATTTAGAGGTATCGAAAAAGGTGATGGGCCCGATGCCGGATTTGCCATCGATCAGTCCCCGGTAGAAATCCTCAGCGGTCGAACCGAGTGGTGTAATGGCCCCTAAACCGGTAATCACCACCCTACGGTTCACTCGAGCCACCTTCGGGGGCGAAGCTTGAGGGGAACAGGGAGAAGCCGCCGTCGACGACGATCATCTGCCCCCGGATCATGGAGGACTCTTCTTGACATAAAAACGCAACGGTACTGGCGATGTCCTCCGGCCGGACCATCCTTCCGGCGGGGGTGGTCTGCCAGGCCGGCCTGGGCAGGTTCGGGTCGCTGACGTATAACTGGAGGGCTTCGGTCTCCACCGCTGAGGCGCAGACGCCGTTGACGCAGATATTCTGTGGGGCAAGCTCGATGGCCAGGTAACGGGTGAGCGCCTCCAGGGCGGCCTTGGAGACCCCGACGGAGGTGTAGACCGGCATGACCATCCGTGAGCCGAGGCTGGAGATGCTGACCATCCTGCCACCGTTGGGCATCAGCCCGGCTGCCCGCTGGGCGCAGAGGAGAAAGGCCCTGACGTTGATATCCATGGTCCAGTCCCAGCTTCTCTCATCAAGTTCGAGGGCGGGACGGGGGACGCCGGAGGCGGCGTTGTTGATCAGGATATCCAGCTTTCCGAACTCGGACTCTATCTCGTCGAACATGGCGTTGATTTTATCCGGCTCGCCAACATTGGCTTTTATAGCGTGAGCCCTTACGCCTTTGGCCCGAATCTGCTCACATACAGCCTGGGCGGTGCTTTTCTTGCGGAAGTAATTGATGATGATGTCGGCGCCCTCGTCGGCGAGTTTCAGGGCGATGACCCGCCCGATTCCCCGGGAGCTGCCGGTGATGAGGGCAACCTTACCTTTGAGAGACATGCTTAACCCTTTTCGGCGATCTTGTTCTCCACGTAGGCCAGGAAATCGCCCATGTTCTGCACTTCCTGGAGCTCGTCGTCGTCGATCTCGATATCGTAGTGGTCCTCGATGGCCACCAGTATCTGCACGATGTCCAGGGAATCGGCCTCGAAATCCTTGAAGGTGGTCTCGTGACTGAAATTGAGGTCCGGCTTTCGGATGATCCTGCTTACAATCTCTTTTACCTTTTCTTCGACAGATGGGTCGGTCATAAATTTCTCCTTTAGTTTGTGACAAGCTTTTTATCCCACCTCCCCCAATTCATTGGGGAGAGAAGGAAGGCGGGGGACACCCCCGCTAACCCCCGGCAGGAGAGAATTCCTGCACCTTTATTACTTGTTCCCACGGTCTCCGTGGGAACAAGTACCGGGTTTCCAATACTATGGTCCTCGTGGGGATACTTCTCCCTCTGACATTTAGGGCCATCTACCATTCCATGTTTACCTCTACCGGTCCTGTTTTTCCAGCGTAGTCTCTTGCACTTGAATAGTGCCAATCCTCAGATTTATCAATATATCCTTTGCGAACCGGGTTATGATGACAGTATTCAATTTTCTGTCTCATCATTTCTCTATTTTGGATTTGTTGAGGGTGACTACCCTCTTGCCAGAATTGGTAATCCCGGTCATCCTTGAAAGGTTTCTTTGCCATGGAAAGACTCAACAAGACTTGTTGATTATCATGCTTATAATAATCGATAACCTGCCTTGCTGTATAGGATTTAAAGTTGCCGATTTCTTTGGTGAGATTGGCGGATGATGCAACAAGGTGAAGGTGGTTTTCCATAATAACGTAGGCATAAATTGTCAATCGATCATTTTTCTGCATAAATTGAAATGAGTCAAGAATTATATTAACAACCAAGGGGTCGGAAAAAAGTGGCAGCCAGTCTACGATGGTGGCCGTTAAAAAGTAAGGATAGTAATTATCGAAAATCCTGTACCTGCTTCTTGCCATTTAGTTATTTATCCCTAATGAGGTTTCTTGTTCCTATGGTCTTCCGTAGGAACGGTGATGTGAGCTCCCACGGGACCGTGGGAACGAGAGTGTTTCCTGCACCTTCTTTTTATTCACTTCGGCTCATCTTACTCTATGTCTCGGTTTTCTTGTTCCTATGGTCTTCCGTAGGAACGGTGATGTGAGCTCCCACGGGACCGTGGGAACGAGAATTGTTTGACTAGCCTGCCACCTTGTTCCGAATTGAGGCCAGCTCCTTTTTGAGCGTCCCCACCATATCGCGTTCCACGACCATCTTAGCCTGCCCGATGGTCCGGGCGATCTCCGCTGCCTTGCTCCTCCCGTGGGTGACGCACACCGCCCCGTCGACCGCCCACAGCGGCCCGCCCCCGTGGGCCTCGGTGGGGTTGGTGGCCACGGCCAGTTCATGGGTAATGGCGGCGATCTCGTCTTCCGGCAGCCGGCCGCCGACTTTCTTCCTCAGCCAGCCGGCGAAGGTATCGCCCAGTGCCTCGGTGTATTTTACCAGGATGTTGCCCACCAGCCCGTCACAGATGATGACGTTTGCCTTTCCCGCCGGTATGTCGTTGCCCTCCACATTGCCGATGAAATTGAGGTCGCTCTCTTTGAATAAACTGTAAGCTTCGTTGATGACCTCATTCCCCTTGCCTTCCTCGGTGCCCACGCTGAGCAGGGCCACCGTCGGGTTGGGGATATCAAGTATCTCCCGGGCATAGACCGTCCCCACCACGGCGAAGTCGAGTAGCTGGTCCGCCCGGCAATCCATGTTTCCCCCCAGGTCCATGACGATGGTCTCGGGGGCGAACCCCAGGAAGGCCCCGCCGATAACCGGGCGGGACATCCCCTCGATAGCCCCCAGTACATAAAGCGCCGAGGCGACCACCCCTCCCGTCGGGCCGGCACTGACGGCGGCCTCAGCCTTGCCGTCGCGGACCAGCTTGGCGGTCAGGATTACCGAGGCGTTGCGTTTCTTGCGCAGGGCGAAGGCGGGATGTTCCCCCTCTTCCAGGTATTCGTCGGTATGGACGATCTCCATGTTCGTGCCGGAAAGGTCATGCCTGCCCAGTTCGGCCTTGAGCCGCTCCTCGGGCCCGACGAGGATAACTCCCACACCATGTTCCCGGGAGGCGCTTATGGCCCCTTTGACGACTTCCTGCGGGGCAAAATCCCCGCCCATGGCGTCGACGGCTATTTTCATAACTTTTCTCTCATATCTTTATTTGCGATGAGGAAAGGAACGTGGTCTTTCCCTTCAGTACCAACTCCCCTTTCTGGTTGGTGACGTCGATATCGACGGTCATGATTTCCATATCCCGGCGGCTCTTTCTGCTGCTTACCCTGGCACAACTGGTGATGGTGTCGTTTACGTATACCGGCCCCACCGATTCGACCTCCTGCGAGGTATGGATGGTTCCCGGCGGCACCTCCATGCCCTCGGCCAAAGCGGCCAGGGCGTAGGCGGCCACCGCCGTCGGCGGGACGAGCTTTTCCTCTTCGAAGAGGGGGTTCGTCTCCCCCGTGGCCTTGAGATAGGATTCGATCAATTGGGGGTCGAGAACATAACTGGCTGCTGGAAACTCGTGGCCGGTTTCCAGCAGGGAGAATGCTACTCGTTTGCTATCTGCCATCGGGTATTCAGACATACCTTACACAACCACAGATGAAGTGTCAAGGATACTTCTGCCCCTTTCTCATTTACAGGGGTGATGATACAATTAACATTGCTGTGCTGTACGAAGTGATTGTAGTTGGGGCCGGACATGCCGGCTGTGAGGCTGCGCTGGCCTCAGCGCGCATGGGCTGCCGGACCCTCCTTTTAACTATGAACCTGGATAACGTGGCCCTGATGCCTTGTAATCCCTCCATCGGCGGGCCGGCCAAGGGGCACCTGGTGCGGGAAATCGATGCCCTTGGCGGCGAGATGGCCCGGAATATCGATAAGACCTTCATCCAGATCAGGATGCTCAACACCGGCAAGGGGCCGGCGGTCCGGGCGCTCAGGGCCCAGGCCGACAAGAAACGCTATGGCCTGGCCATGAAGCATACCCTGGAAAGACAGCCGAACCTTTATTTAAAGCAGGCGCTGGTCGAAGGCGTGGAGCCGGCCGGGGATAACATCAAAGTGCTCACCGATTCCGATTTGTCGTTCGAGGCCAGAGCGGTGGTGCTGACCACCGGCACCTCGCTGGCAGGACGCATCATCACCGGGGAGAAGGTTATTGCCGCCGGGCGGGCGGGGGAGAGCGCCGCTTACGGGCTTTCGGAGAGCCTGCGGGGGCTGGGTTTCCGGCTGGAACGGCTCAAGACCGGCACGCCGCCGCGTCTGGATGCCAGAACCATCGATTTCGAAAAAACCGTCCTGCAGCCGGGCAGCGAGGTCCCCCTCTATTTCAGCTTCACCTCGCCGCCGCAAATCAGCGATTTCCCCTCTCCGAACCCGGTTTATCCCCAAAACGGCCTCACTCCCTGGAGGCCGCAGATACCCTGCTATCTCATTTCCACCAACTCCAGAACGCACGAGATAATTAAGGACAATCTTCATCGAGCCCCACTATTCAACGGGAGCATTTCCGGGGTGGGGCCCCGCTACTGCCCTTCGATCGAGGACAAGATTTTCAAGTTCGCCGATAAATCCTCGCATCAGTTCTTCTTGGAGCCGGAGGGCTGGGAGACCGGGGAGGTCTACCTGCAGGGGGCTAATACCAGCCTGCCGGAGGACGTGCAGCTGGAGATGGTGCGCTCCATCCCGGCGCTGGCAGATGTGGAGATAATCCGGATGGGGTACGCTATCGAATACGATTATGTGCCCCCCAGCCAGATCGCAAGCACGCTGGAGACCAGGAGGATCCCCGGACTCTTCATGGCCGGTCAGATAAATGGAACCACGGGATATGAGGAGGCTGCCGGGCAGGGGCTGGTGGCCGGGATTAATGCCGCCCTGAAAGTGCAGGGGAAGGAGCCGCTTCTTTTCCGGCGCGACCAGGGATACATCGGGGTAATGATCGACGACCTGGTGACCAAGGAGCTGACCGAGCCTTACCGGTTGCTCACCTCGCGGGCGGAATACCGGCTGCTGCTCAGGCACGACAACGCCGATTTGCGGCTCACCCCAGTCGGTTATGAAGTCGGACTGGTCGATAAGGAAAGGTATGAGGCGGTGGAGGCCCGTCGCCGGGATATACCCATTGAGACGGAAAGGCTTTCCAGGACCGTGATGGTGGCCGGGAAAATCGGTGTAGATATGTACCGGGAGGACCTGCCGAGACCGGAACGCAATACGACGGCACTCGAGTTCCTGCGGCGCCCCGAGATCAGTTATGGGATGCTGCTGGAGTTGGGGTTGGGGAACCCGGATCTGGACCTTGACACTGCCGAGCAGGTGGAGATCGAGACCAAATACAGTGGGTATATCGAGAAGCAGGAGGCGGCCGTTCAGAGGATGGAGAAACTGGAAGCCAGGCGAATACCGGATCGGTTCGATTACGATGAGATCACGGGTTTGCGTTACGAGGCCTGTTACAAGCTGAAAGAGTTCCGTCCCCGGACGCTGGGGCAGGCGTCCCGGATCGACGGGGTCACGCCTGCTGATATGGCTCTCCTGATGGTCTATCTGGAAAGGGGACGCCGAACTCAACAAGGGAGCGCATCATAAATTTGTTACTGCTTTAGGATAAGGGGGAAAGGATGTCCTGCATTTTTTGCCAGATAGTTAATAAAGAGGTTCCCAGCGACCTGATTTATGAAGATGACGAGTTGATTGCCTTCCGCGATATCCAGCCGCAGGCCCCGGTCCATTTCCTGGTGCTGCCCAGAAAACATATCCCCAGCCTGGCTGAGATGAAGGATGAGGATTTCCACATCGTCGGTGACATGGCCCGGGTGGCTGTGGAGCTTGCCCGAAAGGAAGGCGTGGCCGATGCCTTCCGCACCGTGATGAACTGCGGCGAGGATGGCGGCCAGACGGTCTGGCATGTGCATATGCATGTGCTTGGAGGTAGGAAGTTGAAGGACCTGCTTGGCTAGGAGACTGGGGGTCAGGGATCAGGGAACGGGGGACTGAAGACTGAGGACTGAAGACTGATTTGTTTCGGTGTCCCCTGCCTTAAAAATACTCTGTTATGGGTATTTGAGTGGTTGAGGAGAGGTTTCCCCTAAATTATGAGTAAGCTGGAAAAAATCAGGCAGATACTTAAAGGGATGCCCGGCGTGAACTGGACCGAGCAGGCGGCAAAGCGCGAGCACCTGCGCCGGGAAGGGGAATTCTACCGGGTGGTGGGGTTGCAGGTGGCACCGGCCGCCCCGATACTGGAGGCAAAGGCGCTCAGGGATTTCTCCGAGCGCATTACTCAGGCGCTTGTGCCGGTGGGGGTGGCGAATCTCAGCCGGTGCTATGAGTATTCCGAGAGCAGGCGTGATGTGGTCAAGACCGCCGCACTGTATTTTACCGAGATTATTGAGGAGCCCGGGGATGATGAAGGGCTGGAGAGGCGTATTACGGTGACCGTCTATCCCTGCCGGGTCATGGCGGAGAACATGGGGGTGAGGGGAACGATCGAGCTGGGACACTACGAATGCCCCGAGCCCTGCGCTCAGGCGAAGAAATGCTCTTTCAAAACGCGAGGCGAAGGGTTCTTATACCAGTTTACCCGCAGGTGAGCGGGTTTTTGTCTTTCTTCCCCCTGCTTCACGGATGAGGTGATGCCGAGCTTTAGACTCACTTTTTCATCTTGTTATCCTGAACACTTTACTGGCTGTCATTCTGAGCGGAGCGAAGAATCTCAGCGTTTTTTACACGAGTCCTGTAGAATTTTTGTTCAGTGGGGCAAACTGAATTACGAATCCAGAATAACCAAACCGCAGAATGGCGAAGTCATTTTCCTTCGATATTCTTAAGGAAACTCTAATCAATCCTCTCGACCCCCAATGCATGGGGCTTTTTAAAGCTGGGGGACACCCCCATGCCCCCGAATTCAACTCTTATTCAGAGGTTCCTTAACTCTCACGGAACAGGCAGGTCCCCCCTTTCTGCTTTGTCTTTCTCTATGAGGTCGCAGAAGTGCTCGAGTTGCTGCCTTCCCCATTGCGAATCGAGTCCGTAACTTGAGAGCGGTCTCCTGAACCTGATTCGGCATATCGCTTTAAACCAGGCTGTGGGTAATAACCGGATATCCGTATGAGCGCTGCTGATGCCCAGCTGGGCGATCACCTCACCGCCGGCTGAGCGGACCAGGTCGTTGAAGGGCTGAAAATAGGCGTACATCTCGAACCTCTTCTGTTCCGGTGAGCCGCAGAAGCTCGAGTAACCGGCCACCTTTTTACCCTCGAGCCCGTTCACCTGTTTGACATAACGTGCCATCGGGAAGGAGAGGTGCATCCACTTGGGGCCGCCCACCACTACCCGCTCGAAGCGGGAGACGTCCGGGTATTGGAGCGGCGCTATTTTAGCTTCTGGCTGAAGATAGCGCCTGAGGGGGAAGACGAAGCAGGAGAACAGGATGTAAGGGACGCCCGGCAGGCACCTGGCCAGCAGCGACCAGCTTCCGTTGGGCATATTCACCGGCCGGATGGCTTCGGTATGGATGGTATGTCCCCGTGATTCGAGCTCCGCCGTAAGGGCTTCGGTGAGTCTGGCCGTGTGCCCGTTCCGCGAGTAGTAAGCGAGTAGAATCTCCATCGCAGGCCTGTATCTTAGGATACCAGAGCAGCTTTCGATTGGGAACTGTACGAGGAAGAATACTGAGTAAAAGAACCCCAGAATTACGAAGTTATTTGCTTTCCCGGCTTGCTCAGGGCCAGAAACACCACGAGGGAGTGGAGGAGATAGAATCCTCCCTCCCTTGAGGTGAGGGATTAGAGGGAGGGTGGAGTACCCCCGGGGTTTACATCCAGATGGGATTTTGACATTACTTTTAGTAAATGTTAATATTAAATGTAGTTTTGAACAGAAAATTTCAACGTAACCGACCGAGACAGCAAAGGTAATAGAAAAATTAACTTAAATGCTGGATTTCGTAAAAGGACGGCTCAGTGGTTAAAGACATGAAGAATTATTCAACCGGCGGTTTACTTGCAATCATCCTGCTCTGTATGATGTTGCTAACACTGTTCCCCCCAACGGCGCAGGCACTTGATTGCCCGGCTCAGGATGGAACAGTGTGGTATCTGGACTATGCTGCGGGAGATGATCCGCTGCGTTCTGAAAACTGCGCCGACGGTACGGAGAACAGTGCCACGCTGGATTCTATTACGACGGACTGGTGGTGGTGGAGCGACGAGTTTGCTGAAACTCAGCAATGGGCGGACGGAACGGGTTGGACATTTAATGTGGAATTTTACTTCGGATACGTGTCAAGCACTACAGGAAATCTTGGCATAGAGATATACGAGGTGCCCAGTTCCGGGGCCGAGAGCGGTACCCTGATGGCCAGCGGTTCCCAACTCGTCCAAGGGCAGTTCTCCAATCAGGAGGTATCGATCGGTTTGACTGGCGAGACCTCCCAATATGTCCACGCGGGGAATCATCTGGCTTTACGGATGACATGGGATCAAGCGACCACCATCAGCGTGAAGTACGATCATACGGGTTCATGTTCCAATATAGCGAGCGATTCGGCGCCAGCTCCGCCGATACCGGAATTAACGGTAATCATCCTGATGGCCATTGGCCTTCTGGGCATTGGAAGCTTCGTCTGGTATAAACGGCGGCGCTCTCTCAATTTAGCCTGATTCTAACATTTCCTCAGCCCGGCAATTCTGAAATTGGCTTGAACCGTCGGACGTGAGCGCAGGATCAGCCGGGTAATTCGGTGCGTCCCTTCAATTCCGTATAGACCCATTTCCTTGTTCCTGAAGTCCTCCGTGGGAACAAGTCGAACTGTACGGGGAATAACGAATCCCGAACAAAAGAACCGCATAATGACGAAGTCATCCCCCATTCTAAATTCTGTATTCTAAATTCTGTATTCTGTATTCTATAATAAGTGTGACCAAAGTCACCGCCCCTGAGCTCATTTTCAGGTAAATTAATATCGAAATATATTAATATGCGAGGGCCATATGCGGGCAATTTTGCTGTTGATAATGATCGCGGTCTTGGCGATGGGTGCTCTGTGGTGGGGAGGCTACGACAATGAGGGAACTCAGAGCAGCCCGCTGCCGGGAGCAGAGGAGGACGGTATGGAATACAACGAGCTGACACCGCAGGAAAAGAGGGTCATCATCGACAAGGGCACCGAGATGCCCTTCACCGGCCTTTACTGGGACCACCACGAGGATGGCACCTACACCTGTAAAAGATGCGGGCAGCCGCTGTTTACCTCGGAGGACAAGTTCGACTCGGGAACCGGCTGGCCCAGTTTCGATGAGGCCATCCCAGGGGCTGTCGAGCAAGTCCCGGATGCCGACGGCTTTCGCACCGAGATCGTCTGCTCAAATTGCGGTGCGCACCTGGGACATGTCTTCTTCGGGGAAGGCTTTACCCCCACCAACACCCGCCACTGCGTCAACTCCATCTCCCTCGACTTCCATCCAGAACAAACCGGGGAGACGGCCATCTTCGCCGGAGGCTGCTTCTGGGGGGTGGAGTATCAACTGCAGAACGCCGAGGGGGTCATCTCCACCACGGTCGGCTACACCGGAGGCCACACCGAAAACCCGACATATAAAGAGGTCTGCGGGGGAAAGACCGGACATGCCGAAGCGGTGAAGGTGGTCTTCGATCCCGATGTTATCCCCTACGAGGAGCTGGCCCGACTCTTTTTCGAGATACACGACCCCACCCAGCTCAACCGCCAGGGCCCGGATTTCGGGGAGCAGTACCGTTCGGCCGTCTTCTATCTGAACGAGGAGCAGAAGCGGATTGCCGAATCGCTGATCGAAACCCTCAGGAGCAATGGTTACGATGTGGTCACGCAAGTGGTCCCTGCGGGTGATTTCTGGGAGGCGGAGGAATACCACCAGGATTACTTTGGCAAGATGGGCTATGCCCCGCCCTGCCCCGCCTGTGCTGAGAGGTTCGGGGGCCGGTAGGCGGGGGGGCAGGTTTCTGTGGTTAATCGGGCCAGTAGAGCTTTCTGGCCTCTTTTTCCAGTTCCGGGCGGAAGTCCGGGTGGGCTACTCCGATCAGTTCCATGGCACGTTCCCGTTGAGTCTTTCCTTTTAATCTGGCAACACCATATTCGGTGACGATAGTATCTGCCAGTGTCCGCGGCGTGCTGACCACCGTTCCGGGCAAAAGGCAGGGCACGATTCGCGAAGTTTGCCCTCCCTTGGCGGTGGAAGAGACGGCGGTAATGGCCCGTCCGCCGTTGGAGAGATAGGCACCGATGGCGAAGGCGGTCTGGCCGCCGGCACCGCTCATCATCCTGGTGCCGATGGATTCGGCGGAGATCTGGCCGGTCAGGTCGACCGAGATGGCACTGTTGATGGCTACTACATTATCGTTTCCCGAAATTACTTTGGGATTCAGCACGTAACTGGAAGGGTGGACCTCGAAGAGGGGATTGTTGTTGATGAAGTCCATCTCCTCTTTCGAGCCCCCGCCGACGGCGGTGGCCACGGCCTTGCCCGTATTTATCTGCTTGCGGCTGCCGTTCATTACCCCGTTCATCACCAGCGTGCCGATACCTCGTGGCGTGTTTTCGGAGTGCCAGCCGAGATCGACCTTATTCTCCAGGACACCGAGCTTGGCCACCCATTCGGCGGTTCCCCCCACGCCGATTTCCAGGCAGTCCCCGTCATTGACCAGTTCGCCGATATACCCGGCAATCGTTTTCTCCAGCTCGCCGGGGCCGGTTGTTTTGCGGCCCAGCAGGTCGGTTCCGCCGGGAGTAGTGCCCGATGGGGTGTGCTCGACGAAATAATCGATCTCGGAGACGTGAATGCGGTTTTCACCGTAGGTGCGAATGACGTGCTGGTTAATCTCCGCCATGACCACCCTGGCTTTTTCACACAGTGCTTTCTTGTTCCAGCAGGAGGCCCCGAAGCTGCAGAATCCGTGCTCATCCGGCGGTCCGACCTGGACCAGGTAGGCATCGATGGGCTTCATCCAGGGAACGTCGGCTGAAGCGTAGAGGCCGACTACCTGGAAATCGCCCCTCTTCTCGTCCATCATCTCGCGAACCAGCGGCAGGACATAGGGGATTTCGAACTGGAAAGTCTCGCCGAATACCGGGTCGAACCAGGGGAGATCCCTGCCCCCGCCACCGTGTACCTTGACACCGGTGATCTCTCCGATACGGGAGGAGAGCGCCAGCCCCAGGGCCAGCGGCTCCGGCTGTCCCAGGACTACGTAGTTGTTCGATTCGATAACCTTGACCGCCTCTTCTGGGGTGGTCATCTTACGGTTGAGTTCTTCCTGCCAGTCGGTGAGCGACATATCCGTCTCCTACCAGGTTGTCATTCCGTCAAAAGGCCCCGGAAAGCTTAATCCACCTTGTCTTTGTAGCGCTCGTCGCGCCCTTTGAATCCTTCTTTGACTCCCTTGTCGCGTCTCTCTTTGAAGAAGTTGTATTCATCGGGTTCCCAGCGCAAATTTGTGAACATGGTGTGGGTTATATCCTGTAAGCTGTTGGTCAGGCCCCATTCCTCATAGATGAGCCGGCGGGTGGCCTTGCCGATGGCGATGCCGTCGCGGGGGAGCAGGCACATGGATTCGACCATCTTTTCGACCTCATCATCAAGCTCCTCCTCCGGCACTGACTTGGTGACCAGTCCGATCCTCTCCGCTTCGTCGCCCCGGACGATGCGACCGGTGAGCAGCATGTCAACTGCCCTCTTGATGCCGATGGTTGCCATCAGCAGGTTTACCGGTGCACCGCTGCCGGCGAATCCCAGCCGTTGCTCCACGCAACCGAACTTGGCATTGTCGGCCGCGATGGCGATATCGGCATGCAGGGGGATATACACCCCGCCGCCCAGGCAGGCCCCGTGGCACTTGACGATGGAAATCTTGGGAAGCAGGAACAGTTTCATGGCCAGGTCGTGGAAGAAGCCCTTGTCCACGGAATAGCGTATGCGCTGGCTGGCCCGGCGTTCGTCCTTTTTGCCGGTGCCCATCCCGTATATGAATCCCACGCCGCCCAGGTCGTGGCCGGCGTGAAAATCCTTGCCGTTGCCCCTGATGACCACTACCTTGATGTCGTCGTCAAATTCGGCATCATCGAGGGCATACCAGTACTGATCGGTCAGACCTTTTTCCCCCGGCCAGTCGGTGGCGTTGCGGTTGTCGGGATCATTGAAGGTAATGTAGGCAGCATTACCCTTCTTTTCGTAGATTATTTTGTTGAACTCGACCGGTGCCAGTTCCAGGTGTGGATGCAATTGTGCCATGTATATCTCTCTCCTTGAATTATTGTTTGATGCTGTCGCAAAAGCGGTAATCCATTTTATTTCAATCCCCCGAACCCCCGTCAGGAGGTATCCCGAACTACTCTTTCTTCTCCTTCGGCGGCTGCTCGGGTGCCGGGTTTTTATAGTTGACCAGCAGCTTTTCCCTGGCAATCTTGGTGCACTGGTCGAATGTCCAGGGCCCTTCCTCGCTGGGGTTGTGCCTCTCCTGCAGGATGATCTCCGGCTGGCTGAACAGTCCCAGCGCTCCGGGGGTGGTCAGGAATACCTGGCCGTTGATATCCCTGGCCTCGTCGCTGGCCAGGAAAGCTATGAAGTTGGCAAAGTTCTCCGGAGGAAGGGTGTCCAGGGCCATCTCATCCGCCTTTGCCTGGGTCATCAGGCCGGCCTCGACCCGCTTGGCAATCATGTTTTTGACGTCTTCCCCCTGAACCATTCGGGTGGAAGCGCGGGGCACGAAGACGTTGCAGGTCACTCCATATTTACCCAGTTCCCGGGCGGTGCCGTAGGAGAAACTGGCGATGCCGCCCTTGGCGGCCCCGTAGTTGATGTGGGTAACACCTCCCTGGTATGCCTCGGAAACGCAGTTGATAATCCGCCCGTAGCGCTGTTCGCGCATCAGGGGGGCGGCATGCCGGGTGGTGTTGAAAGTGCCCTTGAGGTGAACGGCGATTACCTGGTCGAACTCCTCCTCGGACATGTTCCAGATCATCTTCGGCCTGTCGATGCCGGCGATGTTGACCAGGATGTCGATTCTGCCGAAGTTATCGACACAGTCCTTTATCATCTTCTCGGCGTCGTTAAAATTCGCCACGTTGCCGTAGTTGGCAACGGCCTTTACCCCGAGGGCTTCGCATTCTTTGACAACTTCGTCGGCCGGCGTGGACTCCTGTCCGCTTCCCTCGGTCGATCCGCCCAGGTCGCATACCACCACGTTGGCGCCTTCCTGGGCCAGGGCCAGGCATGCCGTTCGCCCGATCCCCCGGCCGCCTCCGGTTACCACCGCATTTCTGCCTTTCAATCTGTCACCCATAAAACTCTCCTTTTAAGCTAATCATTTTCTCCCCTCTCCCTTGAAGGGAGAACAAAACTATCCCTTGCCGGGGAGCGCGGCGACCGCTGTGCCGAAAGTCGTTTTCTCACCTGCGGAGTTCTCTCCCCAGACATCCAGTTCTACGAGGTTTTCACCGTTTTCCTGATATTTCCGGCTAACCTTACCCTTGACGGTGAACTCATCTCCGGGGTAATCGGCCCCCCGATTGTTGCAGGTAAGCTTCCTTACCTGCCCGTCGTCGCAAATCCAGTCTGAAACCGCCTGGGCCAGCAGCGCGCTCTTGAGCCTTCCCTGGACTATGACATCCTTGAAACCCTGGGCGGTGGCGGTGTCTTTATCGTAATGCAACTCATACAAATCTCCGGCCGTGACCGCATAGACCACCAGGTTTCGCTTGGTCAGCTTTTTGACCAGCTGGGGAATCTCGTCGTTTTCGTTGATGTCCTCGAAATACAATTGCTGAGCCATTGGCGATTTTCCTCCTCAATTAGTTAAGACGCAGAAGACGCTCAAGCTCGCGTGAGGTTTTTAACAGTAAATAATGAAAAGTTTGTTCTCTGTGTTCTCTGCGTCCTCTGTGGTGAATAATTCCAGCTCCTAGAATTTCAGTATCTGCGAGCGGCTCCTGGCCACCGTCTCGCCCCGCTGATTGACGTGGGTGGTCTCGAATTTCAGGAATGTCTTCATCCCCTTTTTCCCCTCTTCCTGGGCCACATCGGCAAACTTGAAGGTGTTGGTAAGCGTATCCCCGGCCTCGACGGGCTTGTAGATTTCCCATTCCCCACCGGCATCCACGCCCCTGCCGACGTTCATGGTGGGGCGGAAGCGGGTGAAGGCGGAGCTCATCACGGCCGCCTGGAAGAACCCCGGGGGAGCGATGATTGAATGATACCCTTTGCTCTTAGCATATTCCTCATCCGTCCAGAGGGGGTTTTCATCGCCGATGCCCTGGGCGAAGTTGCGAATCATCGATTTCTCCACATCGAGCTTCTCAACGATTTCCTCTCCCACGCGCTCTTTCAATTCTTCAAAAGTAAGCACCTTTTCCTCTGCCATTTTTCCTCCTGTATCCTTTTCTCCTCTCCCTTGAGGGAGAGGCTGGGTGAGGGTGACTTCCATCCCAATTGCTAAAGGCGAATTATAACGGGGTCCTATTTACCGGCGGGGGGTTCACCCACGATGGTGATGCCGCACACGAAATTGCCGGGGTGGCCGCCCTGATTGTGGGCAATCCCCATTTTGAGATCGCCTTTAAGCTGGCGGGAAGGCTCCTCCGCCTTGCCTTGGAACTGCTTGTAGAATTCGTAGATTTCGCGGCCGCCGCTGGCGCCGGCAGGATGCCCGAACGATTTCAATCCGCCGCTGATATTGATGGGCATTTCCCCTCCCTGTTCCCAGTTGCCGGCCTCGATGTCTTCCCTGGCCTTGCCCTTTTCCACCAGGCCCAGCGATTCGGCGGCGATGACCTCGGCGATGGAGAAACAATCGTGAATCTCGAAAACCTGGATATCCTTGCGGGGATCGGTGATGCCGGCCATCTCGTATACCTGTCTGGCGCACCGCTCCGTCTCCTCCCAGTGCAGGTAATCATAGTCCGGCCTCTCCTTGCCCCAGCCGGGGCCGCAGGCGATCCCCGAGCCCTTGACGGTAATGTAATCGCCGTCCGGGCGGAATTTTTTAGCATCTTCGGTTCGAACCAGAATGGCCGCGGAGGAACCGTCGTTTATCCCGCAGCAATCGAAGAGGCCCAGCGGCCAGGCGATGATGGGGGCATTCATTACCTGCTCCACGGTGACCGCCCGGCGCAAGGCTGCCCTGGGGTTCCGGGAGCCGTTGTAATGGCTTTTCACCGAGACCTTGGCCAGCATGGTTTTGCCTTCCTCTGGGGTCAGCCCGTGATAGGAAAAATACCGGGTGGCGGCCAGGGCGTAACGGGCCACACCGCCCCCGATTTCCGGGGCGGCTCCGTAGACGGGATGCCACTTGCCGGGGAATGCCTGGGGAATACCCCCGAAGCCGGCATCCTTCATCTTTTCCACCCCCAGGGCCAGGCAGACGTCATAGACCCCGGCAATGAGAGCCATAACCGCCCCCCGCACCGCCTCGGCACCGGTGCCGCAGGCATTCTCCACGTGGGTCACCGGGATGTAGTCGAATTGAAGAGCGCCCGCCGCCATTATGCCGGTCATGGCGATATCGGAGTTGACATAACCCAGCCAGCAGGCGTCGATGTCCCTGGTCTCGATTCCGGCGTCTTCGCAGGCTTCGTAGGTGGATTCCACCATCAGGTCTTCAGGCCCCTTGTCCCAGAGCTCACCGAACTGGGTACATCCCATTCCAACTATGGCAACTTTATCTTTAATGCTTTCCATTTTTATACTCCGTCAGCACCTTATGGGGCGAACTCTCCAGAAGTAGTTGATCAGCTCGTGACCTTCAAGCTGGATTCTGAAGGTCATTTCCAACTTCATGCCAACCTCGACTTTCTCGGTATCCCGATCGGTCATGACACTGTAGAAACGCCCGCCCCCGTCGAGATCTACCACGCTGAAAACCTTGGGCAGCACGATTTCCTGGGCGCGCTCGTCCATGCTGAAGGTGAACAGGGTGCCGGTGACATCGGAAAGGCGGACGAACTCGAAATTGTCCTTGGCCCGGCAGTACATGCATACTCTCTGGCGGGGGAGTTGAATGTTACCGCAATTCCTGCACTTCTGCCCGTACAGCTTCCAGACCATTTCCTTATCACGCCAGATCACTGGAAGCGAAGACGGGCGGGCGGGGAAGGTGCCCTTTTCCCATTCCATCAACTGGCGGATCTGGACATATTTCCCATAGCCGGGGAGTTTCAGCTTCGATTCCAGATGTTTCCTGATTCCCCGGTGATTGCCCTGAACTTTGGTGATGTTATCGGTGACGGTAAGCAAATAGGCATCGGCCCCATCCCCGTAGGTGGCAAACAGAATCCTGTCACCGGGTTTGGCCTCTTCCAGTGCTGAGACCAGTATCATCGGTGCCAGGGCGGTGCCGGTGTTGCCGACGGAACCGACCAGTGGATCCTGAACCTGGGTTTTGGGATCGAGATTCATCTTTCGCGCCATCGCCGTATGGGTTCGCGCATCCGGGCCGTAGAAACAGGCTTTAGTTATCTCCTCGGGTTTAATGTTAAGTTTCTCATAAAGCTCGGTAACCACACCGGGGAGTATTTTCAGGTAACCTTCCTCGCGGATGAACCGGTCCTCCCAGACCTCCATGTATTTGTCGCCGGGCTTGCGCCAGACATCGATGAATTCGCTGGAAATATGGTGGCTGCCGTCGATGGTGGCAATTATGTCTGTATCTCCAAGCAGCAAGGCCGCGGCGCCGTCGCCGAATTGGGGCTCGAATTCGGAATCGGGGGCGGCCAGCCGGCAGTCAGAGGCGACCACCATCGCGTTCTTAGCCGACCCAGCTTTAACTGCATCCTCGGCTGCTTTCAGAGCGCTGGTAGATCCCCTCAGGGAATGGGCGATATCCATGGTGGGGATATCTTCGCGCAGGTCGGCCGCCGCCCGGATTATGCTTGATGACTGTTTTTCAAGGTATGGCGCGGAAACGGTGGCAAAATAAAGGGCATCGACCTGGGTACGGTCCATGCCCCTCAGACAATCGATAGCTGCTTCGACTCCCATGGTAAGGCTGTCTTCGTCGGCGTTGGCCACGGACCTTTCACCGGAACCAGCGCTTTTGCCCCACATAGCCCCGATATCTTCACGGGCGAGCCGGTAAATGGGAATATAGGCACCATAAGAGGTAATTCCAACCAATTTACTTTATCCTCCTTCAAACTCCTGGCAAGCAAAAAACTTGCAAATCGGGCACCCGGCCCAATTAGCTATTATAGCTGGAACGTTTTTCGATGTCCACCCGAGTGTGCCGCCATCAAGGCTGGAGCTTTACCAAACTCCCCTGCTTTGATATGCTCAGAAGCATGTGCTCGAGGTTCGCCAAGTATGTCGGTCTGATTTTCCGGGTGCTGTGGAGTTCCCTGTTCGACGAAGCCTACCTGCGCCGGCTCGCCGAACTCTACGTAACCACCAGAATCGATAACTGGATTGAACTGGGCAGGCTCACTGAAGATGAAGCCCGGCAGCTGCTTGATAGAACTCACCTGCCGACCGTTACGGAATACCTCAAAGGGTTTGTGATACACCTTGAATTTAATATAGTGGAGCTGCCGGTTATCAACAACGTCGTGGTCATATCCCTGGCCGTTGTCCTCAGCCAGCTGATGATTTTACTGTACTATTTCCTGTCGCCGCTATTGAGGACTGTCTATACCCTCAGCCGGATGCTCAGGAATCGGAGGAGCGGAATCTCTTACGGGACAGCGTTATTTGTGGGCATGATTCCCAAAATAGGGACGTTTGCCTATCCGGCCCAGATGGTCACCGCTTACCCGGCGCTTTCCCGTTTCCTGGTCCGCTCGCAGGTTTCCACTCTGGCTGCCACCGTACCGCTGATTGGCGGGACGGATTCGCGGCTGGATCGCTTCGCCATTCGAACCGCCGATTTCGGGCTCTCGGTTTCATATTACGTGGTGAGACTGATGGATAAGGTCGGGTCGGCTGCATTCGGGTGGTTGAAGAGATAAAGCAAGTTGCTGAAACGAGAATTGCCCCTCTCCGGGCCGGCAGCAATCAGGAAGAGGCGAACATATTCTGGGTTATCTTCAGGCTGGGGGTGTCGGCCCGGCTCCAGAATTCCTCGAAGATGCGCTCATACCCGGTCGACTTGATCTTCCACTCGCCGTCAATCTTGGCATATTCGTCGTGATAGAAGGCCGCTCCCCTCATGGACCAGTTCCCTTCCGTATCGATGAGATAATCCTCCAGAGCCCAGGTGGCCTTAGCCGAGGTCTCACCGAGCAGCTCTATTTCAGGCTGGTGCCCCTGGTGCATGCTCAACCGGGTCGAGGGCAACCCCTCCTTGAGGAACGCTATGATGGCATCCCTTCCCTGATAACTGTGCGCCCCGCCGGCAAAGCTGCTTGAGGCATCCTCGGCAAAACACTCCTCCAGTTCCCCCCAGTTTTTGGAGTCGACACAGCGCAGATATTTGTATTTCAGCCTTTTGATAGCTTCGATTTCAATCAGTTCGTTCATGACGGCCTCCTTGTTTGAAAAATAAATTGAGAAGAGGTTTTCCCAAAAGCTCAATTGTCATGTATTATATGAATCGAATGATTCAATGTCAATCAGCACAGGGGGTAACATGGATTCATTATTCTCACTGGAAGGCAAAGTAGCCATCGTCACCGGGGCCAGTCGCTCGACCGGAGGCGGGATTGCGCTGGAGATGGCAAGGGCCGGGGCCGACCTGGCCCTGGCAGCGCGGACGGCTGAAGGTGTGGAGGCATATGCCGGACAAATTCATAAGCTGGGCCGTAAAGCCGTCGCCGTGCCCACGGACGTCAAGGAAGCCGAACAGATCGAAGCCATGGTGAAACGAACCATCGATGAATTCGGACGGGTGGATATACTGGTCAACGTGGTCGGCGCCTCGTTCCCCCGGCCCAGTCTGGAATTAAGCGAGCGGGCGTGGGATTCGATGATGAACACCAACCTGAAATCGGCTTTCCTGTGTTCCAAGGCAGTAGCCAGTCATATGGTCGACCAGGGTGGCGGGGTTATCGTCAATATCGCTTCGGGAGAGGCGTTCCGGGCCCAGGTGAGCAATGCCGCCTATGCCGCCGCCAAGGCCGGGGTGGTCAACCTCACCATGAGCCTGGCGGTGGAGTGGGCCCAATACAATATTCGGGTGAACGCGGTGGCGCCGGGCTTCATCGATAACCCTGAGTTCGAGGCGGGGCTCGAAATGGTGCCCCGGATCAAGGGCCTCTTCGACAGGGTTCCCCTCAAGCGGCCCGGAACCCCCCGTGAATATGCGGGAGCGGTGATTTTCTTAGCTTCGGAAGCCGGGGGATATGCCACGGGGACGACAGTCGTCGTCGATGGCGGACTAACCTGTTCGATGTGGTAAAGTGCGCAGGCGACGAGCTAAATGGAAGGAGCAATTCGAGGGGCTGCCGGAGTACCTCGATTTGAAGCTCGGGGCGGTGGGGTGGCTGGGGGACACCCTTGCCGAGTGTGAGGGCAAACGGTTATTCGTTTTCGGGGGCCTTCCTGGTGAGGAGGTGTGTGTGGAGGTGGTGCGGCGACTGCCCGGCAGGAGCCTGGCGCGGGTTGTCGAAGTCAAAACCCCTTCTCCTCATCGAATAAATCCGGTTTGCCCCTGTTTCGGGGAGTGCACCGGCTGTCAGTGGCAGCACATTCGCTATGAGTATCAGCTTGAGATTAAGCGAAGAATAGTCAGGGAAGCACTGGAGACGGGCGGTGATATACCGGATGTGGAGATTCTGCCGGTGGTGCCTTCGCCTGAAGAGTTTGGCTACAGGAACCATGCCCGCTTCACAGTGAAGCGGGACGGGGCGCTTGGATTTGTAAACCGAAACACCCGGCGTTTTTTGCGTATTGATAAATGCCTGCTGATGTGTCCCGGTATCAATCAAATCCTGTCGCATTTGCAGGGTCATTGTGGCGAGACCACCCAGCTTTCCATTCGCTACGGCATAAATACCGGCGACTGGCTTATCCAGCCGGCCATGAAGTCCGAAAATGTGCCAGTGGAATCCGGGCAGAAATCTTATGAAGAGGACCTTATGGGCCGGCGGTTTCGGATTTCTTCCCCTTCGTTTTTCCAGGTAAACACCCGGCAGGCGGAGAGAATGGCCGAACTGGTGCAGGAGCGCCTTGGTCTGACGGGTGAGGAGCTTCTGGTGGATGCCTATGCCGGTGTGGGAACCTTCGCGGTTTTGCTGGCCCCATTTTCAGGGAGGGTTATTGCCATCGAAGAATCGTCGGCAGCCAATGAGGATGCCAGAGCAAATATCCAGGGGTTGCCGAATGTGGAGCTGGTGGAAGCTAGGACCGAGGCTGTTCTGGGAGCTCTTCCTCAAACCCCCGATGTGCTCATTCTCGATCCGCCCCGGGCGGGATGCCGGCCGGAGGCTCTTGAGGCGCTTATCGAGCGCCCGCCGAAGCGAATCATTTACATCTCCTGCGATCCCGGGGCGCTGGCCCGTGACCTGAAAGTGCTCGTTGACGGGGCTTTTGTAGTTGAGGAGATTTTACCTGTCGACCTTTTCCCCCAAACGCACCATGTCGAATGCCTGGCCACACTTTCGGCTGTTTGAAGGTTTCTTATGGTACTTGAGAGAAGGGCCCTTTAAACAAAATTTCCCGGGCCTGGCGGTCCAGTTTCTGTAAGAGGTTTATCAATTGCCGGCGCTCTCTTGCACTCAGGGTGCCGATGATTTCCTTGATGTTCTTTCTCCTGGCTTCAATGGCGTCGAAGATATCCCGGCCTTCCTCGGTGATATGAACGGTAACGCTCCTTTTGCCCTTATTCAAGCGCTCCATTTTTATCAGGCCGCGCTTTTCCATGCCGGCTAATATGACGGAGACCGTGTTGTGCTTTCGTAGAATGCTGCGGGCCAGGTCGCTGATACTGGGGGCGATACCTGATTCGGCAGCATTGTTCAGAGCGTATAAGATTCCGAGTTGAACTGTCGAGATACCGAAGCGCTTTTTCAGTTCCTGGTCGCTGGCCATGAGAAGTTCCTTGCGGACCTGGCTTAACAGCATCCAGACCCCCAGTTCTTCTTCCGTGGTGATTCTTTTCTTTTCAGCGGCCATTTCGCAGATTCCTGTGTTGGTAATCTATTATGGTGCAGTCACAGTTCAATATTTCTGTGCCAAAGTCTCTCTCTTTGGCCTGTTTGTTATGGCCTTCGGGTATAGTCGAGGGTATTGACATTCCGAAGCGCCGGTTATATAATGTCGTATACGATATCCAAAACGATATCATATTAGCAAAAAAACAGGCACCAAGTCAAGCCCGGCAAATCAAACCCGCAAGCCTGTTTATGACCATTAAGAGGACACCGGGGTTGAAGGAATCTGATCTGCAAATGGCGTCTAATGATAATATTGATATCAATTTAAAAGTGAGGTCTTATGTTTGAACAGGCGCTTTCCGATATCCGAGTGCTGGACATGAGCTGGCATATCGCCGGGCCCTATTGTACCAGGCTCCTCGCGGACTACGGGGCCGAGGTGCTCAAGGTGGAGCGTCCCGGGGAGGGTGACCCCATAAGGCAGGCAGGCCCATTCCCCAACGACGAGCCGGACCCCGAAAAGAGCGGGTTATTTCTTCATCTGAACACCAATAAGATGGGAATCACCCTGAATTTGAAGGACGAAACCGGTAAGGCAATCCTGAAGGAACTGGTTAAAGAATCAGACTTATTGATCGAAAGTTTCAGTCCGCATGTAATGCCGAGCCTGGGCCTCGATTACCAGACTTTGCAGCAGATCAACCCGAAGCTGGTCATGCTGTCCATTTCCAATTTCGGCCAGACCGGCCCCTACCGCGACTATAAAGCCACCGAGATCGTGCATCAGGCTATGGGTGGGGAGATGTATTCTCAGGGCACTGAGACCCGGGAGCCCTTGAAACTCGGCGGTAACGTTACCCAGTATCAGGCGGGGACGCTGGCATCGGTTGCAGCACTGGGGGCATTATTCGGCGCCCGTTCCCGGGGAGAGGGCCAGCATGTGGATATCTCGATTATGGAAACCGCAGCGGGAGGCGGGGATCGCCGGGCTGCCTACATACTGGCCTATCTGGGGGCCGGAGTGGTGACGGATCGCTGGGCGCCGCCGCGGGAAACGGTTCGCTACATGTTCATGCCTTCAGGGGTGTATCCGTGCAGTGATGGCTTTGTCAATACTCTGAGTATGCCAACGTGGTGGCCCCGTTATGTGAAGCTCCTGGGGATGCCGGAGCTGGCGGATGATCCCCGGTTCAGCAACGTTTACCAGTCGGATTCCGGCCCCGAGTTCGAGGCCATCTGGATCGGCTGGTTAATGGATCATACCAAGGAGGAGGTGCTCGAGGCCTGTATCGAAAATCGGGTCGCCACCGCCCCGGTGAACAACGCGGAGGACGTAGTGAACTACCATCACCTGAAAGAGAGGGGCTATTTTACCGAGGTCGATCATCCCCGGGCCGGAGAGATCACCCAGACCGGAGCCCCCTTTAAAATGGCACAAACGCCGTGGCAGTTAAGGCGGGCAGCCCCGCTTCTTGGTGAGCATAATGAAGAGGTATTCGGCGGCAGGTTGAAATATTCGGCAGATGATTTGAAGGAACTCAGCCGGAAGGGCGTAATCTAGGCACATCGAAGGAGAAAATGATGAGCAAATTACCGTTGGAAGGAATTCGCATAGTGCTCACCCCGCTGGTGATTGCCGGACCTTATGCCTCGATGATGCTGGCCGATATGGGGGCCGAGGTGATTCTGGTAGAGTCGATTAAATTCTTTTCCGTCAATACTCGCGGGATCATGCCCCGACCGCCTGAAGCGATTATCCCGACCGAAATCAAGGGGCAAACCCTGGCCGGCGGGCGCGGCGGAATGGGAACCTACTTCGACCATACGGGTGGCGAGCGTCCCTGGGATCGGTTCTGCCTGTTTCATGCCTTTAATCGAAACAAGTTGAGCTGCTGCATTGACATGACCGATCCGGAAGGGCTGGCGGTCTTCAAGCGTTTGTTGAAGGCAAGCGACGTTTATATCGACAGCAGCGCCGTGACCGTTGCCGAGAAACAGGGGCTGACCGAGGACATAGTCAGTGAAATCAATCCTGATATAGTTCATGTTCGCATGCCGGCGCTGGGCGTCACCGGCCCGCACCGGGATTGTTGTTTTTTCGGTGCGCAGCTTCAGGCGATCGCCGGGCATACCTGGCTCACCCGGTACCCGGACCTCGATTACGGTACCACCCAGTCACACCTCTTTCACTCCGACGCTGCGGCCGGCGCCACAGCGGCCTTTGCTATCCTGTGCGCCCTCAATTACCGGCAGCGGTCAGGGAAAGGGCAGTTCATCGATCTTTCGCAACTGGAGACAGTGATCCCGCATCTCGGTGAAGCGATTATGGACTATACCATCAACGGGCGGATTCAGGAGCCTGCCGGCAATCGAGATCCCCAGGCGGCTCCCCAGGGCGTCTATCCCTCTCGTGGTGAGGACCGCTGGGTGGCGATTTCTGTTTCTTCGCAGGAAGAGTGGCAGGGACTTTGCCGCGCCATGGGTAATCCTGAATGGTGTGACCAGGAGCGGTTCGCCACATTCGAGGGGCGAATGGCTAATCACGACGAGCTGGATGCCCTCATCGGGGAGTGGACCAAACTCCACGACCAGTACGACGCGATGGTGCTACTCCAGAGAGAGGGGGTAGCGGCCGGACCGGTGCTGGATTCGCGGGATGTAACCAACGATCCCCAGCTTGTCGGCCGGGGCTTTTTCGAGCCGGTCCATCATCGAGAGGCAGGGAGCCATCGCTATCCGGGTGTTGTCTGGAAGATGGAGAAAACTCCGCTGAGCATACGCAAACCCCCTCCCTGCCAGGGAGAACACAACGATTATGTGTTCCGGGAGGTGATCGGAATGTCGGAGGATGAGATTTCGGATCTCGAGAGTCGACAGGTCATTGGTGGCGAGGAGTATATCATTTAAGGTGAGTGGTGGCAGGCTAACCGGTTAAGTTAATGTATTATATTGGCAGTCATCCCTTGCTTTGGGGAAGGTTGCTCCATTTGAGCGGAAAATCTTTAACGGAGGTGAAGGAAATGAAGCCATTAACGGGTAGTGTAATTCTGCTGTTGTCTATGGTGTCGCTGCTGGTAGTAATGTTGCCGGCCTGTTCTTCTGATGACGGGAGCCCTGCGGAGCCGGCTGAAACGACGAAGCCGGCTGAGACAACAGCGCCGGCTGAGGAGGTGGTGCTTACCATCGGGAATATCACGGATCAGTCGGGGGGTGGGGCTGCTGTCCTCTCCATTGTCGATGATGCGGTGGGGGATGTGATCAAATATTACAACGAGAATAACCTGATACCCGGCGTGAGGGTAAAGATGGTTTCCTATGATAGTGCATATGACCCTGCCAAGGAAGTGCCGGCGTATAATTACCTGAAGTCGAAAGGCGCGGATATCATTATCGGGAATATGCCGAACTCCGCCGTAGTCCTGAGGCCGTTTATTAATGCCGATGAGATACCTTTTTTCAGCCAGTCATATACCGAAGAGGGATTCTATCCGCCGGCATACCTGTTCAGCATTAATGTACGGACTGATCGGGCCGTGCGGGCTCTGCTTGAGTGGATCTCAGAGAACGACCCCGATTTCCCCGAAGACAGGCCTGCCAGAATCGGGGGAGTAAACTGGGATGAGCCCCTGTCTCGCACCATATTTAATTCCTGCAAAAAGTACGCTCAAGAGCACCCTGATAAGTTCGAATGGGAAGGGCATTACCTCACCGGCCGCGTTTTCACCTGGGATGTACAGGCGGAAGGGTTAAAGGACTGCGATTATCTTATGCCGCCCATGGCCGGGCTGAGCACTTTTGCCAAGGAATACCGGGACAGTGGTTATACGGGTAAGTTTTTCGGGACGGACGGACATGCTGCTTTTATGGGTCTTATTGAGGATGCCCGCCTCTGGGATGAGCTGAATGGCATGTACTTCATCTTGCCGGTCGGGTACTGGACGGATGACACCGAACTGGTCAATCTGGCCAAGGACTTTATTGAAGCGCGGCCCGACACCCAGACATATTATGATTATGGGACTTCCTACCTGGGGCCGTTTATCTCTTACTATGGAATGCTTGCCATCATCGCTGAAGCGGCCAGCGAGGTCGGAGCGGAAAACCTGAATTCGGAGACGCTGTATCAGACGGCGCAAAATTTCAGCACGGATCTCAATGGCCATGAGTTTGGATTCTCCCCTGCCAGCCGTAATTCCTTCCATAGTTTCGGCATATATGAGCTCCGGGCGGAGGATAAGAACCTGTTCAGGGTGGTGCCTGAATGGATATCGGTGGCCGAACCTGAATAAGTAGGTGGTAAATGGTAAAGGGGCAGGGGGTTACCCGAGGTTGACGCCGAATCTTTGAATCAACCGGAAAGGTTCCTCGTGAATTTCACGAGGAACCTTTCTTCGTTTTGTTTTGCCTTTCTATCTGATTTGCAAGCTTTAAGCTTCAGGGAGTCATCAGTATTGGGGCCCAGCCGTCGCTTATTCTTACCAGATCCTCGGTTTCTGCGCTCATCTCGAAGATTCCCAGGCCCTCCAGAGACGTTCTCTGTTCTGCAGGCAGGGCCTCGGGGTCGGCTGAATAACCCCACTTGTTACCATCAAAGTCAGCGGAGTATCCCACACAATGATTGTAAAGGGCCTCGGAATCGAAGTTCTCCGCCCCCACATCATTGATCGTATCGGCTATGATAGAGATTACACCATACCACTGGGTGAAACCGCCTCTATAGGCTCCCCCGGAATTCTCCAATTCGTCGGCTTCTCCTGTGGTGTGATATTCGCTGAGTGCCTGCTTTGCCAGTCCCAGCACCTCGCCTTCTTCGTTCCACCAGGTGTAATGCAAAGCAAATACCATCCCGTCCATCACTTCATAGCCGGCACCCTGTACCAGGCTGTCGAGATAAGCCATTTGTGCGGAAGTGCCCAGGAATCTGCCCTTTCCTTCAGCCTGGCGATACTGTTTCATGAAGCCGGCAATATCCCCTCCTGTTGACGGCGGCATCACATAATCGCAGTCCTTCAGGGCTTCGACCTGGCTGGCAAAGTTGCCCGTCGTGTACTCAACCAGGAATCCTTCCACCCAATCATACTCTTCATGGGCATCGCAGTATGCTTTCAATCCGCCCTGCAGGATTTGTGCATAGGGACCTTTGGCACCTACAGCACCGATTTTGGCCGGCCTGTCGTTGGGGAAATCGGGGTCATTATGTTGGAGCCAGTTAAGCAGGGTATAGGAAGATGCATCAGCCGGGGCATCGACGCAGAATATGTAGCCGGGAGGGTCGTACATTTCCTTTGCTGCCGTCAAAGAAAAGAATACCATCTTCTCTTTATCCAAATCGGGTTTATTCACAATAGCTGATGAGGAAACTGCCGAACACATCAGGTCGACCCCTTTTCCTTTAAGGTATTCATATCCAATTACGTCTTTGCCTGGGTCAAATTCGGTATCGTAGGAGACGACTTCCAGCTCGGCGCCCTTGATGAGATCGTTCTCATTGAAGTATTTAGGGCCTGTTCACACTAATTAATGTATCAGTTATCAGAGCGAAGTAGATAAAGAACATAAACACCACGTCAAGCTTGTCGAATCGAGAGAAAATTCTGCGATAGCCCTTCAGCCTCCTGAAAAGTCGCTCTACTTCGTTTCGCTTTTTGTACATCTCCCTATCGTATTTCCAAGGAGAAATTCGGT
>JAWOBB010000037.1:0-19287 GCA_046498265.1 Dehalococcoidia bacterium | reverse complement strand
TGACTGACGACTGAGAACTGGGGTCGGGGGTCGGGGATCGGGAGAACCGGAGAAGGGGAGAATGGGGGGATGGGGAGACTGACGACTGACGACTTAAAAACTGACGACTGAAGACTGGGGTCAGGGGGAACTGATGACTAAAGACTGATGACTAAAGACTGAGAACTGACGACTGGGATCAGGGATAGATTTGAGGAATTTACAATAGCTCTTTAAATTTTTCTATGGTGAGCCCGGCATCTTTAATAATCCCACCCATAGTATAGGCGTTTACCGGACTGGCTCGAGGAATAATGATAATCCGTTCGCCATTGGTCATCGAAATGTGTTTGCCTTCTCGAACCAGCCGGAACCCCGCTTTCTCAAATGCCTTCACTGCTCGACGGTGCGAGATACCGGAAAGTTTTGCCATAACTAACCCGCTACTTCAACCACGCGGGTAACTTTGCCCTTTCCCAGTTCTTCCACGGTAGCGAGGTATGTTTCGATCGCATCTTTAATGTTCTCGAGGGCCTCCGCCTCGCTTTTTCCCTGAGACCAGCAACCCGGAAGACCCGGGCACCAGACCGAAAACCCTTCGTCGGTCTCTTCAAGTTTCACTTGATACTTCATCTTGTTCCCCCGGTAAATAGTCGGGCACTTGAGTTCCTGTTCTTAGGATTATACCTTCAGTATGATTGTTTTTCAACAGGTTTGGTTCCGGATTCAGGGGGCAGGGATCGGGAGAAGGGGAGAAGGGGTCGGGAGAACGGGACATCCGTTCCCACGGAGGACCGCAGGAACTAGAAAAAGGTCGCCCGTTACTTTTAGCGAGTTCGTGATATGGCCACACAGCTTACCAGGTGTCGGGCCTGGTAATTTTGCCAACATGATCGATAATAGTTTTAGGAAACTGACATTCCCGTAAAGTTTTCTTTCTCAATCGTCTTGTGAATGTAGCCGCATCACTCAATTCTTTTGGAATAGATGCCTTAGGATCAAGATTCGGGTTCACGACACCTATAGGAAGCCTGAGGTTATCACGTACCATTTTGATCGGCAGTGCCAAATCTGAATCGTTGGATATAATGACAGCCTGTTCAAAGTCACCGTCGTAACCATCGACCAAGAGGTAAGTGGCAAGATTGACGTCCGAACCCTTCTCTTCTGTGTCAAGTATTTCAACGGTGGGACCAAGTCCCTCAATTGGCTGGGCTAACGGTCTTCTCTTGAGGCGAGGTCGAAATTGACCATAGGTAATCGTTAAGCCAGGAATTGTACGAAGCGCACGAAGATACACTTGTTGCCGTTGGGGTGCCTGCGTATCATTCGGCCTTGCTTGTACTAAAGCTGTAAAATACCTGATACGGTTTACAGTATGAGAGGGCAGAAGATGTTGACAGACCATAGCCAGGTCGAGCCATTTATAAGGAGTATCCTTGACAGCCCGGTAGTAAAGGTTAAACCCGTCTATATAGACGTTGGTTCTCATAAAAATCCCCTGCAAAAACAGAGACCGCCATGAAGGCGGTCTCGGCCCTGCTACCGAAGTAACAGGGGTGGTAACATCTTTACATTCGAACCTTATCATATGGCCTGCAGAAAGTCAATATATTTGAGACAACAGGCATCATTCTGAAATCCGGGGAATAATACTATTTTTCTCCAAACGACGGGCAAAGTTAGGGGACACCGCAATTTTGAAGGGGAGAAGGGGAGACTGACGACTGGGGATTGGGGTCAGGGTTCAGGGGTCAGGGGGAACTGATGACTGAAGACTGACGACTGACGACTGAGATCGGGGGGGCGGGGAGGGCAGGTGGAACTCGTAAAATTCCTTCGGTACGCTGAAATCGCACAGCTTCGGGTCGGCCAGATGCATCCTCATTCCTTTCCAGTTCATGTTGATTCCTCCTTATTTAATTACTCCCAAATCAGGAGGATATAGCAGGGTTGCGACAACTGTGTGTCAAAAAATCCTGGTCCCTACCGGATCAAGTCCGGGACAGGCTCTTTTGCCAAAGGGAGAAGTAATGCCTTTCCTTTGCACTTCACGAATCCAATTTAATGGGAATTTTTCTGAAAAAGCGTTATTGTCATGAAACAAACCGGATGATAAACTCTGGATATGTCGGAGACGTTGCGCACCATCATTGACCTGGTGATAAACAAGGATGTAAGGATATCAAGCCACGGTTATGATGAACTCGCAGAAGATAAGATCATGGTTCGTGAGGCCATTGAGGGTATCACGGAAGCACAACTTGTGGAGGATTATCCGGATTATCCTAAAGGCCCATGTGTCCTGGTCCTACAGAAAGATAGACAAGGAACTCCAATTCATGTAGTATGGGGAATATCAAAAGGCATGACTTCTCCAGCTGTGCTGGTGACGGCCTACCGGCCAGACCCGGACTTATGGATGCCTGATTTCCTGGGAAGAAAATCATGACAACAAAAAAAAGAGCGAAAAAACTGGTTCATGAAGGCAACTACGTAGCTGAAGTCGAGGTCGAATTAATCTATACAGATGAGGGATGGTCTCCCTATCTGTCTCTGGATGATGCGCAGAAACTCGATGATGTTCGTGAGTCGTTACGTAATGGAGACTGGCAAACTGCCAGCAAACTGGCGCAAGTCTTCACTATGACTCCTATTGCCTCCTGACAATATCGCAAAACACCTGCATCGTTATTTATTCGCGATTCGCGAATCATGCAAGAGTCTATTGCTAAATCACACATATCTTAAGTCTATTAATACCTGCTCCGATTCCCGTCCCGATTTCTCCGGTTGGCCAGCCGGTCCACAGGGGAGGACCGGGAATTGAGCACCGTCACCCGGGAAGCCACCTGGCCCACGTAGCGCCGGGTCATCTCCAGAGATTCATGTCCCCGAATCCTCTGCAGGGTCAGGCTGTCACCGCCTCCAGCCAGGTACGTTGTGGCGAAGATATGCCTGAGCAGATGGATGTGTAGCCTCGGGATTCCTTCCTTCAACTTCCAGCTTGTTATCTCACCGGTTAGCAACCAGCAAAAACGATTTGTCCGAATTATGACCTCTTGCTGATGGGGATTGCAAGGAGTCGGGGGTCGGGGGTCGGGGATCAGGAGAATGGGACATCCGTTCCCACGGAGGACCATAGGAACAAGATAATCAGGGGTCGGGGGTCAGTTTTTCACATCAGACAAGGCTTCGTTTGTCGCCAATTCTAGACATAACGAAGAATAAAGGGTAAAATCCGTATTTGGAGGTGAATGGTGCCCGGTGGTGCTCGCGGTCTTCAAAACCGTTGGAGGGTATCCTGCGATGCTCTTGGTGGTTCGACTCCCCTCACCTCCGTTGGTCAGGGAACAGGGACCAGGGGTCAGGGAACAGAAGAATGGGGGAATTGGAGAAGGGGAGAAGGGGAGAAGGGGAGAACTGACCGCTGATAGCTGACAACTAACGGCTAACCATCACCAGCCGGTCGTGCCCGTTGAGGTCAGCCAGTACCTCAACGCCGGAATCGGGGAAGTGCTTTCGGGCAAGTGCCATAACCGCCCGGCCCTGGTCATATCCGATCTCCACCAGAACAGCCCCGCCGGAATTGAGTTTTCCGCTTGCCTGGGCCAGTAAGCGCTCGATATAATCCAGCCCCGCCGAACCGCCGGCCAGTGCCAACTCAGGCTCGTGGAGGCGCACATCTTCACTTAATTCGCTCATCTCCCGTTCGCTGATATAGGGCAGGTTGGCTACGATCATGTCCACGGGCCCATCCACCGGCTGCAGCAGGTCTCCCCAGAGAAACCGAATCCGCTCGGCAACCCCGTGGCGGCGGGCGTTTTCACGGGCTGCCTCCAGCACGTCGTTTGAAATATCGGTGGCATAAACCTTCACATCCGGCAGGTGAGCTGCCAGCACTACCGCGATGGCCCCGCAGCCCGTGCCGACATCGGCGATCGAGGCCGGCTTGCCCCGGGCCAGCTCCAGTGCTTTTTCCACAATCAGCTCGGTTTCGGGACGTGGAATCAGCGTGGCCGGGGTGATGAGGAAATCCAGCCCGAAGAATTCCTTGTGACCGGTGATATAGGCTATGGGCTCATGATTCAGCCGCCGCCGGATTAATCGCTCCAGTTGTTCCCCTTCAAATGGGGAGAGGCTTTCTTCGAGGTGGAGTATGAGCCGGGAGCGGTCGATACCCAGCACGCACGCAAGGAGAACTTCGGCCTCCAGTCGGCTCTCCTCGAACCCGTGATATGAGAGGGATTCGATGGAAGCCTGGAGCGACTGCCTGACCGATACCACGTTAGTATGAGACATCATTCCTCGGCCGGCTCGTCGGCAGCGGCGAGGGCATCGATGATTTCGTCGAGATTGCCTTCCAGGACATCTTTCAGGTTATGGAGGCTCAGCCCGATGCGGTGGTCGGTGATGCGGGCCTGGGGATAATTGTAGGTTCGAATCTTTTCCGAGCGGTCCCCGCTGCCCACCTGTGAGCGCCGGTCCTCGGTCACTTCCTGAAACTGCCTTTCCCTCTCTTCGTCGTAGAGACGGGCACGAAGGACCGAGAGGGCCTTGGCCTTGTTCTTGTGCTGCGAGCGCTCGTCCTGGCAGGTGACCACCATGCCGGTGGGCAGGTGGGTGATGCGAATGGCGCTGTCGGTTTTGTTCACGTGCTGCCCCCCGGCCCCGCTGGAGCGATAGGTATCGATGCGCAGTTCATCGGGGTTGATTTCCACCTCGACCTCGTCCGGTTCGGCAAGCACCGCCACCGTGGCCGCCGAGGTATGGATCCTCCCGCCCGACTCGGTAACCGGCACGCGCTGGACCCGGTGCACGCCGCGCTCATATTTGAGCCTGCCGAAAGCCCCCTTGCCCTTGACTTCGAAAATAATCTCCTTGAAACCGCCGATGCCGGTGGCATTGGAGTTGAGAATATCCACCTGCCATCCCTTGATGAGGGCGTAGCGGCTGTACATGGTAAAGAGCACCCCGGCAAAGAGCCCCGCCTCCTCCCCGCCGGTGCCGGCCCGGATTTCAACTATGGCGTCCTTTTCGTCGGCAGGGTCTTTGGAGCGAAGGGCCAGCTTCAAATCGCGCCCCAACTCCTCACGGCGCTGCTCAAGTTCCTCGAGTTCACTGCTGACCAGTTCCGCCATCTCATTATCTAGGGCCCCCTCCTGCATGGCCCGGGTTTCCCTGATCTTTTCAGTCACTTCCCTGTATTGCTGATATTTCAACACGGTATCCCTGAGGGAAGCCTGTTCCCGGGCCAGCTTCTGCAACTGCTCGTGGTCGGAGAATATATCGTCCCGGGCCATCAATTCATTGATTTCCTCGTATCTTTGCTCCAGGGCATCGAGTCTATCGAACATGCTTTCCATTGTTTCCCAACCCGATTAATTATACTCAGCTTACCCTCTCTTTTCAATTTGGAAGGGATGCCGGCCGGTTCGGTTGATTGGCCTGCCGAAAGCGGTTAGAATACCTCCGCAGCAAGTGTTCTGAAAACTGGGGTCAGGGGCCAGGGGTCAGGGATCAGGGGAGACTGACAACTGACAACTGACAGCTGACAACTGGAGATACTGGTCGAGGAGGTGAATTATGGCAGGAATGGTTGAAGGAAAAACGGCCCTGGTGACGGGGGCCGGCTCCGGGATCGGGCGGGCGATAGCCCTGGGCCTGGCCGAGGAAGGTGCCAGGGTGGCGGTGGCCGATATCCTGGAAGAGGCGGGGCAGAAGGTGGTTCAAGAGATCAAGGATTCCGGGGGAGAGGCGATTTTCCTGTGTGCGGACGTCTCGCAGGAGTCGGATGCCCGGATGCTGGTAAGCAAAACCGTGGAAACCTGGGGGCGGCTGGATTGTGCCATAAATAACGCCGGCATCGATGGGGATACCGCCCGGACCGCCGACTGCACCCGCGCCAACTGGGACCGGGTCATCGGCATTAACCTCACCGGCGTCTTCCTGGGGATGAAATACCAGATCCCGCAGATGCTCTCCCAGGGCGGCGGGGCGATAGTTAATACCGCCTCCACGATGGGGGTGGTGGCCCACCAGAACGTTCCCGCCTATGTGGCCAGCAAGCACGGCGTGGTGGGGCTGACCAAGTCGACGGCCCTTGGTTACGTTAAGGAAAACATTCGCGTCAATGCCGTATGCCCCGGCAATACGCGCACCGCCATCCTGGACCACGTGATGAGGGAGCGCCCCGAGATATTTGAGGCGCTGATGGCCGCCACGCCGATCGGGCGGCTGGCCGAGCCGGAGGAGATCGCCAATGCGGTTGTCTGGCTTTGTTCTGAGAAGGCCTATTTCGTGACCGGACATGCCATGGTGGTGGATGGCTGCTACAGCATTCAATAACGGCTTTCGGGGCTGTCTTGACACCCGAAAACGTGGTGCTTATGATGAAACCGAACTATCTGGCCCGGGTTGAATTTTGACCGAGATTGATTCCCTGCAAAAAGTTCTGGGTATTGCATTTCAGAACGTATCCTGCCTGGAAACGGCACTGGTTCATCGCTCTTATCTTAATGAAGCTGCCGCCCCCGTGCAGGAGTCGAACGAGCGCCTGGAATTTCTGGGCGATGCTTTGCTGGGCGCAGCCGTTTCCGATGAACTTTATCGCCGGTTCCCGGATTCCCCCGAGGGCGATTTGACCCGCCTCCGTTCCGTGCTGGTTCAGACAGAAACCCTGGCCCGTGTTGCCGGCTCCTTGAACCTTGGCCGGTATCTTCTGATGGGCAAAGGTGAGGAGGAGAGTGGTGGGCGAGGCAAACAGAGAAACCTCGCCTGCGTACTGGAAGCGATTATCGGGGCCGTTTTCATCGATCAGGGATTCGGGGTGGTCAGGGATTTCGTCCTGCGAATTCTGGAGAAGGAAGTTGAAACGGTCTCCAAAGCGGATTTCGGGAGGGATGCGAAGACGAAGCTGCAGGAACTGATGCAGGCCAGGGATAAGATGACCCCCGTATATCGGACTATTGATTCCTCGGGCCCGGACCACGACCGGATATTTACAGTTGAGGTATTTGCCGGAGAGAGCCTGCTTGGCCGGGGGGCAGGCACGAGCAAGCAGAGAGCGGAACAGGAAGCGGCCGGAAATGCGTTGAAGGAACTGGAAGGAGAAGGTTTTGTTTAACGTCTTCAAAAAAACCCGCCAGACACTGGGCCAGACGCGTGAGGCCTGGGCTGGAAAGATAACCGGCATATTTGATCGGCCGGAGTTTGACGATGAGCTCTGGGAAGACCTGGAAGAGGTGTTGATAGCTGCTGATGTGGGCGTCGAGACTTCTCTGAAACTCGTCGAAAGGACGAAAGCAAGGGTAAGGGAGGGGAAAATCAAGGAAGCGGCCGAAGCGAAGAGGATTCTGGAAGATGAGATGATGGCGGTGCTGAAGTCGCCCTCCGAGGAGGAATTTGCTTTTAAAGCAGGTCAGCCGGCGGCTCTGCTTATGGTGGGTATCAATGGTACCGGCAAGACAACCTCGATTGCCAAACTGGCTTACGATCTGAAGGGGGAAGACAAACAGGTAATACTGGTTGCCGGGGACACCTTCCGGGCGGCTGCCATTGATCAGCTTAAATACTGGGGGGATCGGCTTGGCGTTGAGGTGATCGCCGGCCAGCCGGGTGGCGACCCCGGAGCGGTTGTGTTCGATGCCCTGGAAGCAGCCCGAAAGCGCGGGGCGGATTTTGTGATTGTAGATACCGCCGGGCGGATTCAGACCAGGTCGAACCTGATGGAAGAGCTGAAAAAGATAAGAAGAATCGTTGAGAGGGCGGAAATCGAACCGCAGGTTCTGCTGGTCCTCGATGCCAATACAGGCCAGAACGGGCTCAGCCAGGCCCGGTATTTCACCGAAGCTGTCCACGTGGATGCTGTAATTCTGGCCAAGCTGGACAGTACCTCCAAAGGCGGAGTTGTTCTGGGGATTGCCGATCAATTGCAAATCCCGATAGCTTTCTTCGGCACCGGCCAGGAACCGGAAGACCTTTCCGTGTTCAGGCCCGATGATTTTGTAAAAGCTTTACTTGAATAACAGGAATAATGTTCAATCATCTTCATGTACATACCGAATACAGCCTGCTCGATGGCATGTGCCGTATCCCCCAGCTTGTCGAAAAGGCCAAAGGGATGGGGATGGATAGCCTGGCCATTACCGACCATGGCTCTCTCTACGGCATAATTCAGTTTTATACCGTAGCTAAAGCAGCCGGCATAAAGCCGATACTGGGTTGCGAAATCTACGTAGCTCCTGCCGAACGCACTACTCGTACACCGGCCGATAAGAGCCCTTATCACCTGGTTTTGCTGGCCAGAAACGAAACCGGGTATCACAACCTGTTGAAACTGAGCAGTAAAGGATTTCTGGAAGGATTTTATTACAAGCCGAGGGTCGATAAGGAGCTTCTGGAGCGGTACCACGAAGGGCTTATAGCCCTTTCCGGCTGCCTGCAGGGAGAAGTTGCCAGGCTTATCCTGGAACAGCGGAGTAAAGATGCTGAAGCTGCAGCCATGTGGTACAAGGAAACTTTCGGGGATTTTTATCTCGAGATACAGTCTCACGGCATACCGGAGCAGGGAAAAGTCAACAAAGCCCTCATCGATATGAGCAAAAAGCTGGATATACCGCTGGTGGCAACCAATGATACCCATTATCTGGAGAAAGAGGACGCGCCTATCCATGATATTCTGCTTTGCATTCAGACCCAGAGCAACGTACAGGATAAAAAACGCATGAAGATGGCCGACGATTCCTTTTATCTGCGCAGCCCGGAAGAGATGTCCCGGCTCTTTGCCGAATGCCCGGAGGCTGTCGAGAATACCGGCCGTATTGCTGATATGTGTGAATTGAATCTGGAGTTCGGCCGGCTGCATCTGCCGGAGATCGAAATACCGGACGGCAAAACCCCGGACGAATATCTGGCTGATCTCTGCTGGGAAGGCCTGGATAGACGCTATCCGGAGGTTACCGACGAGGTCAAAGAGCGTTTGCATTATGAGCTTGACGTGATTAGACAAACTGAATTCCCCAACTACTTCCTCGTTGTCTGGGACCTCATCCGGTTTGTCAGAGAGCGGGGAATATTGTTCGGGGTGCGCGGGAGTGCGGCGGCCAGCCTCGTGCTTTACTGCCTTGGTATTACCGATATCGACCCGCTCAAGCATAAACTGGTTTTCGAGCGCTTTCTCAACGTGGAACGCAAGGAGATGCCGGATATCGACCTCGATTTTCAGGATGATCGTCGGGAAGAGGCAATCCGGTATGTTGCCGATAAATATGGTGATGACAGGGTAGCTCAGATTGTAACTTTCGGTACCATGGGTGCTAAAGCTGTGTTGCGGGATGTGGGACGCGTTATGGGAATGTCTTATGGCCAGGTTGACCCGGTGGCTAAATTGATTCCTCAAATAGGGGGCAGCCTGTCGGCGGCCCTGGAGGAGAATGCCGAATTTATCGCCATGTACAATAGCGACCCCGAGATAAAAAAGCTGGTAAATACCTCACTCAAACTCGAAGGATTAGCCCGCCATGCCTCAACTCATGCGGCCGGGGTAGTCATCTCGAAAGAGCCGCTTATGGATAACATACCCCTGCAGCGCCCGACGGGAGCAGATGAGTCGGGGCTTCCCACTACCCAGCTGGCCATGGAGGAGGTAGGCAAAATTGGCCTGCTCAAGCTGGATTTCCTCGGTCTGGCCAACCTCAGCATTCTGGGGAAGGCCAGAGAGCTCATATCCCAAACTCATGGCATTGAAATCGACCTTCAGCAAATCCCTCTTGATGATCCCAGGACATATGAGCTCCTTTCCGCGGCGGAAACCGCCGGTGTGTTCCAGCTGGAGGGTGCCGGCATGCGGCGTTATATCAAAGAGTTGAAGCCAACTAATTTCAGCGATATCGCTTCCATGGTTGCCCTGTATCGTCCCGGGCCGAAGGAACATATCCCCACATTTATTGGGGCCAAGCACAAAAAGATTCCCGTTGAATTTCCCCATCCGGCACTGGAGCAGATCCTCGATGAAACCTATGGCATAATCGTCTACCAGGATCAGGTTCTAAAGATAGTTCAGACCTTTGCGGGTTACAGTCTGGGCGAAGCGGATATCGTGCGTAAGGCCATGGGGAAGAAAAAGGCCGAAATCATGGAAAAGGAACGGGAAAGCTTCATTGCCGGAGCTACACAAAAGAAGGGTTTTTCCACCGAACTGGCTGAAAGCGTCTTCCGCCTTATCGAACCGTTCGCCGGCTATGCTTTCAACAAGGCCCATGCCACCAGTTATGCCATGATTGCCTATCAGACCGCTTATCTCAAGGCACATTATCCGGCGGAGTTCATGACCGCCTGGCTTATTACCTATATGGGCAATCAGGAAAAGATCACCAGTGCGGTAGCCGAATGCCGCCGTCTGGGAATACCGGTGCTGACACCCGATATAAATCACAGCTATAAGAGCTTCAGTATCGAAAAAGACCAGGAGGGCAATCTGGCAATTCGGTTCGGGCTGGCGGTTATCAAGAATGTCGGGGAAGGTGCCGTCGAACCGATTATCGCGGTTCGGGAAAAGGACGGACCGTTCAAATCGATCGAAGACCTCTGCCGCCGGGCCGACCTGCGTGGACTCAATAAACGAGCACTTGAGTGCCTGATCAAAGTGGGGGCCCTGGATTCGCTGGGAAGTCGAGGCGCTTTCCTCGGGGGTATGGATCGGATACTGAAGCTCTCCCAGCAGGAACAGCAGCTTAAGGAAAGCGGGCAGGCTACCATGTTCGACTTATGGGGCGAAACCTCTTCGGCGCCCCTGCCGGTTCTGCAACTCGAGGATATCGAAATACCGGAAAGCGAAGCCCTGGGATGGGAGAAGGAACTTTTGGGGGTTTACATTTCCGCCCATCCGCTGGTGTCGGCCACCAGGGATCTGGGAGACAAGATCACAGCTTTCTGCGGGCAGATCAATGAGGAGATGAATGGGCAGGAAGTGACGGTCGTGGGAACGATCACCTCGCTGCGCCGGGGTACTACGAAGAAAAACAAGCCTTTCATCAGCGCCGTGCTCGAAGATCTCAGCGGGGAAATTGAAATCACGGCCTGGTCCGAATTGCTTGAGAAGACCGAATCGTTGTGGCAGGAAGGAAATACCCTTCTTCTGCTGGGGAAGGTCAATATGCGAGGGAATCGGGTGCAGCTGACTGGCAAAAATGCCATCCGCTATGAAACGGGCATGGAGGTTCCCTGGTTTGTTGCCGAC
Source organism: Dehalococcoidia bacterium (assembly GCA_046498265.1). Lineage (GTDB taxonomy): Bacteria > Chloroflexota > Dehalococcoidia > SZUA-161 > SpSt-899 > JBGLNL01. The sequence goes on along the minus strand of JAWOBB010000037.1, from coordinate 8,069 downwards.
ACGCCACCACCCTCTCCTTCCCAACCACGTAAAATCACCATCAGCATTTCCGAGAGCGAGGACGGGGAAGCGGACGCTGCCCGTCTGAGAGAGGTGTTCACGATATTAGGCAATTATCCCGGAGAGGACGAAGTCTATCTGGTCATTAAGAACGGGAGCGGCAAAGTTACCCTGGCCCTGCCCGAGCACGCTGTCGGTTACTGCCCGGAACTTCAACAGCAACTCGTCGAGCTGGTAAGCGAAGATGGGATGCTGGTCCGATAAGGCCTGTTAAAACCTCGAAAGAAGTAGAGATTAACCAGGGACTGCTTCCTCGCTCGATTTTACCAGCATGAGCGGCGTGTTCCCGGCATGCATCACCTTCTGAGCGACGTTTCCCAGTTGCCATTGCCTGATGCCGGACCGTCCGTGTGTTGCCATGGCCACCAGGTCGGCATCGATTTCATCAGCAAATTCAATAATCCACTCAGCTGTTTCACCAATGCCTACTTTGGTGCTCAAGGTAATTCCGTCACTTTCCAGCGAGCTCTTTATCTTCTCGAGATAATTCTCGGCATCCGCTTTAAACGGCTCCATTTCCTCGTCGGAATAGGGAAGATGGGTAACCACCATATCAGCCAGGTAGAGGTGTGTGGCCCGTTCTATGGCCTGAAACAGAACGAGCTCCGCTTTTAATTCGATGCCAAGTTCCCTGACATAAGGGAGTATCCTCTCACTCTCTTCGGAGCCATCGAGGGGAACGAGTATCTTTTTGAAACCGCCCCTCTTGTGTATATCCGGATGGGAACCCCTGGCCCTGATAAGCATTACGGGGCGGTTTGAAGCCCTCACCACCTTATCGGCTACACTTCCAAGGGCCCAGAGCCTGATTCCGGACCTGCCGTGGGTTGCCATTACAATAAGCCCGATATCCTCTGTATTGGCATACTCAACGATAGCCTCAGCCGGATGGCCAAACAGGACCGTCGATTTTGCTTCAGGTGCCTTCTTAGCCACCCCTTCCAGGTATTTTTCGGCGCTGTACCTGTCAGGTGCGCCCTCATTGGATTGAGGTTTGGGAAGATGCTCCAGAGCATCGCTGAGGTTGAATTCCTCGACGTATACCACATCAATAGCAGAACCCGGCTTTTCAGCCAAACTCCGGGCATAGGGGAGAGCAACCTCCGCCAATTGGGAGCCATCCAGTGGAACCAGGATCCTTTCATACATGTTTAAAAACCTCCTCATAACTGACCGACTTTGCCGGTTCTCAATGATAGGATACCCCAGGTTTCACCGGAAAAACAGGCGTGCATATTGTCACTCTATCTGTAACGCTGCCATGTGGTAAATGCCTGATTCCCGGCTTGCCTTACAAAGTCGCTTCCGAATCAGGAACCGGCCACGGCATATTCAGGCGCATTCTCCAGAAGCCCGGTTGATCTGCCGTCCCCGGCGTACAGGGAGGGCGCGGGCGAAAGCCTGCCGGCAATCTCCCGGTGCCGCCGGGCCTGATTCTCCCAGGAGAATTTTGCCGCGTACTTAAGGGCCCGCTCTTCCATAACCCGGGCAACTTCCGGGTTGTTTATCAGCCCGGCAATTCCGCCTATAACCTCCTCCAGGCTTTTGCCGGTGATTGCCCCGGCTTCCCTGAGCATTTCCCCTGACCCTTCCATATCCCGCCCGGCTATTGAAGCGCCGGCGCCGATGGCATGGGCCAGTATGCCGCTTTGGGTACAGGAATCGGGCCAGTAGAAATTGATATCGAAGGCCCGCTGGGCCACCCGGAGCATGTCTTCCGGCAGACAGGTCTCAATGAGGAACTTGTCTGTCCCGTTATGCTCCCGCTTCAGTTTACTGGCATAGGTCACCTGGATACTATCCCTCGGCGCCCCGATGCGTAAGGCCACGATTTTCCTGGGGGGAAACAGGCCCTTGAGCAAGTTTTGAATAACGTAGAGATATTCCGACTGCTTCCCGGGACACAGAAAGCCGGTTTCCCCGATGATAAAGTTATTCTGATCAAGTAGTATCCGCTGGCGATGCAAAGATTGCTTCGTTTCCTGATCGAGGTCAGATTCATATATCAGGAAATCGTGGAGTTTCTGCCTGGCTTCCCGGCGCGTGAGAGCGGTTACTTCCTCATGCGAAGGGATGCCGTGCTTGAGAATATGTACCTTGTGGCTGTATTGAGGGAATGCCGATGCCACCGCCAGGTAAACGCCGTTGCTGAAGACCGTGATAGCATCGACTTCAGGCAGTAAATAACGAAGGAACTCGCTCTCTTCCCGGCGCAAACCGCTCGGCATCTCGAGGCTCTGGAAATGCAGGGTATGGAGCGTTACGATTTTAGGGATATCCAGTTGCCTGAGCATGGCAATAAATTTATAGTCATTTCGCCATATCCCATGTTCATGCTGGAACCACAGGGCGATATCGTCGCCTGCATTACAAAACTGATGCAGTCCTTTGAGAATGTCAGGGGCGGAGAAATCCTCAAAGCCGGGAATGCCATACCAGATCCGGTCTTGCGGCGTTCCGTTTCTGCTTACCAGTCGACCTTGAAATCTGTTCAGGTCAAAGGAAAGCACTCCCCATTTATCAGGGGGCATTTTTCTGGTTATGAACTTGGTGTAGTCGGCTATGCCGCACATTATAGGGTTGTAGGTCCCGACAAAGAATATGGATTTCACTTCACTCCTCCTTCTATACGGTGATTCTCTCTGCTGCTGCAATTTCATTCTCGTTATTTGAAGCATAATCGCTTTTCATCCGATACAGGGAACGGGCAAATTCTCTGGCAGTATGATAATCTCCCAGCTTACCAAGATATTTCCTGTAACCACACTGAAGGCACATGAGCAGCCACCCATCCGAATCGCTATCCAGAAAAATATCACCCCGGCATCTTGGACATAGCTTGAATCCGAACATTGTGCCCTCCTTTTTAAATATTTCTCTCTATATCAAACGAGGAATCCAGTATGGCAGGGTTTGTCCTGCCATACAAATTAACTCACCTCACGTGCATTGATTCTGCCTGCATCTTGCTAAGAGACAGGTTGAGGACGAACCACCAGGACCGGTTGTGATGAGCCCTCCAGTATTTTGGAAGTAATGCTGCCGTAGGGAATCTTCCTGTTGCCGACGTAACCATGGGTCGACAGTACGATCAGTCCGACAGGATTGGACCGGGCATATTGGGCTATAGCTTCATACGGCTTTCCCATCAGAACCGCTGCAGCAGCATCGATCCCCTTCTCCCGCAAAGCGGCTTCCCTGCCATCGATGTATTCCCCCGCCTTCGCTTTCATCGTTTCGGTAAGGTCATCATCGTGATCTTCCAGGGCAACCCCGGCCGGATAGCTGGCCACCGGCACCGGCGGGGTTCTTACCGGCTGAACAGCCTGGACCGGGAGAACCCGGCTTCCGAAGGATTGAGCCAGTTGCTCCACATAAGGCATGACGCATTCCGCCAGGGGCGACCCGTCCAGGGGAACAAGAATCGACCGGAATGTACGATTAGCAGCCATCTCGTCCGAGGCTGCAGCCCTTATCAAAAGTACCGGAATCGGCGATTGCTGCAGGACTTTGGCGGCAATACTCCCCATTGACCACATCCCCGGTCCGCTGAGCCCATGCGTGCATATAACGATCTGGTCCATCTCATTCTCCCGGGCAAATTTCAGGATTGAATTAGATGCACTATCCTGAACAACCGCCATATCCGACCTGACCCACTCGGTGCCAAGTTCCTCGGATTTTTCTTTCAGGTATGCTCTGAATGGATGTTCAAATCTGCCCCCCTCTTCGAGGGCCGTAAAGAGGGTCATTTCGCCCCTGAACTTCCGGGCCAGATGCTCGGCAAATGGCAGGGCTTTTTCCGCTGTCTCGGAACCATCCAGAGGGACAAGTATTTTCTTAAACATTTCTCTTATCCTTAAGTTTTTTACCCGATCAGGTTAAAGTTTCCTTACTTCAAGCTGATAGCCTTTCTCTTTCAGTTCCTCTACAATTTCGCTGGCGTCCTCCGTATCCAGATGGAGTATGCAGTCCTCTCTCTTCGTTCCCGGGGTTTTTACATGGAAGAGGGAACGTACCTTGCCCCCGTGGCTGGTGATTGTATTCAATAGGTTGCCGGTGCCCCCGGTTTTGTCCGGCTCAAATATATGGAGCCTGGTTCCTTTCTGGCCGAAGCCCAGGATACTGGTGGTAATGTTGTATATATCCCTGGCTACAGCTATGCCGACCAGCTTGGCCGGCTTTTTCTTATCAACCACCAGCAGGGTGCCTACCCTTCGTTCCTGCGCTTTCTGGAGAGCCTCTTCCACTGTCATATCGTCGTCGATGGTCACCAGGGATTTTTCCATGACGTTTTTTACCTGCATCTTGCAGACCATGAAATGGAATTCCCGGATGGTCAGGGAACCGGAAGGAGAGACCATCGCGTCCCTTATTTTATTTCTGGTAACCAGCCCGACCAGTTTACCGTGATCAACAACCGGCAGCCTGCGGATTTTGTTATTTCTCATGAGCTTCTCGGCGTCATCTAAAAACGCATCGCTGCTCACGGTGACCAGCCTGGTGTTCATGTAATCGCGTATATACATTGCCTTCCCCTTTCGGGATTTCAGCCGGGCCCTGGTGATAAGGCCGGTACCTGAGGCCCCCGTGTTCAAAGTCCCCAAAACCGGCTGATGGAAACCCCTTTCCGCTTTTTCCGGCTTTTAGCCGGGTGCCGATATGAGCCCCGGTATCAGGGGACTCTTACCAGTTCCGGGGCTTTTTTGAACTTTGCGTCGCTCTGTCTGGTCATAACGATGACTGCCAGTGCCGGGCTCTCGTAAAGCAAATCGTCGAGAGTCAGGATGCCGAAGAGCTTCCCGTTTTGCACCACCGGCATCTGTTGCGAGCCATGTTTTGCCATGATTTTGGCAGCATCGATTATGTCAGTTCCAGGAGAAATCCTCGGCAGCCCATTATGCATCAGGGTCGCGGCTGATTGCCGTTTAGGGCTGCCATTGTCTGAAGCGATAGAGGAAATGATATCATCCCTGGTTATTATTCCTTTATACTTTCCGTTATCGCAAACGGTAATCATTTCTGTCCTGCCATTGCTCATTTGTCGGGCTACCTCTAAAAGTGAGGTAGTCGGTTTCACCGATAAAACATTCCGTTGCATGATTTCACTGACTTTCGGCATTTTTTCACTCCTCACTACTGATTAAGCGGAGAGACGAAGTTTCACTTTTGGAGCATTGTCCAGCAGTAACAGGCAATCCTGTGCCAGAGTCTTATGGTTATCAGTTAAGGGATCTTGGTATTCTTCTCCCGGTGGCTTGCTCAGCGACAGCATTTCTCTCCACAAAGCACTCGCCGGGCGGTTCAACCCCTTTCGCTTCAGTTCCTGTATTATGCTCAAAACTTCCTTTTCTTTCCCTGACTTCACGGCATGCTCTATTTCTATTCTGATAACCAATTTTCTCTCCTTACATGCTTATTTGAAAATATACATTAGGGAATGGAATAGTCATAAAAACAGGTCGGGAAACATTACAAATATATTACAAATATCGCCGTCATCAATTCGCTGCCATAGATAGTGCTTTTGTCTCGCTCGATCCGGTCTAACTTCGTAACCTTTCTTTGTTTGAACTTATATCATTGGGGTCTTAGCGTGGTGCTCAGGCTTCTGAACCAGCCCACCCTTCGTCTAAACTGACCCCGGATAACCTGTCTCGCCTGAGCACCGTGTTAAGATTAATACTTTCAGGGTATTTTACACATCCGCTGCAGTACGGAATTCTTCAATGATTTATACGGATACAGAAACAGCAATGCTGACGCGATTCCCTAGGCATAATCTACGCTGCTTCGTAAGCATGTTCACAAATCTCCGAGCGGTATGTTAATATAATCGCAAACCATGGACGCCACCAGGATTCTTATTGCCGATGACCATCCCGTTTTTCGTGATGGTATCAGGAAGCTTCTCGAAGAGCAGGATGGATTGCAGGTAATCGGGCAGGCTGATGATGGCGAGGAAGCCGTTAGGCTGGCTCGCGAACTGGTTCCTGATATTGTAATCATGGATATAGTCATGCCTAAATTGAACGGCATTGAGGCTACCACTCAGATAAGGGAATCCCTTCCGGGCACAGCTGTCCTGTTGCTCAGCGGATATGATTATGAATCATATGTTCTGGCTGCCCTTCGAGCCGGAGCGGCCGGCTTCTTATCCAAAGGTACCCGGAGTAAAGAATTACTGGATGCCATAGCTGCAATCCAGGCAGGTGAGCCGGTTCTGGATCAGTCTGTGGCCTACAAAATACTAAGCCGTATGATGGCCGCCAATGACCCCGATGCAACACCCGTATTAGAAGAGCTGCATGAGAGGGAACTGGATGTGCTGAAACTGGCAGCCAAAGGAATGACCAATCGAGCTATCGCGGAAGAACTCTTTATCAGTGACCGCACGGTACAAAGCCATTTTTCCAATATCTTCCGCAAGCTCAATGTCAGCTCCCGTACCGAAGCGGTGCTCAGGGCCCTTAAAGAAGGATGGCTGTCACCGGAAGATTTGCCCTGAATCGCCGGGCAAAAAATAGAGGCGGAACGGCCGAAGAGCGGGCATAGACTTCAGGAAATGACAACTGCAATAAGAACCCCACATTTCTGGGCAATCGCCTCCCTGATATCTCTGGTCGGGGTCGGCTATTACGGCGAGCAGGTAGGGTTCGGCGGCAAGTTCTTCAGTTCGGACTACGCTCACGATTTGCATCGCGGGTTACTTCTTATTCCCATGCTTTATGCAGCCGCCGTCTTCCGCATCAGGGGAGCCGTGTTTCTGTCTATAATCGCTTTCTGCATAGTGATACCGAGAGGTCTGATAATTACTGAAAACCTCGACCCGTTGTTGCGGCCCATCGTGGTCATGATAATCGCCAGTACAGCCGCTCTTCTGCTCGGAATCGAACGTGACCGAAGCCGGAGCCTGGTTGCCGAAGTGGTCGAACGCCTGCAGGCTGAGGAAGCCCTGCGCTGGAGTGAGGCCCGTTACCGGGCCCTTTTCGACAACACCAGCGACAGCATCATTGTCCGGGATATTGAAGGCAATATTATCATGGCTAACAGGGCACTGGCGGACCTGACCGGATACGGGATCGACGAACTGAAGAAAATGAACATCTCGCATTTCCTTAATTCATCGAGTTTCGAGATGGTCATGCAAAAGCAGGGCGATTTGCTTGGCAAAGGAGGCAAGGACAGCAGCGAGCGTTATGAAATAACCGTAATCCGCCGGGACGGTTCCGAGAGGATTGCTGAGGCCAGGACCAGCCTGATGACCGATGAAGATCAAAACAGTTTTGTTCTGGCCACAATACGGGATATTACGGACGAGAAAAAAGCCAGAGACGCCATGCATGCTTATGCCCTACAGGTTACCCGGGCCCAGGAGAACGAACGCAAACGCATCGCCCGTGAATTGCATGATGAAACGATTCAGGACCTGGCCGGCATAGGAATGGCAGTCGATTCATTAATGAATATGCAGGCTTTTTCTTCGCCGGGCTCCCTCAGTCGACTGGAAGAGCTTCGCAACAACATCGACGGGGCACTGGAGAGATTGCGTTATCTTACCCAGGATTTGCGCCCCCCGATGCTGGAGACGCTGGGATTGACAGAGGCCCTGCAGTGGCTGGTCGACAACCTGAGGGTGAAATCCGGGGTGGAGGCTGCTCTTGAGATATCGGGGGAAAATCGACGATTTTCCCCCGATACGGAGGTTCTGCTGTACCGTATCGTACAGGAAGCATTGAACAATGTCCGCAAGCATTCCCGGGCAGATGAAGCCACGGTCAAAATTGATTTCATGCCTCAAAAAACGACCATGAGCATCAGCGATAACGGCCAGGGTTTTCAGTTGGATAGTAAAGTTGGTGATGAGTATCCCGATGATTCCCGGCTTGGATTAATTGGAATGCAGGAGAGGGCCAGATTGTTAGGTGGCACTCTTACAATGGAATCGGAAGTGAACAAAGGGACAACGGTAATTGTAGAAATACCCCGGGCCTGAAAAAGCATCTAAC
>JAWOBB010000035.1:0-4331 GCA_046498265.1 Dehalococcoidia bacterium | reverse complement strand
CCCCCAGCTTCCATTTTCCCCTGGGTTCGGGGGGATACAGGGAGTCGGTTAGAGATTCCCTGAGGGGTTAGATATATGGTCAAGTTGATAGAAGGCATTCCTGTCATGCGCCCTTATATCGACCTGGATAACCAGGGATATTTCGATGCGATCAAAAACCATAAACTGGTTATACAGCACTGTACCAGGTGCGACCGGTTCATTCACCCGCCGCGACCGATGTGCCCGGGGTGCCGCTCGCAGGATACCCTGGAATGGAAGGAATCGACCGGCAGGGGAATTGTCTATTCGTTCATCATGTTCACATCCCCCAAGATGGCCTACCCTGCCTATGAACTGCCGTATGCTGTCGTGCTGGTAGAGATGGAAGAAGGTGTGAGAATCTGTGCCAACACCCACGGGATCGAACCGGACGAGCTGGAAATCGGATTGCCGGTGGAAGTGATGTTCGAAGACCTGCCGGACGGCCAGAGCGTCTTCCGGTTCAAGAAGAGGGGTACGTAAGTGGCGATTGAGAGCATCAAGGATCGAGCGGCCATCGTCGGCATCGGTGTGGTGGATTTTTCCACCGATATCGGCCGGACGGAATGGTATACGGCCTGCCAGGCCATCAAGCTGGCTGCCGAGGAAGCCGGCGTGAACATCGATGATATCGACGGGATGGTCAAAAGCGTCGATGACGGCCCTGATCCGACATATACGATGAAAGGTCTCGGGATCGATAACATTCTCTATCACAGCGAAAACCACTGGGGTACCAGCGCCATGATGAACGCGGTTCACGCCGTGGCCGGGGGATTGTGCAATTACTGCATTTACTACCAGACCGCCCACCGTGCTTCCGGCCCGGATAAGTGCATCTCCGATTTTCTGGTCGCCCGGGAGTTCCGCGACGATTCGCTGGACATGGTTCGATACGATTTCTACTCGCCTTTCGGGTTGATCGGCGAACCCGGCTATGTGGGCATGATGTATAGGCGGTATATCCACGAAAGCGGCATTAAGCCGGAGCAGCTTGGATGGGTACCGGTGACAGCCAGCGAGAATGCGGCCAGGAATCCGAATGCGATCTTTTACGATAAGCCGATTGGCATCGATGACTATATGCAATCAAAACTGATTGCCGATCCGATACGTGAGCTGGATTGCGCACCCAAAGTGGACGGTTCCATCGCCATCGTTATCACCACCCCTGAAAGGGCAAGAGACCTGAAGCAGAAGCCTGCCATCATCATGTCCGCGGCATCGGGAATGGCCCCTGAGGGGCAGCTCTACACCAGTTATACCCGCGATAAAATCACCGGTTTGCCGGAGATGGAGAACATGGCGGGAAGGCTCTTCGGCGGCGCCGGAGTCGGGCCTGAAGAAATTCAGGTTGCCATGCTGGATGATTTCTTTACGCCTTATGTTCCGATGCAGCTGGAGGCGCTTGGCTTCTGCTCACAAGGCGAAGGCCCGGCTTTTATCGAGGGCGGGGAACGAATCCGTGTAGGCGGCCGGTTGCCCCTCAACCCCGATGGCGGCGCAATCGGGCAGGGCAGATTCGTTACCACTCGCCTCGTTGAGGCGGTGCGGCAGATTCGTGGCACATCGACCAATCAGGTGACCGATGCCGATACGGTCCTGGTTGCCAGCGGCGCCGGCGGCCCGGCGGATGGGCTGATTTTGAGGAAAGCATAAGCATTGGGGAAATAACAAATTACAAGCACCAATTTCCAAACGTTTGGAAATTGAGATTTGTAAAATTGGAAATTTAAACGGGCAGGTGATTTATGGACTTCTCACTCAGTGAAGAACAGCAATTGCTAAAAAACTCAGCAAGGGATTTTCTTAGCACGGAATGCCCCAAATCGGTGATAAAGGAAATTGAGGAAAGTGAAACCGGGCATTCTCCCCAAATCTGGAATAAGATGGCCGAACTGGGCTGGATGGGGGTTGCCATTCCCGAAGAGTACGAGGGGGCCGGTATGAGCCTGCTCGACCTGGCCGTGCTTTTCGAGGAGTTCGGGCGGGCCGCCATGCCCGGACCCCTCTTCTGCACGCTGATGCTGGGAGCCTATCCCATTCTGGAGCACGGGAGCGAGGAACAGAAGAAATCATTTTTGCCCGGCGTTGCCGCGGGGAAAACCATCCTGACGATGGCCATCTTCGAGCCCGAGGTGGATTCCGACCCGAAGTACGTCTCCGCAAAGGCCTCTGCCGAAGGTGACAAGTTCACACTCAGTGGAACGAAGCTGTTTGTGCCTTATGCTTCGGTGGCCGATTACATCCTCGTTGTTGCCCGGACGGATGGCTCGCCGGGAGACGAGAAGGGGCTCACCGTTTTCATCGTCGATGCCTCCTCCCCCGGCATTTCCCTGACTCCTCTGAAAACAATTGCTGCCGACAAGCAGTCCGAAATGGCGCTGGAAGGGGTGACGGTTTCCTCGAGCGATGTCCTGGGTACGGTAAACAAGGGACTTGAGATAGTCGAATCGGCCATCAACAGGGCCACTGCCATCCAGTGTGCTGAAATGATCGGCGGGGCACAGTACGAAATGGAGATCACGGCAGAATACGCCCGCACCAGGGTTCAGTTCGAGCGTCCCATTGGCACCTTCCAGGCGGTGCAGCATCGCATGGCCGACATGTTTATCGATTGCAACGGGGCCCGCTGGACCACCTACCGGGCTATCTGGCGGCTGAGCGAAGGGATGCCGGCTGAGAAAGAACTGGCGGTGGCCAAGGCGTTTGCCAATATCGCCACCCAGCGGATTTCCTTCGGGGCGCAGGGGATCCATGCCGGTGTGGGGGTTGATATGAATCATGAGCTTCCCTATTATTTCCGCCACCAGAAGGCCTTCGATCTCCAGATGGGCACGACGGGGAACCAGTTGAAGGCCCTGGAGGAGGCGCTGGGGTTTTAAAAAGAATTCAGGAGACAGGAGCGAGAATTCAGAAGGGGGCGCGGGTGCCCGCGCCCTTTTTTTGAATACTAGACCGAGGCAAAGTTAGGTGAGGCTTGAGGTGAGTTATCCCAGATTTGACCTAAGAAAAGCCTACCATTAGCTTTTTTTGAACGCTTAATGCCATCGGGCCCCCAGCTTCCCCATTGTTTGAAGAAAAACTCGACACCGCATTTTTCACAGGCCTGTTTTATATTGATAACCCAATCTGATTTCATTGGGCGAGCCTTTGTTCCTGATTCACCACCAACAATCACCCAATTGATATGGGAAAGATCAAATTCGCCCATGTCTTCCAGAAGCGGCTCCATAGATACAAATCTAACCGAACACTCAATAGAACGCAGTTGGTCAATTCTGGGGAGACCATGTTGCTTGTTCTCTGCTGTGACACCTAGCCAAAGGTTGGAGGGAACGTTGTGAGTTGAAAAAAATTCAGCCATTCGTTCAGCGCGTTTGGTAAGTATTTGGAAAGTGTGCCAATGAGCTCTTTCTATGGTAGACAAAACCTGTTCAATGTATATAGTGGGCACGTCTTCGTGGAAAAGATCGCTCATTGAGTTGACGAAGTACATACTTGGTTTATGTCGCAAAAGAGGTTCGTTAAGCCTATTAGGCTGGAGCGTAAGATTAAACCCGTTTTCATAACCTCGTACGCCAATGCCTTGAAGCCGACGACACATGCTTTCAGCATAGCAATTGGCACAGCCGGGCGACACCTTTGTGCAACCTGTTGTCGGATTCCACGATAACTCTGTCCATTCAATAGATGTTTGCGTGCTCATTTCAATCTGATCTCTGAAGAAGTTCTCCTACGTTTCCATTTTTACTAAAGTTTACCATATTCTTTCGGCGAATTCTCAATGCATCCAAGTTCCGCACCTTGCCTTCTTGAATTAGTTCTGCAAGAGCATCTTGGAAATTTGAAATGAACCATCCAGTTTCCTCTATCATGTCTGCCATCTGCTCTACACCAATCCGCTTTGGTTCATTAGACAGCTTGCCTAACCAATATTCTTTTACCATCGAGAGATCGACAGCTTCACTGCCCATGTCTGCGGATTCTTTTGCACCCCATAGTTCCCATTGATGGGTTTTGCTAAATTGAAGATTCTGCTTAACCTCAGCGCGAACCTGCTTTTGAACTATGTCAATATTCTCCGATTCCTCTACGAATTTGATTATCCCGAGTGGGTGCCTAGTGTCCCGTTTGATTAATTCGTAGAGTAAACCACCTTTTTCTTCTTTAGTCTATCAACGGCATCTATTATGGTTTGAGCGTTTTTAGTCCAGACAAAGGGTTTTGCAGATTCAGCATTATGCGCTTTGATATACCGACGCAACTCAACCTGTAATTCTTTCACGCTGGTAAATACACCTCGATAG
>JAWOBB010000045.1:0-27265 GCA_046498265.1 Dehalococcoidia bacterium | reverse complement strand
TAAATAAATTCACTACCACCATAAAAGATCCTAACCCTCCTCCGGTTGTCCAGTTTTCTATAAAATCTCGAACTTCCGGCGGCATATCACGGCTGCTTTTCATAAATTCACTCAATACTTCCGGGGAAAATCTGAAACCAATGAGTATAAACAGAGAAGACAAAAGAGTGGTGAATAAAGCACCGAATAATCCAGCAATCAGGCCAACCAGGGCTCCATCACCGGAAGCTAACATCTCTCCCGGAGGCAGCTCTTTGCTGTACAGATAGGCTGCCAGACCTCCACCAAAAAGCACCCACATACAGCAGAGGCAATTCCCGATACTGATAATCGGAAAAGAACCAAGAACTGCCATAACACCACCACCGATTAAAGCGGGAACAAGTTTACTGGGTTTGTTTTCCATAACTCATCTCTCCTTTTTTAATTAATATATCTGATAATTCCATTATTCCTGGGATGGCATAAAAAGAAAAAACAGCACTGAATATAAATCCGGTAAAAGAATGAATCAGTAAACCGGAATCAATGTGAATAAACCATTTTAATCCTACATCTAATCCCATAGGCATTAATGCCATTATCAGTACATTCCTGGATGGATACACATCATCTATCTTATTCTTAATAAACGGAAATACAGTTGTTCCCCAAAAAAATCCTATACGCCGGCGATCGCTCTCAAAAATCAGCACCGTACCATTAATGTTCATGCCATCCAAACTACACTGGATGTCCTCACCACCAATATGATAAACGACGTCGTGTACCCCGATTTTACTGTGTGGCCCTCTCCCCAAAAACCTGCGCTGAGATTGAATACTGTGAAACCTTACACAAGCGTAGCAATTGGTCCTTATGAAGTTTTGCCCGTTCCGATGCAGCATGCTGTCCCCACCGTTGGGTTTCAAATCACTGGCAGGGAGGGCGAAAGGGTTTTTTTTAGCGGGGATACCGGCCCTGGTTTGGCTCCCTGCTGGGAGTACATTGCTCCCCAACTCATGATTATTGAAACGGCCCTTTCCAACAAGTCAGTAGATATTGCTTCTGAAGCCGGACACCTGTATCCATCTCTGCTGAAGGAGGAATTAATCAGTTTTCGCCAGATCAGGGGCTACCTTCCGAAAGTGATTGTTACCCATATGAATCCTGAAGTCGAAAGTGAGATCAATGAGCAAATACAGCGGCTGGCTGGGGAGTTGAATGCTCAAATAAGCCTGGCATACGAAGGTATGGAAATATAACGGGTCCCGGGGGAATTTTGTGTTTACCTTGTCCTTAAACCATTTTCACAGGCTCCAGTTACGTCCTGAGGTTATGAAAATTTGACAACTATATGTGATGTACTTTATAATACGTGTTTACGAACGTAACTGGATAGCGGATGTTAATCAGCAAGCACGTATACTTTATGTCGGGACATCTCAGTTTGAGAGTTCTTCCGAGTTCAAACTTTGATGGTTAAAGATAACAACTTTTTATGTTGTAACGGATAACTTTATTTAGAGGTGAAAAGCCTTTTATCCCGTTAAGGATATTGGTTAAAGAGAGGGAGCGCTATGGCTAAAAAAGAAATGAAGGAGTTCTCTGAGTTAGCAGAGGACTTTGATTTTAAAAAGAAGCCTTCTTCACCAAAGCCCTCTGCTGAGAAAAAAATTGAGGACTCTCTGGAAGAGGTTAAGCCAAAACCTGCTCCTCGGCCACAAAAGGATGCAGCCAGGGAGAGTAAACCTCCCGAGTCAGCATCTTTCCGAGGGATTGTATATGCGGAGGAACTTGGCCCTGAACCGGAAGACTCATTAGTGACGAAACCGCCTCCATCTCCTGCTCAGCCCAAGAAGGAAGTTCCCGAGACGCCGAAGAAGGCCCCGCCCGATGAACTGAGTGACTTGTCGGGACCGGGAGCAGGGATGGCGCCGCCGAAGGAAGTTCCCGAGACGCCGAAGAAGGCCCCGCCTGATGAACTGAGTGACTTGTCAGGACCGGGAGCAGGGATGGCGCCGCCGAAGGAAGTTCCCGAGACGCCGAAGAAGGCCCCGCCTGATGAATTGGCCAACTTTGCGGAGCCAGGAGTTGGAACTTCTCATGATGTAAAACCTCCGAAAAGCGAGGAAGATATTTCGCAGGTCAAACAGAAGGCGGAAGCTGAGGCCGGGCAACTGATTGATGATGCTCGCAAAAAAGCTGAGGAAATCGAGAGCGAATGCATTCAGATTCGTCAGGAAGCAGAGGCGGAATCACAAAAACTTCTGGAGGAGGCCCGCAAGCAGGCGCAGGAGATTGTCGATAATGCGCGACAGGAAGTTGAGAACCAGGCCCATCAGCAGGCGGGGCAGATAACCAGCAACGCTCAGGCGGAGGCGGAGAAACTGAGGGATGAAGCCAAAGCCGAGGCGGAGAGGGTAAAGGAAGAGGCTCAACAGCAGGCGGAGGAGATACTGCAGGGGGCCCGGACGGAGAGCGAGAACCAGGCCCATCAGCAGGCCACTCAGATAACCAATGAAGCCAGAGCCCAGGCTGCCTGGCTGCAGGATCAGGCCCGCAACAAGGCCGAGGAAATCAGACAGGAAGCCGAGACCCATGTCGAGAGCATGACCGCTGAAGCTCGCCAGGAAGCCTCGCAGATAAGCAGCGAGGCGCAATCGGAAGCCGAGAAGGTGAAGGAACAGGCCAGGCGGGAAGCCGAAGAGATGATCGAAAGCGCCGTCAATGAAGCTCAAGCGAAAGCGCAGGAAGAAGCTGAACAGATTACCGGCCAGGCCCGCGCCCAGGCCGAAAGGGTACAGGAAGAGGCGCGCAGCCAGGCTGAGCAGATAAAGCAGGAGGCGGAATCCCGCGCCGAGAGCATCACCTCGGAGGCCCATCAGGAAGCCTCGCAGATAAGCAGCGAGGCACAATCGGAAGCCGAGAAGGTGAAGGAACAGGCCAGGCAGGAAGCCGAAGAGGTGACGGAGAGTGCGCTGCAGGAAGCTCAGGCGAAAGCGCAGGAAGAAGCTGAACAGATTACCGGCCAGGCCCGGGCGGAAGCTGAGAGGTTAGAGGAAGAGGGCCGGAGTCGGGCTGAGGAGATAAGTCAGGAAGCCAGGAGCCGTGCCAAAAGCATTATAAGAGAAGCCAGAGAGGAAGTTTCCAGGATCAGAGCGGAGTCACAAATGGAAATTTCCAACCTTATAAGCGATCTCAACGAAGAGGCTGGTTCGATGGTCAATAATGCCTCACAGGAAGCGGAGGCGGAAATAAGTGAGAAAAGCTCCGAAATACTTGATCAGGCAAGACAGAGGGCGCTGGATATCCAGATGGAAGCCATCAATGAGATCGTTCGTGCCAGAACGGAAGCCTTTGAAAGAAATATGAACCAGGCTGTTGAAAAGTTCCAGCTTGAGCCGCCACAGTTATCAATCGAAGAGCAGCCTGACTATGAATTCGAAGATGAAGAAGTTGCCTCAATGGCCAGTGATGAATCGGAGGAGGAAAGTGGGGAAATAAGGGAAGTCGAATCTGCGATGGATGATATGGGGGAAGATGATGAAAGTGAATCTCAGGAATTTGTGGAAGATAGCAGCGAGGAAGTACAAGTAACGGAGATTGAGGGCGAGGCCGAATTTGCAGCTGAAGAGGTGGAGCAGGAAGAAGAGACGCTGGATGAGGTAAAATCTGAAGAAATAACAGATATTGAGGATGAGCCTGAGCCGGAGATCAAGGACGAGGAGCAGGCAGCGCCGGTCCAAGAGCAAAAGTCTGGGGATTTACAATCAAGGCTTGAGGCGTTGAGGAACAGGGCCAATAAGGCCAAGGCAAACGTCTCTAAAGGGAAGGGAGAATAGACGCGGGATTAATCGGGCAGAGAACATATTGGCAATGGAAATTTGGGCAGAGGATTCGCTTTTAGGAGAAGCTTCCTCCCCCCATTCGTGAGTTTTATAAGTTTCAATTGGCATCGCGTTTTTTGTTTGACCTGATATATATTTGTCGTTATCTTGTTTGCCGCAGCGGTGCCTTTATATTCCCTTGACACAGATTTCACTTTACCTGATCAGAAGATTGTCTTTGACATCGAAAATATCCGCTGGTTATCACTCTCAAGTTTGACTTCCGTCTGGGCGCACCGTAAAATCGGGACGTGTCTGAGGCTGTCACTTTACTCAAATTCCTCATCGAATCCGGATTCGGCGCCAGGAGAGGGATGGCCGATGCCATCAGGCAGGGAAGGGTTGAGGTTAACGGCATAACGGCAGAGGACTTCAAGTATCCCGTAAACCCGGACATCGACTCCGTTACTTTCGATGGGCAGGAGGTGTTGCCTGCCGAATCCCGACCCATCTACCTCATGCTCAACAAGCCGGCCGGGGTGATTACCACCACCAGCGATGAAAAGGGGCGCCGCAGCGTGCCGGATCTGATTCCTGAAAAATTCAAGGCTTTTCGCCTCTACCCTGTAGGGCGGCTGGATAAAGACAGTACCGGCCTTCTGCTCCTGACCAACGATGGTGAACTAACCCATAAACTGACCCACCCCGGCTTTGAACACGAGAAGGAATACCTGGTGGCCATCGACGGTTCGCTTACCCCGCACCAGAGACGGAAACTTCAGAAAGGCATCAGGCTCTCCGATGGGCTCACCTGGCCGGCCAAAGTGAGTCGGGTAAGGAACAGAGCCCCTTTTAATTACAGTATCACCATCCACGAGGGCAGGAACCGGCAGGTACGCCGCATGTTCGAAGCACTGGGGTACCGGGTTATGGCTTTGCAAAGGGTCCGCCTGGGACATTTGCGGCTGGGGAGATTAAAGGAAGGAGAGGTGAGGGAATTGTCCTCGAGGGAAATATCCCGTTTGCCTGGAAAGGGGCAGGCTGGTACTACTACCTGATAATAACAGTAATTCAAGGTATTTTGCATAACCCTTGATTTCAAACAGGCGGTCCGGGTGTGGGGCAAGGATGGTAAAGTGAGGCAATTCTGATATCATGAAAGTTGTGAATTTCACTAGAAAGGCCCTTATTATTATGGGGCTTTTGATATTGCTGGCAGCCGTCATCGGTGGGGTTGTCGGTTATTTACTTACCCGTTCTCCAGAGATGGAAGATGATATGAGGCCTGTTGAGGCAGATATCGAGGCCGAACAGAGTTATAATCGCAAACTTCAGGTTCTTGAAGAAGAGATTAAGACGGCCCATGCCGCCGGACAATCGGGGGAAGAAGTAACCATCACGCTTACTGAAGAAGAGGTCAGTATCATGCTGCTGAAAATGATGCAGGAAGCGATGGCTGAGGCTTCGGATGAGTTTTCTGAAGAGATGGTTGTTGATACCCTGGTAAATATCGGTGAGGATGATATTAAGGCAGTTGTCGATATCGAAATGTATGATGTTACAGTAAAAGCCTGGGCGAAACTTGAGGCAGTGGTTGATGAAGAGGGTGTCAGTTTGCAGTTGGAAGAGCTTGAAGTAGGCCAGCTCCCCATCGTCGGATTTATCGAAGATAAAATCAGGGACAGGTTTAACAAATCTCACACTCACATGAGCCTCGATGATTTGCATATTGATCTTGAAGAAGGTCTCCCCGTAGAATTAAAAGATATCCTTACCAACGACGGTGAGATGACAATAACGGGGGTGGTGATTTAAATATATGCTGTCTATAACCTGCTATGGGGGGGTGAATGAGATTGGCGGGAACAAGGTCCTGCTTGAGGATGGTAACACCCGTTTCTTTTTTGACTTCGGCTTCCCTTTCAAAAAACGCGAGAGGTATTTTGAGGAATTCGTGGCCCCCCGGCCCGGTGCCGGCCTTCTGGATTTGCTGGAAACGGGCCTGCTTCCTCCGCTTAAGGGCGTGCTTCGGGAAGACCTGATTAAAAAGAACCTGTGGAAGAAATTCGCCTCCTCCCCCTTGTATCGCGAATTGAGTGTCGACGGCGTCCTGCTTACCCATGCACATATAGATCACAGCGGATACATATCGTTTCTGCGCGACGATATTCCCATCTATACCACCGTCATGACTGCCTTTGTTTCCAAGGCAATGCAGGACAGCGTGCCTCCCAATTTCGAGAAAGAGGTCTGTTATTCTTTGCCCAAGGGGACCAAGGGGGGATATTTACGTTCGGCGGGAACCTACAAGCCGCGGCCCTTCGCTTTCATCGACCGCCAGGCGCTCAGCGATGAGGCCCAGGATTTCTGGTATTCGTCCCCCCGGCGAAAGAAGCCGCTGAGCAGCGAACCATATCTCTGCGCACCCGAAAGGGTGGGCAAGCTTCCCATGAAATACTTCTCGGTAGATCACTCCATACCGGGGGCGACGGCGTTTGCGGTGGAGACTTCCGCCGGGTGGGTAGGCTATACCGGAGATCTCAGGTTCCATGGAGGAGCCAGCAGGCAATCTGAGAGGTTTGCAGAAGAAATGCATCGTCTGCGTCCGCACATTCTCCTGTGTGAGGGTACTCGCCTGAGAGAGAAAAGGGGAGCCAGCGAAGAGGAGGCTTTCAATAATTGTCTGCGGGCTGTCAGCGGGGCGGAGGGGCTGGTAATCGCTGATTTTGGGGCTCGCAATGTGGAGCGGCTGGCTGCTTTTTACAATATCGCCTGCCAGACTAACCGCAAGCTTGTTATCATGGGCAGGGATGCCTATCTGCTCGATGCCATGCACCTGGTTTCGGATAAGGTTCCGGCTATCGAGGATCTTCCCGAAATCCTCATCTACAAAAAATTCAAGTCCAGGCTCTCTTCCTGGGAAGCTGAAATACATCGGTATTACAGTGACAGGATTATCTCTCCCTCTGAGGTGTGTGAAAATCCGCGGGGTATCATACTTTGCTTCAGCTACTGGGATGCCAGCGACCTTATTGACATCGCGCCCCGGGGCGGAACCTACATTTACTCTTCCAGCGAGGTGTTTGATGAGGAGGGCGCTATGGACATGCGCCGCCTGGCCAACTGGCTCGACCATTTCAAGATTAAGGGAATCGGTCTGCCGCGGGAAAAGCTGAACTGGGAAATACCGGAGGAGGAAAAGGGATACCATTCCTCCGGGCATGCCTGCGGGGAGGACCTGCTTGATCTCATCCGCCAAATCAACCCCAAGATTCTGATTCCTATTCACACCGAGGACCCTGCCTACTTTGCGGAAAATCTTCGGGGGACAGGGATCGAGGTACGCCCGCCAATCGAAGGCGAGACGATGAGTTTTACCCACTGAACGAGGTGACTCTTTTAAGCATGGAGGCTGAATATGGCCGAAGAGATAATAAAATGCCCCAATTGCGGTTTCGAAATCCCCATATCGGAAGCCCTCACCCG
Organism: Dehalococcoidia bacterium; assembly: GCA_046498265.1. Lineage (GTDB taxonomy): Bacteria > Chloroflexota > Dehalococcoidia > SZUA-161 > SpSt-899 > JBGLNL01. Next base: position 19,970 of record JAWOBB010000045.1, on the reverse strand, counting down.
TCAGATTCGCAATCAGTTGAAGTCCGAATCGGAAGCTGAGGTGATTGCTGAAAAACAGAGACTGAACGAGGTGTTCAAAGAAGAAAAAAACAAGCTGCTGGCGGAAGCGGAAAAGAAGGCCGGCGAAAAACTCGGAGTTGAATTAAGCGATCTTAAGAATCAACTGGATGAAAAGAACAAGAAAATCGATGAAGCCCAGAAGATGGAACTGGAGTTGAGGAAACAGCAGCGGGAACTTGAGGAGAGTAAAAAGGCCCTTGAGCTGGAGGTGGCCCGCAAGCTCGATGCCGAGAGGGAAAAGATCAAGCAGGAAGCCCTGGCCCAGGCTGCCGAAGAAAATCGTTTTAAGTTTGCCGAACTGGAAAAGCAAAACAGGGATTTGCAGAAGTCCCTTGAAGAAGCCCAGCGTAAAGCCTCGCAGGGTTCGATGCAGTTGCAGGGAGAGGTGCTGGAACTGGACCTCGAGGAAATCCTGAAATCGACTTTCCCGTTCGACGAGATTAAGGAAGTCCCCAAGGGAATACGCGGAGCGGACGTTATTCATACCGTATACGATTCCTCACATGCACCAAGTGGCGTGATTCTCTGGGAGGCGAAGCGAACCAAGAACTGGAGCGATGCCTGGCTGCAGAAATTGAAGGACGACCAGCGGGAGATCGGGGCGGATATAGCTGTAATTGTCAGCGAAGTCATGCCTAAGGGAGTGAATAAATTCGGGCTGGTCGAGGGTGTCTGGGTAACCAAATTCAGCCTGGCCATGGCAGTCGGGACCGCCCTGCGTCAGCAGTTGATGGAAGTGGCTTTTGCCAGGCAGGGTGCGGTAGGGAAGGGAGAAAAGATGGATATGCTCTATGAGTATCTTTCCGGCTCGGAATTTCGCCAGCGCATTGAGGCGATTGTGGAAACCTTCTCCGGAATGCAGATGCAACTGGAGAAGGAGAAGCGGGCCATGGCCAAAATCTGGAAGGAGCGCGAGAAGCAGATCCAGCGCATCACCACCAATACCTCTCAAATGTACGGGGCGATGCGCGGTATTATCGGAGCATCTCTGCCGGAGGTAGAACTGCTGGAATTAGGCCCGGTTGAATCAAGGCAACTGGAAGAGGGATTGGAATCGGAAGAATGAGTCTAACTAAAGAAAACGGCTCTCCAGTCGGAGAGCCGTTTTTGATTATCATAATTTGACTTTTAAATACCCATCTCACAGGCTATCAATTCTCGGTGATAGTCTGCATCGCCAAAGGCCAGCTCGGCGGCCTTGCCACGGCGGAAATAAAGCTGCAGGTCGTGGTCCATGGTGAACCCGATGGCACCGTGGACCTGGTGAGCAGTGGTAAGAATCTGCTGATAGGTATCGCTGCACCATGACTTGGCCATGGAAATTTCCTTGGCGCACTGTTCGCCGTCACCCAGCAGCCAGGCGGCTTCGTAAGTGATGAATTTGGAACCATCGACGCCAGTGGCCATGTTAGCCCCGTGGTGCTGGACAGCCTGGAAGCTGCCGATAGGCTTACCGAATTGTACGCGTTCCTTCGAATAATCTATGGTCATCTCGAGCACCTTCTGAGCTGCACCGATGATTTCAGCGCATTTGCCGATTGCGCCTCGCTGAATGACTTTCTGCATTATATCCCAGCCCTTGCTGACCTCTCCGAGAACGTTGGACTTCGGTACTTTGACGTTATCGAAAACGACCTCGGCCTGTCTGTCCGAAGCGATGGTGCTGAGCATGGTTACTTTGATGCCGGCACTCCTGGCGTCGACGATAAACATGGTAATGCCCTCATTCGCTCGCCCGGCCACGAGGAAGTAGTCCGCTGAGTTGGCATCATTGACGAAGAGCTTGGTACCGCTTAAGACATAATCATCACCCTCCGCAGTTGCCTTCAAAGTAATCCCGTCCTGAGTATAAGTGCCCTCAGTCTCCAGGAGGGCCGGTGACATGATCATTTTCCCCTCGGCTATTTGGGGTAGAAATTCCTTTTTCTGCTCTTCGGAACCGGCATCCAGTATGGCCATCCCGCACAGGGTAGTAGAGAAGAACGGTCCGGGGCAACAGGCGCGCCCCATCTCTTCAAAGAGGATAGCCAGTTCGAAGAACCCCATGCCCTGGCCCCCGTATTCTTCAGGGAAAACCAGCCCCATCCAGCCGAGTTCGGCCATCTGCTTCCAGTAGTCAGGCGAATAGCCTTTCTCATCCGTTTCCATCTCTCGGACATGCTCCGAGGTGATGTTGTCCTCCATAAAGCTCCGGGCAAAGTTGCGAAGCATGGTCTGTTCTTCAGAGAATTGAAAATCCATATTATTTTCCTCCTTGATTCATTTACCGGTTTTAATTTTTAGCCCTTGGGCATGCGAAGTCCTGCCCCGGCTATAGTGTTTCTCATGATCTCCAGGCTGCCGCCGGCACTCATGAGACCTATAGCTCGCATGTACAGGTAATTGATCTCTCCCTTCAGCGGGACCCATTTGGAGTTTTCTGTGAGCTGAGAATAAGGGCCCAGAATCTGCATGGTGGTGTCGTAAACTCTCTTGGTTGATTCAATGCCGTACAGCTTGATCATGTTGCTTTCTTTCGGTGTGGGCAGCCCCTGACCCTGCATCCAGACTACATGATAGGCCATCATCCGTCCTACTTCGAGCTGGGTGGCACAATCAGCCAGTTTGCGCCTGATTACCTGGTCTTCGCTGAGCGGCTTGCCGTTCCGCTTGGTTTGTTTGCAATACTCAATGAGGTCATCAAGTACCCGTTTAGCATACGCTATACAGAGGCCGCTGAAAGGCCTTTCGAAATTCAATGTCTCCAGGATGACTTTGAACCCGTTATTTACATCGCCAAGTACCGCATCTTTGGGCACGCGGGCATCTTCAAGCCAGACGATATTGAACGCCCACAGGCCGTCCATATGCTGGTCGGTTTTCATGGTGATACCGGGGGTATTGCGCAGGTCTACAAGCAGGCAACTGATACCTTTGTGAGGGGCAGCTTCGGGGTCTGTCCTGACGAACAGGAGATAACGGTCGGCAACGTGAGCACCACTCGACCATATTTTTTCCCCGTTGATAACCCATTCGTCTCCATCAAGGACAGCCTTGGTTTTCAATGAAGCCAGGTCCGACCCCGCATCCGCTTCGCTCATTCCTTCCGACCAGACTGCTTCTCCGCGGGTTATTTCGCTTAAGTATTTCTTCTTTTGGTCCTCGGTCCCCAGCCGGATAATGGTAGGCCCGATGATAGAGACACCGTAGAGGTCGCGTCCCGGAACCTTGTGATAGTTCAATTCCTCGGCCAGAATATAGTCGTATGTCAGAGGTTTATCCTGGCCCCCGTATTCCTTAGGGAAAGACATTCCCAGCCACCCTTTGGAGGCCAGTTTCTTCCTTATTTCCTCCGCTGCATGGCGTATCTCTTCGATGCCTTCCTCCCGGTACTGAGTATCAACATCGGCCCAGATGAAGTCAGAGGGCACCTCGTTCTTTATGAAATCCCGGACTTCCCGGCGAAAAGCTTCTTCGTCCGCGCTGAACTTGAAATTCATTCAAAATCCCTCCTGTCTTTGTTTCCTGTGATAATATCGCTGGTGCTCAATCAACTACGCAAGCACATAACCCTTTCCATTTTACATGTTGCGTCTGCCTTGAGCAAGCCTGATGAAGCAGCCGCATATTTCGTAAGCAGCCGTAGGCAAGCGCTTGGTTTCCTTTCATGATAGAATAGATTTAAGGCTATGTTGCGCAAATTCATCAAATCTGTTCGGGAGAGATTATCCGATAATGTAGAGGAGCAGGAAAAGGGAGGGACTGCCCCACATTCCGATAACTCTGCAAAGGCAGAATCAAGTCCCCTGCAGCTGCCAGCGGAGACCCGGCCTGCCAGGTCGAGCCGAAGACCGAAGCGGACGAACCGAAAACCCTCTTCATCTGCCGGTACGGAGAAAGCAAAGTCTGCTCCCAAACCTGAATGGAGCCTCGAGCAGTTCAAGGTTGAACCGGCCAAAGGAAAAACCCGCTTCCACGATCTCAATTTACCGGCGGAAATCATGCATGCCATCTTTGACCTGGGGTTCGAGTATTGTACTCCCATCCAGGCGGAAATACTCCCCCATACTCTCAATGGATTAGATGCTTCGGGGCGTGCCCAGACCGGCACCGGCAAGAGCGCCGCTTTTTTGATTACCATTCTGGCTCATTTCCACAAGAACCCCCTGGAGGGAAACCGCCGATTCGGTACACCCCGTGCCCTGATAATGGTTCCCACCCGCGAGCTGGCCCTCCAGGTTCAAAAGGATGCCAATGCCCTGGGGAAATATTCTCGATGTAAAGTGGCCGCCGTTTTCGGGGGGATGGATTACCAGAAACAGCAGCGGATGCTGGTTGAGGAAGTCATCGACATCATGGTGGCAACCCCGGGCAGGTTGCTGGATTTCAAAAAACGGGGAGATGTTCACCTGGACAGGGTGGAAATAATGGTCATCGATGAAGCCGACCAGATGCTGGATATGGGCTTTATCCCCGATATGCGCCAGATAATCCGCAGCACACCACCGAGGGCCAAAAGGCAAACCATGTTTTTCGGAGCCACGCTTACCCCGGAAGTTAATCGTCTTTCATCTCAGTGGACTAACAACCCCGTAAGCGTCGATATCGAGCCCGAGCAGGTGGCGGTGGATAGCGTCGAACAGATTGTCTATCTCGTCACTTCGCGGGAGAGATTCAAGCTCCTCTACAATCTGATTAACCGGCAGAATCTGGAACGGGTGGTGGTTTTCTGTAACCGCCGTGACACCACCAGGAAGCTGGGGGACAAACTCAAGTCGTATGGTGTCAACTGCGCCATTCTTTCCGGTGATGTGGACCAGAAGAAGAGGATCAGGACGCTGGAAAGTTTCCGTTCCGGCAAAATCAGGGTGCTGGTGGCCACCGATGTGGCCGGAAGAGGGATTCATGTAGAAGGTATCAGCCACGTGATTAATTACAATTTGCCCATGGACGCGGAGGACTACGTACATCGAATCGGGCGTACCGGCAGGGCAGGGGCCAGCGGCACCTCTATCAGCTTTGCCACCGAGGACGAGTCCTTCCAGCTTCCTGCCATCGAAGAATTCCTGGGAGAGAAATTGAAATGCACTTATCCTGATGATATACTTCTAAGTAAACTGCCCTCACCACCCCCTGCGGGGGATGGGACAAAAGAGACCGATTCACAGGTGTCCTCGCCGAGATACCGACGCAGCCGGAGGAAAAAAGCGGCTCGACCGAAGGAGTAACATGAAGGAAATAATCGACACCATGTCCCGACACGAGGAACTGATCTCCCGGCTCTACCAGACCTATGCTTTGACCCACCCGGATATGGCCGAATTCTGGAATTTACTTTCGCTTCAGGAAATCCAGCACAGGGACTGGCTGAATAATCTGGCTGCCCTGGTGGGAACAGGGAAATTACACTTTGATAAGGATCGCTTCAGGATCGAGCCGTTGAGACTGGCTATGGAATATATAGAACAGGAGCTGTACAAAGCACAGCATATGGCGATTCCCCTCGAAGAAGCACTTAACAAAGCCCTCTATATCGAAGAGAGCATGATCGAACAGAAGTTTTTCGAAGTATTTGAAAGCGACTCGGTGGATATGAAGCACGTTTTGCAGAACCTGGAGAAAGAAACGAAAGGACACATCGAAATGATTCGGAAAGAGCGGGCATCTCTGAAATGATTCGCTCCTGCTTTTTCTTCGGATACAATTAACTGCTCGTGAGCCTCACCGTTAATCGGTAATAAATCTTCGTTCATTGATTACTTCGTTTCGCAGACGCCCGGAGACGGGATAGTGTCAGCTTGTAAGTTGTTTCATTTGTTCATTTGTCGCTATAATGGAAGCAGGTGCTCAATAACGGAGGTTGCCCAGATGCTCGAAGAATATGCCCATTTCCCGCTGAACGAAGAGATCGAATATTCCACCGGTTGTGTTTGGAAATCTGAGGAGGGCACTTTCACCTGGGGGGACGAGGAGGTCATCTATTTTGTGGGGAACGCCAGTGCCATGGGGGGATGCTGTGCCGGATGGTATCCGCCGCATTTGTATGTCATGGTGCCCGGCTACCTCAGGAGCTGGCAGTGCCGAACCAATGAAAACGGCCTGCCGATCTCGGAGATTGAACCCATCAGGGATGCGGACATTCGTGAGGACATAACACGGATGTTACGTGACAAATATAAGATTAACGAAGTAGTCATATGGTAGAAAAGGCTGGTTGTACCAGATGAAAATTACCGATAATATATTTTACTTCCCGGAAACGGGAATGATGGATTGCAATACCTATGTAATCAAAGATGAGGAGATAATCTTACTCGACCCCGGACTCGATCGCTATCTTCCCGAACTCCTCAAGGCTCTGAAGTCCGACGGCATCGAGCCCGAAGATATCGACTTCATTCTCAACACCCATCTACACCTGGACCATTACTGGGCCTGTGATGAGCTCAAGCAAATCTCGGGCGCCAAAATCCTGATGCATCCCCTGCAGAAAGAGTTCTATGATTTGACCGTGGTAGGCGTCTCCAAGGTCTTCGGGATGGCCCCTATTCATATCAAAGAAGATGAGATGATGGGCGACAAACTGACTACGGGGAAGCTGGAGTTTGAGATTATCAACTGCCCGGGGCATTCCCCCGACAGCCTTTGCTTTTACAACAGTGATCAGAAAGCGGCCATCTGCGGGGACGTGGTCTTTGCCGGCAACACCGGCCGGGTGGACTTCCCCGGCGGGAGCGGGGATCATCTCAAGGAAAGCATAGAAGGGCTTTCCAGGCTTCAAATCGAGTATTTGCTCCCCGGGCACATGGGGATCGTTGCCGGCGCCGATAAGGTGCAGCGGAATTTCGAGTTCGTTCGCAGGAATGTATTCCCCTATCTCTAGGGATGCTCTGAAGAATATACCACGGCGGCATATTTGTCCCTGGCTTTGATTACTTAAGGCTTTCCACCTCCCCTGTCTTAAGGGGAGTAATTGAGAAATGAAACACCCGGCCAGCAGGAAGAGGAAATACTGGTTCCGCGCAGGGGTGTTTTTGCTGTTCGGGAGTGCTCTTTTCTGGGTATCTCATATTATTGCTATGGCGAATAACCTGAGTGCCTGGGATGAGGCGCTGCTGTCTGCGGTTGTGGTGACCGCCATTCCCGCAGGGATAGGTGTTTATGGGATCTGGTATGGGAAAAAGGATATGTAGGGCAAGACGACATAAGACTCAAGTGATGATAATTTCGGATGCTTATGTTATTTGTCTGATTGACTCTAACTTTCATAACGTTACTCGTTTTCCTTGACACTCTATTGCCCATATGCTAAATTCAAAAGGGTATTTGCTTGCACTTTGGTCCATTTTAAGGCCAAAGTTTTTAAATGTGGTCATTTATACAAAAGGAGGTTTGCATTATGAACATGATAGTCTGTGTCAAGCAGGTGCTTGATCCTGAGACGCCGGCGGCATCCTTCAAGATCGATCCTGATGCCAAGAGGGCTGTGGCGTCCAAAGATGTGGAAATGGTCATCAACCCTTTCTGTGAAAATGCCGTAGAGGCCGCACTGAAGGTGAAGGACGCCAGTGGAGGCACCGTGAAGATACTCTCCATGGGCGGGGAGTCGGCGAAGGAAGTCATCAAGCACAGCCTGGCCATGGGTGGGGATGAAGGCTACCAGCTGACCGACCCTGCCTTCGTTGATTCCGATCCCTATGCTACCGCCGCCACCCTGGCCGAGGCAATCAAGAAGATAGGCGAGTACGACATGGTTTTCTGTGGCAGGCAGGAAGGTGACTGGGATGCCGGTCAGGTCGGCTCTGGAATTGCCGAGATTCTGGGCATACCCAGTGTGACCGCTGTCCAGAATGTGGAAGCGGCCGACGGTAAAGCCAAGGTGGAACGGGTACTCCCCGATGGTTATGAAACGATCGAAGTTCCCCTGCCCGCCCTGTTCACCGTGAGCAACGAGATCGGTGAGCCGCGCTACGCCACCCTTAAAGGGATCATGGCGGCGGCCAAAAAGCAGGTTACCAACTGGACTTCTGCGGATGTTACCCCGGCGCAGGCACGCAGCCAGATGTTAAAACTTTACGTCCCGGTCCATGAGGGCAAATGCGAGTTTATTGAAGGTGAGACTCCCGACGAAGCCGGTGCCAATCTGGCCGCTAAACTCAGGGAGGTAAAATTAATCTAGGGTTGAAGCTCGAAGATTAATTCTAGGAGGTAATAAAATGGCAGGTGTTTTAGTTTTTGGAGAAGTTGTAGAAGGAAAACTGGCGGCTATTTCCACCGAGGCTCTTGGTATTGGCCGGAAACTGGCCGACAGCCTGGGGCAGGAACTGGCGGCTGTGATTATTGGCAGTGGAATCTCGAAAGTGGCAAATGAAGCCATCTCCTTTGGCGCGGACAAAGTCTACGTAATCGATAACGAGATGTTCGCTACCTATACCAACGATGGATTCGTGGGGGCACTGGAGAAGCTCAATGCCGAAGCTGCCCCGGAGATCATCATCATGGGCCAGAGTTCCATCGGCATGGACCTTTCACCCCGGCTGGCCTTCAGGCTGGGCACGGCCACCGTTCTCGATTGTGTTGACCTTACCGTTGAGGACGGCAAACTGCAGAAAGTCAAGCCGGTCTACGGCGGGAATGCCCAGGCGGTTTACGTGAGCGAAACGAAGCCCCAGATGGCCACCATCAGGGCCAAGGCCTTTGAGCCCCTGGAGCCGGACACCTCCCGTTCCGGAGAAACCATCAATTTCGATCCCGGCCTGGATGCTTCCGCAATCCGGCAGAAGGTAATTGATAGGGTCAAAGAGGAAGCCGAGGGAATCAAGCTGGAGGATGCCGAGGTGGTGGTCTGCGGCGGACGTGGGATGGGCTCTGCCGAGGCATTCGATGAATTGTACGATCTGGCCAAGATGCTCAACGGCGCGGTCGGTGCCAGCCGCCCGCCCTGCGATTCGGGCTGGGTACCGGCTAATCTCCAGATCGGGCTCACCGGTAAAATGATAGGCCCGAGCGTCTATATCGGCGTGGCACTTTCCGGTTCGAGTCAGCACCAGTCGGGAATGGCCGGTTCCAAGAACATTATTGCCATCAACAAGGACCCCGAAGCCAACATTTTCGGGATAGCGCATTACGGAGTTGTTGGCGATTATAAGAAGGTTCTCCCGGCTTTCAAGGAGAAGTGCAAAGATCTTTTAGGCAAATAGCTTTTCCCCGATATATTAACAGGAAAAGGTCCACCCCGGTTCTTTATTGGGATGGACCTTTTTTATATTGTTAGGCTGTCAGATACTCTGGTAAAATGAACCTGCTTAAGAGGTGAACGGTAATGCCGGCCAATTTGACCCCCGCTTATTTCGAGGCTGAAAAACGTTTCCGGGCTGCTGAAACCCCGGAAGAAAAGATTGAGGCTCTCAATGAGATGCTCAGGGTCATGCCCAAGCACAAGGGCACTGACGGCCTTCGTGCCGAACTGCGTACCAAGATTGCAAAACTCCAGAAGGAAGCCTCCAGGCAGCAGGCCACATCCAAAAAGGGCAGCGTATATTACATCCCCAAAGAGGGGGCCGGGCAAGTTGCCCTGGTAGGCCTGACAAATTCGGGTAAATCCCGGCTGATGGCCGCGGTGACCAGTGCTCATGTTGAAGTGGGGGATTATCCTTACACTACCCGGATGCCGCAACCCGGGATGATGAAATATGAAAACGTCCAGATTCAGCTTGTTGATATGCCCCCGATTACTGATCAGGAGGCGCGCCCCTGGTTCGCGGCAATTCTAAGGGCTGCTGATGCTCTCATGCTGGTTATTGACCTGGAAGTCGATCCAGTAGCTGAGGTGGGTGAATTATTGAGGGAGATAGCGAAATACAGGATGGGATTGGAAGGTTATGCCGATATCTCTGAAGAGGTGCTGTTTCACAAGAGAAGTCTGATTGTTGGCACCAAGAGCGATCTTGACCCTTCCGGTGAGAATTTCGCTGCTTTGAAATCTCAATACGGGGGTGCAATTCCCCTGCTTGCTGTCTCTGCCACGGTGGGTTCAGGGCTGGATAAAATGCGAAAAGAGGCCTTCGACTTACTTGGATTGATCCGGGTATATACAAAGTCACCCGGTACCAATGCGGATATGAGCGACCCCATGGTGGTTAAAAGGGGAAGTACCCTTGAGGATGCGGCGGAGGCGGTGCACAAGGATTTCCGCCGAAATTTGAAATATGCGCTTATCTGGGGCTCGGGCAAGTTCCCGGGGCAGAAGGTCAAAAAAGACCATATTGTTCAGGACGGAGATATTCTGGAGTTGCATGCTTGACATAAAACACCTCGGAAGGCAAGTCCTCTGCAAAACGGTTAAAGTTTTCCTCTGTTGACTTTGTATCCTCTGGCAAATGCAGTCATTTGCATTCCTTACGATAGTTAGCTATGTGTTACATTACGTTGCGATAGGTAAAGTGATACGTACCAAGATAAGCAAGCAGCCTTTATTGAGGGCATTTCCGCGTAAGTACTTGCAAAGTGAGCATTTATGCACGTATAATATTATTGGGTATCAAAAAATAAATTTCCTTAAAAACTTGATAAAAATAAAAGGAGGTTTACATGCCGAAGGAAATTAAGGGTAAAACTTATTATCTAACTTCTGAAGCATGCGAGATGGCAGGAATAAGCCGTGGAACGCTTTTCCGCTGGATCAGAGAGAAAATTATTGATGACGTGGAGCTAAAGGACCGGAATGGATGGAGGTTATTCACCCCGAAGGAAGTATCCAAAATCAAGGCTGAAGCAACGAAAGTAAGGCCCAGGTAACAACCTTGGATGAATTGAGCGGGAAAGGCATGTTGATCCTTAGAGGACACATGCCTTTCCTTATCTTTGAAGTCAGTTTATTAGTTTTGTGCAAAAAGTTTCCTCCCTCAAATCGGTAAGGAGTTTCCGCAGTATCTTTGGTGGGATATGGTTTTTCTTGTCTGTTCATTTCCCTTTAAATTCCGGCTCGCGCTTTTCAAAGAAAGAAGCAACTCCCTCCCGGAAATCTTCCGTGCGCATTAGTCCGCCCTGAATGAATATCTCGTATTCCATCTGGGATCTCAGGTCGGGCTCGTTCATCCCTCGATAAAGGGCCTTTTTGGCCATTCTGATTGCCAGCGGTGGGTTTAGGGCAATCTTTTGTGCCAGCGCTTTTGCCTGGAGCAATGCCTCATTCGGCGCAGCCAGTTCATCGACCATGCCGATCCTGGCTGCTTCTTGGGCGTCAATCACCTCACCGGTAAGTATCAGCCTGGCGGCGACCCCCGGCCCTACCAGCCTCGGCAGCAAGTATGTGCTTCCCAGATCCGGAATCAGCCCCCTTTTTACGAAGGCCATAGTGAAGCGGCTGTCCTTGGTAGCTATTCTAATATCGCAGGCCAGGGCAACAGAGAGTCCGGCGCCGGCGGCAACGCCGTGCATGGCTGCGATGACCGGCTTGCCCATTTGGCGGATTTTCTCGACTGCGGTCAACAGGCTGGTTCGTCCTGCCATTACCGCCCCGGCGGTTGTCTGGAGGAAAGGCAACGTCCCATCGGCAGTCTCCCGCAGCCTGCTTACATCGGCTCCGGAAGAGAACGCTTTTCCCGCTCCGGTCAGTATCACTGTCTTGACTTCGTCGTCGCAATCCATTTGTTCCAGAGCATTAGATGTCTCCTCTGCCATTTGCGGATTCCAGGCGTTCATCACCTCAGGCCGATTCAAAGTTAAAACTGATATCCCTTTTTCTTTCTCTACCAAAATTGTCTCATACAACATTTGTATCCTCCTGATTGTCAAACTGGTGATACGAAGTCATCATATTCGCGGTCGCCAGTTCATGTCAAGTTAGTTGCCGCCACCCGCTCTCAGATGATACAATGAAACGGTATAATCAGCAGGATGTCAAATGGCAGAGAAAGTAGTACTGGCTTACAGTGGTGGACTGGATACTTCGGTAGCCATACAGTGGATAGCCGAAACATACGGATATGATGTCATCGCCCTGGCCATCGATGTCGGGATGGAGAAGAATTATCCCTCGATCCAGCAAAGGGGTCTTGATGTTGGGGCAATCGAATCTCTGGTTATCGATGCCAGGGGAACCTTCGTCAGGGATTTCGTCTTCCCCGCGATTCAGGCCAATGCCCTTTATGAAGGGGAATATCCCCTGGCCACCGCGCTGGCGCGTCCCCTGATTGCCAAGCTGCTGGTGGATACAGCCCACGAGAAAGGGGCAACGGCAGTTGCCCATGGTTGCACCGGTAAAGGTAATGACCAGGTTCGGTTCGATGTGAGCATCAATGCTCTCGATCCTGAACTGAAAATAATCGCGCCGGCCCGGGAATGGGGTTTGACCAGGGAGGAAGAGATTACCTATGCTGAAAAACACAATATTCCAATTCCCGTTACCTCCCAGAGCCCTTATTCAATAGACGAGAATCTGTACGGGCGAAGTATCGAATGCGGCGTACTGGAAGACCCCTGGGTCGAGCCTCCTGAGGATATTTACGGCTATACGAAATCTATAAAAGATGTGCCGGAACAGCCTTCCTATGTCGAGATTGGATTCGAAAGAGGCATACCCGTCAGCCTCGATGGGAAAGCGATGGACGGGGTTGCCCTGATTGACCGGCTGGCCCAGATTGCCGGCGAGAACGGAGTGGGACGAATCGATAACCTGGAAAACCGGCTGGTAGGGATCAAGTCCAGAGAAATATACGAAGCCCCCGCAGCTACAGTTTTGCTCAAGGCGCATCGGGCGCTGGAAGCCCTTACTCTCTCCCGCGATCAGCAGCGTTTCAAGGAATTCGTGACCCAGGCATATTCCAATCTTATCTACGATGGACTCTGGTTCAGTTCTCTGCGGTATGACCTTGATGCTTATGTGAAGAATTCTCAGCAGTTCGTGAGCGGGACAGTACGGATACGTCTCAACAAGGGCAGCGCGGTAGTCGTGGGCCGAAAATCGGATTATTCCCTTTACGAACTGAGCCTTGCCACCTATGATGAAGGGGATGTGTTTGACCAGAGCGCTTCAGTTGGGTTCATTCACTTGTGGGGATTGCCGGTCAAAACTCAGGCGAGGATACAATCCCGCGAAAACCAGGATTAATTCGGAGGAATTGCCCTTGCTGTACAATTATACCGTATTCGATACCCGGCTCGGATGGATGGCCGTGGTGGCCTCGGAACATGGCTTATGTAAACTTACACTTCCTCAGCCTGCCCCGGATAAAGCGATGACCCTTATTGCCGACCTGCTGCCTAAAGCTACGGCAAGCACCGCTTCTTTCCGAGACCTGACCTCGCGCATAGAAAGCTATTTCGCCGGCGAAGAAATCAGCTTCCCCGATTCACTGGATTTGCGTACCAGCACCGCATTCCAGAGAGCGGTCTGGGAGGTAACCCGCTCCATTCCATATGGTGAAACCCGTTCGTATGGCTGGATAGCCGAGCAATTGGGACGGCCCCGAAGCGGACAGGCAGTGGGTAAGGCCCTTTCCTGTAATCCGCTGCCGATAATAGTACCCTGTCACCGGGTAGTCGGGAGTGCTCGCGGGGTTTTGGGAGGATTCAGCGGCGGGCTGGAATTGAAAAAAAGGCTCCTTCAACTGGAAATGTCTGTCAATGGCCAGAATTCTCAAAAGGGAACTATTCCTGCCGTTTGATTTCTCTGTTACTCCAACTGATTTCATTTTTCGATTTGCTCCAGGCCCGATTTCCCCATCTCTTCAGGTATATTTATTATGACGATAAGAATAACAAAAATAGTCACTTATTATATATTTGTTATTTCCCTGCCCCTCCTCCTTATCAGTATGAACGTTGGTTTCATGGTCAATGCCGGGAATCTCTATGAGTATGAATTTGAAAAGTACGAAGTGGCCGAAGAGACCGGCATAGAGAGCGAAGAACTGAGCCGTGCCGCCGGCGAATTGATAGATTACTTAACTGGAACGGGAGAATTCCCTCAAATTCAGGTGGTCAAAGGAGGTGAGCAAATCGAGCTGTTCACTCCCCGCGAAATCACCCATCTTGAGGATGTGAAGGGGATCGTTCAGTTTTTCTACCTCATCCTCTGGATTACACTTGCCTATAGCATAATGTATATTATTGCCGGATTTGTCTTGAGGAAACGGGCTTTCCTGAGACCGTTGATGAAGGGATTATTATGCGGGAGTGTAGTTACCCTGGCCCTGGTGGCTTTTGTGGGAATCTGGGCTCTGATCGATTTCGACAGCTTATTTTTGAGGTTTCACTTAAGCAGCTTCTCCAATGATTTCTGGCAGCTTCCCTCTTCCAGCTATCTGCTGAAGATGTTCCCGGAGGGATTCTTCTCCGATGCCGCCCTGCTTCTGGTGGGGGATACGGTGGTGGAATGTCTTATATTGATCGTACCGACGTGGTTCTACCTGCGCCGCAACTCGTCTTCCGGCCAGCCGGATACGCAACAGATATTAGCAAAGCCATGATTTTCGGGGTGGAGAATCGAACTCAATCGTGTTAAACTTTGGGATGTGAAATGAAGGAGTTTTGAATTCATGCGAGTATCCAGCCTTTTCGGTAAGACTCTGCGGGAACTCCCGGCGGAAGCCGATACTATCAGCCACCAGCTCTTGCTTAAATCGGGGATGATCCATCAGGTGGCGGCAGGGATTTATGCCTACTTGCCGCTGGGATGGAGGGCGCTGAGGAAGATCGAAGGGATTATCAGGGAGGAGATGGATGCTGCCGGTGGGCAGGAGATACTAATGCCGGCGTTGCAGCCATTCGAACTGTGGGAGGAGACGGGCCGGGATCTTGCCTTCGGGGAGACACTTTTTACCTTGAAGGACCGAAGGGATCGCAAACTCTGTCTGGGTCCGACCCACGAGGAAATCGTCACTCACCTTGCCCGTTTCAGTATCCGAAGCTATCGGGACCTGCCGGCCATACCGTACCAGATACAGGCCAAGTTCCGCGACGAGCCGCGTGCCCGTGGCGGGCTGTTGAGGGTGCGTGAGTTCCACATGAAAGATATGTACAGCATGGATGCCGATGCCGAAGCCCTGGACCGTACATATCAAAGGATTATCGAAGCTTATTACCGAATTTTCGAACGTTGCGGCCTGTCGGCGGTCATGGTCGAAGCCGACAGCGGCGCCATCGGGGGGAAGGACTCCCACGAATTCATGCTGCTTACCGAATCGGGCGAGGATGAGATTATCCTCTGCTCGAAGTGCGATTATGCCGCCAATAACGAACGGGCCGCTTTCGTCAAGCCGGATATGGGGAAAGGAGAGGGCCCGCTTCCCCTCGAGGAGGTGGCTACCCCGGGGGCCAGGACGATAGAGGCAGTAGCCGATTTCATCGGCGTGCCCACGAGTCAGACTCTCAAGGTCGTCTTCTACGCCGCCGACGGAGGGGTCGTTTTTGCTCTCATCCGCGGCGACCTGGAGGTCAACGAGGTCAAACTGAAGAATACTTTGAAATGCACCGAGCTTCGGCTGGCTGCCGAGGAAGAACTAAGAGCAAGCGGGCTTGTGGCCGGCTATGCTTCGCCGGTTGGCGTTTCAGGCATAAAAGTTGTGGCCGATGACTCAATAACCCTGGGTGCCAACTTCGTGGTGGGGGCCAACAAGCCGGATGCCCACTTCAAAAATGCCAATTATCCCCGGGATTTCGAGGTCGATATCCTGACCGATATCGCCCTTGCCGGTGCCGGCTTTGGCTGTCCCAGATGCGGCGGCGAACTGATCACCCGGCGCGGGATCGAGGTGGGCCACGCCTTCAAGCTGGGTACCGTGTTCAGCGGGAAGCTGGGAGCCGTTTACCTCGACCGGGATGGAACCCAGAAGCCGATAGTCATGGGGTGTTATGGAATAGGGCTGGGCAGGCTTCTGGCGGCGGCCATAGAGCAGAATAACGACGAGAAAGGCATAATATGGCCCCTTTCGATTGCCCCATATCAGGTTTATATCTGTGTTTTGAATGCGGACAAGCCGGATGTATTGGCAGCAGCAGAGAATCTCCTGGCCGAGCTGGAACAATCTGGCCTGGAAGTCTTGTTTGATGATCGGGATGAATCGGCTGGTGTCAAATTCAATGATGCCGATCTGATGGGAATACCTGCCAGGGTGGTTATCAGCCCCCGCAACCTGAAGCAGGGTAGTGCGGAAGTTAAAATGCGGGATAAAAAGGAAGCGGAGATGGTTCCTCTGGAGAATGTATCAGAAAAACTTAAAGGGCTCCTTGCCCGGTAAAAAAGGCGGGCTCGAAGCCCGCCTTTTTGCTCGACGCTTTGCAACCTGGCCGATTAGTACGAGTTTTTTCTGCGCCAGAATAACAGCCCCAGAATTGTGGCAATACTCAGTCCGATGAGTGTGCCCAGGGACCTGCGGTTTACTTTGAGATGTCTTTTTTGATCTTCCTTTTCCACAGCAAAAATTCCCCCTTTGTTGATGAAAACAAACAGAGAACAAGATTACCTTTTAATTCAGTATAATTACACACCTTTAGAAGGCGGGAACTAATCGTTTATACGCTTCCTCTGCCAGAGGAGGTAGGTTGTGCTTCCAAACAGGATGACCAGTGCCCCCATCGTTATCTCCACAGGAAGCAACCAGGATGGAGTTGATGAGCGGGGTGCGGGGGAGGACACCCCGCTCTCTCCATAGGGGTCCACTGTTTCAGGGACAGCCGATACGCCTATCCCTACATCCAAATCCGAATCCGAATCAGGAGGTAACGCCTCAGGTATGGATTTGCCTTCACCGGATGATTGCTCCGGCGTCGAAGTATCTGCTGGAGCGGGAGTCACCGCTACGGTTCCTACCATTTCTTCTGCTTGTGGTGTATTCTGTTCTGAAATGATACCGGTGAAATCAAGCGATATTATAAGAGCGAACAAGACGATGGCAGCCGTTGCGGCCACTCGCATTGAGCTCTCAAATGATATGGCGGGCATCTCAAAGGAGAACCAGGATCGCCGTGCCGGGGCCTCCGCTAGAGTGAATGACCGCGGTACCTCCGCGGCGGGCACCAGGTGCAACAACTCTCGCAAGAGGCGCATGGATTCCATTTCATACCGGCATTCCTTACACCTTTCGGCATGATATATCACCTTATCCCGCTCGACTGGCTCCAGTCGATCGTCCAGATATGGCGAAATCTTTTCCCGTATCCTTTCGCACTCGTTATTACTCTTGTGGCCAAACATAATATTTCCTCTTTTGCCCTTGCACTTTTAAGGACGAAATTCAAGGGGTAAAAGTTCCTGGTGCTTCAGGAGCAAATCCCTGAGGTTTGCTCTGCCTCGGTTCAATCGCGATTTGACGGTTCCCAGAGAGGTGCTGGTTATCTCTGCGATTTCCTCATAGCTTAATCCCTGGAGATCGGCGAGGGTAACTACCAGGCGCTGCTCTTCGGAAAGATAGAGTAACTGGCTGGCAATCAGCTCAGCGACCTCTTTCTTCAGGGCATGATCCTCCGGGGATTCTGCTGAACTTGGGAGCGGATTATACTCGGGGAAAATGGCGTCCAGGGAATCGGCTTTTCTGGATTTCTTACTTCTGAGGAAATCCTTGCAGGCGTTGGAGGAAATCCGGAAAAGCCAGGCTCTGAAATTCTTTCCTCGGAAGCCATGCAGAGATTTCCATGCCTGTACAAAGATTTCCTGCGTTATGTCCTCCGCATCTTGAGGGCTGCCCAGCATTCGAAGAGCGATGTTGTAAACCTGCTGCTGGTAGATTTCAACTAGTCGGTTATATGCAGCGAGGTTGCCGTCCTTACTGTGAAGAATCAACTCATCTTCGTGTGTTGTCATGCTTTTATCAGAATGTCCCTGCAGATGAATTCTGAATTAATAGATTTCTTTTGATGTTGCCGATTGACTCGATATTATATCTTACTCTATACTAAAGTTTGTTTTTAATTTAGCTCTTATTCTAACATATTTTGCAAGCTGACAGGAGCTTGCTGGCGCAGTGAGAAGATGAAAAACGCAATCAGGGAAATTGTAATCACGATTCTACTGGCGCTGGTCATTTTTATGGCGATTCGGACGGTAGCTTACAATTTTGAGGTCAGCGGTCGAAGTATGGAACCTAATTTGCATAACGGGCAATTCGTGATGATCAGCAAGATAATCTACTGGTTTGATGCTCCCCAGCGTGGGGACATTGTGGTTTATTACTCGGACATGGCCGAGCATCACGTAATTCACCGAGTTGTGGGTTTGCCTGGTGAGACCGTGGCATTGAAAAATGGCTATATATATATCAATGGGACTCAACTGTCGGAACCTTACATTCATGACGAATCCCGTACAATTCCGCCTCGGAAAGTTCCCCAAGGTGAATATTATATTGTGGGCGATAACCGGGATGAGAGCAATTGGGAGCTCGTGCCGGAAGAGGATATCGTGGGCAAAGCGTGGATTTGTTACTGGCCGATGAGCGAATGGGGCTCCATTTCGAATTACTCGTGGTAGGCTGGAAGAAAAGTTTGATATTAAACAGTTGTACCGCTAAATTGCAGAATCAATTCATTTGACGCTGATATGCAGTTGCGCTAAAGTTTTATAAGTGGGCCGGTAGCTCAGTGGTAGAGCACCGGACTTTTAATCCGGGTGTCGAGGGTTCGAGCCCCTCCCGGCTCACCAGGTTTTTAGCTTCAAAATCGGCGGTTTTTGAAAATCCCCGGAACCCCTGAAAATCCATTTTGCTAATGGTTTCAGTAAGCAGGTCAACCTTTTAGTAAACAAAGGAATGTTGTTTCATCCTGACTTTCCTTCCTTCATCAATACCAACCAGATTACCGCATCGGCATTTGACCTGGTTTTTCTCTCGAGTTGTATAATCCTCAATGATGCGGCTTTTCCAGCAGCGCAGCAGTTTCCCTTTTCCGACCTTCTCATACTTGAATATTTTCTGGTTGCACTGAACACATCTTATGACTAATATCATTCTGGTTCAATTTTCTACCAGATTCCGACGTTCCGCTTCACATTCAAAAGTGTGGTGCTGCTGTCGGCGGTGATATCGTAAGTGCCGGGATTGACCGGGCCAACGGTGAGCAGTGCTCGTGTGCCGCTTTCCACAGTGGGTGCCACATAAGTGGTGGTTCCACTAAAGCAGCTGCTCTCTGTTCCCGGATTTAAAAGCGTCTCAGTACCACTGTTCGCCGGGCAGAAGCAGACATCGAGCGATATTGCCCATCCCTCGACTGGACGGTTTACCCCCTGTAGAGTGACGTATATATCTACAGTTTTGCCCTCTATGGAAGTGGTGAACTCTTTTTCGCTGCCACAGGAGAGGGTGTCAGTTGTGTCCCCATTTGCCATAGCAATGTAATAATATGTGGTTTCAGGCTCCAGATTCCCTATAACCTGACTGAATGTGCCGGGAGAGAACATGGCTATCGGGGATGTTGAATATGGATAAGACCCCGATATGACTCCATATTCAAACCATAAGTCCACACTATCTGCCGTCCCCATGCAATCCAGAGCACCATTTAAAGTTGCTGAACCGCTTGATATGCTGCTGGCCGAACCGGTGGTCACTATAAGGGGCGATATTGCCATGGAAAACTCTGAAGTATTGTTGCTCGGGTCGGTGGCTGTAGCCGAAATGAAATTGTTCCCGGGCGACATTACCGAAAAGCCGGACGAGAAAGATACAGTTCCTCCGCTACTGGTAGTCACATCTTTAAATCCCAGAAAGGTTTGGCCCTCGCCGTAGCCGGAGGAATCGCTGCCGGTGTTGGAGAAGAACTCGAGGCGGAACTGGGTAGAGGGGGTGCTGTCGAGGATTCCCTCGATGGTGGTGGTGCCGCCGCAGACGGTTGCTGCTGTCAGGCTGGGGAAGTTCTGGAACATATTCTCGCCGGAGTCGGCATCACCGGGGTCATTGGCGGTCACCCCGTCGTTGTGGAGATCGATACCCAGGCCG
>JAWOBB010000013.1:0-29999 GCA_046498265.1 Dehalococcoidia bacterium | reverse complement strand
CCACGCGGCCTCCCGAGAGGGCATCGTTCACCACGAGCACACCCCCGGGCTTCAGCATGCGCCACGCCTGCTCGACGACGGCCGGCGTCTCTGCTGGGTTCCCGTCGACGAACACGAGGTCGTAGGCGCGGTCGGCGAGCCGGGGAAGGACGTCGAGTGCCCGGCCCGCGATCAGGCGTGTCCGGGCCGGCTTGACGCCCGCCAGCACGAAGGTCTCCCGGGCCGCGCGCTGGTACTCCGCCTCCACGTCGATCGAGGTGAGGATGCCGTCTTCGACCATGCCCTCCAACAGCCAGGTGCCCGACACCCCGGTGCCCGGAACGCATCAGGGATTACCCGATTGAGAAGGTCAGTAGTATTACCGGCGTGCCCGGAGCAAAAATTGAGGAGTCAGCTCGCCTGTATGCCGCCAATCGGCCGGCCCTGATCTTCCATGTCAACGGGCTGGAGGTTCAGCCAAACTGTACCCAGGCCCTGCACGCCCGGTATATACTCCCGGCTATCACCGGGAATATCGATATCAAAGGCGGCGATGTTATGCTGGCGCCTCACCCCACAGCGCGGATCGCAGCGGATGTTGACCTGCATCACATGATGTCCGGTGAACAGGAAGACAGGATGATCGATGCTGCCAGGTTCCCTCTTTATTCGTGGAAAGCTTTCCACATGATTCAGGAAAGCGTCAGGAAGCTCACGGACCGGCCGCTGACCAGCATGTGGATTTCCGGGTTCGGTCATGCGGCCTCAACTTTTCGTGCCATGATCGATGGCCAGCCCTATCCGGTAAAGGGTTTGCTGACCGTGGCCAAGAGCCCCCTGCATACTTTCCCCAATGGTCGACTCATTTACAAGGCCATGATGAATCTCGATATTCACGTAGCTATGGATATCTTCATGACCCCGGCATGTCGGCTGGCCGATTATGTGTTACCGGCAGCATGTGGTTTTGAGAAACCCGTCATTCACGGCGGGGACTATTACCCCTACCTGCATGGAGGCGAGGCCGCCATCGAGCCTTTATATGAACGCAAGCCGGAATTCTATTTCTGGCGCGAACTGGGAATTCGCCTGGGGCAGGAGGAGTACTGGCCGTGGAAGACTCTGGAGGAAGCCTATGACTGGCGCCTGGAACCGCTGGGCCTGACATTTAAGCAATTCATAGAGGGCAAGGCACACGATACGCATCCTCTCGCCGAGAAGAAATACGAGGTCAATGGATTCGGTACCCCCACCGGCAAATTCGAAATCTATTCAACCATACTGGAGAAGCTGGGGCATGATCCTTTGCCCTCGTACCGTCAAGCGGCTCAGATACCGACGGAGGAATACCCGCTTACGCTCGTATCCGGGATTCGAAACCGCAATTTCTACCACTCACAGGGACGCCAGATGGACTCGCTTCGCAAGCGGAGCCCGGAGCCGACCGCCCAATTGAATGCTGAGACCGCCGGCCGGCTGGGAATCAAAAGCGGGGACTGGATGTGGATCGAGACGGTACTGGGCAGGGCTCGATTTAGGTGTCAACATTCCGAAGATATGGATCGTGATATCGTGGCAGCCGAACACGGATGGTGGTTCCCGGAGGACAGCTCCCTCGAATCTCTATTTATCTCCAACATAAATACCCTCGTCGACGATGCCCCCTCCCTGTGTGATCCGGTCAGTGGAAACTACGTCTTTCGCGGTCAGCCCTGCAAAGCTTACAGATGATGAGGAAGCTTTATGAAGGCTCCCCCTCATCCTGTTTGCAGAGAATTCCTTTTACCGGCGTCTACCGGGCAGTCACGTTCAAAATGAACGTCCAGGCACCCTTTTCGCCGCCTTCCCAGTCTCGGCTGTATTCCATGCTCAAGCTACAGGTCCCGGCCTTGACGGCGTGGACATCCATCATAATTTTGCCCGGCGCTCCCACTATGGCCTCATCCGTGGCCTCAGGCCCCTGACTGTGTCTGTCCAGCACCCTGATTACCGCCGGATCGCTGATCTGCGCCTGGCCCCAGCGGAAGCCGGTAGTCGGATTGGAACAGAGTTCAACCCCGATGCTTTCCCCCACCGCCAGGGTCACGTTCCTTTCGATGTGATTGCCAGCCTGGAAATCCTCACAGGATATGCTGATCTGCCTCACTTCCGGCTCCTGGTTATTTCCGAGCAACCTCTGCTCTTTCATATCCCATTTCTGGTCGAGTACAGCGTTCGTAACCGCCCCTTCCTCGACCGTTACGATGGCTTCGTGACGAGTTATGACCTGGGCCAGCATACGGCCGGTGCGGTCGCCGTAGCCGGCATGGCGGCTGTCAAAGTTAAATACAAACTGCCAGGCATTTTCGATATCCGGATACAGGGTTTCCACCAGCTTCAGGCTTTCCGGCATGCCGTCGAAGACGAACGTCGGACTGTTCCTGACGAATTCCTCCGCCATCTCGCGGCTGCTCTCTTCGGTGAATATCTCTTTCTGAGTCATCATGTTCCACCGCTCATCCATAACGGCTCCGGTTACCTCGCCTTCCTGTACGGTGATTCTTGCCGTATGGGGGGTAATCACCTGGAGCAGCACCTGGCCGGTGCGGTCGCCGTAGCCGGCGTGGCGGCATTCGAAATCATACACGAACGTCCAGCAGTAAGGGCACCTTAAAGTTTCCGTCTCCACCAGTTGAACCGAATCCTCCATCCCGTCGAAAAGGAAGGTGGGGCTCTGGAGCAGGTAATCCAGGGCGATCTGCTGGCTTTCCGCCTCGGTTACCCCTTCCGGCTCCGGCGTACTCTCGGTCCCGGAATCCGAGCAGGCCAGGACCAGAAGCGCGATTATGGACAGGACTGCTACCGCCAGTTCTATTCTGATGTGTCTCATGATTACCCTCCTTAATTTAATGATACCACTTAATTTCGATTCCGTAATATAGACGTCCCGGGGAGATTTTTTGCTCGAGTGGAGGGATAGAAAACAGGCATTCCCGCCCCGTAGCGAACGCGGGATAAACTCCGGGGGAAACCAGGCCTGCCTGTTATGTCATTGCGAGCTCAGGCGAAGCAATCTCCTTTTGAACAGGGGGATCGCCACGGCGTCCTTCGAACGCCTCGCGATGACGGCTCTTTCTTCTTTTCCTGAGGTCTCCCCGCAGGAACAGACACTTCCGGATTCTGAATTCTTTATTCTGAATCCTAAATTCTTCTCCTCTTCATGTCATTCCGGCCCCTGATCCCCGTCTTCAGTTCTCAGTCTTCAGTCTCCAGTCCCCCGGTTCTCTCATCTCTCGAATAATGACTATCGACCCGGAACTTTTTGCGATCAATAATCGGGGAGGGGGTCACCGGAATTCATAAAGGCCGGGGGTTATAGAGAACGCCATATTTCATAGGCCTTCCTTGCTTTTCCTGATGCGGATATCAGCCCGGTTTTATGCGGGTCCATTTCCAGATCACAGAGAGAGAACCAGCCGAGTAGATGGAGATTGAGATCCTGTTCAATCGTCAACCGCCCCGCAGCATCCTCTAGGAATTCCGCCTGGCCCTCTTCTGTACCGAAGGCTTCAAGGGTGGACCAGCCCAGCTCGGTGAAACCGAAAGGTTTTCCAGGTGAGTTGAAATGGTCCAGAACCCGAGAATAATAATCATCGGGGATATCGGAGACCCTGTTTATTCCCCGGACAGCAAAGGGATAGCTCGTCAAGGCCAGTACATCCATCTTATCCGGGTCGAACAGATCCATAGCCGCGAGGTCAGCTTCCCGGTTCTCATCCACAATCTCCCGGGCGAAGATGCAGAACACCTCTGTCCGGGGCGATATCTCCTTTACCGCATCGTAGATTTCCTCGTACAGGCTTACGAAATGCTGGAATCCGTTTGGGTCACCCGGTTCTGCCCCGTATTGCTCGTACCATCGATTTACCTCATTGCCCAGGGATAGATAGAGCGGCCTTGAGGCAGGGATCGCTTCAAGAGCCCCCTCCTTGTAGGCGCTTCTGAAGGCGGGATCGCTGAGTTCGGAATAACTCTCGCCTTCAGGGGTTTTGAGGACCAGCACCCCGGTTTGAGGGTCCCTGTCAATGAACGACAGGTTGATTACAGGGAACATTCCGTTTCCCCGGCACAGTTTGTCCACGAAATTGGCACCCCATTCTCCCTCGAGATAGCTACCCAGATTCCAGTATCCGCTGTCTGCGGCTCCGGGCCAGATATTGACGAATTCGGCATTCTCAGAGGCCTCCTGATATATGGCCTCAAAGTCTCCATCGGGGGGAAGCAGAGAGGCAAAACCTTTAAAATAGCCCCTTGCAGGAAGGCGGGAAGAGTCGGCGGGAGTAACCGTGGAAATCCCGGTTTGGGCTGGAGTAATTACGCTGCTGTCATCGGATTCCTGACACGCACCGCAAATCAACAGCATCGCAGCCAGTGCCAGTACCGCAACCACCCACTTACCATCCCTCGATGTATCCGTGGTGCCGGGCATTTTATTTCTTCCTGGCCACATAGACATCGGCCTCAATCATCCGTCCGTCTTCGATGAAATGGTGTATGAAATAAATGTTACCTGCATTATCCACAGCAGGCTCCGCGGCGAACTGCGAAATTATCAACTCCGGCTCCTGCCACCGGCCGTTAACCTTCTGTGACCGGAAAACGGCCGGACTGCCCCGGTAAGTCCGGGTGAACCAGAGTTCGTTGCCATCCTCCGAGACGAACGGACGACTGTCATCGGCCTCTGAATTGACCGCTTCTACATTCTCGGGTGGCTGCCATTCACCACCGACATTTTGGCTGACCCATATGTCATTCTCCCCTTTACCCCCGGGCCTTGAGGAGTGGAAGTAAAGCTCGCTTCCGTCGGAGGTGATGTGGAGTTCGCCCACCTCGTATTCGGGATTGAAGTCGGCGTTTTCCCAGTTGGTCCATTCTCCATCGACGTATTCGGCGGTAAACCAGTGCAGGCCCGTATACCCCTCCCGCGCCGTGCAGAACCAGATAACGCCATCCTGAACAAAGGGGCACCCATCCAGGGCAAGCTTGCCGGGATCCTGCAGTATCAGGCGCCCGGGTTCCTGCCACTTTGAGTTGACCTTCTCGGAGACATATATTCCCGTTACCCCGTCGCCAACCTGCTTCTCGGCAGGAAGGCTCACATCCGGGGTGAACCAGAAATAAAGCGTATTCCCATCCGGCATTATGAACGGTGAATCCTCTCCTCCGGCAGTGTTGACGGGGTAAGGTGCCGGGACCGGTTCTTCCCACCCGTCCGAGTGGAGTTGCGGCGGGAGCTTATCCGTCTGCGGCGTCATCTTTACCGCCTCAGCGGGTATCCTGCTCTCCCTGTCTACCGGCCGGGTCTGCGGCGGTGTCCTGTCAGGGCCATCGGTGCCTGACGGCGGCGGGTCTTGATCCTCTTCGGAGCAGGCCGCAAACAGAACCAGCGCTATCATAGCTGTCATTGCCAGAAAACTTTTTATCATTGTCTGCCTCCAGTCCCCTTCCTTTTTCTATCCGGCCCCCAAAAGCACCCACCCGAAATACATTGTAGGGAAATTCCTCGAGCGGTTCAAATTCCCCGTCTTTAAAACGATGCAACCCCGGTTCATACCGATTTTGGGACATAATGGGGAAATACAGAATTCAGAAGCAAGAAGTCAGGAGTCAGGAGAAACGGGGAAGGAGAGAACCGGAGAAGGGGGGACTGGGGGAGACTAAAGACAGGGGTCAGGGGTCAGGGATCAGGGGGACTGACGACTGATAACTGACAACTGTCACTCCCCCCGCTTGATGGGTGAACAGGCGCTGTGCTATTATACTCGCAAGATGAAAGCCACCCTCCTCCCCATAATACTTGTCCGCCACGGCCAGACCGCCTGGAACAAAGAGGAACGATTCCGGGGCAGAGCCGACCTTCCCCTCAACGATTTCGGCATCCGGCAGGCCGAGGCGGCCGCGGACAGACTCGCCGGTTGCGGCGCCGTGGCAGTCTACTCCAGCCCGCTCAAGCGAACCATAATGACCGCCGAGCCCATCGCCGCCCGGCTGGGACTTACCACCCAATCGATGGACGGGCTCATCGATATCGACTACGGCCGGTGGCAGGGGCTTTCCACCGAGCAAGCCATGGAGCAGGATGCCGACCTGTACCGGCAGTGGATCGAGGCGCCGCAAAAGGCGAACTTCCCCGGCGGGGAGGGACTCCAGGACGTCCGGGGGCGGGTGGAAAGTGTCATCAGCCGGATGCTTGCCAGCCACAAAGAGGAGAAGGTTATCCTGGTTTCCCACGTGGTGGTCTGCCGGGTGTTCATATGCGCCGTGCTGGGGCTGGATAATTCCCATTTCTGGCAGATCGGGCAGGACGTAAACGCCATAAACACTATCGGCCTGAGGGACGGGAAACCTGTTCTCAATTCGCTCAACGATACCTGCCACCTTAAGGACCTCAAATAATCGATGAAAACCGCTGAAATCAACCGGCTGCTCGCCGGCCGGTACGGCAATCGAGAATGGCACCAGCATCATGACCCCCTATCCGAGCTGATAGCCGTGATACTTTCGCAAAATACATCCGACGCCAATTCCCAGAGGGCTTTCGATTCCCTGACCCGTAAATTCGGCAACTGGGAGGAAGTCGCCGGGGCGGATGTGGCCAAGATCGAGGATGCCATCAGGTCCGGGGGGCTTTCCCACGTCAAGGCAGCCAGGATAAAAGAGATTCTGCAGACAATCCTGGCCGAGCGCGGCTCGCTGGACCTGTCCTTCCTCGAGAACATGCCCACAGTCGAAGCCAAAGAGTGGCTGGGCAAACTGCCCGGAGTGGGTCCGAAAACGGTCAGTTGCGTGCTCCTGTTTGCGCTGGGGAAACCGGTTTTCCCGGTCGATACCCACGTGTTTCGAGTTGCAAAACGACTGGGACTGCTTTCCAACGGGATTTCGGCAAATCAGGCCCATGAAGTTATGGCAAAGACAGTCTCCCCGGAAGACGTCTACCAGTTGCATATGAACATGGTGGAGCACGGCCGCCG
Source organism: Dehalococcoidia bacterium (assembly GCA_046498265.1). GTDB lineage: Bacteria > Chloroflexota > Dehalococcoidia > SZUA-161 > SpSt-899 > JBGLNL01. The sequence continues at coordinate 23,010 of JAWOBB010000013.1, read as the reverse complement.
GGTCTGCCGGGCACAGCGGCCGAAATGCAGCGAGTGCACCCTGAAAAACATCTGCCCTTCAGCAAGTTATTAATCCAGCAATTAAAGAGAGATACCATACCTTTTATATCATTCCCGCGAAAGCAGGAACCCGGAAGGGAAAAGGGGAAACGGATTCCGGCTCGGGGGCCGGAATAACATGTTATATTCAGTTACCGGGTAAATAAGAATGGAAAAGAAACAATTCGAAGAGCTGGTTATCCAGGCTGTAGCAGGGCTGCCGACTTATTTGAAAGAGAGCATGGAAAACGTCGATATCGTGGTGCAGGACTGGCCCGGCCGCCAGCAGCTGAAAGAGGTGGGGATAAAGCGCCGCGAAGACTTGTTCGGCTTATATGAAGGTGTCCCTCGTACCAAACGGGGGAGAGGATACAACATGGTCCTGCCGGACAAGATAACCATCTTCCAAAAGCCCATCGAAATGAGGTATCATTCCGAAGAGGAAATCATAAAGAGGGTCCAGCATACGGTCCGGCACGAGATTGCCCACCATTTCGGCATAAGCGACAGCCGGCTGTGGGAACTGGGCAGGTACTGATATTTTGCCCCCTCTCCCTGCAGGGAGAGAGTTGGGGTGAGGGTAAATGCTTTAACAGAGAGGGAAAGTTATGGAACCTATCAGAGTCGGAATAATCAACGTAACCGGATATATCGGGGGCGACCTGGCCCGGCTGCTGCATCAGCATCCTGATGTCAGCCTGGTCTCCGTCACCGGCAGGAGCGCCGCCGGCGAGAAACTTGGGACTGTATTCCCCCACATGGCCGGTGTGGACCTTGAGATCACCTCGGAACTGGGAGAGGTCGACCTGGCATTCTCCGCCCTGCCGCATGCGGCCGGCGCCGAGGTAATCGCCCGGACGCTGGAGAAGGAAATCCGGGTAATCGATATCAGTGCCGATTTTCGCCTGAACTCACCTGAAGTTTACAAGGAATGGTACAAGGTAGACCATCCCGTTCCGGAGCTGCTGGAGGAAGCCGTTTACGGCCTGCCGGAAATCAACCGCTCCGAGATTACCAGGGCCCGGCTGATTGCCAATCCCGGCTGCTATCCCACCAGCGCCATCCTGCCGCTGATACCGGCTCTGCGGGAAGGGATAATCGAACCGGATATAATAGTGGACAGCAAGTCGGGTCTCTCCGGGGCGGGGCGGGCACTGACCATGACCACCCATTTCGCCGAGGCCAATGAAAGCGCCTCGGCCTATGCGCTCGCCGGGCACCGTCACATGCCGGAAATAAAACAGGAACTGCAGAAGGTAGCCGGGGGGGCAGAGGTCTCGCTGACATTCGTGCCTCATCTTGTTCCCATGACGCGCGGCATGCTGAGCTCCTGCTATGCCGGCTTAAAAAAGGAAATAAAACCTGACAAAGTGATGGATATCTACCGGGAGTTCTACCGGGACGAGCCCTTCGTGAGGGTAGTGGACAATCCCCCGCAGACCAAGCACACCCTGGGGAACAATTTCTGCCTTATTTATCCGGCTGTCGATGCGAGGACCGGCCGGCTGATTGTAATAAGCTGCATCGATAACCTGGTCAAGGGTGGAGCCGGGCAGGCGGTGCAGAATATGAACCTGATGCTGGGTCTGCCGGAGACGAGGGGGCTGGAACAGGTGGCGATTTATCCCTGAGTGTTGAATCATTTTGCTGACTTCATTCTGAGCGGAGCGAAGAATCTCTTGCGGGGTAACCGAGGGCAGACGGTGCTTCGTTGACGCTTTCACTAAGGTATTGTAGGATAAACCTGGACCGGATAAATATTAATGCCCGAAGACAGGGGTTAAGAAATGGGATTGTTTTCCAGGCTTAAATCGGTGTTCGGCGAGAATAAAGACGCGGAGAAATACGCGGGGATTATCAGCGCCAAGGAAGGGAAAATCGTCGAGCTGGAGCAGGAAATCGCCGAACTCAAAGCAAAAGAGGAGCAAATAGTTCTCCTGCAAAGGGAGCTGGCCAGCCTGAGGGAGACCGCATCAAAAGAGGATGCCACCATCCAAGCCAAAGAGGCTCGAATAGCCACTCTCGAGAGGACGATCTCTACCCTGAAGGAAAAAATGGAGGCCGCCCCCACCGAACCGGAGACGAAACCCGAGCCGGAGCCAAAGCCGGCACCAAAGCCCCAACCCCCTAAGCCAAAGCCGGCCGTAGTCAAGCGGTCCCCGGCAATCGACGAATCAAAGGATAAAGCCGATGACCCCTATCAGCAACTGGGACAGGATCTGATCGACGCTTTCAAGAAGACCACCAGGCTGGAAGATGACCCCTCTCAGGAAGAAGGATAACCGGAACCGACGATTCCGGAATTTCGGACTTAACTACCCGAACACCCGTTTCGGATGCCAGAGGCCGGTTTCCTCCCTGAAACAAACCAGCGCCAGGAATCGCCCATCCCCGGAATAAGCCCGCCCCGGTTGGCCGTCATTCGCTTCGTGCCCACCCACTGCAAACACCGGTCGACCGTATTTTATGTTCTCTTCACCTTCTTCGTCAACTGTGATGGCAGCCAGATGCATGAGGGCCGTGTCGGGAGGGTGAACCAGGTTTTGCCATGAACCCTCGCTCGAGGCCTTTTCCAGTTCTTCAGGAGTGATCGACTGGTTTATGTTAAACGGCCCGGTTTGAATTCTGGTCAACTGCTTCAGGCAGGCCCCACAACCCAGCACCTCCCCCAGGTCGTGAGCCAGCGATCGGATATAGGTTCCCTTGCTGCATTCCACCTCCGCACTCAAAAGCGGTTTCTGCCATTCAAGCGCCTCAAGTCGAAATATCCGGACCTCTCGAGGCTGGCGGGGAACTTCCAGCCCGGCGCGGGCCAGTTTGTAAAGTGGTTTCCCCTGATGCTTGACGGCACTGTACATGGGAGGAATCTGCTCGATGGTGCCCCGGAAACGTCCCAGAGCTTCTTCGATTACCTCAAGTGTCAGCGAGGAAGCATCACCTTCGGCAGTAGTGTCACCGCTGGAATCGTAAGTGGCAGTGCTGCGCCCGAATTCAATCCCGGCGCGGTAAACCTTCGGGGAATCGGTTAGGAACGGAACCAGCCTGGTGGCCCGCCCCAGAAGGATGGGCAGCACGCCGGTGGCATCGGGGTCAAGGGTACCGGCATGGCCGGCTTTGGGGAACCCGGTCAGTTTTCTTACCACCGACACCATTTGAAAAGAGGTTCTGCCCCGGGGTTTGTTGAGGTTTATGATACCGTCAATCGAACGTTCCAATTGAATCCCCTAATTATCAGGGGTATCCGAGGCTGACTGGTCTATCAGGCGGAGCATATGTTCGGCTTTTTCGATGGAATCGTCCCTTCTGAATATGAGGCCGGGAACATAGCGCATTTTGATGCGCCTTCCCAGTTCATGGCGAAGATAATCGGAAGCGGAATCGATCCCCGCGAACACCTCTGCCTTCTCCTCCTCACTGCCCATAACACTGACATACACCTTCGCCTGTTTCAAATCGGGCGAGATATCCACTTCCGTAATGGAAATAATCCCGTTAATGCGGGGGTCCCGCACCTGCCGGGTCAGCAGATCGCTGAGCTCGCGGCGGATGGCCTGATTGACCTGTTTCTGCCGCCGGCTGCTCATTGCTTCTCCATGTGATAAAACTCGATAATATCGCCAACGGCAAAATCGGAAAAACCTTCCACACCTACGCCGCATTCATTGCCCGAAGTCAGTTCGGAAACATCATCCTTGAAATGTTTCAAACTGGAAAGCTGGGATTCATGTATCATCTCGTCGTTGCGCATCACCCTTGCCTGGCAACTTCTAGCGGCTTTGCCATCGATGATATAGCAACCGGCAATTTTGCCTCCGCGAACCTTGAAAAGGGCCCGGACCTCCGCATGCCCGTCTATAACCTCCGCATAAGTCGGCTCCAGCATGCCCTTCATGGTTTTCTCTACATCTTCGATGAGTTTATAGATTATATCGTAAGTGCGTATTTCCACTCCCTCCGCTTCGGCAAGACGCACTATCCTGGCATCCGGGCGAACATTGAAGCCAACAATAACCGCTCCGGAGGCAACGGCCAGCATGATATCGCTTTCCGTGATTCCGCCGCTGCCGGAATGAATAACCCTGACCTTCAGCTCCTCAGTCTCCAGTTGTTCCAGGGAAGCGGTGACCGGCCCGATGCTTCCCTGAACATCAGTCTTGACGATGAGATTCAATCCCTTAGCCTCTCCGTTGCGAATCTGAGCGGAGACGCCGTCGAGGGTAGCGGATTTGGCTCTTTGTATCTGCTGCTGAGCTTTATATTCGTCCACGATGCTCCGGGCTTTGCGTTCATCGGCCACCACCCTGAAGTGTTCCCCCGCCTGAACCACTTCACTCAAGCCCATGATCTCAACGGGCATCGAAGGGCCGGCGGACTTTATTCTATTGCCGTCGTAATCGAACATGGCTTTAACCTTCCCCCAATGGGAATTCGCCACCACCACAATATTCCCGATGTTAAGGGTCCCCTTCTGAACCAGGAGAGTGGCCAGGGTACCTTTGGTGCTGTCCAGCTTGCTCTCGATGACTACACCCTGAGCGGGAACTCTTGGATTCGCCTTAAGCTCCGCCATTTCGGCCACGACCAGTATGTTCTCCAGCAATTCCTGAATACCCTGGCCGATCTTTGCCGAGACAGGTGCGGCAATCACATCCCCTCCCCACTCCTCAATGACCAGATTATACTCGGTAAGCTGCTGCTTAACGCGTTCGATGTCTGCATCAGGTTTATCAACCTTGTTGATAGCCACAATAATAGGGACTTCCGCAGCCCGTATATGGTCAATCGCTTCAACGGTCTGAGGCATTACCCCGTCATCCGCAGCAATGACCAGAACGGCTATATCGGTAATGCTGGCTCCCCGCGCCCTCATAGCTGTAAAAGCCTCGTGCCCCGGGGTATCAATGAAAGTAATGGTCTGATCGTTGACTGTAACCTGATATGCTCCGATATGCTGAGTGATATCACCCGCTTCATTGGCAATAACGTTGCTGAGCCGGATAGCGTCAAGGAGGCTGGTTTTACCATGGTCAACGTGCCCCAGTATGGTCACCACAGGCGGGCGGGGCTTCAGCCCTTTGGCTTCCTTCTTGGTAATCCTGGTTTCCCTGCCAGTGACCAGTGTTTCGATTTCCCTCTCCAACTCGGTCTCGAAACCCATTTCCGCCGCCACAGCAGCCGCCGTTTCATAGTCGATGGCCTGATTGACTGCAGCCATTACCCCTCTTTTCATCAGGCGTTTGATGGCTTCTATAGGACTGACGCCCACCAGGTCGGCCAGTTGCTTCACCGTAATCGATTTAGGGAGGGTCAGAGCCGCATTTTCTTCCTTCCCGGTGGAGCCTGCCTTCTTTGAAGCGGTTTTCTTGGCTGCCGATTTTTGTTTCATCCAGTTCCCTTCACTATGTTATCAAGCAACAGGAAGATACTTCCCGTATTCAAATAAAATCTGGCGATTTTCAGGAGTGATGGTTGTTCTCAGGGCATGAGCCAGGCGATCCCGGCGGTTAGCTTTGAGAGTTGATTCCCAGCATACTTGATTCCTGCACAGATAAGCACCACGACCCGGCTCTCTGCCTCTCTCATCAGGCCTGACTTCCCCTTCAGGAGAAGAGACAAGCCGAATCAAATCCCTCTTCGGTTTGATTCGGGAACAGGCAATACACTTTCTGGTGGGCACATGATGTTTACTAGGACTCATCATCATCCTCTTCATCATCTAAATCAAGTTCAAAATCCTCGTCAAAATCTTCTTCATCATCCTCTTCAAAAACCTTCATACTTTTGGCCTTTTTCTTAGCCTTTCCCTTCTCTGCCGCTCTCTTCTTTTTCTTTTTCTTCCCTTTCTCAGGATCTTTCTCAACAGGTTGAGAAGGCAGCAAATCCTCGGCAAAGCGGATACCGGCTTCGTCAGAGGCAGGCGGCTCTTCAACGATTACCGGCGCTCCCCTCACAAATTCCTCCTCCTCCTCCTCTTCCTCTTCCTCCAGTTCCGGCGTTATTTCCTCCTCTTCTATCGGCTCGAGGAACTCTCCCATTTCCGCTACTATTTCTTCTATTGGTTCTTCTTCAACAAGCAGGCCTTCCTCAGCAGCAGCACTCTCACTCTTAATATCGATTCTCCAATCTGTCAGTTTTGCCGCCAGCCGGGCATTCTGGCCTTCCTTCCCGATTGCAAGTGATAACTCGTTATCAGGCACTATCACTATAGCCGTATTCTCAGCCGGGTCCATCCTTACTTCCAGTGCTTTGGCCGGACTTATCGAATTGGCAATATATTGTCTCTGGTCAGAAGCCCATGCAACGATATCAATTCTTTCCCCCTGTATCTCATTGGTAACATTCTGAATCCTGATGCCCCGCAATCCGATGCAGGAGCCCACCGCATCGATTCCAGGCTGATGAGCAGTAACTGCTAACTTGGTACGAAAGCCGGCTTCTCGAGCCACACCTTTTATGTCTATGATGCCGTTCTTGATTTCAGGTACCTCAAGCTCAAAAAGCCTTTGTACCAGCCTGGGATGAGACCTTGAGAGAAGCAGGCGGGGTCCTCTATTGGTTTGAGTCACTTCCACCAGATAAACTTGAAGCCGCTGACCTGGCCGATACTGCTCCGCTCGCACCTGTTCCGATATCGGCAACACCCCCTCCGCCTGCCCCAATCCCACCAGAATCTGCCTGGAATCTATCCGTTTTATAACCCCGCTGAGAACATCACCTTCCTTATGTGCAAACGTACCGAAGATAAACTGATGCTCGGCCTCACGAAGGCGCTGCATAACCACCTGCTTGGCTGTCTGGACACCGATCCGCCCGGCAGCCAGAGGGTCGATTTCGATATCAACAGTCTGCCCCTCCTTGACTCCCTTTTGTAATTTCCTGGCCTCGGCAAGGGAGATTTCGAGCCCGGGGTCTTCCGGTAGCTTAACCACGGTTTTATGGGCAAAGGCTCTGATATCTCCGGTAGTAGGAACTATCTCAACCGAAAGATCATAATTCTTATATATTGAGAGTAAAGCCGCTTTGACGGCATCGAGCACCATATCTTTCGGCAAATTACGCTCCGCTGCGAGCTGGGTTATCGCCAGTAAAAACTCATTTTTCATTTCGCTGAAGACCCCTCAACTTTCTCAGCAAAAAATTAAAGAAGTGGGTGCAATACCCACTTCCTTGTCACGGCCAACATATTAGCACGTTTCGTCCTTTTTTGCAATCGCCGCTTCCATTTACGTTATTTTTCCTTTATACTCATCCCTTTAATTTCCGGATTACTTCCTCGATAACCCATTCCGGCGTAGAGGCACCGGCCGTAATCCCGACATGAGAACCATCATCCCACTGAATCTGATCAAGTTCTCCGGCGGATTCAATATGGAGTGTTTTTACACCCGTTGAGATGCAAATCTCGGCCAGGTGCCTGGTATTGGCGCTGTCACGTCCGCCAATTACCAGCATCCAGTCAACCTCCGAAGCCAGTTTCAGGGCCGCCGCCTGGCGCTTCCCGGTAGCATCGCATATCGTATTAAATACTCGTATCTCTGCAAGAGAGGCAAGCTCAGAATCTATCACCCGCGAAAGAAAATCAGCAAATTTCTTCTGGCTCTGGGTGGTCTGGGATAGAACCCCGATACGGCGGGGCGAGCCTTCAAAGCGAGGCACATCGGCGGTGGCGATGGCATCAGCGCCGGCCCTGGAAAGTAATCCCTCAACCTCAGTATGATAAGCATCGCCAAAAACCAGAACCGTAAAGCCTTCTTCATGTAGATTGTGGGCCACCTGCTGGGCATTGCGCACGATAGGACAGGTGGCATCTATTACGTTCAACCCCCGCCTTTCAGCTTCAATCAGTATCTCGGCCTTTACCCCGTGCGATGGTATCAGAAGGGTGTTCCCTTCCATCTCGTCCAGGCTCTCGATGATGCGCATTCCCCGGGCGCTCAGGGTATCGACCACCTGCCGATTATGCACTATGGCACCCAGGCTTTCCAGTGATCCCCGCTCCTTTACCGCCCGCTCGGCCAGCTCGACCGCCCGCCTCACGCCGAAGCAAAATCCCATCTCATCCGCCAGACTGATCTCCATTTTCAAATCCTTATGCATTACCCATCATATATGCCCCGGTAGCCGGGGGGCAAGAGCCGGGCAATGCCCTGCATAATGGTGACTGTTGTTTCTCTCAATTGTTCCCTGCTCAGTTTGCTCCTGGTTTTGGCAAACGAGAGGGGCTGTCCGATAGTAACCGTTACGGCAGGGCGTCTAAAAATCGATCTTTTGCCCTCAAGATATTCACTTCCGCTGATACCTACGGGAACCACAGGAACGCCTGCACGAAGCGCAATAAATCCAACCCCGATTTCACCTTCATCCATCCGGCGCTCGGGGCTTCTTTTTCCCTCGGGGAATACTCCCAGCACTTTTCCTTCATCCAGCATCCTCAGTGCCTGGCGAAGCGCCATGCCGCTTTTGCCGAATTTCCTGGCTGAAAAAGCCCCCAGGGCTCGAATCAGGAACGCTGAGGGGGAATTGAACAGCTCATCCTTGGCCATGTAGGTAATACAGCGAGGAAAAACAGCCCCCAGCAACGGCGGATCGGCTGTGCTGAGGTGATTGGCCGCCACAATCAAAGGGCCGCTTCGCGGGACGTTCCCCGTTCCTTCAACCTGCAAACGGGTAATGGAATAAAAAAACAGCTTCCCTGCAGGAACCAGAGCTTTATAAAGTAACGCCAAATTTCACTCCGCAATTTTCGACTTGATTATACTCCAGGAGGTTGATCGGGGCAAAACTTGAAAGCAGGGCCTGTCCACTTGATGGCATACGTATGATAGAATTAGGTTGGGTTCAGCAAAGCAGGGCAGAGAATTGACCGAGGTTTCGAAACCCGCAAAACCAGGAAAGAGGAGGGGGATTTGATCTTGAGAATGCTGGCGGTGGGGCCTTATCTTTCGAACTGCTACATAGTCGGCTCTGAGGCAACGGGGGAGGGGATCATTATCGATCCCGGCGCCGAGCCGGATGCTATCTTAACAGAGGTCAATAAACTGAGACTCGAGATCAAACTCATCGTGGCCACGCACGGGCACATCGACCATGTCAGCGCCGTCAATCGAGTCAAAGAGGCCACCGGCGCCCCCTTTGCCATGCATGAAGCAGAGACCATCAAAGGGGGAGTGTTCGAGAAATCGCCGCCGGTGGACAGGCCCCTCAAGCACGGCGACACAATCGAAATCGGAGATTTGAGTTTTGAAGTCCGGCACACGCCCGGCCATTCGCCGGGCGGGATTATACTGGTGGGGGAAGGAATAGTCATCAGCGGGGATACCCTGTTTCAGTTCAGTATCGGGAGGACGGACTTCCCCGGCGGCAGCTATGAGCAGCTCATGACCGGTATCTTCGAACAGATCATGGTACTGGAGGACGATACCCCCCTCTACCCCGGTCACGGGCCGGATACCACCGTCGGCATGGAGCGCATGGTAAATCCGTTTGTGCAACACTGGGCCCGGCGGCTTGGGATGCAGTAATGAAAGAAAAAATCCGAAAGATTCTGAGCCAGCATGAGAAGAAACAAGTTATCGATTTGAACGCCGTTCCCTCGGCGGTGCTGATTGCCATCTTCGAAAAAAACGGCGAGGACCACATCCTGTTCACCAAACGCACCGATACGGTGGAACACCACAAAGGTCAGATATCCTTCCCTGGAGGAAGAAGGGATATAGAGGACGAGAATCTGCTGCAGACCGCCCTCAGGGAGAGCTATGAAGAGGTGGGAATCCGTCCCGAAGATGTCGAGATAGTAGGGGACCTGGATGACGAAAAAACGCATGTAAGCAATTACGTCATTTCCCCCTATGTGGGATTTATTCCCTATCCCTATCCCTTCAAAACCAGCCCGGAGGAAGTGGAGCAACTGCTGGAAATCCCCATTTCAGCCCTTATAGATAAGGCCAACTTCCGCCAGGAAATCCAGACGAGCGGTGAAAAGCGATATCGAGCCTATTTTTACTACTACGGGGATGACGTCATCTGGGGGGCTACCTCCCGAATTCTGAAGCGGTTTTTCAACCTGGTTTGCGCCGGAATGAAATCATGACTACCTACGGATATGCAGGCAGGATGCTCCGGGTCGACCTCTCCTCAGGCAGGGTCACTGAATTCCCCACTTCGGATTACGCCTCTCAATTCCTGGGAGGCAGGGGACTGGCTGCCGCCATCTACTGGAGCGAGATGCCTCCGGATGCAGGCCCCTTCGACGAGGAAAGCCGGCTCATTTTCGCCCTCGGCCCGATGTGCGGCGTGCCGGTACTGGGAGCCTCACGGTGGGGCATCTTCGGCAAATCGCCCCAGTCCTCACCACCGCAATTCTGCTATTCGAACCTGGGTGGGCACTGGGGGGCGGAGCTGAAATTCGCCGGCTACGATGGAATCGTTGTTCAGGGCAAATCGGAGAAGCCTGTCTATATTTTGATAAACAACGCTGCCGTTGAAATCAAAGATGCCTCCGAACTCTGGGGTAAGGGTGCTGTCGAAGCCAGAGAAACACTGAAGACAGAACTGGGCAAATCCGTCCGGGTGGTGGCCATCGGACCCGCCGGCGAGAACGAGGTCGTCACCGCCAGCCTGCTGGCCGACAACGACGCCAGCGCCTCCTCCGGACTGGGGGCAGTGATGGGCTCCAAGAAACTCAAGGCTGTCGCCGTTAAACGCTCTGAGAAAGTGTTAAATATCGCCCGCCCGGAGGAGCTTCGCCGCCTCACCGACTACTTCCGCAGCCTGCAGACCGGCGCTTTCAGTGCCTGGGGAACGGATTTTCTCCTCTCCGGGCCAACGACTAAAAAGGACCCCTGCTACGGGTGCTCCGCCGATTGCATCCGGGTAAAATACACTTCAAAAGAAGGGGCCACCGGCAAGTACATGTGCCAGTCGGGCATGTTCTACCTGCAATGGTCGTGGAAGCATTACGGCGAGCAGAACGAGGTTCCCTTCCTGGCCAACCGCATCGCCGATCAATACGGCCTGGATACCTGGGCCCTGGAACTGATGATCGGCTGGCTCAACCGTTGCTGCAAAAGCGGGATTATCAGCGAAGAAAGCTCCGGTTTGCCTTTCTCGAAAATCGGCAGCCTGGAATTCATCGATACCCTCATCAGGATGATTGCCCGGCGCGAGGGCTTCGGGGAGGTACTGGCTCAGGGGATGGAAAAGGCCGCCAGGGAAATCGGGGAGAAAGCACCGGAACTCATTCGCCACGCCGACCCCTACGATCCCCGGTTATACATCACCACCTCCCTTTTGTGGGCGATGGAGCCCCGGGAACCCATTCAGCAGCTTCACGAGGTGGGCCTGTTGCTGGCCCAATGGGTAAGCTGGGTTAAGAAAATCGAGGACTCCTACGTCTCCAGCGACGTACTCAAGGGCATCGCCCGCCGGTTCTGGGGAAGCGAAGCTGCGGCCGATTTCACCTCTATCGAGGGCAAAGCTCTGGCAGCCAGGCTGATTCAGGACCGGCAGAACGCCAAGGAAGCCCTCATGGTCTGCGACTGGGCCTATCCCGTCATGGCCATCAGGGAAAGCCCCGATCACATAGGCGACCGGGGACTGGAGAGCAGGATTCTCTCCGCAGTGGTGGGTAACGACGTTTCGGAAGAGGAACTTAGCACGGTAGGGGCAAGAATTTTCAACCTGCAAAGGGCAATTTCCCTGAGGGAAGGTCGCCGAGGCAGGGCGGATGACAAACTCCCCGACGAATGGCACGAAAAGCCGCTGAAGTTCGGGGTGATGGACCCCGAATGCCTCGTGCCAGACAAAGACGGCCAGCCCGTATCAAGAATCGGTTCGATCGTAGAAAGAAAGGAGTTCGAGCAGATGAAGGATGAATATTACCGGATCAGGGGCTGGGATATGAAAACAGGTTTGCCCACGAGAGCAAGCCTGCAAACAATCGGTCTGGGCGACGTTGCTAACGATTTGGAAACGAGAGAACTTTTAAGGTTATGATTTCACCCTCAGCTTAGTCCTCTCGCCCCTCAGGGGAGAGGACTGGAGAGAGATAGAGGACAAGATGACAAACCAGGCAATTCTGTTAGAAAAAGACTCTGGGATCGCCACCCTGACCCTTAACCGGCCAGAGACGATGAATGCCCTCAACCGCGAGTTACGCCAGGCGCTGGCCGACGGTTTTCGTTCCCTGGCAGAGGACGGAACCACCCGGGTCGCCATCCTCACCGGTGCCGGCCGCGCTTTCTGCGCCGGCATGGACCTCAAGGAAGCCGCGGAGGGTCAGGCGGACGAGGCTGCCTTCTCCGGCGAGGCCGACGTAATCGGGGCCATGGCATCATTTGCCGGGCCGATAATCGGGGCCGTCAACGGCCATGCCATCACCGCCGGATTCGAACTGGCGCTCAACTGCGATATCCTGATTGCCTCCACCGAAGCCAGATTCGCCGATACCCACGTCCGGGTGGGCATGCTGCCGGGATGGGGGCTGAGCCAGAGGCTCCCTCGACTCATCGGTATAGACCGCGCCAAAGAGATTTCCCTGACCGGCAATTACATCAGCGCCGAGCAGGCCGAGGCCTGGGGCCTGGTCAACCGCGTAGTCCCCCCCGACGAGCTTCTGCCAACTTGCCGGGTACTGGCTCAGGATATCGCCTCATCCGATCCTTCCGTAGTCGCCCGTTACAAACGGCTAATCGACGAAGGCTACGGCATGAATCTGAAGGATGCTCTCACCCACGAATCGAATATTGCTACCGATTGGGCCGCCCGAATCACCTCAGGTGACATCGCCCAAAACCGCCCCGATGTCCAGGAAAGAGGCAGAGAGCAAAGTTCCTGAACAGTAATTGTTTTTAACCTACCCGGATGTTAAAATCCCCACGGCGATTGGCCCATAATCAGGAGGTAAACGATGGTTTTGTACAATAACGTACCGGAAAAATGGGACATGGAAGTCGATCTGGCGGTCATGGGCGCAAGCTCAGGGGGACTGGCTGCCGTCATCCTGGGACACGACCTGGGGCTCAAGACCGTGCTGCTGGAGAAATCCGAATATCTGGGCGGAGGCACCGCTCTCTCCGGGGGAGTACTGTGGACACCCTGTAACGACCACATAGCCGCCGCGGGACTTGAGGATTCCAAAGAAGATGCTCTTCTTCACATCCGCACCACCAGCATGGGGCGCCACGACGAGGAATTGCTCAACACATTCCTGGATACCGCCCCTGAAGCCGTGCGTTACATGGAAGAGCATACCCCACTTAAGATGACCTTCGAGGCCAGCCCGGATTACTATGCCGACCTCCCCGGCGGCAAGAAGAAGGGCAGGCAGCTTTATCCCGACCCGGGAATCATGATTCCCCTGCTTACCGAAGCGGAAAAGGAATACGAGCTGGTAGCCAAAGTTCGTCCCGACCCGGTTCCGTTTTTCGCCGGCCTGAGAGAGAAGTGGGCCGAAGGCAGGGGGCTGATGGGGGGACTGGTGATGGGCTGCGCCCAGCGGGGAATCGAGGTGCTCACCAATGTCCGGGGCCACCAGTTGATAGTCGAGGACGGCAAAGTCGTCGGGCTCAGAGCCGAAAAAGACGGCAAAGACTTTTTCGTCAAAGCAAACAAAGGGGTGCTGCTGGCCTCAGGTGGATTCGAATGGAATCCGGAAATGGCCCGCAAGTTCATGAACGTTGCCGAGCTGTGGGGCATGTCCCCGAACTCGCTTGAAGGCGACGGGCACATCATGGGGATGGAGGTCGGCGCCCAGATTGCTCTGATGGACCATGCCATCTATCAGCCGATGTACCATGTCGAGGGTGAGGTCATCCAGGGCAAGACTTTCTACCGCCCGCTTCCCTACGGATACCCGGGCAACATAATCGTCAACCGCCATGGCAGGCGATGCTGTAACGAATCCTTTTACCCCGATATCGGCCGGGCTTTCCTTGAATACGATAAGAACACTTCGGAGCTGTCAAACGCCCCGCTATACTGGATAACCGACAATGACGAGATGAACAATTCCGGCATGAGCGTGCTGGCCACCATGGTGGCCCATACCAGGTGGCTGGTCAAGGGTGATACCCTGCCGGAACTGGCCGAAAAGCTGGGAATCCCCCCGGACAACCTGGTGGAGACTGTTGATCGTTTCAACAAATACGCCGCCGAGGAAAAGGACCCCGATTATCACCGCGGCGAGAGCACCTACAATCACTACTGGGGAAGCCGGCGCAATGCCGATTTCTCCCCCCATCCCGTACTCGGCCCGGTGCAGACCGCTCCCTTCTGGGGAATCGAGCTACATCTGGGTTCGGTGGGTACGCTGGGAGGCCTGGTGATCAACCCGGACGCCCAGGTAATCGATGCCCAGGGAGAGATCATTCCCGGACTCTATGCCACAAGCAACACCTCAGCCTTCCTGACGCACGGTTTCATGTACACCAGCGGTTCCTGCCAGTCGAAGAGCCTGGTTTTTGGCTACCGGGCGGCAAAACACATGGCCGAAGGTTAAGGAGCCTCTGGAAAATGAGGTGAGTTCGGGGGTTTGGGGCTATCCCCCAACCTTAAAATCCCCCAGGATTGGGGGATACAGGGGGTTGATCTGAGGTTCCTTTAAAAAGAGTTACTATGGACCTGCCAGACAGAGGCGATTTAGGAGCCTTCTTCGAGCCGGGGTCGGTGGCGGTGCTCGGATCACTCAGGGAGATGATGGGGACCGCTTACTGGCTGATAAAGAATCTGCGCCAGTTCGGCTATGCCGGGGCCGTCTATCCGGTCAATCCCTCTTTTTCCGGCGAGGTCCTTGGCTCAAAGGTATATCCTTCAATCAATGAAACTCCCGGCCCGGTTGACCTGGCCGTTCTGCTCACCCCTCCCGCCGCAACACCGGATACGGTGGAGCAATGTGCCCGAAAGGGAGTGAAGGCCGCCATTGTGATTTCAGAAGGTTTTGCCGAATCGGGTGAGGAAGGGGCCGAACTCCAGAGGCAGCTTACGGAGATTTCCGTACGCACGGGCATCCGCATCATGGGCCCCAACACATTCGGCACTGTTAATCCTTCAAGCAGTCTGGCCACCATCTCTCCCTGGCTCGATCACCCGAATATCAAAACAGGGGGAATTGCCTTCTGCAGCCAGACCGGCTCGGTCGGCCCCCACCAGATGCCCATTGTGGACTGGGACTACCCCATAAGCAAAATGTGCGATCTCGGCAACAAGTGCGATGTGGATGAAAGCGACATGCTCAGTTACCTGGCCAATGATGAGGCAACCAGAGTGGTGGCCATGCACCTGGAGGATATCAGGGACGGGAGACGATTCATGGAAGCCGCCCGCAGGCTGACCGCCTCGAAACCGCTGGTTATCCTGAAATCGGGCCGAACCGATGCCGGGGCCAGGGCTTCGGCTTCTCACACCGGTTCGCTGATGGGCAATGATAAGGTCTATGATGCTGCTTTCCGGCAGGTGGGGGCAATCCGTGTAAGCACCTGGCAGGAGCTGTGGGAAGTTCCTAAAACACTGGCGTATCAGCCGCTGCCTGAGGGCAACAGGTTTGCCATCGTCACCTTTACCGGCGGACAGGGGGTAATAGCCACCGATGCCGCCGCAAATGCCGGGCTTGAGATGGCGCAGCTTTCCGAGGACACTGTTGGTAAACTGAAAGAGGTTTCCCCCCGGCTGGGCAACAATCCGGTCGATGTCGGCCCCGCCATGTCAGATTCCCGCAGCCAGAGTGCGCGGAACCCGTTCGAAGCCCTGGAGAAGGCCATTGAGCTTACGCTCAACGATGCGAATGTCGATTGTGCCACCATCACCTTCAGCACCGGCCGGCAGGTCGTCCCCCTCTATCCGATGGTCGTGGATATGATAGTAAAAAGCGTTAAGGGGTGCGGGAAAACGGTCAACGTATGGGTTTACGGAACCGACCTTGCCTCGATGGAGGAACTGGCCCGCCGATTACACTCTCATGAGGTTCCCGCCTATCTCGACCTGGACATGGCGGTCAAGTCCCTTGGCGACGCTGTATATTATTCGGGCAAGACCGGCACATCCTCAATTCACCGGCACCACCCGCAGAGTGATATTTAAGCCCTCTTCCTCCGGAGGGAAGACTCGCAACAGCTGCTCCTGATCATCCTTCTCATAGCTGCCTGCGGAAAGTTCCACCTTGTATCCCGAGGGATACTGAAACCGGGGTACAAATATCTCGGTGGGAGCATCTATCGCCGAATTGGAGATGAATTCGAAGTCAAAAGCCCCGGTTTCCCTGTCAAAGCTCATCTCAAGCGGCTCCCCTGCCGTAGCCCGGGCATATGGCCGAACGATTGCCCCTAATACCCTGCCACCGGAATTGATATCCTGCGGGTCAGTCTGCTGGTCACGGCAGAAAATGGAGAAATCTTCGCCGTTCCACTGGGTACCGCGTTCGTTGGTGCTGGCCGAAGAATAAACCCACTGGGTACAGCTGAGAAGGTGGGCATCCATGGCATCAAGATAACTGTCCATCGCCTGGGTCTGCAGATCAAAGTCGCCGGTAACAAATGACTCTCCCCCGTTCAAGTCCATGGGAACACCGAACTCGCCTATCAGGGTGGGGACACCTCCCATCATCACGGCTCGATCCTTAATTTCACCAAGCTGTTCTTCGATAAAAGCCTGCACATTCTCACGGCCCTTGATAGCCTGGATCTTAGGGTGAATTCTAATGGTCATTTCCGGGTTATAGGTCTTGTTCACATAGGTAAGGCTGTCATACCAGTGAGGCGCATATACTATACTGGACGGGTCACCCGACCCCCAGGGAATTACGCACTGAGCCCCTTCAGGCAGGCTAAGATTGAGCTCGTTACGGGTCTCGACGAAGATGATGGCATCGGCGTCGACGCTTCTGATCTCCTCGATATAACGCAGCAGGAAAGGTTTAATGAAGTCTCGCTCAAAATCGGCCTTCCTCTCACCCGTGAAAGCAAAATGGCCCGGGCTCAATATTCGCATCTCACCTCCCTCGTCCGTCCATACCCCATTGGCCTTCCAGATATCCTCATAACCTTCCTTCCATACGGACAGACCTTCGGGATTCATCATCGCGGTCCCTATCTGGCCAATCCCTGGAGGAGCCGGGAATACCCCCACTTCCTGCGGGTAGGAACTTCCCATGATAGCCTGGGCAGGCGTGGGCATCAGCCCGTTGTATAGCATCGAGCCCCAGTCATCCAGGTCTTCAATCCCGATGAACCCGCTGCCCGGCTCATTCATCGAATCGTATCCCGCCACGTTAGGCAGGTCGGCTACATGCTCGGCGACTTTCTTCATAGCATTGATGTAGTGGCTTTGCAAGTACTGCTGAACCGGCACCCCGTCGATTTTCGTATTTGGGGCAAACTCGTCCCCGGCGAAGAACAGGGTGAACATGGTAGCCGCTCCGAGCTTGGTATGATTGGTCGGCCACAGCATGTCCGGCCAGGGGTCGCCATGAATCTGGTGGGTTACGACCGCCCCCGTTGCATCCAGCCTTGTTATGTCAAACCCAACCTTCGCCAGTGTCCAGGCAGGGGCCCCGTCCCCACCAGTCCACCGGCTCCAGACATCCTGATGGGGATCGATGAAAACGCTGATGCCATGTTCACCGGCTTTCTTAACTATAGCACGCACGTAGTCCAGATATGCTTCATCGTACTGCCCCGGCCCGGCATGTTCAACCGCTTCCCAGGTGACCAGAAACCGGACGAAGGTCTGGCCCCACTCGGCCAGGCGGGAAAAGTGCTCGTCAGCCTCCTCCAGGGGAAAAGGACGCCCCACAAAGGAAACGTCTTCCCACTCGAAAAAGCCTTCTTTGAGATGCGTTGCCCCGTCGGGTTGGGCCGGTACTTTGCAGAGCCCATCCACGTTCACCCCCCGGAGGATCAACACGCGACCGAGGCCATCCTTGATCCAGACGCCATCAGTGCTGATTGATTGAGTTTGAATCTCATCAGCAGAAACAGGTTCTGCGCTTTTTGTATCCTCGTTGCCGCAACCGGGTAAAGCCAATGCCATCAGGCACAATAAGATAAAAAATACGGAAAACTTGCTCATTTGAAAACCCCCTTTACTGATTATTGAACCTAAGGCAAAATCGACATTGGTATAAATATATCAAATTCCCGATTTTAAAGAAATACCTCAGGCATTTGACAAATCCACCAGTAGCCTGTATATTGACATCTGCAATTAACAATTGAATATGCCAAAAGGCTGAGAACAGGAATAGTACCGCTTGAACGCACCTTACAGAGAGCCGGGGCAGGTGAGAGCCCGGCAGGGAAGCGGAGCAGGGAATGGACCTGGGAGCTGCAAACCGAAATCCGTTGCCCTTCGGGTATGAGGAGAGTAGGCTTTGACGGAGAGGGCACCGTTATCAGAGCCCGGGGTATCGCCTCGAAAAAAGGCCGTACCTGAATGAGATAACCGATACTGTAAGCGTATCCGGTTAAAAGAGGGTGGCACCGCGGATAAACCTCCGCCCCTTGGGGACGGAGGTTTTTTGCATTTATTGGAGGCTCAAAATGGCAGGTAAATACTTTCCGGATATAGATTCATTTAGAAAGAAAGCTGAAAAAGGGGCCTTGATCCCGGTCTGCCAGGAGCTGGCCGCCGACCTCGATACGCCGGTATCGGTGTTCCTCAAGCTGGGTCAGGAAGCCCCCACCTTCCTGCTGGAAAGCGTCGAACGCGGGGAGAACCTGGGGCGATATACCTTCATGGGACTCGGCCACTCGCAGGTTCTGGAAAGCAAAGGAAACCAGGGCATAATTCACAATGGGGAACAGGAACGCAAAGTGAACCTTTCGGACCGGGACCCGCTGCACCTGATTCAGGAAATCCTCAGCACCAGACAGGCCGTTACCCTGCCCGGGCTCCCGCCCTTCTGCGGCGGGGCGGTCGGTTACACCTCATACGACACCGTCAATTTCTTTGAGGAACTGCCTCAGCCGGAACACGACGAGCTCGATCTGCCGGACTGCATTTTCCTCTTCACCGATACCATGCTGGCCTTCGACCATGTCCAGCACAAGATGAAAATCATCGCCAATGCCTACGTCGATGAAGATGCCGACCGTGCCTACGACGAAGCCACAGCGAAGATAGAGGATATCATCACCAGCCTCGCCAGCCCCCTTCCGAAAGAATCGGGGACGTTTATCGCTATGGATTCCAACCCGACCGGCCGGGAACTGACCTCCAACTTCACCCGCGAGGAATTCGCCCGAATGGTGAGTAAGGCCAAGGAATATATCGCCGCCGGAGATGCCATCCAGATCGTGCTCTCCCAGCGACTTCGCCGGCAGACCACCGCCAGGCCCTTCGATATTTATCGTGCATTGAGAATGCTCAATCCTTCTCCTTACATGTTCTATTTCAACTTCGGGGGGTTCCAGCTTATCGGGTCGAGTCCGGAAGTGCTGGTCAAGGCACAGGGAAATCATGCCGTGGCCCGGCCCATTGCCGGAACCCGGCCGCGTGGAACATCCGAAGAAAATGATGCCGAGCTCATCGCCGAGTTGCTGGCCGATCCCAAGGAACGCGCCGAGCACGTGATGCTGGTGGACCTGGCCCGTAACGACCTCGGCCGGGTCTGCGAATACGGAACGGTCCGGGTGCCGGAACTGATGGTGATTGAAAAGTACTCCCACGTCAGCCATATCGTCTCCGAGGTGGAAGGGAAACTAAATCCCGATCAGGATGCCTACTCCCTGCTGCGGGCATCTTTCCCGGCGGGGACGGTCTCGGGAGCGCCCAAGATCCGGGCCATGGAGATCATCGCCGAACTGGAAAAAACCAGGCGAGGACCTTATGCCGGGGCGGTGGGGTACTTCGATTTCTCCGGGAACATGGATACCTGCATCACCATCAGGACTATCGTGATGAAGGATAACACCGTCTATCTGCAGGGCGGGGCCGGCATCGTGGCCGATTCGGACCCGATCAAAGAATACGAGGAGACCATGAACAAAACCCGGGCGCTGGAGAGGGCAATTTCCATTGCGGAGGAATAGCTGCCAAATGAGATTTCACCCTCCCTTAAATCCCTCCCTCAAGGGAGGGAAGATTCCTATTTCCCGGTGAGCAAGGGCTAATGTGAAGTAATAACAAAAGTGCAGAGATTCTGCCGGGGGCTCCGGGGGTGTCCCCCGGTCTATATTTCCCCCCAGGATTAGGGGACAGAGGGGGTTGATAAAGAAGTGCAGAAATTCTGCCGGGGGCTCCGGGGGTGTCCCCCGGTCTATATTTCCTCCAGGATTGGGGGACCGAGGGGGTTGATAAAATGGTGTTAGTAATTGATAACTACGACTCATTCACCTATAATCTGGTGCAAATGCTGGGCGAACTGGGGGAGGAACTGACAGTTTTCCGCAACGATAAAATCACGCTGGGAAAAGTTGCCGAACTCAACCCGGCCCGGATAGTGATCTCACCGGGGCCGGGCAGGCCCCAGGATGGGAGGATATCCAACGACGTCATCAAGGCATTCTATCAAAAGATACCGATTCTCGGGGTATGCCTGGGAAACCAGTGCATCGCCTATTCTTTCGGGGGGAAAGTTGAACGGGCAAAAAGGCTGATGCACGGCAAGACCTCGATGATTTATCACGATGACAAGGGGGTTTTCTCAGGGCTCTCCAACCCGTTCGAGGCAACCCGGTATCACTCTCTCATCCCGGAAAAACCGGTGCCCGAGGAACTGGAGATTTCGGCCTGGACCGAGGAAGGGGAGATAATGGGACTGAGGCACCGGGAATGCCCGCTGGAAGGCGTGCAGTTCCATCCCGAGTCGATTTTAACGTTCGAAGGAAGCAAATTATTGAGGAATTTCGTCGAAGGAGCGGGGGAATGATTAAAGAGGCTATCGACAAAGTGGTCGAAGGACACAACCTCAGCACGGCCGAAACAGAAGCCGTAATGAGGGAAATCATGAGCGGGGAGACCACTCCCGCCCAGATCGCCTCATTCATCACGGCGCTCAGAATAAAGGGGGAAACCGCCGACGAAATCGCTGGCTGTGCCCGCATCATGCAGGAGCATGCCCTGCAGGTGAACCCGGAACGTAAGGACGTGGTCGATACCTGCGGCACCGGCGGCGATGCCACCGGGACGTTCAACATCTCCACCACCGTGGCCTTCGTTGCCGCCGGGGCGGGGCTGGGTGTGGCCAAGCACGGCAATAGGTCGGTATCCAGCCAGTGCGGCAGTGCCGACCTGATGGAGGCGCTGGGGGTTAAGATCGACCTCGAACCGACCCAGGTTGCAAGGTGCGTGGACGAGGTGGGGATCGGTTTCTGCTTCGCCCCTGCTTTTCATCCGGCCATGAAATACGCCACTCCAGTACGCCGGGAGATTGGCTTACGAACGGTGTTCAATGTGCTGGGCCCGCTGGCCAATCCGGCCCGGGCCAGGCGTCAGCTGATCGGCGTTTATAGTGAAAACCTCACCGAAACCTTAGCCGACGTGCTCAAGGCCCTGAACTCGGAGAGGGCCTTTGTGGTACACGGTGCCGACGGTCTGGATGAGCTTTCCACCACGGGAACCAATCGCATATCCGAACTTCACCACGGGCAGGTCATCACCTACAAGCTGGAGCCGCAGGAACTGGGATTGGCCAAAGCCGGCCTTAAAGACCTGCTCGGCGGGGCGCTGGAGGAAAATGCCGAGATTACTCGCGAAATCCTCAACGGTGAAGGTGGGCCCAAACGAGACGTGGTTCTCCTTAACGCCGCCGTGGTATTAGTGGCCGGCGGCAAAGCAGGTGACTTCGCCCACGGCATAGAACTGGCTGCCGAGTCCATCGACAGCGGCCAGGCTTTGCAGAAAGTCGATGCCCTGGCCCGAATGAGCCGGGGTTTTGGATAAGGAAAGACCTGTGAAAAACAATATTACCAACGCAGTCAAAGTTGTCTATGCCCTGATTATCGCCGCCTTTTTGATTATGGCGGTTACCTTCGGCATCGACGCCTTTTACGCGCCGCCGGAACGGTCGGACCCGGGTCAGCCACCGGAAAATCTGATCCGACCCTATCCGGATATTGAACCGCCGGCCGAAAGCGAGGAACATGAGCAGTGGCAAGCCAACCGGGAAGCCTATGAAGCCGAATTGGCTGAATGGAACGAACTGAACCAGCAGGCATGGGAAAGCCATAATGATAACATGGCAGACCATCATCAGACGATCTTCTTCATCGCCTATCCCATCGGCCTGATTTGCATCATCATGGGGCTGGAACTCAAGCTCCGGCTGGATATCCTCAAGCCGGGGATAACGATCGGCGGCCTGGGGATCATCATCTATGCCATTTCCCAACCCGATCTGAATAACACCGCGCGATTCATAGGGGTGGCTCTGGGGCTGGTCATCCTCATTTATATCGGATACCGTACTCTGGCAGAACGTAAAAATCCCACAGAAGAGTCATAGCCAAATGATTTTGGACGAAATTATCGCCACCAACCGAAAGCTGCTGGAGAAGCGAAAGGAGGCCCGGCCGCTGGCCGAGTTGAAATCTGTCTGCCTCAACCGGGAGCCTCCGAAAGATGCCATCGCCGCCCTGAGCCAACCCGGCACCAGCCTGATCGCCGAGGTCAAGCGAGCTTCTCCCTCGCTGAGAGTGATATCTGCGGACCTCGATGCAGTATCGCTGGCCAAAACTTACCAAAAGGGCGGGGCGGCGGCCATCTCCGTACTGACCGAAACGGAGTACTTCAAGGGCAGTACCGCCGATCTCGAAGCTGTCCGGCAGGCCGTTGAGGTACCTGTTCTGCGTAAGGATTTTACCTTCGATTCGTACCAGGTATGGGAAGCCAGGGCCATCGGCGCCGACATGGTGCTGCTGATTGCCGCCGCCCTCCCTGCCGAAGCGATGGCCCCGCTTTATGAGTTGGTAAACGAACTGGGAATGACCCCCCTGATCGAGGTGCACAATCGCGAGGAACTGGAGAGGGTTCTGGAACTTG
>JAWOBB010000063.1:0-10251 GCA_046498265.1 Dehalococcoidia bacterium | reverse complement strand
GACCTTTTCCAGGATCCTGGGCCCGCCCCTGACATGGCAGGCGGTTCCCAGGCACACATTGACCACGTGCCTGCCGCGCGGCTCAAGACTGAATAAGGTGTAAAATGTGGCTATCCGATAAGCCCGGCTCACGGGTATGTTGAGCCTCTCGCATACCCGGACAATCGCTTCCTTTGGCAGCCAGTTATATTCCGCCTGAACATCCTGCAGAATCTGGATAAGCATATCGTCCTTACTGCCGTAGCTATCGACAATCCGGTCGACCTGTTCCAGAGATGCTTCCATTCTTATTACCTCTGCTCCGGCTCTCTATCAAAATACGGCTGATACCTGACCGGGCAGTTGCTGGTGCAGGTTCCGCAGCCGGTGCAAATCGATTCGTCAACATACCGGGCACGTTTGCGTACAGTGACCTTGAAGTTGCCCGGTTTTCCTTCGATTTTCTTTACGTCGGCGTTGCTG
The DNA here is from genome assembly GCA_046498265.1 of Dehalococcoidia bacterium. Lineage (GTDB taxonomy): Bacteria > Chloroflexota > Dehalococcoidia > SZUA-161 > SpSt-899 > JBGLNL01. The sequence continues at coordinate 9,789 of JAWOBB010000063.1, read as the reverse complement.
ATAATCTCGATATTGAGGTGCTTGTCCACCTCAATCAGCTTGGGTGAGATCATGCACATGGAGCAATCGTTGGTGGGGAAGGTCTTATCGAGCTGGGCCATCCTCCCTCCGATGGCGGGGCCCTCTTCCACCAGATAAACCTTGAATCCGGAATTGGCCAGGTCAAGGGCTGCCTGCATGCCGGATATCCCGCCGCCGACAACCATCACCGCTCCCACTTTGCCATTTGCCGGTTTGACAGTTTGCTCATTCATGTTCGTACTCCCTTAAAGCAATCCTTTCTGCTTAAGGAATGATGTGGCGTCCGCCTCGTGCCGACTGAGCCACTTTTCCACCCCGGGATCACCGAAAGCCAGTCCCATCAATTCGGTAAAGAAGAAAATGGGGATATCATAGTGATTGCCGCTCTCTGCGGAAATCTCCTTCTGGCAACAATCGAGGTTGTTATGGCACATCGGACACCCGGCGACGATACAGTCCGCACCAGCCTCCAGGGCCATATCGAATAGTTTCTGCACCAGTTTATGGGCGATATCGGGCAGGGTGAGGATGAGACTGCCGCCACAACAATCGGTCTTATAGGACCAGTTCTTCACATTGGCCCCCAGAGTCAGGAGTATATTATCCATCGATTGCGGGTCCTCGGGATTTGCCGCATCGGTGATGTGAGGCGGCCTGGTAATCAGGCAACCATAGTAGCAAACGGGATTTAAGCCTTCCAGCCTTTTCTCCACCTTATCGAGAATTGCCTGCCTGCCCACATCTTCCCATACAAAATCGACAAGGTGCTTGACATGCAGGTTTCCTTCATATTTTTGTGATATTCCCTCTATTTCCCTGCCGGAAAGAAGTGCTTTCTCGGCCACTTTCAAGCGGGAGAAGCACATGGCGCAGGGAACCGCCACATCCAACCCCACCCGGTCGGCAATCTCCAGGTTCCTTGCCGCCAGGGCTACGGCCAGCTCGTCGTTGGTAACGTGTGCCGATGATGAACCGCAGCAGTTCCAGTCGGGCAATTCGGCCAGGTTAATGCCCAATGTTCCGGCCACCGCCTCGACCGACTCGCCATATTCCCGGGCGGTACCGCCGAGAGAGCATCCGGGATAGTAGGAAACATCCATAGAATTATCCTTTTTTTCCTGCTTTTTTGAAAATCCCTCTCACCTGTCTGTTGGGAAAGAAACGATAAGGGAATAACTTGACCTTCCCTTTCCTGAACATATCCAGTCCCTGGTCTTTCTGTTCCAGCAGGCCTTTCAACCCTGAGCTTTTGAGGGTAAAAAGGGCAGCCATCTCCATCTCATGCACCCTGCCCCAGCGTTTCATCGAACCGACGAAGGCGGAGTGGAAGATGGGGACGACTTTCTTGGCGGCCTTGATACCTGCTCGCTGGGACATTTGCCTGAGGGTATCCATAAGATGGGCAATATCAATGCCGTTGGGACAGCGGGTGGTGCAGGTCTCGCAGGAGGCGCAAACCCAGATGGTATCGCTCTTGAGGACCTCATCTTTAAGGCCGAGCTGAACCGAGCGCATTAACTTATGGGGAGGCATATCCATAGCAAAGAGGAGGGGACACCCGTTGGTGCATTTCTCGCACTGGAAACAAGCTGAAACCTTCTGGCCGCTTAGCTCTTCCACCTGCTTACGGAAGGAGGGATCGGGAACCACGATTTCCGGCAAATCGGATGTCATTGTTCTATTTCTCCCAAATTAAGCTTTACGCCCATCCACCTCGCGCAATTAATCCCCGGAAGCAGTTTATTTTCGGGAGGGAACCGGGAAGTATGGCCCGGTTCCCTTCGCTTCATGTTTAAAAGAAACCTACAGGTTCAGGATAAACGCTCGCATATGGACTAGTCATAAAACCGGACCGAGAAATATTACAAAGCTGTAACATTTTCAGCCTTTCCTGTTTTCTGCCCTGATATTTTAATCTCGGTCGGTTACAGACTACAGGTAATTACCTTACATCTTGGTTAAGGCCAATTCGGCAGCATTTACAATCTGATAAACGATGGGCGATGCAGTGAGCGCAGGCTGAGTTCCCATCTGGAAAGTGGCAGCCTGGTCAGCAGTCCATCCACTGGAAATGAAAGCCGACATTATGTTGGCTACCTCGGCGGCGGTCCTTCCGCCCATCATTTCACCGCCAAGGATTTTACCGGTTTTCTTATCTACAACGAGCTTAATTTTTCCCGTCTTTGAACCCGGCATTCCTCCGGGATGGGTATCCGGTGCGGAAGATTCGCCGATAACGATCTCGTACCCGGCCTCTTTGGCAGCCTTTTCGGTAAGTCCTGCCACGGAGAAGCAATCATCTCCAATGATGGTGGCAAATACGCCGATGGCGCCCTCGTTCTTCCTCTTAAGCTGGAAGAGGTTGGCTCCGGCTATATGGGCTTCGATGCCGGCTATCGATGCCAGACGCAGGCCCGAAGGTTTCCCGGTAAAGAAGGAGAATTTGTCCGCGCAATCGCCGGCGGCAAACACGTTTTCATCTGTGGCAGTTCGCATATATTCATCGACCTTGATCCCCCTCATAGGGCCGATCTCTAATCCGGCTTTCTGGGCCAGTTCGGTGTTGGGAACCGCACCGATACCGATTATCACCGCATCGGCTTTCAGGGTTTCACCGCTGCCCAGCTCTACACCACTTACTTTGCCCTCGCCGGCGATGTTCTTGGCCGTAGCTTCGGTAAGGACTTTTATCCCTCTCTCGGTGAGCTTTTTCTCCGCCTCAATACACTGATCCTCATCCAGGGCCAGCTGCAGGCAGTGGGGCAGCATCTCGACTATGGTTACATTCTTGCCACCCATTTTCTGAATCTCATCGGCCATCTCCACCCCGATGAAACCTCCCCCGATCACCACAATATCTTTAGCATCGGCCAGCTTTTTCAACATGTCATCAATATAATCGGCATCCTTTTTGACAAAGAAGACGTTCTCCAGCTCTTTGCCGGGTATCGGTGGTGAAACGGGGTTGGACCCGGTGGCCAGAATGAGTTTATCGTAGCTTACCGTTTCCCCGCCAGCGGTGGTGACGGTCCTGGCTGACCTGTCGATATCGGTTACCTCATCGATCATCAGTTCGGCACCGTTGTTGGTCACAATGGCATCGGGGATGACGTTTTTATCGGTGGTTCCTACGGTTCCGAAGATGTATGGAACCCCGCATGGAACCATCACCCGCTCCGGTTTTTCCTTCCTGATTTCAAGGACGCTTTTATCAGGGTAGTGCCTTTTGGCAGTCATGGCTGCCACAGGCCCGGCGGCGCTTCCGCCTACGATTACCACGTTCACTTGTTTCATTTTCCTCTCCTGTTTTTAGAATATTTTACTTGCCAGAATGGCATCATCTTCCTCCGTCTATCCCGGGTTGAAAGGGGCGTATCGCCCACACGTTCCTTAATTTACACCACCGGGAGCCCATTGCCATGAGAGGATTTTATCCCAAGTAATTATTGTAACAATTCCCATCATATTTCTCAACTAAATAGCTAGCAAATTCGGTAGAGGAAATCGACAAAGGTAGAGGGGTGCCGATTTCTTAAAACCCCCGGGCCACTCAGGCAGCGGAAAATGTTATACTAAAAAATAAACTGAAGCCCATTTACTCCAAGGAGCTTAAAATATGGAAAGAACGCTGATACTCATTAAGCCGGATGCCATGCAGAGAGGGCTGGCAGGCGAGATTATCGCCCGGCTGGAAAGGCGCGGCTTGAAGATAGTGGGAATGAAGCTGGTTCAAATGGACAAACCTATGGCCCAAAAACACTATGCTGTTCACGAAGGAAAAAGATTTTTTCAGTCGCTGGTTGACTACATTGTTTCTTCACCCATAATAGCGATGGTTTTTGAAGGAACAGGTGCTGTCCAGGCAGCCCGCAACACAATGGGAGTCACCAATCCCCTGGAAGCAGGAATGGGTACCATCCGGGGTGACTTCGGGCTGGAAATCGGGAGGAACCTGGTTCATGGCTCGGATTCAGATGAAAATGCGGCTGCTGAAATAGGGCTTTTCTTCTCGCCCGAGGAACTGGTTTCATGGGAGCGGGATGTGGACCGATGGATCAGAGAATCTTGACCACAGTGGCAGCTTTGTCCCACCGCTCCTCAAGTGCATAATATTCCCTTTCCTCGGGGAGAAAAATATGTACGACAATATCGCCCAGATCAAAGATCAACCATCCCGAATGCGCATCCCCCTGATGTTGTCGATGCGGGATGCCTTCGCCTGAAAGCATTTCGTCGATTTCCCGGGAAATGGCTCCCAACTGGCGTTCACTCTCGGCGTTGCAGATAACAAAGTAATCGGTAAAATTACAGCCCCCTCGTACATCCAGTAAGTGAATATTGGAAGCTTGCCGATTCAAAGCAGCATCCACTATCTTGCGTGCGATTTCTATGGTTTCCAGAATCACTGCCTCCGCCGACCAAAAATCGGGGCACAATGGATTATATCATACGAACCATAGGGCAGAAAACACTTTTGTTGATTATATCGGTAATATTCATTACAATGGTAGAAAACAGTAAAAGGCAATATGGATTTTAATTCCGAGCAATTGCAGATGCGGAATTACTCCTGATAGAAGGAGGGATAGTGATAAACATCATCGATATTACGAATAACTCGGTTATCAACATGTTCGGGAGTTTTGGCCCTGCGGAAGCTGCGGTCATTATAGTCGTTGTCCTCATTGTGTTCGGCGTAGGGAAATTGCCGCAGGTTGGGGGTGCCTTAGGAAAAGGAATTCGTGAGTTCCGCAGGGGTAAGTCCGGGGAATTTGATGAAAAGGAAGAACCCAAAGAGCTTGATCACCCCAAGGATCAGGAGGACAAGGAAGATAGCTGAATCAGGCGGTGATGACCGTGCCGCCCGGTTTCCCCTCGATAGCCTCAAGCAAAGCATGGGCACGTCTCCCATCGATGATTTTCACACTGGAAGCTCCCTCGAGAGCAACGAGTGCTGCTTCCGATTTGGGGATCATCCCTCTGTTGATTACCCCTGAATTCATAAGTCCCCTCACTTGTTCCGCCGAGAGTTCCTCCAGCAACCTGCCGTCACCATCCAGTATACCGGCAACGTCGGTGAGAAATATGAGCGACCGGGCATTTAAGGATTCCGCCAGCTTCCCGGCAATCTCATCGCCGTTGATGTTGATATAGAGAACGTTTGCAGGTTCGTCCGGAGCCCTGGCGCCCGGAGGAGCGATGACGGGAATAAGATTTGCCTCAAGAAGGATTTCAATGGCCTCTGGATTGACTTTAGTAACTTTGCCGGCGTAACCAATCGCCGGATTGGTAATTTTGCACTCCAGCAGGTTGCCGTCAACCCCGGTCATTCCCACAGCCCTCCCGCCGAGAGCATTGATATCGGCCACCAGTTCCGTATTCACCAGTCCCCCCAGCACGGCGGCCACCATCTCCAGCGAATTCTCGTCGGTCACCCTAACCCCGTCGAGGAAACTGGTCTCCCAGCCATGCCGCGCAAGCCACTCGGTGACCCGGCCGGCTCCTCCATGTACCACTATTAGCGGTATACCTCTTCTCTGCAGGGCTACTGCATCTTCAAGGGTGGTATCATGGCTGCCCAGCGTGCTGCCGCCGATCTTGATGACAACAGGATTTGGCATTTTTGCTATCCTTCAATATGCAAAATACGCATCTTCAGGTAGTATAATCCCCATTCAGGGCGATATATTCTTCGGTGAAATCACAACCCCAGGCCGTTGCTTCGCCATCCCCCAGATTCAAGTCCATTCGAAAAAGGATCTCTTCGTAACTCATCAGTTCCTCAGCTTCTGATTTGTCATATGCTACAGGACATCCGGCACGTACCAGGCAAAGCTCGTTTAAATACAGGTCGATCTTTAATTCCTCCACTTCGGCACCACTGCGCCCCACGGCTGCCATCACCCTGCCCCAGTTAGGGTCACCTCCGTAAACCGCCGTCTTGACCAGGGAGGAGCCGACCACGGTGCGGGCAGCCATTCTGGCCTCCTCCATTGAGCGGGCCCCAAAAACCGTCATTTCGATCAGCTTGGTCGAGCCTTCCCCGTCGCCGGCGATACATTTGGCCAGATAAATGCAGACATGTTCGAGGGCGGCCTGAAAATTCGCTGCCTCTTCTTTATTGCTATCCAGAGTATCGTTCCCGGCCTCACCGTTAGCAAGGAGCAGGACGCTGTCGTTGGTGCTGGTATCGCCATCGACGGAGATCATATTAAAGGAAAGTTCCACCGCCCGGCGTAGGGAATCCTGCAAAAAATCCCGCTCGACCGCCGCATCGGTGGTGATAAAGCACAGCATGGTGGCCATATTGGGATGAATCATCCCTGCCCCCTTGGCCACCCCCCCGATGGTCACCGTTTTTCCGCCAAGCTCAAGCTCAACCGCTACCTCCTTGGGAACGGTATCAGTAGTCATGATAGCCTGGGCAAAATCGGGGCCACCATCCGGTGAAAGCGCAATCCGCTCAATACCCTGCTCGATTCTATCCATGGGCAGGTACGTCCCGATCACTCCAGTGCTGGCCACCAGGACATCGTCGCTGGATATCCCCAGCTTTTGAGCAGTCAGGGATGCCATTTCCCTGACGTCGGCGAGCCCCCGGTCTGAGGTGCACGCATTGGCGCAGCCGCTGTTGGCTACTATGGCCTGAGCTCTGCCATTGGCAACGCGGTCCTGACACAACAACACAGGGGCAGCCTTTATTTTATTTAAGGTAAAGGTACCGGCAACAGCGCATGGATTGTCGGAATAAAGAATAGCCAGGTCAAAGGATTTTCTTATCCAGCCTTTAATATCGGCAAAAACCGCCCCGGCGGAAAATCCCGCCGGAGAAGTAATGCTGCCTTGCAATATCTGCCGATGAGCCATTTTTGAGGTACTGGTCGGGGTGGACGGATTTGAACCGTCGACCTCCTGCTCCCAAAGCAGGCGCGCTAACCAGGCTGCGCCACACCCCGAACTCTAATAGATATTACCAGACGAACTGAGCTAAGGCAATTTCCAAAAATCAAATCTACCTCCAAATCTATATCAACCGTAGTTAGAACTGCATTTACCTGTATCTCTCAGCTTACTTTTTTGATATGATGTCATCAAAGGAATAATCAAGGAAATCAATTCATACCGGACAAATAAAGGGCCGAACTTGAAATTCATCTTAACTAACCGCTAGTCGGCCCTCAGTGACATAATTTCCCTTAACTAAAAGAGGGGCCAATGGCAAACTCAGAACATCTCGATATCCTGAGGCAAGGCACCAAATCATGGAATTCGTGGAAGAGAGAAAATATATATGTTATTCCTGACCTTAGCGGTGCTGACCTCAGCGATGTCGACTTAGTCAGCGCCAACCTCAACGGGGCAAATCTCATCCAGGCGAACCTGTTTGATGCCTACCTCAACGGGGCTGACCTCAGCGGTGCCGACCTCAGCGGTGCCGATCTCAGCAATGCTGACCTTAATGATGCTTTCCTCAGCAAGACCAACCTCAATAAAGCCAACCTCAACCGGACAAACCTCACAGATGCCCATTTTCAGGAGGCTGACCTCAGTGAAGCGCAGCTTATTAGTGCCGATCTCATTAACACGAATCTCAGTACAGCTAATCTCAGCCGGGCCAATCTCTCCAATGCGAACCTCTGCAGGGCAGATTTCAGCAGAACAAATCTCAATGAGGCTGATCTCAATGGAGCCAATCTCTTCAAAGTAAACCTCAGTGAGGCAAACCTCAGTGGGACGAGACTCACCAAAGCAAATCTCAGGAATATAAACCTCGACAAGGCACTCCTTCATGGTGCCCTGCTGGGCTGGACAATATTCGTCCGGTCAGACCTCAGCGGAGTTATCGGCCTCGAAGAAGTCGTTCACAAGGGGCCGTCGACCATCGGCATCGATACAATTCAGCAATCACAGGGGAAGATATCGGGGGTATTTTTGCGCCGCTGCGGGCTGTCCCCCTGGGAAATTGAAATCACCCGCCTCTATGACCTTAATCTTGCATCGGAGATGATATCCAAAATCTTGAATGAATCTCTATTCATGGCACGAACGGAGGGAAATATTTTCTCAGGCGGAATTTTTATTTCCTGTTCCCCTTCCGATTCCGGCTTCGCGGATAAGCTCTATCAAAGTCTGGATGCTGCCGGGGCATCAGTATGGGTGGACAACCATGACTCCTCGGATGCAGATATGCAGGGGGTCATCAGGGAAATGCGCATGTGCGATATCAGCCTCATTGTATTATCGGAAAACTCGATAAACAGCGATTGGATAGAGGGTGAACTGGAAATGGCGCGAGCCAAGGAGCAAGAAGAGAGTTTTGAGATGATTTACCCTGTCTCTCTCGATGACAGCTGGAGAATAAAAACGGAAAGTAATACTTTATGGCGATATCTGGAGAAGAAAAATGTGCTGGATTTCCCGGAATGGGAAACGGCTAAATTCGAGCCGCAATTCAACGAGCTTGTAGACAGTTTCAAAATCAAGCGGGAAAACGAAAGTTAAACGCCCTATCGCAAAGTTAAAGAGTTTCAACTCCCATAAAGAAGCCTTTTATCTTTATGTAAAGTAAATGGCTTCTCTAATGGAGAACTTCCGTCACTTAAGCTACGCAACTGGCCACAAACAAGACAAATTTCCCCCACATGGTTAATTTAAGTTGCCATAGCACCCCCTCCCCGCCTAACAAAGAAGGTAATTGCCAGGCCAATCACCACCACTACGGCAGCAATGATTCCTCCGACCAATGGCCAGCTTATACCCGTTGAAGATGCTTCACAATCCGGGTCTTCTGACTTCCCGCAATCCGGATCGCATTTCCCATCTTCGACCCCGTCGCAGAAATTGTCTTTTGCCCCGGAAGAACAATCTTCAGGGCAACTGTTATAGTTTTCATGTGCGCCACAAATACCATCACCGCACTTTTCTACTTCGACATTAATCTCCGATTCCGGTAAATTAGACCAATCTTCGGGAGCAAGGATGTGCGTCTCCATCGGATTTACCGTAAAATCATAAGCGGATGTTATCTGAGCTCTGGCAAAAATATCCTCCAAATCCATTCCTTCAGATTCGTCAGGCCCTTCATTTGTTTCAGCTGTCTTTTCGGCTATGACTCCTGCCAGGGCATTGGCACTGGTGGCTTCACCTTCCTCAGACCGTGTATTCACATTCGCATTTTCTAGCGAATTCATCGTACTATAAATTTGAAGCGAATATGTTACCGGTTCATCCCCATGATTGGTATAAATCAATGAATGTGACTCGGGATCAACACTGAAAATCGCTTTAGATTCAGAGACTATTTGGGCGCCCCTGACCTGGAATAAGACCTCATTATTCTTATCGTTTATGGTGACTATATCAAGAGAATATTGCTTTGCGGGGTCAGATGTCTTGAATGACAGTGCGGCCGCATCATTAGCCCCGTAGTGTAAAGAAATCGTATCCCTCGTGCTTTCGGTCACGCCGACATCCTGGACCGCGAAAGCATCAGGTGAGGCTCGGGTCTCCCGCTGGCGCACCACCGCTCGCAGCGTGCAGACAGCATCCGCCGGCCGAAAGGCCCCTTGCAGCAAACCATGCGTATGGTTGCCTCCCGCAGACGCGCGAACGCGCCCTGGAGGTCGCCACGCTTGGCGAGCAGACGCCCAGTCTCCGCGAGGCAAGGCCCGAAGGCCGATTCGGTTGCACCGTCACGGGTGAGCGCCGCGCTCTCCTCCAGCGCAGCGAGCGCGGCGTCGGGGTCGTGCTGCCAGGATGCCCACCCGA
>JAWOBB010000044.1:0-100130 GCA_046498265.1 Dehalococcoidia bacterium | reverse complement strand
GCCTTCAAGATCGAGGGCCGCTACAAGGACGCCGACTACGTGGCGCTCACGACCCACGCCTACCGCTCGGCGATCGACGCCGCCTGGGGCGTGCGCCCGGCAGCGGGCGGCGAGGCCGCCGATGCCCCCGCCGGCCCGGCCGCCGACCCCGCGTCCGACCCCGCCCTCGTGCGCGACCTCGAGCAGGTCTACTCGCCGCCTGTTGAAGTGTCAAGAGAAGCCCATGAGGGGCAGTTCTGAATGGAATAAGAAATTGAACCTGTGCTGCAGACGTCGGTACCAGTGGGGGTGAAGCTGTAAGGGAAGGTGGCGGTGACTTCCGTATCGGGGGTGCCTTCGATAGCGGGATAACAAATGCTGGCGGTAAAGTTCTGGCCTGTCTGGCTACCGCTTAAAGGGGAATATGGGTAACTGGACGGATCAAAAGTATATCCGTCTTTTGAAGGAGTCACTGTGTAATCACCTGTTGGGAGGCCGGTAAATGAATAAGCTCCGCTTGTAACAACGGAATCAGATGTGTCACCACTGAGTGTAACAGTCACATCGGTGGCACCCGAAACATTCCCGCTGATTTTATAGGTTTGTGCTTGTGCTTGATCAGCAGGTAAGAAGACAAAAATATTCCCCAAAGCCAGCAGTAGTGCCAGCGTGAAAATCATAAATACTCTCATTTTAATCCCCCTGTTTTTATGCGCATTAATAAAAACATTTTACCATCCATTGTCAAATGAGTCCACAAATATATTAATAAAGTTTTAATAAAAATGGTTAACGAGGCGCAGCCAGGGTGCGCTTTGCCGGTCGGTGGCCGAGAGCTGAAATTCAGCTTCCTGCCGTATGCATCAGGTGGTACTTCATCACCATATCGGCTACGTTAACAGCGGAATCGGTGGCCTGATGGATGCCCACGCCGTATCCGCCGGCATCGCAGCCCACATAAAAGAGCCCGGAGATGGGAGACTTTGGCGAGGGCTTGTCCTTGCCCGCCTGCCCCACGATCTGGGCCAGGCCGATGCACTCGCCGCCCTGCCCGGGCAGGACCTGGTCCCGGGTTAAATTGGAGACTTCCTTCACCGAGTAGCCCTCTTTGGCTTCAAGATACCTGGGGACATCCGGCAGGGCCTTGAACAGGATTTCCTCGCCCTTTTCCCACCAGACCTTCTTCTGGTGAGCACTCATTTGAGGGTCGGCCGGGCAGAGGAAACCGGTCATAATCATCTGCTTGCCGGGGGGTGCGGCGCCAGGATCGTAATTGTCCGGCACCTCGAACCAGACGGTTATCTCCTCCGGCAGATTGAGGGTTTTGGCCTCTTTAATCCACCTTTCGAGGTTCCAGGCGCTCCTGTCGGAGAAAATCACGCCATAGGGGGCCTCGGTCACCTTCCGGCTCAGGTAGTATCGCGTGCCCATGAATCCCAGCGAGGGGAGGAGCTCTTTCGTGTAGTTGACATAACTTTTATCGAAGTGTTCTTCTCCCACCAGCTTCAGAACGGTGGGCTGCAGGCCGGCGTTGCTGATAACGATGGGTGCTCTGAAAGTGCCTTTATCGGTCACCACTCCGGCGACTTTGCCCCCCTCGACAAGAATCTTCTCGGTCCGGGTGCGCATCATTACCCTGCCGCCGTTGGCGGCAACCGCTTCGGCATAGGCGTCGGCGAGCTTGCCGAAGCCGCCTTTACAGAAGACCCCGCCGTTGCGCAGAAAGATATCCTGAAGGCTTCTAACAGCTTCCGAAGCCGAGAGGGCATCGAACGGAACCACGAAGCAGCCGTCGGCTACGGGGCCGAGGAGGAAAGCATACACTGCCGGGGGCAGCTTGTACCGGCCCAGCCATTCGGCGAAGCTCATGTTATCGAGTTTGTCAATTTCCTCAGGGGGCATCAGGGTGAGTTCCGTCATGCACCTGAGGGATTCCTCGCGGTCTTCCTGCTTGACGCCCAGCCAGTCAAAAATCAGGTTCGGGTCCATGGCGGTATCGGCGGGCATGGGGGGCATGGGTTTGTACTCCCCTGAAGGAGCTCGATAGATGCACTCCTGTTTTCCGGGGAAGGAGACCAGTTCGGCCTTGTCTGCGATTCCCAGCTCATCCAGGACTCTTTGCAGGATGGTATCGACGACGGGAGCGCTGATTACTACCCAGGCGGTATGGGTAAACCCTTTTTTGGAAAGGGTAATGGCCTTGCCGCCGGCACCAGCGTTCTTTTCCACGAGCAGCACATTGAGCCCCCGCTTTGCCAGCAGGCCCGCGCAGGCGCTGCCGCCGAATCCGGCTCCCACGACGATGACATCATAATCTTTCTTTGCCATGCTCTCCCCCTTTAGCAGCTCAGGCTGGCTGAGGATCAGGATTAAAATTCGCCGGGATGCGCCGGATTTCTATTGAACCATTGTTTGGGAGAAAGGATGAAACCGATAATGGACCCCTTGAACATCACCTTGAGCAACGTCAGCAAATCGGAGAAGCTCAGGCCGGCCCGGATGCGCCACTTGACGGGGTCGGTGACATCAACGGCCATGATGAGGTAATCTCCCTGGCGCTGCAGGTCGGCGATGTGGCCTGTCAGCTCGGTTTTACCAAGTCCTGTCGATCTAAATTGCACTGTATCCTCCTCGTTTCAATCTCCGAAATTCAAAATCCACCAAGCTTACCGGGAATTGAAAATTGAGATTTGTATATTACTTACAGTATATATCCGTTATCTCTGGCTTTGGTGACGATCTCAGGCTCTTTCCACCATTTTTCTATGCCGCATTCCTCAGCCACGGTGTTGGCGCAGTTGTAACCCGGCCCCCAGATCACGCATCCTCCCGGCCAGACACCGGCACCCCCCACGAAAAGGTTCTTGACAGGGGTGACATTGTGGGAACATTCCTGGTTGGGCCTGAGGTATCCCATCTGCAGAGGGTGGTACATTCCCTGTTTATAGGAACCCTTGACCATGTTGGCGAACTTGTTCTGGATATCGGCGGGGGTGGTGATGTTCCACCAGAGTATAGTATCGTCATTCATGTTGGTGGTGTATTTTTTCAGCGTGCGCAGCTGATATTCGGCAACCTCTTTCCTGAAATTGTATTTGAGCCATTTGTCGTGGCCGCCGTCCTTCAATTCATAAGGGGCCATCTGGGTGAGAAGCCCGGAAGCCTTTCCTTCAGGTGCCTGATAAGGATCATGAACCGAGGGGAAGGAGGCGATGTATCCGGCGGTCTCCGGCAGTTCCCCGGGATCCATCAAATCCCATTCCTTGATCAGTTCGTCACAGTTCTCATATCCCAGCACGTACATGAAAGCCTTGTTCACGTCAGGATTTGATTCGGCGGCCTTGAAATTAGGCGGCTCCTCCAGGGCAAGGTGGAGATCGCAGAGGCTCCATTTTTCCCATTGCCAGGCTTTGACCATGGCGATGAAGTCGGGCTCCAGGTTCTCCTCGCCGACATATTTCAGGAACGTCTGGTGAATATCGATGGTGGAAACCACCGCTTTGCTGGCCATGTACTGAGTTCCGTCCTCCAGTTCCACACCCCTGGCCTCGCCGTTCTCCATGATGATTCTCTTAATCTGGGCTGAGGTCCTGATCTGTCCCTGGTTCTCAAACACGTTTTTAAGCAGAGCATTGGACATCCGGTGAGACCCGCCGGCGGTGAGCCGGTAATTACTCATCCTGTCGAAGTAGAGGGGTATCAGGTATCCGACGCCGGACTGGGAGTAGTCCAGCCCCCAGTGGCAGACGCCGTACATGATAAGGGTTCGGACATACTCGTTCTCGAAGCGTTCCTTGACCACCTCTTCCGGCGTTCTCTCGGAATAGGCGCTCAGCTTTCTACCGAGTTCGCTCATCTCGGCACGGGCGGCCATCAGGGGAGCCGGTTCCGGTTTGACGAAAGTCTGCGGTCCCACCAGTTCGTGCATTAACTCCTTGCATTCGGCGTACCAGTCCCGGAAGGAATCGGCGTCCTTCTGGGAGAACTGGGCGATGGACTGGGCGCTCTTCTCCGGGTCGGAGTAAATGCAAACGGCTTTATTCTCCGGTGTGGGTAAGCACCATTGCAAATCCGGGTAGATGTGATGGACCCCATAGGTTCCATCAATATCGAAATCCTGGTATAGCGGGGCATAATCGACCATCATATGGAAGATGGCATGAGTGTTATGGAAATACTCCGGGAGGGTAATCTGCTCGGTGGCCAGCCCGCCCCCCGCCTCGAATCTCTTCTCGAGCAGCAGTACCTTCTGGCCTGCCCTGGCCAGGTAGGCGGCTATTTCCAGCCCGTTCGGCCCGCTCCCGATGATAACTATGTCGTATTCGTATGTTGCCATTGAACCTCCTTTGGTCGCATCTATTTAATATTTGGGATCCCTGGGGTAAGCTTCCCTGGCTTTATCGATAGCCCACCTTGTCCAGTATACCAGAGAATCGGGCTCTTCTTTACCCTGTTCCTCCCAGACTCGAGGCAGGCCCATATCATCGGCCATAATCTTGTAACAATTATAACTTGCATCCACGCTGGCATTCGAGCCTACATGCCAGAATCCGCCGGTGGCGTAGAGATTGCTGATCGGCGTTCGATGGTTGGCCAGTTCCGGCGTGGGACGATTGGCTCCCCGCTGGGACATCGTCTGATCGATACCGGAGAAATTGCCGTGAGGGGCCAGATTTTTCATGCGCACACAATCCCAGGGACTGTTGGTATCGCATCCGATGAGATTGTCCCAGTTCATGTTGGGGGCATACTTCTGCCAGACGTTCAGCATATCCTCGGTGTACTTTTTCTTGAGTTCCAGCCAGTCTTTCTCCGAGAGGTCAGTGGCCCGCGGGCCCTGCATCTCGTTCTGGGCCACATGTTTGCCCGGAGGGGCAAAGGAATGGTCGACCAGGCTGTGGCACCCGACTACGGGGCTGAAGTCCTCGAGCGGCGGAAGCTTGCCCTTATTGGCGTACCGGCACTCATTGGCCATGTGTTCCGGGCTGGAAGTGGTGGAAAGCCCCAGCCACATACACTCGTGGATATCGGGATTGAAGGCCTCGGCCCTGTATTTGGGGGCTTCGTTCAGCGCGAAGCTGTACCACATGAGATTACCGATATTGTTCGTGGAGAGATTCCTCATACGATGGGCATGTTCCTGGCCGAAGATATCGTCTCCCACCATATCGGCGAGCTGGCTGGTGCTTAAGCCGGCGCTGATGACGACCTTCCTGGCCGCAATCTCGGAGCCGTCGGTAAGCCGGATGCCGGTGGCTTTCCCATTTTCGTGGAGGATTTTTTCCACTTCGGCGTGGGTAAAGAACTTGCAGCCATCCTGCACCAGCACCTGGTGGCAGGCATGGGCGATCTGGTGGGTACCTCCCCGGGCAAAGCCGATGGTCGGCAGCGTTCCCAGCATGCCGAGCACTTCCTGGCCCTGATTGGGGTCAAGAACGTTCCTGGCACTGGAGATGATGAATCGAAGTATGCAGTATTGTACCTCACTGCTTTCGAAGAAGTGTTTAACTGCGTCTATGGGAGCGGCTTCAAGGACTTCTGCTGTGGGTTCCAGCGGGGTGCCTGCCAGGTATTTAGTGAAGAAATTCACCTGCCTGTCCAGGAATTCCGGCTTCATTTGCCATTCATGGGGATGGAGCAGGCCGTCCAGCATTACTGAGAGATAATCGTCCGAGTTGACGATTTCCGTGGCCCTGCCCCACATTTCGGCATCTTTCTCCGAGAACCGGGCTATTTCCTTGATTGTTTTCTGCTGGGTGGGGTCGTGTTTTGAACTGTAGATGGCCAGGCAGGTTTCGTTGTCCATGAAGGCTCCGCCATCGCTGACCAGGTACTGGTCGAACTGCCCGCCGTAATCCCAGAATTCGGGGAAATCTCTCCATAAGGGAGCAAAATACCATGGCAGCATGATATTGGCGTGGGTGTTGCCGCGGAAGCCCGGGGCGGACATTTCCTCGGTGGCCAGCCCGCCGCCGATTTCATGCCTTCTCTCAAAGATCCCCACACTCATTCCCGCATATCTGGTCAGATACATGGCGAGCATGAGGGCCTTATTCCCCCCGCCACAAATTACGGCATCAAAGGTTAAATCAGCCATTATTTAAATTTCCCAGTAGCCTTTATACTGAGGTGTAGACTTTATTATGCCAGCGTCATTTCACCACAATCGGGAGCGATGATGAGCGTCGGCTCGGTCAGTTCCTGTACTTCCTCAGGGGTCCAGCCGGGAGCGTATTCTTTGAGCACCATGCCTTTGTCGGTGACCTCAATGACCGCGATATCGGTTACCAGAAGGCTTACGCAACGCGGAGCGGTTATTTCGTAATCGGGCTCTTTTCTAATTCGATAGCCGCCTTCTTTGGTGATGTGGTTCATTACGATGATAACCCTCTTGGCCCCGAAGGCAAGGTCCATTGCCCCGCCGATGGTCCCGACCTGCCGGGCCGGCACCATATAGTTGCACAGGTCGCCTCTTTCGGAAACCTGATAAGCGCCCATGACGGTGATATCGAGGTGTCCGCCCCGTATCATCACGAACGATTCGCAGTTATCGAAGAAGCACATCCCCGGTGCGGGATGAACGGTTTGTCCGCTGGCGTTCACTATGTCAAGGTCCCCTTCTCCGGGGAGGGTTATCTCCCCATATCCCATCACGCCGTTCTCGCTCTGGAAGATGACCTCCCTCTCTGCTGGAACGAAATTGGAACAAAGGGTGGGTATGCCCTGCCCGAGATTAACCATATCGCCATCCTGGAATTCCCTGGCCACCCGCAGGGCCATTACCTGTCGGTCGAGCTTGTCTTTCTGTATTAACTCTTCTCTGATTGCCATCATGCACCCCCTACTTGTCAGTGGCCCGTTTCACATCTTCCTGGAATTTGGAGAGCGATTCCTTTGCCTGCTCATCCGTTATCTCGCCCTCGGCTGATTCGGGCTCGGGACGCTTGACCACTCGCTGGACATATACGCCCGGCGTGACGATGACCTCGGGGTCAAGCTCGCCGGCCTCGACGATCTCATCGACTTCGGCGATGGTCACTTTAGCCGCCCCGGCCATCACCGGGTTGAAGGTGCGGGAGGTTCCCCGGTATACCAGGTTGCCAAAGCGGTCGGCCTTGTGGGCGTGGATGATGGCGAAATCGGCATGAATAGGGAGTTCCAGGAGGTATTCCTGTCCGTTGATGACCTTTTTCTCCTTTCCCTCTTCCACTACCGTCCCGACGCCGGTGGGAATATAAACACCCCCTAACCCTGCTTTGGCGGCGCGGATACGCTCTGCCAGGGTGCCCTGGGGCACCATCTCCCGCTCGATTTTCCCGTCTCGCCAGAGCTGTTCGAAGTTGTTTACATAGAGTGCACTGATGGGAGCTGAGACGATTGCTTTTTTCACTCGCTCGTTTCGAATGAGGATGTCCATATCCTCGGGGAACGGCGCGCCCTGCAGTTTCCATACATCCGACCCGAATCCGCTGGCATTGGATACCGTGGTGAGGTTTTTGACACCTTTTCGATAGATGGCTTCCAACAGGCAACTTGGAATGCTGACTACTGTGCCGAAACCCCCGACCATGACGGTAGCGCCGTCAAAGACATCCGCTACGGCTTCGTCAAAACTATCTACAATCTTATTTATGGCCATAGAGACTGCTTCCTCCCTCCATAATTTTACTTGAGTCAGCTATTAATTTCTGCCTGCTATTATACGCTCCAGCCGAATATTTGTCTACACCGAAATATTTCTTGCTGTTAGTTTTTTGGCAGCAAGTTTTTGCTACTTGAGCCTCCTTTCTTTATTGATTTATTAGTTCTCTGGTTGAATGGTTCGGCAGCCAGTGAACTTCTCCTGTCATTTTCGATTGAGATGGAGGTTCAACCAGCCGGCCATCAACCATCCAACCGATTAACTATTAGGTCGGCAAACCGCCCATGGGTGATTCCAGGTAGACCTGGGTGTATTTTTCCATTTGAGGGGTCGGCTTCCACCACTTGGTAACGCCCAGGTCCTCGGCCACCTTGTTGGCGCCGATGTAGCCGGGGCCGCCCAGTACCGCACCTCCCGGATAATTGGAGGCGCCGCAGGTATAAAGCCCCGGTATGGGAGTTGCCGAGCTCGAGCATTCCTGGTTAGGCCGGAAACACCCGAGCTGGATGGGCTTGTAGTCGCCGTGCTTAATGGCCCCGTAGCGCATGTTGGGGAAGCGAAGCTCGATTCCTACCGGCGTTTCGTAAGTTACCTTGAGGATGTTGTTCTTGGTCATATTGGGAGCAACCTTCTGCCATCTGGCCAGTACCGCTTCCAGCAGCTCCGGCCCCATCTTGTCCCATCCGCCTTCGATATCGTAGGGGGCGTGCATCTGGAAGAAGGAAACGTGTCCCCCATATGGCGAGTGGACCAGGTGAGGATCCAGCTGGCTCTCGCAGGTGGCGTGACCGGCGATATTGTTCAAATCGATTTTCCCGCTGACCACGTTGTCCCAGTGGGCCAGCAGCTGGTCTTCACCTTCGACTCCCACCAGATTCATGAAGGATTCGTTGACCCAGGGGTCGTCGCAATTGTAACGCGGGGGCTCTTTGGTGGCCACATGTACGGTGAAATAGCTCCATTTGTCATATTTCCAGCCCTCAATGGATTCGGCCAGATCGGGGCTCATATTCTCCTTCCCCAGCAGGTCGAGGAAGGTGGTATGGGGGTCCAGCGTGGACATGATCACCTTGCTCTTCAGCACGCGTCCCTCTCTGGTTTCGATGCCGGCTACCTTGCCTCCCTCCATCATGATTTTGGTTGCCTCGCAGGCATCGATGATGATCCCCCCGTTACTCAGGATTTCTCGTGCCAGTGCGCCGGCCAGTTTATGGGAACCGCCCTGGCAGTAGCATTTATTGATCATCCGATCGCTGTAAAGTGCCACGAACATTCCCACGCCGGTCTCCCTGGGGTCGAGCCCCCAGATGCAGCAGTTGTACAGCATTGCCGCCCGGAGCCTGTCGTTCTCGAAATTGCTGTTGATGATGTTGAGAGCGCTCTCCTCAGCCAGCTCCAGCATCTGCTGGCCGACAGGGGTTTTCTGCATGGTCATAGTGATTTCGATTGGGAGCATGGGAGGCAGATAAGTGGCCGGGCCGAGAATATCGGCCACGATCTTTTTCCATTGCCTCATGAGGCGCCCGTAAGTAACGGCATCCTTAAAGGAGAACTTGGTGATGGAATCCTTGGTGTCCTCAATCATATGGGCCAGGACCAGTGACTCCCCGCTGTCGAAAACGGCGCCTGTCTGGGCATTGGGCTTGATCCACTGAAAGCCGTATTTGCCGAAATCGAAATCCTGCAAAACAGGCATATAATCGACCATCATATGGTAAATGGCGTGATTGTTGGAATAATACCCGGGGAAGAGGACCTCGTCCGTAGCCAGCCCGCCCCCGATCTCGTAGCGGCGGTCGACCAGTGCCACTTTCAAGCCGGCCTTGGCCAGGTAGGCTGCGGCGATCAGTCCATTAGGCCCGGCGCCTACTACTATGGCATCCCATTCGGTTTCATCGGGAAACTCCTCAAACGGCATACCGAATATCAGGTTTGGTTTCTTTACTGTAGGCATTGCATTCCTCCTTATTTGACTCCGTTCTTGTTGGCCGGTATCTTGCCGTCCTGGGGTATGTACCATGGCGATGCATACCACCAGCTGCCGGGCTCTACCATGCCGTCCTCAATCAGGATATGCATCAGGTTATAGGGAATGGCCATCAGGGCCAGCCCGCCCGGATGGCCGCAGGTCTGGTTGCATACATAAAGACCGTCTATGGGAGTCCGGTATCGAGACAGTTCCGGTATGGGGCGGGTCTCACCCCACTGGTCGTCGCAGTGCCGCGTTCCGCACCAGGTACCGCCGATAAGACCGGTGTTGCGGAATTCCGATTCGTAAGGCGTATTGGCCAGGTGCATGATAAGGTCGTCGTCAAGGTTTTCCAGCACTATGCTGAAAGCCTTGCGCATATAGGCATTGATTTCCTCTTTCTTTTCATCCACGGTGCCGGGACGGCCCTGCTGGAAGTCCTCTTTTCTGGTGCTCCAGGGGTCTTCCTGCTCATACTCCGGCGGCGGGACCAGTACATAATACGGTGATTCGAGATACCATCCCGGGACGGAACACTGCGGATCGGTTCCGGAGAACCTGTCGCTTTGTGTAGCCAGCCACATCAACCTTTCCGGTGGAACAGTCGGGGCTCCCTTCCGCCCGTCCACGTCCGCGACGTGCTCGTAGTAAATATCCCGCGAATCGCAGGGGAAAGGTCCGCCGACCTGCCCTGGCTCCGATTGGTTCAGAGTCTTGAATTTCTCTCTGGGGCGCAGTGGTTGTTTGGTGATAAGGTGCGATACCCAGATACTGCCTCCCTTGAGGCTGATATCCTTAACCTTCCTGAGGAAGCTGTCTCCCAGGTGCTTTTTGCCGATTAAATCGATGAAGGTCTGCCGGACATCAACCCCGCTGATGACGGCTTTGTTGGCCCATATCTTCTTTTCATCGCAGGTGGCGGTCTCCCGCAGGCGCACGCCGGCCGCCCGGCCGTTCTCGATAATGATCTCTTCCACCGGACAGCAGGTTCGGATGACAGCGCCGTTGGCGATGGCCGAACGGATGATGGCATGGAAGTAGTCATGCATGCCGCCGCGCGGTACGCTGAGGCCGCTGTAAAGGGTCAGGGTTATATCGCACCCGATAGCGGGGATAGCCACCCCTTCCCAGTGTCCAGCCGCGCCGGAATACCAGGCAACCGCTGCCTGCATCACCTTGAACGGCTCGGTCTCACAGTATTCGTCCATGAGATCGAACATGGTCATGTCCAGCAGCTCCTCGGTCCATATGGAAGGATCGTGCTGCTTGTATACCTGCATGTAGGGAACGTTTTCCGGTGTGACCTCGATTTCAGGAGGGTGCGGCGGGGTCCAGAAAATCGACCGGAGCAGTTCCCTGATGTAAGGCTGCTCGGTGGTTACCCCGGCCAGCTTGCCCCAGCCCATCATGTCCTTATCGGTGATGGATGCTACTCCATCGGATACCTTGACCCCCGATTCCTTTTGGGCCATCAGGTTTTCGGCCATGGGGCTCCAGTCCATGCGGAAACCGTATTTGCCGAGCTCCAGCTGATCGAAACCGGGTGCCGGACCTCCATACATGTACATGGCGTGCGGGGTAATGCGCACGCCCGGGAACGGCTCAGTGTTCTCGCACGAGCCCCCGGCCTCGGTTCTCTCTTCCAGAACACAAACACTGGCCCCGCATTTGCCTAAATATGAAGCCAGCGCTGTTCCGTTGGGACCACCACCCACGATGACAAAGTCATACCTTTCTTCGTTGGGCATATACTCCTCCTTTTTGAAATTATATTTTCCTGGTTTGATTCAGCTTTTAAGCCCTGCTAAGTGCTTGACATAAAGTTAGTGAAGTGCAATCGTTTTTTAGAGCCCGTTATTTTTGCTTCAGCATATCATAAAGCCAGCGTCGCATGACATGGTGCTAGCCTGATATATGGACAATGCTGCTGGTGACTGACATAATTAATCAGAGGCCCCATCTTTCCTAAGTCTCTTTCTGAGCAATCATTTTCGGGGGCAACCGACAGGGAATTTTATGCCTAAAACTAAAAAGAGAATAGTCATAGTCGATGACGAAGATCTCTTAAGGGAGCTGTTGCGGCATACCCTTTCGGCACAGCCCGATCTGGAAGTGGTGGGCACAGCCGTTGATGGGGAAACTGCGGTTCGGCTTGCTGAGAAGGAAGCGCCGGATGCCATCCTTATGGATATCGAGCTTGCCGGCCAGATGGACGGAATAGAGGCGGCCCTCAAGATTAAAAGCAGGCGGCCGGAGACCGGCATAGTTATCCTTTCCGCACACAGCGAGCGTCGATATATTACCAGCCTGCCCGTTGATGAGGTACCGGGCTGGGCGTATCTTCTCAAGCAGACGGTGCCGGATATAGCTACAGTGACCAGGGCTATACAGGGGAGTATTGAGGGAATGGTGGTGCTTGATCCGGCTGTGGTTTCCAGTCTGCAGCCCAGAGAAGGATCCCCGATAGCGCGCTTGACACGTCGCCACCAGGATGTGCTGGAGCTCATGGCTCAAGGTTACAATAACGCTTCCATAGCAAGGCTTTTGTCACTTTCCGAAAAATCGGTTGAGACCTATATCAATACCATCTATCAGGAGCTTCAGCTTACCAATGAGCCGGGTATGCATGCCCGGGTAAAGGCCACCCTGATGTATATAGAGGATTCCGTCAGCCGCCCCCGATGACAAAGCAAACATCAGGCTAGCACTATGGTGCCCCTCTCCCGAAACGTTTAACCTGAATGTATATGGAGGAGAGTTACACCTACAGCGTAGTGGTCGTGGACGATGAGCCCGAATTCCGCCATTGGCTCCGAACCCTGTTTGGAAACAGCGTGGATTTCCGGGTGGTAGGGGAGGCTGCTAACGGGAGCGAGGCCATTGACATAATCCCTTCACTAAAGCCCGATCTGGTCATTGCGGATATGTATATGCCGCCTCCCGACGGCCTGGAAGTGACCCGCTGTATTCAGGAACGCTTCCCCGGGACCAGAGCGGTACTGGTCAGTGCCTATGCTGAACGGGTGTATGAGAGGCTGGCGAAAGAGGCGGGGGCGCTGACTTTCATTCCCAAGGTGTCGTTTTCTCTGGAGGCTCTCCGTCTGGCTCTCCGAGGGGAAGAGTAGCTGTCACTTCGGTTCCCTCCCCGCGCATGCTCCGTATGGTACAATTGCCCCCTGCCATTTCGGCGTAATCCTGCATCATGAGCATCCCCAGCCCGCTGTCAGTCCCGGCGGTGTCGAATCCCGGGCCGCTGTCCTTTATCGAAAGCCGGAACCAGCCTTCCGGCAGTTTTTTCATTGTGATGTTGACCTTGCTTCCCCTGGCATATTTGACGGCGTTGGTGAGGGCCTCTTCAGCAATTCGATAGGCTGACAGGCGAACCTGTTCCGGGATGAGTTTGGGCTCGATCCTTTCCTCTTTCTGGATTTCCTCATCGAGGTCGGTTTCGATCTCCAGTGCTGTCTCGAACTGATCTCCCAGGGACTGAAGTGAGGCGGCCAGTCCCCGGCGCAGGATTGAAGGGTATAGACGATGACTGATAGGTCGTACCTGGTCTTCCATTACCTCTGCCAGTTTTCGGCGTGTATCGTCGAGTTCTTCGGCAATTTCCGTTGCCGAGGTCTTCTTTTCCAGGTCCGCCAGCTTGTGCAGAATGATGATGAGCCTGTTCTGCACCGTGCCGTGAAGCTGCTGGGCGATATCCCTCCTGAGCGATTCCTGCACCGTAACGATTCGCTGCCGGGAGTGCTGCAGCTCCTGGGCCCGGGCCAGGGCCGCTGCATGTCTTATCCTGGCCTCTTCCGCAAGCTTGCGCTCCGTGATATCCCTGAAATTGGCCAGGATGCCGCTTGTGCTCGGGTCGTCAAGGAGGTTGCGGAGCACCACTTCCACGGTGTGCCATGTGCCGTCGCTGTGAGGGGCACGAAGCTCTACATGCAGGGGAGAACCGGGATTCTCCTTTACCTGTTTAAGTGCCTGTTCCGCAGTTTGCCTGTCTTCGGGGTGGATGTAATCGAAAGCGTTCGATCCTGTCTGGTCGGCCGGTTCATATCCCAGCACCCGGCCCATGGAGGGGCTCTGATAGCGCACGGTTCCGTCGCTGTTAAGGACGGCCACATCCTCGAGCGAGTTCTCGATCAGGGCCTGTAACTGTTCCCCTTTTCTTCGCAGGGCCTTTTCGGCTTGCTTGCGCTGGCTGGCCGCGGCTTCGATTTGAGTAAGCTGCTCGCGAAGCGCCGCCAGTTCTTCGAGGAGCCGGGCTTTCGTCTTTTTTGTACCTGACATTACGATTAGGGGAATGTGTTCCTGATTTATGGTAAACCTTAATATACAAGAATACGAGGCGAATAGCAACATCCGCCTCGTATTTGTTCGGGTGTTTACCGACAAATATAGCTAGAGTTTGACCACGCTTCTGAGGACCTGCTTGTTCTCCATTGCCTCGAAGGCTTCGTTGACCTGGTCCAGGCTGAACGTTCTGGTGATAAGTTTGTCGATAGGGAGCTTGCCGTCCATAAACATATCGACGTACTTGGGAACGTCGACGGAACCGATGATATCGCCCTGAACCGTGCCCTTTACTGTCTTACCAAGAAGGAACTCGAAGGGCATGAAAGTGAGGGTATCGGCCATAGGGGCCATGCCGGCGATAACGCAGACGCCGCCGCTGTGAATCGACCCGAAGGCCTGCATCATCACCGATGCCACGCCGGAGGCTTCGATGGCCACATCGCATCCGGTCCCGCCGCTGAGTTCCAGGACCTTGGCTACCGGGTCTTCGACCTCGTTGGGATTGACCACATGGTCGGCCCCCAGCTCTTTGGCCATGTCCAGCTTGTTCTGCGAGCGGGCTACGGCGATGAGATTGCTGGCCCCGGCCAGTTTGGCTCCCATGACTGCCGCCAGCCCGACCCCGCCGACACCGTATACGACCACGCTGTCTCCGACCTTCACTTTGCCCGTGTTTACCGCGGAGCCGATGCCGGTGGTTATCCCGCAGCCCATCAGGCAGACCACGTCGGAGGGGGCATCATCCCTCACCTTGACGGCGGAGCGCTCGTGCACGACGCAGTACTCGGCAAATGAGCCAAGCCCGAAAAGCTGGGCTATGTACTGATCGCCTTTGTGAATTCGTTTGCCGGCAAAGAAGGGAAGCTCGGCCATCATCATGATATTGATGTTCTCAACGCAGCGGGTGGGCATGCCCTGGGCACAGAATTTGCACTTGCCGCAGGAAAACGATACCATGGTAATTACCTTGTCTCCCGGCTGGACGGAGGTCACTCCCGGGCCCACCTTCTCCACGATGCCGCATCCTTCGTGTCCCACCACAACGGGCACGGGGCAGGGCATCTCACCTTTCATGAAACTCAGGTCGGTGTGGCACACCCCGACGGCCTCGAGTTTAATCATTATCTCATTTTCTTTGGGATCGTCCAGTTCCACGTCCTCGATTACCAGAGGTTTACCGGCTTCATACAATACTGCTGCTTTCATTCCAATTCCCCCTTTTTTTGTTCGCTTTACCCATTATTTCATTCTGGGCAGCCAAAGTCCATACCAGGCGATAATGTTCTTTTGCGTTTCCGATGTGCCGCCGGCAATAGTGAAGCCCAGGGTGATCTGGGATTGCTCTTCAAACTTGCCTTTAAGGGGAGCCCACTTGGAGCCCTGCTTGAGGGGTCCGTACAGTCCCATAATCTCGAGCCCCGTATTGGCCAGCTCCACCATAAGCTCGGTCATATAGTACTTGCTTGCCGAGGGTTCCATGTAGGACATCGGATTTCTTGTCTGCTGCCAGGCACAGAAATAGGCCCATTGCCGCATGGTCTCGATTTTCACCGCCAGGTCGGCGAGTTTGCGCTGAACAATAGGGTCTTTGCTTAAAGCCTGACCTCGGTGATAGGTATGTTTACAGAAATCCACCAGGTCCTCCATATCCCTTTGCATGGCGGCGACACCTCCTGCCCCGGATCGCTCGAAGTTGGCCCCGGCCATGGTGACTTTCCAGCCCTGGTTTACCTCGCCGACGATGTTTTTCTTGGGTACTCTGAGATCGTCGAAAAAGGTCTCGTTGCAAACGTGTCCGCCGTTCATGTAATAGACAGGCCTGATGGTTATGCCGGGCTTGTCTATCTCGCAGAGGAAATAGGTAAGGCCTTTGTTCGGCTTAACAGTGGTGTCCGTACGTGCCAGTATGAACAGGTGATTTGCCCGGTGAGCCCCGGTGGTCCAGACCTTCTGGCCATTGATTACGTATTCGTCGCCGTCTTCGACTGCCCGGGTGGTTAGAGCGGCAAGGTCGGAGCCTGCGTCGGGCTCGCTCCAGCACTGGGCGAAGTCGATTTCCCCCCTGGCCATGCGGGGCAGCCATTCCTGCTTCATCTCCTCGCTGGCATATTCCAGCATCCCCGCTGAGACTATGGAGAGGTGAACGTCGATTGCGGGGACCCGGTGATACTCCGCAGATTGGGCGAACAGGGCCTGTTCGAGGTACCCCAGTTCCTGGCCGCCGTATTTCTTGGGCCAGGGAAGGGAAAGCCAGCCTTTCTCGGCAACTTTATCTATAACCGAACGGTAATAAGCCCAGTTCTCGTCCGTTTCGAAACGGGTCTCGAACCCCCCGAACCAACCCTCGGGAGCCCGCTTTGCTTCCTCAGCGAAGTGGGAATCGAATTCCGCTTTCAGTTTCTCCTGTTCCGGCGTTAATCTGAAATCCATTGTAGTGCCTCCATCAGCTGTAATGCCAGTATATTAGAGCCCCAGTTGCCCGGCCACTTTCTGGAGGCTGATTTCGGTGTCTCCAAAAAGGAGGGCTGCCTGCCTGGCTCTCCTGTAGTAAATCCCCATGTCATGATCCATGGTAGTGGCTATGCCGCCGTGTATTTGCACTCCCATTCGGGTACAATGCTTGAAGGACTCGTTTACCCATCTCTTGGTGGCAGGTAATATCAGGTCCGGGTTTTCTCCTTCCTGTAGTGCCCATGCTGCATAATAGGTCAGCCTTCGGCCCATGCTGCATTCCATCCACATATCAGCCAGGTAATGCTGAATAATTCCGTAAGCGCCAATTGGGTGTCCGTATTGAACCCTCTCTTTGGCATATTCGACTGATGCCTCAACTGCCCAGTCGCAGCCGCCTATCATCTCGGCGCACTTTGCTACAATAGCCTGGTCGAGGACTTTCTTGATGGTCGGCCAGCCCTGATCAAGCTCACCGATCAGGTTAGCGGCGGGAACGGAAACATTATCGAATGTGATTTCGTTCTGGTGGTCGTTGGCGATGGTTTGAAGCGGGGTGATGGTAATTCCCGGGCTCTTCGGGTCAACCAGGAAAATGCTGATTCCTTCTTCCGGGGTGGTCCAGACTCTGGTTCTGGCTGCGCAAATGATGTAATCGGCGCAATGGGCGTCGTGAATAAATAACTTGGTGCCGTTCAGAATATATGAATCATTCTCCACGGTGGCTCTGGTTTCAATTCCATCGGGCTCATAGGTGGCC
Source organism: Dehalococcoidia bacterium (assembly GCA_046498265.1). Classification (GTDB taxonomy): domain Bacteria; phylum Chloroflexota; class Dehalococcoidia; order SZUA-161; family SpSt-899; genus JBGLNL01. The sequence goes on along the minus strand of JAWOBB010000044.1, from coordinate 83,036 downwards.
GTGGTTTCAGTGAGGGCGAAGGCGAAAATCGATTCTCCGCTGGCAATTCTGGGCAGTAATTCCGATTTCTGTTCTTCGCTGCCTGCCATGTTGATGAGTGGGGCGCAAAGGACGGTGCTCGAAAAATACGGGCTTGGCAATGCCGCTTTGCCCATTTCGTCCAGGAGCATCACCAGTTCCATCAGGCCGAATTCGGCCCCGCCATATTTTTCCGGAATGGTTAGACCGCACCAGCCCAGCTCGGCCATCTTTTTCCATAGCTCAGGACTGTACCCGAGAGGGTCGAATTCGATTTCCTTGACTTTTTCCTTAGGGAGTTCCCTTTCGAAAAAATCGCGTGCCGAGTTTTTCAGGAGTTGCTGTTCTTCGGTTAGCTCAAGATCCATATTTTTCCTCCGAGGGTAATTTGTAATCGCTCGACCAATCTGTTAAGGAATCCATTCACCTGATTGAGCCTGCTTTTTTAAGATATCCCTTCTTGTTAGTGCAGGCAAATCCTATATTATGATAGGCGATTCGGGGATGCAAACGGATAAAAACCACCTTCGCCACAAACAGTTGCAATTTTACCTTGCCGGAGTGTGAATGTCAATAATAATACAATGTCCCCGTGATAAGGTTAAAAAGTGAGACGTTGCAGCCGAAAAAATGAACCATTTGAACTTGAAATGCGCAGAGTCATGGCGCATATGTCCATTGAGGTCGGATTGTGATATAATCACTGCGGCAGGCAAAAACACTGCTGTGCAAAAGCGGATATATTAGATGAAATCTTAGCTTGTGAGAATGAAACCGGCCGATTGGCAGACATTAATTTGAAAGGAGGATTTATGGCTGGAATATGTTCATATGGGGGATATGTTCCGCGATACCGGCTGAACCGGGGCGCTATCGTTCAGGCTATGGCCTGGATGAATATGGCCATTATGGCTCATGCCCAGGGGGAAAAGGCGGTGGCCAATTATGATGAAGACTCCATTACCATGGGTGCGGCAGCCGGCATTGATGCGCTGAGAGGAGAGGATAAGTCGAAGGTGGAAGGGGTGTATTTCGCTTCGACCACCATGCCTCACAAAGAGCGATTAAATGCCGGGCTCATAATCCCGGCGCTGAATGTGCCGGACCAGGTGAGGGCCGCCGATTTCGGGGGAGGGCTTAAAGCGGGGACCACTGCTTTGCTTTCCGCCCTGGAAAGTGTGGAATCCAGAAAGGTGAATAATATCCTGGTTACCTCGGCTGACTGCCGGCTGGCAATGGCTGCCACCAATCAGGAAATGATTTTCGGCGATGCTGCTGCCGCCTTTCTGGTCGGGGATGATAACGTCATTGCCGAATTCAAGGATTCCTATTCGGTTACCTATGATTTTGCCGACCATATGCGGGCCAATGATGCCACTCTGGATCGCCAGTGGGAAGAACGCTGGATTCGAGATGAGGGATATTCCCAGTTTATTCCTGAGGCCATTAACGGATTGCTGGATAAGTGCCAGTTGAAGATTTCTGATTTTGCCAGAGTGATTTATCCCTGTAACAACAGGGGAGCCCGGAGGGACATAAACAAAAAGCTGGGCATCCAGCCTGAAGTTGAGCAGAGCAATTTGCAGGCTGAAATAGGGGATTCGGGAACCTCTTTACCTCTGGTTATGCTGGCTCAGGCGCTGGAAAGCGCCAGGCCGGGAGACAAGATACTCTTGGCGAGTTATGGCAGCGGGTCCGATGCCCTTTATTTCGAAGTGACGGAGAACATCAACACGAAGAGAGAGTGTATGGGTATTTCGGGTTACCTGGCTAAAAAAGCGGACCTGGGCAACTATACCAAGTATGCGGTCTGGCGTAACCTGCTGCCTGCCGATGTCGGCCTGCGCAACGAGATAGTCGACTATACCGCACTTTCAGCTCTCTGGCGAAGGAGGAAGGAGATTCTCGGGCTGTGGGGTAGCCGGTGTCTGGTTTGTGGAGCTCCGCAGTGGCCTCCCCAGAGAATCTGCGCCAATCCTGAATGCGGGGCTGTGGACCAGATGGAGCCGTATCCCTTCGCTGACAAGACCGGTCATATTATCAGCTTCACTGGCGATAACCTTACCGCTGCGCTTGACCCTCCCATGTTGACCGGGAGGATCGAGTTTGAAGGTGGGGGACGGAATATGTTTGAAATCACGGATTGTGCCTTGGAGGACCTTTCTGTCGGGAAGGCTATGACGATGACTTTCCGGGTAAAATATAACGACAGGGCAAGAAATGTCATCGGGTACTTCTGGAAAGCAACGCCTGCATGGGAGGGAAAATAAGATGGCTGACGGAATCAGGGACAAAGTAGTCATAATAGGCATGGGCTGTACGCAATTCGGTGAGCTCTGGGGCAAGGGCGCCGAGGACCTGATGGTCGAGGCCTTTGTAGAGTGCCTGGAAGATGCCGGCATCGAGAAGAAAGATATAGGTTCAGCATTTGTGGGTACCTGCTATGATGAGGTGAATATCGGCAAGGCCGCCGTTGGCCACAGCGAAGTCCTGAAACTTCAACATATCCCGGTTACCAGGACGGAGAACTTCTGTGCCACCGCCACGGAAGCGCTCAGGTTTGCTTCTTACGCTGTAGCCGCGGGCGCCTGCGATATCGCGCTGGCCGTGGGGGTGGAGAAATTGAAAGACACCGGTTTTGCCGGTTTACCCACCGGTGGAGGTGGGGTCTATACAACTATCGGCGGTTACACCGGGTCGGGGCCGTCCACCTTTGCGCAACTGGCCACCGCTTATTGCAAAAGATACGGGGTTGAGATGGATAAGGTCAAGGAGGCCATGGCCCATATTTCCGTCAAAAGCCATGCCAACGGGGTCATGAACCCCAGGGCGCACCTGCGATTCCCCATAACGGAAGAGCAGGTGAAAAATGCGCCGATCATCTCTTATCCTCTCGGCTTGTTCGATTGCTGTGGCGTCAGCGACGGTGCTGCTGCGGCCATCGTCACAACTCCCGAGATTGCCAAATCATTAAAGCCCAACCAGGACTTAGTCAAGATCAAGGCCCTGCAAATTTCCGTAGCCAGTGGCGAGGAAACACTATACAGCACCTGGGATGGTTCCGGGCTTTTCACCACCCAGACGGCTGCTGCCAGGGCTTATGAGGAAGCCGCGATAAAGAATCCGCGAGAAGAGATAAATCTTATGGAAGTCCATGATTGTTTTTCCATCACGGAATTGATCCTTATGGAGGACCTCAAGATATCGCCGCCCGGAGGTGCTTATGACGATATAATGAGTGGGTTCTATGATTTGAATGGAACGATTCCCTGCCAGGTGGATGGCGGGCTGAAATGCTTTGGCCATCCCATCGGCGCATCCGGACTCAGGATGATGTACGCTGTATATGAGCAGCTTCTGGGGAGAGTTCCTGAGGAAAGACAGGTGAAAAATGCCCGTCTGGGATTGACCCACAACCTCGGCGGTGAGCCTGCCAAAGGTGTTGTGTCGGTGGGAATCGTAGGAATAGACTGATTCTAAGCTAATCTGAACGAACAGGGACGCGTCGCCGACGCGTCCCTGTTTTTTGCCCCCTTTTTTGAAGCGATCTTCCTGGTATTACTTTCACATGATTGGTATTACAAAAGTGTATAATTGATGTGGTCAGAGTCCCAGAGGATTCCAGTAAGTTTGGATTGCAGTTGATAATTTATGTTTTAATCGTTAGGTTTTGAGATGCTCGATGATGAGGCCGACAAATGCTTAACGTGAAAATCATCATGAACTCGTACATGGAGGAAGTGCTGTCTTTTAAATGTTCCAGTTTGCATAATCAAAACCTGGAGATGCATGTTTTGAACAACGGAAATCGCCCGGTTACGGTGCCCGGATATTTCAAACTGGAAAACGAGGACGATATTTTAGAATGCCGTCATCTTTTCCCGCCACGTGAACAGACAATTCAACCGGGTGACGGAGCTGCTTTTTACTGTTCGCTGGATCCGCAAGTGTGGGAACAATACCGGTATCTTACCGTTTTTGACCAGGAGGGCAATCCATATCGATTTCCCATCAAAGATATTACTGTCTATCAGTCCCATCAGGTTTGATGCCGGCACTCCGTTCGCTGGTTAAAGGCGTTCTGGCTTGCTAAGCAGGTAAGCCTGCCCGGAAGATATCTTAAGGTTCAGTTCCCAGATAGGACATGGAGAGTTTTTTGATCCCCAGATTGATCATGGTTTCGGAATGAGTAATACCGGGTATCTTGCCCAATTCGTGCCGCAGGAAGTTTGACAGGTCTTCCGGCTTTTGGAACAGGGCCCAGATGATAATATCGTGGCGGCCTGCTGAAATAAACATCATGTGCACGTTTTCATTTGAAACAAGGGTGTCTGCCACGTTGTCTATTTCGCTCGGGATAATATTGATTCCAATAATAGCGTTGGTTTGATATCCCAGCGTTCCCGGGAGGACGATTCCGGCCACTCTGAGGATGTGGTCGTCAAGAAGACGCTGCAGTTTCTTGCCCACCGTAGCTCTGCTGGTGCCGAGTTTTTTGGCAAGCTCTGAAACCGATTGTCTGCCGTCAATTCCCATTTCCTTGATGATTTTAAGGTCGATTTCATCCAGGTGTGGTCGTTTCTTTTCGTTCATGTTTTTCCCTTTTTGTAGAGATTGTTGCAATTATGCTCAAACCCTTTTCAGATTGCTGATTTTACATGTCATAACCATTACATGATTATACATAGAAAGCCGGGAAGTGCGCAACTTGTCCCTGGCTAGTGCCAAAAGTATGACATGTTGTCTGGCATGAAATGGTATTTTCGCATTAGCATTCTCCCCGCGATGATCTTTCCCGTTATTTGTATTCGAGATAATGGGTAAGAAATATGGAGCCATGCGACAGCAGGAAAACCTGCCATATCTCGAGGATCGTTTCGGAATTCAATAGCAATGCTGGAAATAAGTATAGCCGATAGTATATAATGGAAATTTGTGTAGGCAGAGGTTGAGGGGCCATTAATAGAGAAAGGAGTTTGAAAATGGCAACAGAGATTGTACCTGCTCCGATACCGGGCAAAGTAGTCAGGGTTAATGTGAGTGCAGGAAGTCAGATTAACGAAGGGGACAGTATTTGCGAGATTGAATCGATGAAGATGGAAAATCCCATCCTGGCACCGGTTTCCGGAACTGTGACGGAGATAAATCTCGCACCGGATCAGGTAGTCAAGACAGGAGAGACCCTGGCGGTAATTGAATTTTAAATGCGATATTGACAGCATTCAATCAAAATGGAATTCAAAGGGGGAAATCTTGGAACAAGATTTCCCCCTTTGCCATATTGCTGAAAGGTTACTTTGTGCCTGCTATTCCTCGCTTTGCTCCTCGGCTTCAGCTTCGGCTGGTTTTTCGGCTTCGGCTTCTGTTTCGGCTACTGCCTCTTCCTCGACAGCTTCTTCCGCTTCGACTTCCTCAATTTCTTCAACTTCAGCTTCCATCTTGGCCTGTGATACTGCAATAAGTATGTCATCTTGATGCGTCGACACGGATATTCTGTCATCCAGTGTCAGGTCACTGACGAGTAAGCGGTCTCCCGCTTCTGCCAGTTCGCTTATATTGACAGTGATATTCTCCGGTATCTCCGTGGGCAGGCATTCCACATCTATGGAATTGAGATACTCAAGCACATTCAGGTCATTTCGGCGGGATGCCTTGGCTTCACCTTCAAAGATGATGGGAATTGACACTTTGACTTTATCGGTAAGCTTTACCTGATGGAAGTCAACGTGCAGCAACTGGCTTGACAAAATATCTCTCTGCAGGTCTTTCAGAAGAACCCGTCGATCTTTGTCAGCGGGGTTCTTTAAGGTTATCAATTGAGTGTATCCTGCCTTAGCCAGCGTTTTTTCGAGGGCGTCTGTGTTAGCCTGCACTGCTCGTGATTCAATGCCATGGCCATATATATTGGCCGGAGTAATCCCGGCACGCCGCAATGCTTTAACCTTTTTACCCCTGACGGCTCTGTCTTCGATTTCCTGAATAATAGTTTCCATTTTACCTCATCCTGTTGAATTAAATTCTTATTGTCTGTTGCCAGGTTTTTGGGCTTAAGTTTTCCCCTTTTCCGTGGCAGCTTTATCGATTATGTTCTGGGCAAGGTGCTGGGGGACTTCTTCATAATGGCTGAACTCGTTTACATAACTGCCGCGCCCCTGGGTCATTGAACGTAGATCGATGCTGTAGCGTTGCATTTCTGAAAGCGGAGCCTGAGCCGTAATGACGGTGATGCCATTTGCAGGATTCATACCTGAAATGCGGGCCCGCCTGCTGTTTAAATCACCCATGACGTCTCCGGTAAAAGCGTCGGGAATGGTTATGGTTACATTCATGATGGGTTCCAGTAGGACAGGGTTAGCGTCGTTCACCCCCTTTTTGAGCGCATGTAAACCGGCCATTTTGAAGGACATATCCGAAGAGTCTACGTCGTGATAACTTCCATCATAGAGGATAACTTTCAGGTCCGTGACAGGATAGCCGGCCAGTAATCCTTCATTAAGCGCTTCTGCGATGCCCTTTTCAACAGCCGGTATATAATTTTTAGGTATCGCCCCGCCGACAATACTTTGTTCAAATTCGTATCCCTGGCCCCTTTCAAGAGGCTGGAGGTCTATGAGTACATGTCCGTACTGCCCATGCCCCCCGGTCTGTTTTTTGTGTTTATATTCTGCCTTAGTTGGGACGGTTATAGTCTCTTTGTAGGGAATTTTGGGTGTTGCAAGGTCGGTTTCAAGACCGAATTTGCGTTTCATCTTTTCAGCGGTAACGTCCAGTTGTGCCTCCCCGTAGCCGGTAAGTATGGTCTCGGCGGTGGTGGGATCTCGGTGAAACAAAAGTGAAGCGTCTTCTTCAATAATCTTGTTCAAGGCTGTTCCCATTTTGTCGACATCTGCCTTGGTCTTCGGATTTACGGAACAACTCAGAGTGGGAACGGGAAAATCAATTCCCTCGAACTGGATGGGGTTATCCTGGGAAGAAAGGGTGTCGCCTGTGCTGGTATCCGATAGCTTGGTCAATACGCCGATGTCTCCGGCGATGATTCTGGAAGCTGGCTCCTGAGTCTTCCCTCTCACCGTAAAAAGCTGGGCAACCTTCTCTGCTTTACCTTTGTTTGTGTTCCAGATTGTCGAGTTGCTGTCCACGCTTCCACTGAACGCTCTCAGATAGGTCATTTTCCCGACATATGGATCGGTAGTAGTCTTGAACACGAACGCAGCAGTTGGAGCGTTTTCATCAGGGGGCAGGGATTTATCTCCCGCTTTAACTTCACCTTTACCCTTTGGGGAAGGAAGGTAATAGCAGACAGCATCGAGCAATTCGGAGATGTTTTTATTTTTGAGGGCACTCCCTACCATTACAGGAACAATCGTGTTGTTGCTTGTCCCGGCAAGAAGCGCCCTGTTAATCTCTTCCTCGGCAATCTCTTCCCCCTCCAGGTATTTTGTGGCCAGGTCGTCATCGCTTTCGGCCACACTTTCGATAAGTTTTTCCCGGTAGCTTTTGATTTCATCCTGCGAGATAGCATCGCCGGGTGCATCACCTACGGGCTTGCCGGTGACCAGGTCGATGACTCCGCGGAAGTCGTCCTGCGAACCGATCGGGAGTTGTATCGGGGCGCATTTGTTCCCGAATTTTTCCTCGATTTCCCCCATTACTTTATCGAAATCAGCATTTTCGCGATCGATCTTGTTAATAAAGATGATTCGCGGCAAGTTGTTTTCTTCAGCATATTGCCAGGAAAATTCCGTACCCACTTCGATTCCGGCAGCAGCACAGATCGGGATAATGGCCCCGTCAGCTGCTCTCATTGCCGATTTAACCTCGCCCACGAAATCAAAATAGCCGGGTGTATCTATAATATTGATTTTGGTGTTCTTCCACTCCAGAGGGGCCAGAGCTGTGCTTGTACTGCTTTGCCGTTTTACTTCCTCGGGCTCAAAATCGGTGACAGTATTTCCCTCCTCCACTTTTCCAAGCCGTGTAATGACTTTGGCGTTATACAACATAGCTTCTGCAAGCTGAGTTTTCCCTGCGCCTGTGTGGGAAAGCAAGATCACATTGCGTATGTCCTCAGTTTTAAAATCCTGCATAGGGTCCTCCAAAACAACTCCGTAGAAACAGTTCAGGGAAAGTCCCTGACTTCGGTTGGGCCTTCTTTAGCTGAAGCTAAATTAATTGGGAATTGCTGGCAGATTATTGATTATCCCAAAAGGCAACATTTCTAGGATAGATTCATTGAGTAACGTTGTCAAGACAGTTGCTGAGTGCTACCATACTTTCGACTGGAAATATGAAGGGGGGCTGCACATTATGAAGAATTACATCAAACTGGCAGCGGTACTGGGAGTAATGGTTTTACTGGTAATCCCTGCTTGCGATATCAATTTTTCTGTGGAGGATTCTTCGCAGGAAATCGATGTTGTAGAGCAGGCATGGGAGATTATACATGAGGAATATGTCGACAGTGAGCACCTTGATGATCAGTTGTTAATAGAAGGTGCTATTGAGGGGATGATAGGGGTGATAGAAGATCCCTACACTTCCTATCTGGGCCCTGATGAAACCGCGATCTCGTCGAGTGAACTGGAAGGGGACTTCAGCGGTATCGGGGCAACCCTTACAATGGAAGATGAGAAGCTGACGGTTGTGGCCCCCGTAGCTGATTCTCCTGCGGAGAAAGCCGGCATTGAGGCCGGGGATGTTATTCTGGAAGTCGATGGAGAACCGACCTCCAAGATGAATCTGATGGAAGCGGTGCTTAAGATACGTGGAGAACAGGGAACAGAAGTTGTTTTGAGGGTGATGCATGCTGATGCCGATAAGTCGGAAGAGGTAGTAATTACCCGTGCCGAAATAGAGGTACCGAGCGTCAATTGGGAAATACTGCCGGAAAGTATCGCTCATATTACCATAACCAATTTTTCCAGCCGGACAAATGAAGAGTTAGTAACTGCTTTAGAAGAAGCTGGTGCTCAGGGGGTTGAAGGTATAGTGCTTGATTTGCGGGATAATCCAGGAGGCCTGGTTAGTGCTGCGGTTGATGTAGTCAGTCAGTTTGTTGATGAGGGACTGGTGGTTTATGCGCTGGATAACGAATCGGAAAAGGAAGAGTGGGGGGCTAAGTCCGGTGGCCTGGCCCTGGATATTCCGATGGCGGTACTGGTGAATGGATACAGTGCAAGTGCAAGCGAGGTGGTAGCCGGGGCGTTGCAGGACCACGATCGTGGCTTGATTGTAGGTACGACTACTTATGGAAAGGGAAGTATGAGCCTGGTAAATAATTTAAGCAACGGAGGTTCTCTGTATGTTACGTTTGCGCGCTGGTATACACCGAAGGGACGGCAGATAGATAAGAAGGGAATTACCCCTGATATTGAGGTTGAGGTTACCGCGGAGGATGTCGAAAATGATGTCGATCCTCAACTTGATCGGGCTTGTGAGTATCTTCAGCACAAGGCTTGAAGTTGATTATCGCTTCACAATGAATTTGCTGTTGGTTTAACGCCGTGATATTATAGGGTGAAAAGGAAGGAGCAGGACGATGGTGGAGTCAACGGATGTTGAATTTTTACGCAACTTGCTGATTGTGATTTTCCTGGCGGTAACTTCTGTAGCCTCGTGTGTTACTATTGCCTTTGCCATAATTATAGCCTTACGGATTACGAAAATCATGGATGCCGCCAGGGAAACAATGAAGAACGTTCGTGGTGAGTGATTCATTCCCCCCGGGAGAAAGGAGACAGCAAAATGGATGTTGAACTGATAAGAGACTGGATACTCATTGTTTATCTGGGTATAGGGTCAGTGGTAGTTTGTGTCATTCTTGCTTTTTCTGTCATCCTTGCCATGAAATTGATAGGGGTGCTGGATGCTACCAGAGAAACTGTGGATAACGTGCGCGATACTTCCTCTTTCATTTCGCGTACTGTGGTTCAACCGCTGGCTAAAGCTCAGGGCCTGATTTCCGGTATCCACAAGATAATAGAGATTGTTTCTTCACTAACCGGCAAAGAGGAAAAGAAGTATGAGTGAAAAGAGCGATAATAAAAAATCCGGTTTCTTCAGCGGGCTGGTTGTTGGTGGAGTGCTTGGTGCCATTGCGGCCTTTTTCATTTCACAGAAAAGCGATAAAGACACTTTGGGGGGCAAATTAGGGGACATTATAGTAAAGAGCCGGGATTCTGTCAGGGAGGCCATTCGGGAGGGGAAAGAGAGGGCGGTGCAGCATGAATCTGAGCTTCAGTCCAATCATGAAGACACGGAGTTCTGATCTGCACTTGAGGGTGGGGCGCTTTTCGAGACTGGATTAATTGTCCTCAGGAAGTGTCATACGAGGATAAGAACCCAATAATTTCATAAAACTGCAGACGGTTCTCAGATCTTTCAGGGCCTCTTTGCACCTGGCATCTTCGGCATGCCCCTCAAAATCCACATAGAAAATGTATTCCCACAGGGTATCTCTGGCAGGCCTTGATTCCAGTTTGCTTAAATTGATTCCCCGGTTGGCAAAGGCCCCCAGACTTTGATAAAGGGCTCCGGGTACATTTTTTGTTCTAAAAATTATGGAAGTTTTGCTGACGGTTGAGTATTCGGCTTTATCTTGTGAAACAACGAAAAAGCGAGTAAAATTCTGGGGATTAGTTTCGATGCCTTCAGCCAGCAGTTCCATCCCGTAGATTTCGGAGACCCGCTTGCTGGCGATAGCTGCGGCGTTTCCGAGGTTTTCTTCCTTAATCATTTTAGCGCTGCCGGCGGTATCGTAAGTGGGGATGAGTTTTGCTTTCAGGGAACTCAGAAATTCCTCGCATTGGGAAAGTGCCTGAGGATGGGAATAGATCGTTTGAATATTCTCGATTTTTTCCCCTGGAAGTGCAAGCAGGCAGTGTTTTATTCTCAGGTGGACCTCGCCGGTAATGTTCAGGTTGTGCTGGAGTAGAAGGTCGTAGGTATCATTGATACTGCCTGCCTGTGAGTTTTCAACCGGAACCACGCCGTGGTCGACATCAGCATTAGCAACTGCCGCAAAAACCAGGGGCAGGAACTGAAATGGTACAGGTTCAGCCTGGTCGAAATAGCGTAGTACCGCCTCTTCGCTGAAGGAACCTTTTTCGCCCTGAAATCCTACCTTGAGCGTGGACAAACCTTCCTCCTTGGGGTGGTTTTTCTACAAACCGGATAAAATGTTGCGGAGCTTCTCTTCTGAGCCGCTCTCGGTTACGGCGATTATTTCATCTTCGGGTTCCAGTACTGTGTCCATTGTAGGGATTTGGGGGCCTTTTTCGTTCCCGACTACCAGGAAAACCATGCTGTTTGGCAGCATTTTGAAATCGCCCAGTTTTTTGCCGACCATTTTGGAATCGGGAGCAACCTTGACTTCTACCACCTCAAGGTTTCCACGCTTCATCTTCAACAGTGGTACCAAAGGATGTGAAGGAAGCTCCTGTTCTATATGTGCCAGAATCAGTTCCGTACTGGAGACAGTGAGATCAATGCCGAGTTTTTCGAATAACTCCTTGCGACGCGGGTTTTTGATTCGGGCAATTGTTTGGGGCACGCTGAATTTGTGTTTGGCCACCTGGCATGTTACCAGATTATCGTCGTCATCACCGGTTACCGCGATGAGCATGTCAGCCCGCCCGGCCCCTACTTCTTCGAGGGTTCGGGCTTCACAGCTATCGCCTCGCACTACCACATCTCCCATATCTTCAGAAATCAAGTCGCACTTTTTTGCGTCACTTTCTATAACCAGAATTTCATGCCCATCTTTGAGGAGTATTCGGGCCAGATAGTATCCTACTTCACCGCCCCCAGCGACAATTATGTACATTTTTTAGCCTCCGATTACCTTGCGCATGGCGTCAGCCACAAGTATGGTAGGGCTTACGGACTCCAGCCCCAGTTCTTGATACATCTCCTGCCGGATTGGATCATAGATTCGGCAGACGGCTCTGGGAACATGGAAGATATGTTTGGCTATCTGAGCAGCCATGATGTTGCGATTGTCTCCCTGGGTTGCAGCTACGAACAGATTGGCTTCTCTGATTCCTGCTTGAATGAGGGCATCTTCATCGGTACCACTGCCCGTATATGCTTCCCCTCCGTAAGCGGGGGGCAACCTTCGGAAGCTGTAAGTGTCAATATCTAGAATTGAGACATTATGCCCCTCGGAATCGAGTATTCCGGCCAGGTGAGCACCAACGCGGCTGCATCCCATTATCACCACTTTCATCTTAGGCCTCCATCAATGTTCATCTGACGGTTTCTGCTGGGGAAGTCTTTCTCTCCAGAGAAGGACATGGCAAGGAGCGTTTTTCAATACGTAGGGGGCTATCTCTCCCAGAGTGAATTCGCCAAAGCGGGTTTCATATTCCATAGCTATAATGATAAGGTCCACGTTCCTCTCAACGGCTTCATCAATCAATGCGGGCCCTATAGCTCGGGCCTGAAGCAGGTCAGTGCTGATTTCGTAGTTGCAATTCTCGGCGCAACATTCGGCTGTACTCAGAGCTTCCTCAGCTTTATCGACTGCCTCTTTAACCTCTGCATCCAGCGGTAAGGTCCTCTCCATATGTATTACATACGAAACCAATACTGTGCCTTTATGTTTTTTGGCCAGGTCACAGGCAATGGGGATAATTTCCTCATCAGTCCTGGTTCCGTTAATGGCAACAAGGATTTTCTTGAATTCCATAAGGTTTTCACTCCCTGCTCAGCACGTTAGTGCTAAATTACCTTGCCTATTATAATGCCCTGTCAAATTAACTGCAATATTTGAAAACTTAGGTTCTGCTGCATCTTGGTTGTCGGAAAATTTTTGAGATCCGATTGGAATACATTATTTCAATTCGAAGAGATTTCTAATCAGTGACCCTGATGGTATACAAAGAAGCCCCCCCGTAGTACAATGTGAATAAACATTTGAATCGATATAGATACCGAGCGCTGATTGAGTTGACATAACATGTCAGGCTGCTCCCATATCTTCAAGGTAGGGGAATTTTAAAAAGGAGGAAAGAATGCTGGTAAGGGATATAATGACTACTAATGTAGTGACCGTATCAAGCAACAAGCCGATACTGGACGCGAGAAGAGTCATGGAAACACATAACGTAAGGCGGCTGCCGGTGGTGGATAAAGGAAAGTTGGTTGGCATGGTATCAAAGAACCAGACTCAGCGAGCAGCGCCTACCGAGGCTACCTCTCTGAGTATATGGGAAATCAACTATCTGATGGCCAAGATGACAGTGAAAGATATAATGCAGAAAGATCCGATCACAGTTACCCCCGGCATTACGGTGGAATGCGCTGCGGCAACTGCTCAAAAGCATGGCGTAGGAGCCTTACCTGTAGTTGAGGATAAACTGGTGGTAGGCATATTAACCACTAACGATTTCTTTTATAAGATATTGAATCCTTTACTTGGTATCGGTGAGAGAGGAAAGCGGATAATTATTTACGGAGCGGACTCGGCGGAGCAGGTTATCAATGTAATGGATGTATTAAAGGAAACTAATGTAGTGATAAAGGCAATGCATACCGTGGCGGTTCATGAGGATGGGAGTCGGGATTTGATCGTTCACCTGGATACCGAAAGTGCTATCGATCTCCTGGTTAAGCTCAAGGAAATTGGATTCCATGCAAATGAGCGCGAATATGAACCCTGCTAAGCGAGGCCGGTAGCTTATTGAGATAAAGGACGCCGCCCTGTGCCACAGGGCGGCGTCCTTGTTTGGTAATATCTGCTTTTTAAATCCCGCTTTATCTTGTCTGGCAGGTTTCTTGAGGAGCAGGGGGATTTCCGGCAAAGACGCAGTATTCCTGGCCGGGAAGAATTTCCGTCATAGGGGAAACGGAAGGGCTCATATAGGCGGTAAACTTTTTAGACTGGTTGTCAAACCCGACCACGAATAAAATCTTGTCTTTATCTGCCTGTAAAGCAGTGGCAGCGGCGGAATCCTCTGCCATCCAGGCAATTGGGCCTGCTTCCTGCCATCCTTTGTTCAAGGCCATCACAAAGCCGGGCGCTTCGGGCATGACCTCTTCGGCAGCATAGATCCAGTACGCACTGCCGCTTTCCAGTGTAGCAATACTACCAGCATCAGGATTGCGGTAGCCTTGCCATTCCCCGTTAACCTCGGCATAGGCCAGGATTAAGCTTGAAACGGGAGCCAGAACCGCTTCAACGGAATCCCCTTCCGGGGTTGCCGTAGGAGTTGCTTCTTGTGTGGGCGTAGTTGTAGGAGTAACTTCCGGAGTGGGCTCCGGTGAGCTTGTGGGTGTTGGCTCCTCTGTCATGGTTGGGGTCGGTGCAGGAGTTTCTTCCTCTGTGGAATCATCCCCGCAACCACAACCAACTACTAAAAGCATGGCTACCAGCATTATCACTAGCGGGAACAGCTTTTTCATATTTTGTCTCCTCCTTTCTTTTGTATCTTGATTGGCTTTGCAACCGGATTTGCGAAAGCCTTTTTCTGGTGGAGCTGGGGGGACTCGAACCCCCGACCTTCTGACTGCCAGTCAGACGCTCTCCCAGCTGAGCTACAGCCCCTCTTTTGCCATCATATTAACAAAAAGTTCCTCATAAGACAACGGAAATGAAAAAAAGAAAAAAATATCCTTAAATTTCACCTCCCGGTTAGTTTATTGAAACTCAGATAACTCTGCCATTCCGGTGGAGTATTAAACGGATAAATGAGATGAGAAGTGCCGCCGGAGGGCTCACAGGGTTTCCTCATAAGCTTCATGCCAGCTTCAGCAGGTGTTCGCCCTGCTTTGCGTTGGTTGCAGTTTTTACAGGCACTTACCACATTGTGCCAGCTATGTTCTCCCCCTCGGTAACGAGGGACAACGTGATCCAGGGTCAAATCATTGCTTTGTTTACCGCAATATTGGCAGGTATAATTGTCGCGCGAGAAGACTCGGTGGCGAGTGAGTTTGACATGTGGCCTTGGGCGTTTGACCATATGAGCCAGACGTACGACTGAAGGTGATATCATCGAAAGGGTAGCGCTCCGAATTTGGTTTGAGTTATTTTGCAGGACCTCTGCCTTACCATTGAGAATCAAGACAATGGCTCGCCTCACCCGACAAATATTAAGCGGCTCCCAATTTTGATTGAGGACTAGAACAGGATGGTTTAACATGTTCGCTTTAATTCCCCAAACCGTTTGATTTTACCAAGAAACTGTTCTTCGTTGCAAATATTTTTGTGTGATACCGGTTTTTGAAAAAGGCTCCCTTTCATGCTGATAGGGAGCCTTTAAAAACTAGCGTTTGCGGTACTGTTTCCTTTTACGTGCACGACGGAAGCCATATTTCTGTCGTTCTTTAATTCGGGAATCGCGGGTAAGGAACCCGTTTTTGCGGAGTATGGGTTTCAGACTTTCATCTGCTGACAGGAGGGCACGACTTATCCCGTGCTTGATAGCGCCTACCTGTCCTGAAGTCCCACCGCCATGCACTTTGGCTACAACGTCGAATTTGTCGACGGTATCGGTAACCTTGAATGGCTGCAGGACGATGCGTTTGAGACTTTCCGTTCCGTAGGTTTTTTCAAAGGGTTTTGAATTTATGGTAAAAGCGCCGTTTCCGGGATAGAGCCTCACCCTTGCAATAGCAGTTTTCCTGCGTCCCGTTCCATAATGATATGCCTGTCCGTCCAAACTAACCCTCCTCAACAATGCTCCGCTCTTTGATCTGGGCCTGGTGGATATGAGTTGGGCCGGCATAAACTTTTAATTTGCGAAACATGGCTCGGCCCAGCGCGTTCTTGGGAAGCATGCCTTTCACTGCGTGTTCAATGATTCTGGTGGGATGTTTTGCCATAACCTGTTCGTAATTTCGCTGCTTTAATCCGCCGGGATATCCTGAGTGACGGTAGTACATCTTCTGTCTTGATTTGTTCCCGGTCACTCTGACTTTGGCAGCGTTTACCACAATGACGAAGTCTCCTGTATCGAGATGGCGAGAGTAGATGGGTTTATGCTTCCCTTTGAGCAGGTGTGCAATCTCCGTGGCAAGCCGACCAAGCGTCTTCCCTGAAGCATCAATTACGTGCCATTCTCGTTTGATTTCAGATTTCGTGGTGCTATAAGTTTTCATGACTAAATCCAATTTCAGGATAATTTACCTTCATCAAGCAAAGTCCATGTGCCGGTGCAACTTCGCGAGCTCTTCCCGGTATTCCTGATGCCATTATTTGCTTTAATTCTGTTATATCAATATCTCCTGCCCCTATCTTTATCAAACTGCCCACAATGCGCCTGACCTGTTGGGGCAAAAAGGCATTTGCCTTTATATCGAACCTGACAAATTCGTCTTCTCTCCTTACCCCGGCCCTGTAGACATTCCGAATCGTATTTTTGGTACTTCCTTCCTGGTTGGTAAAGGAGATAAAATCATGTTCTCCTTCCATGGTTTTCGCCGCTTCGTTCATCCTGGCTACGTCAAGTTTTCTCTCTACATGATAACTGTACTTGTCATTTAACGGCGAGCGTGCCGTGCGATTGAGGATGGTATATTCATACTTTCGATTCTGGGCATCTCGCCTGGGATCGAAATTTGGTTCCATCAGGCATGCCTCTCTGACTGCTATGTCACTCTCCAGGTAAAAGTTAAGTGCCTTTTCCCACTCCAGCGGACTCAATGCCGAATCCGTATCAAAGGCTGCTACCTGTCCTCGGGCATGTACCCCTGCGTCGGTACGACCTGCTCCCTGGATTCGCCGTGATTCTCCGCTGACACTCGTTATAGCTTTCTCCAATTCGCCCTGAATCGTGGGGACGTCGTTTTGAACTTGAAATCCATGGTATCGGCTTCCCTCATACTCAATTAACAAGGCTACTCTGGCAATATCACATCTCCTTATACTAACTCCAGTTGAACCATCGGGGCACTGTCACCTGGCCGCGGGCCCAACTTCAGGATTCTGGTATAGCCGCCGTTCCTCTCATTATATTTGGGAGCAAGCTCGTCAAAAACCTTTTTAACGACTCTTTTGCTGGTTATGAAACCAAGGGCGTTTCGACGCGAATTCAAATCGCCTGCCTTTCCCAGAGTAATCATCTTTTCAGCAAGAGAACTGACTTCCTTGGCTTTGGCCTCAGTAGTTACGATTTTGCCATGTTTGAGCAGGTCGGTTACCTGGTTGCGATATAAAGCCATGCGATGGTCAACCGTCCTGGAAAGCTTCCTTCCGCTTACTCGATGTCTCATTTTTCGCCTCGTACAGTGAATCGCTCCCCCAACTTCTTGAGCATTTCTCCCCGTTCAAAGTCTTTATCAGATGTCTCTGGCGTGGTTTCTTCGCCTTCGGTTTCCTCCGGCAGCACTTCACCCTCCACCATTCCTGACTTGATCAATTGTTCCTGGACTTCGTTCCACGACTTGATTCCGAAGTTTTTCAGGCCAAGCAATTCGTCGCGAGTTTTTGAAAGTAAAGCGTCGGTGGTAGAGATCCCGCCGCGACGAAGAGCATTGATTGTTCGGGAAGAGAGACCTAATTGTTCCAGGGGAATTCCTTTTTGCGTCTGGGCTGCTTGTGCTTCCTCTTCAGCCAGAGCTGCTGGACCTTCACCGGGTTGTCCCAGATTGGTAAAGAGAGTGAATTGCTGGCTCAGAATTCGAGCACTTTCGGACAAGGCACTCTCAGGAGAAATGGTTCCATCGGTCCAGATATCCAGTGTCAATCGATCATAATCACTGCGATCTTCCACCCTCGTTTTCTCTACATCATAATTTACGCGCCGGATGGGAGTGAACACTGCATCGGTTGGGAGGACTCCTATAGGATATCCTTCCGCAGAGCCGGCGGTTGTATATCCTTTGCCGATTTCCACCGTGAATTCTACATTCAATTTTGCCTCTGGTTTATCAAGGGTGGCCAGATGATGTTCTGGATTTACAATTTCAAAGGAGGCCGATTTCTCAATGTCTCCAGCTTTAACTTCGCCTTCCCCTGAAGCTTCGAGTTTGAGGGTATCCGAACGATTCGTATGGTAGCGGAAACGAATTCCTTTTACGTTCAACAAAAATTCCAGGATATCTTCCTTCATATCCGATATTGTGGAAAACTCGTGTTGAACACCCTCTATTTTAGCTGTGGTGATAGCTGCGCCGGGCAACGAGCTCAAAAGCACGCGACGTACGGCATTACCCACGGTTAGTCCGTATCCCGGTTCCAGTGGCTCGATAATGAAGCGGCCTTGAGTTTCAGAAACGCTTTGATATTCTGTTTTAGGGATTACAGTCGCAAGCAACTATTTACCTCCCGAGGTATGCAGTTATTTTGAATAATATTCTACGATAAGCCTTTCGTTAATAGTGGTCCCTATATCCTCGCGTGATGGGCGAGATAATACCTTTACGGCTAGATTTGCTTCATCGACACTAAGCCAGGCTGGAATTTGCCTGTTAGCGATGTCCTGTGCGGCTTTTTCATAAGGAAAGAGCTTTTCTTTACCTGCTTTCCATTCTATAATATCGCCAGGTTTAACGCGACAGGAAGGAATGTCGGTTTTACGCCCGTTGAGACTAAAATGTCCGTGCCTTACCAGTTGTCTTGCCTGCCGCAGGCTATCTGCCAGGCCGGCACGATAAAGTGTGTTATCCAGCCTTGTTTCCAGAATTTGGAGAAGATTTTCTCCAGTGAGACCAGATGCCCTTTCTGCCTCGGCGAAGTATTTGCGCATCTGGCGCTCAAGTATGCCGTAAATATGCTTGGCTTTTTGCTTCTCTTTCAAGCGAATTCCATATTCTGATAACTTTTTCGGGCGTTGGCCTCGACGTCGCTTGCTGCTTACCTCTTGCTTTCGTTCAAGAGCACATTTAGGCGAAAGGCACCTTTCTCCCTTAAGCATTAACTTTTCATCCTGGCGTCGACAAAGCCGACAAACAGGCCCAGTATAACGGGCCATATTCCCTCCTTTGGAATTTATATCCGTCTTTTCTTTCGTGGGCGGCATCCGTTGTGTGGTGCCGGGGTAACATCTTTAATACTTGTTATATACAGCCCTGTTGCCTGGAGCGCACGTATGGCAGCTTCTCGTCCACTACCAGGACCTTTGATATTGACCTCTACGTATTGCAGTCCATGTTCGATTCCCTTTTTAGCTACTTCTGTAGATGCCCGTTGTGCTGCAAAAGCGGTTCCCTTACGAGAACCTTTGAAACCGATTGTTCCCGCACTGCCCCAGGTAATGGTGTTGCCTGCCATGTCAGTTAAGGTAATAATTGTGTTATTGAACGTGGACTGAATGTAGGCTTTTCCTCTTAATATACCTTTACGTTCCCGTTTTCTGACACCTGTTCTGCCCTTTCTTATTGCCATTTCACCCTCAAAAATATAGATAAGTTTGGGAATCTATTTCTTGGACATACCCCGGCGTCGACCCCTTCCGGCGACCGTTTTCTTGGGCCCGCGTTTGGTTCTGGCATTTGTTTTGGTCCTTTGCCCATGTACCGGGAGACCGCGCCTGTGCCTTAGACCGCGGTAGCTGCCGATCTCGCCGAGCCGCTTTATATTGAACATAATTTCTCGTCTGAGGTCTGCCTCAACTTTGTATTCCCTGTCAATGGTTTCCCGGATACGATTGAGTTCCTCATCGGAGAGGTTTTTGACGCGGGTGTCCGGATTGACATTGGTTTCCTTCAGAATTTTCCTGCTCAGGGTGGTTCCGATTCCATAGATGTAACGGAGGGAGACTTCCACCCGTTTGTTATCCGGAATATCCACACTCGCGACACGTGCCATGTAATTACTCCTTGCTCAAACTCAGCTGATCATCCCTGCCTTTGTTTATGCTTTGGGTTCGAGCAGATTATTCGAACTACTCCCTTGCGCCTGATAACCTTGCAGCTCTTGCAGCGTGGCTTTACTGATGCTTTGACCTTCATTATTTTACCTCTGAACCTATTTAAATCGATAGGTAATGCGCCCCCGGGAAAGATCGTAAGGTGAGAGCTCAACCAAGACGCGATCTCCGCGCACTATCTTTATAAAGTATCGCCTCATCTTACCGGAAGCATGAGCCAGAACATCATGCCCGTTGGCCAGCTCCACTCGAAACTGCCCATTGGTCAAGGGTTCCGAGACAACCCCCTCAACTTCAATGGCTTCCTTTTTACCCATCTGTTAGCTTAATTTGTACTCCTATTTGACCGGTATTGTATAATCAAATCCTTCGTCTCTACTCTCAAAGTTGTGTCAAAATCTCGGCTTCGCCATCCGTGATGGCGATGGTATTCTCAAAATGAGCTGAGAGACTGCCGTCGACTGTGACTACTGTCCAGTTATCACCTAATACTTTTGTTCGCCATGTTCCCGCATTAACCATTGGTTCCAATGCCAGGACCATACCTTTTTTCAGGACAGGTCCCTGGCCGGGAGTTCCGTAATTAGGTATTTGCGGGTCTTCATGCATGTCTCGGCCAATACCGTGTCCCACATATTCTCTGACCACTGAGAAATTTCGACTTTCTACGTATTGTTGAATTGCCGCTGAAACATCTCCCAGATGTGCACCAGCTGTGGCTGCAATAGTCCCGGCTTCCAGCGCCCCTTCAGTTGTTTCCGTAAGCTTGTGTGCTTGTTCGTTTACTGTACCAACTTCCACTGTTCTGGCGGCATCGCCATGGAATCCATTATATGCGGAAACTATGTCAATCGCAACAATATCTCCTTCTTTGAGCATTTTTTCTCCGGGGATACCATGCACTACCTCTTCATTTACTGAAGTGCAAATAGATGCCGGATAGCCCCGATATCCCTTCGAAGCAGCAGTGGCGCCGTATTCTTTAAAAAGCTCAACTGCAATTTTGTCGAGTTCCCCTGTCTTAATACCTGGTTTCACTTCTTTCCTCAAGGCTTCATGAATTATGGCCACTATACGCCCTGCCTGGCGCATTATATCTATTTCGCTCGGCGATTTTATAATTATACTCATTGGCTTTAAGCGATGGCTGCGATCATTTCATGGCTAACCGCATCAACGCTTTGGTGCCCATTGATTTCCAGTAGTTTTCCTGACTTGTTGTAATAGTCAATCAAGGGCGAAGTCTGTTCCATGAAGACCTTCAACCTGTTGCGCACTGTTTCTTCATTATCGTCGGCGCGCTGATAAAGTTCGCCGCCGCAATAATCGCATTTACCAGGCACTTTAGGAGGAGCCTCTATCATATGGAATGGTGCCTGACAATTGCGACAAATCCAGCGTCCTGATAATCGCTTCACCAGTTCTTCGTTGGGCACCTTGATGTAAAGCACTTTATCGATGGTTTTACCTTCTTTACTCAGTGCTTCATCCAGCGCTTCTGCCTGCGGCAGTGTCCGAGGGAAACCATCAAGCAGAAAGCCATTGGCGCAATCCGGTTGAGCGATGCGTTCCAGTATCATTTTAACGGTAACTTCATCGGGGACAAGCTCCCCTTTTTCCATATATAATTTAACAAGGTTGCCCAGTTCCGTGCCACTGTTCTGGGCAGCTCGAAAGAGATCCCCTGATGCAATGTGGGCCAGCTTCTTTTCGTTGGCCAGAACCACTGCCTGGGTCCCTTTACCTGCTCCGGGCGGGCCTAACAGAATAATATTCATAAGGAATTTCCCCGTTTTCTATTTAATGAAACCTTCGTAATGGCGCATGAGCAGCTGTGCCTCCATTTGCCTCATGGTATCCAGCACTACTCCAACCACGATTAGCAACCCGGCACTGCTGATGATCATCAGTGTTTGCGCATTGGCTACCGACGTGCCTACCAGGCCCATCCCAATCAGCGGCATGATGGCTACGAGCCCAAGGAAAATAGCCCCTCCCCATGCCAGCCTGCTTTGCACGCCATCGAGATAAACGGATGTTGGTCTGCCAGGCCGAATGCCAGGAATAAACCCTCCCTGCCGTTGCAGGTTTTCAGGTATGTTTTGCTGCTGAAAGGTTATCATTCCGTAGAACAGGGTAAATCCTACGACACACAGGAAATAGACTCCCCAGTAGAACCACCAGTAATCTCCGCCAGGGTTGAACCACTCCTGGACGGATTCGGCAAAAGAATTATCGAAATAGCTGGCCACCGTCCCCGGAAATACCATGATAGCCATGGCAAAGATGAGCGGAATCATGCCGGTGGAATTTACCCTCAGGGGAATGTGGGTTCCACCACTTTGCCTGTAAACCCTTCCTCCCCGGAATATGCTGCGTGAATATTGAACCGGTATATTGCGATAAGCTTCAGTGACGTATACGATGAAATAAGTAATTGCGATGGTTAGAAGTACCAGAATAACAATACTGTCCAGGCCGAAAATCTTTTCGTTTCGATAAAGGGCTGCCGGGACTCCTGATACAATTCCTGCGAAAATAATGATAGATATTCCATTGCCGATTCCCCGTTCGGTGATGAGTTCTCCCAGCCAGACGAGGAAAACCGTCCCTGCGGTAAGCGTGAAAATTATCGAAATGGTCGGGAGCAGGGCATCCCCGGACAATCCCACATTAGAGATGGCCGGAGGTAAGCCCCCCTGGCTTCTGCTGAGAAGCATCAATTGCCCGTATCCCTGGAACATGGCCAGCGGTACTACGAGGTAATGAGTGTATTGATTGATTTTATTGCGGCCTTCGTCACCTTCTCTTGCCAGCATTTGCAGACGTGGAATTACGGGCACGAGTAGCTGCATGATGATCGAAGCAGTGATGTATGGGTAAACACCCAGAGCCACTATCCCCAGATTACGCAAAGAGCCCCCACTGAACATATCCAGCATTCCCAGGAGGGGACTTTGGTCAAATGTGGCATTGAGAGCCTCCGTATCGACTCCGGGGACGGGAATTACTGCCATGAAGCGGAATATGACCAGGATAAAAAACGTGAAGAGCAGTTTCCGCCTTAAATCAGGATGCGAAAGGGAATCTAATGCGGCTTGTACTAGCTTGGGCAGCCCGCCCTGTCTCACCGGGCTTTGCATCAGGCGATCACCTCCGCCATGCCACCTGCAGCTTCAATCTTGGACTTTGCGGATCGGGAGAATTTGTGGGCCTTGACGTTAACGGTATGAGTAAGTTCACCTTCCCCGAGAATTTTCAATGGTTTATTAAGGTTCTTAATGAGACCTGCTGATATCAGTTGTTCTGGGGTAATCTCAGTGCCTTCCGGGAAGGCGTTAAGTCTCTCTACATTTACAACGTTGTATTCAACGCGGAAAATGTTGTTGAAACCTCGCTTATAGGGCAGCCGTTTTACCAGCGGATTCTGGCCGCCTTCAAAAAGAGGATGAACCCCTCCGCCAGAGCGAGAATTCTGCCCTTTCAGGCCACGGCAGGAATAGGTGCCATGTCCGCTGCCTACCCCTCGACCGACTTTCTTACGGCTATGTCTGGCTCCTTTCGGAGGGCGCAGTTCGTTTTGTTTCAAACCTTATTCTCCTAACTGACTTCTTCGACTTCCAGCAGATGCTCTACTTTTTTGACCATTCCCTTGATTTGCGGCGAATTATCATGTTCGACTACATGATTCAATGAGCGTAAACCCAGAGCTTTTATCACCCTTTGCTGGTTCTTATTGTAACCTATAGCACTCTTTTTCCACGTAATGCGTAATTTGGACATCTGCTCAGTACCTTTTCTATCTTGACGATTTGCCTCTTTTAGCCAGTTCCTCTTGAGGGTCTTTTAGTTCGCTTAAAGCCAGAATGGTTGCCTGGATCACATTGATAGGATTGGAACTTCCCAGCGATTTGGTCAGAATGTCTCGAATTCCGGCAGCCTCAAGCACCGCCCGTATCGTTTTCCCAGCGATTACCCCTGTGCCGGGTGCTGCTGGTTTTAGAAGGACCTTGGCTGCCCCGCTTTTGGCGGTTATTTCATGGGTAATTGTACTGCCGTGCATGGGAACTTGAAGAAGATTTTTCTTAGCCCTGGATACGCCTTTTTGGATAGCTATTGGTATTTCGTTCCCCTTACCGAGGCCAAAACCAACATGCCCCTCGTTATCTCCTACTACCATAAGAGCACTGAACGATAACTTACGACCTCCAGTGACCGTTTTAGCCACCCGTCTGATGTGGACAAGAGTTTCGGTTAAATCGAGTTCTTCTGCGTTGGTCATTTGGTTCATAAATGCCTCAGAATTTTATTCCCGCTTCTCGAGATGCGTCAGCCAGAGCTTTAACCCGACCATGGTATTTATAACCAGCCCTGTCAAATACAATTTCGGTGATGCCCAGTTCCGTGGCCCGTTTGGCTAACCTTTCTCCAACCATTTTGGCTTTTTCCGTTTTTGAACTGGTTCCCGACTTCAAATCTGAGTTGAGTGATGAGATGGAAAGCAGGGTTTTATCCTCCGAATCGTCGATTAACTGGGCATAGATGTTATTTAGGCTGCGGAACACGCATAGCCTGGGCTTAGACTTCGTACCCGCAACTTGTTTGCGTATTCTTGCATGACGAATATTTCGACTGATCCTTTTTGCAGCAGTTTTATCCATTGTTATCCGCTCTATTTATTTAGAATACAAGGCTATTTTTACTTACTCCCGGCCTTGCCGGCCTTGCCGGCCTTAAGCCGGACATACTCGCCTGCATATCTAACGCCTTTCCCCTTGTAATGGTCCGGCGGCCTCATCGACCTTATTTTCGCAGATATTTCGCCTACCAGCTCTTTGTCAATCCCGGCAACAGTGAGCTTGGTGTTACTTTCCATGGAAATGGATATTCCTTCGGGAGCAGTTATCACTACCGGATGGGAATGCCCTGCCTGCAGCGTTAACTTATCTCCTGCCACCTGGGCACGATATCCGACCCCGACTATTTCCAGGTTTTTCTGGAATCCTTCACTTACCCCATGGACCATGTTGGCAACCAGCGTCCGGGTCAGGCCATGCAAGGAACGATGAGGCTTACTGTCAGTCGGTCTGCCTACAGTGATTATCCCCTCATTGAGTTCGATTTTCATATCATGTGGCAAGCTCCGGCTCAACGTGCCCTTTGGCCCCTTGATACTGACTTCGTTCCCGTTTATTGTTACTTCAACCCCCTCGGGTACGGGGATTGGTTTCTTTCCAATTCTCGACATCGATTAAACCCCGCAATTACCATGCATAGCACAGGACCTCGCCACCAACACCTTTTTGCCATGCCTGTTTGCCAGTCATTATTCCTTTGGGAGTGGAGATTATGGCAATTCCCAAACCCCCATGTATCCGGGGAATTTCCCCGTTGCTAACATATACTCTCAGCCCGGGTTTACTTACCCTTTTGAGGCTTTTCAGTACAGGGGATCTGTCATCGGCGTATTTTAGATAGGTTTTTATGACCATTTGTGGCATATCCCCTTTAACCACCTCGTAATCCTTGATGAAACCTTCGTCTTTGAGTATTTTAGCGATAGATATCTTTACCTTTGAGGAAGGTATGAGTGCGAAATTAGCACCGACCATATTGGCATTTCTTATTCTGGTGAGCATGTCCGCTATAGGATCTGTTGTACTCATGGTTGTTCTCCAAATCACCAGCTTGATTTACTCACGCCGATGATTTCGCCCTTATTAGCAAGTTCACGAAAGCAAATACGGCATAGTTCAAAATCCCGCATAAAGGCGCGCGGACGGCCACAGAGACGGCATCGATTTCGCCGTCTTACTTTAAACTTCGGAGGTTTACGCCATTTTGCTATTTGTGAAGTTTTTGCCATTTAATTCTCCCTGGCGAAAGGCATGCCCATCATTTCCAGCAACCTTCCCCCTTCTTCATCGGTGGGAGCTGTGGTCACAATCGTCACCTGCAGCCCTCGTATCTTATCGATTTTATCATAATTGATTTCCGGAAAAATGATTTGTTCCTTGATACCCAGCGCATAGTTGCCTCGCCCGTCAAAAGATTCCCGGGGGACGCCGTGGAAATCCTTAATTCGGGGAAGAGCCACATTGATCAGCCTGTCAAGGAAATCGTACATCCTTTCGCCTCTGATGGTCACCTTGGCCCCGATTGTCATCCCTTGGCGCAACTTGAAAGCAGCTATCGACTTTTTGGCCTTTGTAAGAAGTGGTTTCTGTCCCGTAATAGTAGCCAGATCGGCTGTCGCCGTTTCCAGCGCCTTGGGATTCTGAATTGCTTCACCCAGTCCTATATTTACTACAATTCTTTCCATGCGTGGTACTCGCATAGGGCTCTTGAATCCATGTTCCTTCATCATCTGAGGGACTATTTCTTCAAAGTAGCGCTTTTTGAGCGGGGAAGCTGCCTTCATTAGTCGATTACCTCGTGGCATTTTTTACAGATTCTTACTTTGCTGCCATCCTCAAGGAAGCTGAATCCCACCCGTGCCGGTTGTCCGCATTTTTTACAGATAAGCATTACATCAGAGGTATTAATAGGGGCCTCCTTTTCAATAATGCCCGCCTGCCGCATCGTACCAGTAGGTTTCATGTGCCGCTTGATCATATTGATCCCCTCGACAATCAGACTGTTTTTCTGGGGCATTGATCTCAACACTTTTCCTTTCCTTCCCCTATCCCTACCCAGAATTACCAGCACTTCGTCATTCTTACGGATTCTATTCATCACAGCACCTCAGGAGCCAGCGAAACGATCTTCATATAATTCTTTTCGCGAAGCTCCCTCCCTACAGGACCAAAAATGCGGCTTCCTTTGGGATTGCCCCTCTCATCGAGGACTACCGCCGCGTTCTCGTCGAATCTTATATAAGAGCCATCTTTGCGGCCGTACGTTTTAGATACACGGGCTACGACCGCTCGAACAACATCGCCTTTCTTGACAGAAGAATGGGGCATTGCCTGTTTAACCGAACAGACGATAATATCACCTATTCCGGCATACCTCTTTCGCGTTCCCCCCGGTATGCCAAAGCACATAAGCTCCTTGGCGCCAGAGTTATCAGCAACATTGAGCTTAGTATATATCTGAATCATGGTGCCTCTTGCGTACCTTTAATCTGCTCTCTCAAGTATTTCTCCGATTCGCCAGCGCTTGTCTTTAGAAAGCGGCCGTGTTTCGATGAGCTTTACTCGATCGCCTATGTTACTTTCGTTATGCTCATCGTGAGCCTTGTACTTATTGAAGTGACTCATGTATTTCTTGTAGCGCGGGTGCCGTCGCCGTGTTTTCACCACCACTACCACGGTTTTGTCCATCTTATTACTGGTGACGTTACCAATTAGTGTGCGTCTGTTCCCCATATTTTATCGGCTCCCGATGAGTTCGATTTCCCGCATCAGGGTCTTTATTTTAGCTATTTTTTTCTTGACTGTTGTGATTTCTCGATAATTAGTCATCTGTTTTGTGCTCAATCGAAAACGCAGATTGAACAGTTCCTGGCGGGAACTTTCGAGCTCTCTGACTAAATCTGCGTAACTCAATTTGCGTAGTTCGCTGATATGCACTTTTCCAACCTCGTTTTCAGGAAGTTATGCCCAGCATTGCCCTGGTGGTGATTTTTGCCTTGATAGGAAGCTTCTGGGCAGCCAGCTTGAGTGCTTCGCGTGCCAAATCTTCTCGCACTCCCCCGATTTCAAAAATTATTCGCCCTGGTTTTACTACAGCTACCCAGTGATCGACAGCTCCTTTCCCTTTGCCCATCCTGGTTTCGGGAGGCCTGGAAGTTACCGGTTTGTCAGGGAAAATGCGAATCCAGACCTGCCCTCCCCTTTTCAGGTGCCGCACAATGGCACGTCGCCCGGCCTCAATCTGGCGACTGGTGATCCATCCTGCCTCTTCGGCCTGCAGGCCGAATTCTCCAAAGTGGACGCTGTTGCCACGCGTTGCTTTGCCTCTGCGCCGACCCCTCTGGATTTTTCGATACTTTACTTTTTTGGGTTGCAGCATATTATGTTGGCTCCACCTGTTTGCCTAAAGGTTCTATTTCGCCTGTTGGAAGCTGCTGATGGCTTTCAGGGACGATGTCGCCCATGTAGATCCAGGTTTTAACTCCGATTTTGCCGGTGGAAGTGTGCGCCTCAGCAAGGCCGTAATCAATATCTGCCCTGAGGGTATGAAGCGGGACGCTCCCTGCATGCTCCGTAGTGCAGCGGGCAATTTCCTGCCCGCCAAGACGCCCCGATACCTTAATCTTAATCCCTTTAGCCCCGGCATCCATCGTCTGGGAAATGGCACGTTTTATAGCCCTGCGGAAGGATATCCTTCTCTCAATCTGGTCGGCAACGTTCCGGGCCACCAGGTAAGCATCGAGGTCGGGTACCCTGATTTCCTGAATGTTCAATTGGATTTTCTTTTGTGTCAAATTCTGAAGAAGTTTTTTGATTTCCTCGACTCTTTGCCCCCCTCTCCCGATTACTACGCCCGGGCGAGAAGTATGTATAGTCACTGTAAGTTCGCCAATGCCGCGCTCCACTTCAATCTTGGAAATGCCGGCATTAACATAGTTCTTATTAATGGTTCTCCTGATACTCAGGTCCTCATGCAAAAATTCGGCATAATTCAAATCATCATGCCATTTCGATAGCCATGTTTTGTACGAACCTAGCCTGAAACCTATGGGATGGACTTTTTGTCCCATCTACATCTCCTCAACTACAACGGTGATATGGCTTGAACGTCTGTAATACGGATGGATTCTACCGCGGCCTGCAAAGCGCATGCGCCTCATTCTTAAACCCTCATCAACATGAGCCTGGGTAATTTTTAATTCTGAGGGTACCATTTGATAATTATTCTCTGCATTAGCTACAGCCGATTTTATAACCCTGGCTACTTTCCCGGCCGTTGGAGTGGGAGTATACTTGAGCATTGCCAGAGCTTCATCTGCTCCTTTGCCACGTATTGTATCGATGATTTGGCGAGCTTTCTTTGGTGATACCCTGATTCCTTTGGCGGTTGCTTTTACTTCCATCACTAACCTTGATAATGCCGATTTACTTCTTAGTATGTCCGCGGTAAGTTCGTGTAGGAGCAAATTCCCCCAGCCTGTGCCCGACCATATTTTCAGTAACAAAGACGGGAACATGTCTTCTCCCATCATGAACTGCCAGTGTCAGACCCAGCATCTCGGGGGTGATCATCGAACTGCGAGCCCATGTTTTGATGACGGTCTTCTTGCCGCTTGCTTTAAGAGCATTGACCTTTTTAATCAATTTGGCGTCTACGTATGGGCCCTTCTTTGTTGATCTTCCCACTTGAACCTCCGGTTATTTACGCCTTCTCACGATCAATTTCTCGGTCTTCTTGTTCTTTCTAGTCTTGACCCCCCGGGCCGGCTTGCCCCAAGGCGTTTTGGGGCCTGGCAATCCTATTGGAGCTCGCCCTTCACCGCCACCGTGTGGATGATCTACCGGATTCATCGCCGAACCGCGTACCGTAGGCCTCCACCCCATATTTCTCTTGCGACCGGCTTTGCCTATAGTAACAGCATCGTAATCGACGTTGCCTACCTGCCCTATAGTAGCCATGCACTCTTCCCGGACTCGCCGAACTTCTTTAGAGGGAAGCCGAATCAGGGCAAATCCTTCATCGATACCATAGAGGGTGGCTGCATTACCAGCGCTGCGGACGAGCTTACCCCCCTGCCCCGGGTTCAGCTCGATGTTATGAATCGAGGTTCCCATCGGGATTGATTTGAGAGGCATAGCATTTCCCGGTTTAATCTCAGCATTGCTTCCTGCCATTACCGGCGAGCCGACTTTAAGCCCGACAGGCGCCAGTATGTATCTTTTTTCTCCATCAGCGTAATGGATCAAAGCGATGTTAGCCGAACGGTTGGGATCATATTCTATAGAGGCTACTTTCCCGGGGATACCGGTTTTATTTCGTTTGAAGTCGATTATCCTGTACCTGCGTTTGGCCCCACCACCGCGATGGCGTACCGTCAGTTTCCCCGTATTATTCCTTCCCCCTTTTTTGCGGATAGGGACGGTAAGCGATTTTTCCGGCTTCTTTTTGGTTAGGTCTTCGAATTTGAGGCCGGTCATCCCCCGCCTGCCGGGTGAAGTGGGTTTATAAATTTTCAAAGACATGGTGAACTTTCCTTAAACACCTTCGAAAATCTCGATTTTATACCCTGCTTTGAGAGTCACAATTGCCTTTCTCCAGGAAGATCTTTGCCCTTTCATCCTGCCGAAACCCCTTGGTTTTGACGGTACCGTTATCATATTTACGGCAGTGACCTTTACGTTAAAAATCTTTTCGACGGCCTGTTTTATCTGGGTTTTTGTAGCATCTGCTGCTACCTCA
The DNA here is from genome assembly GCA_046498265.1 of Dehalococcoidia bacterium. GTDB lineage: Bacteria > Chloroflexota > Dehalococcoidia > SZUA-161 > SpSt-899 > JBGLNL01. Next base: position 52,833 of record JAWOBB010000044.1, on the reverse strand, counting down.
AAAGCATACTTGTTCATATCCATCATAAGGGAGTTTTTTTCGGTAATTATCGGCCGTCGGAGAACTTCATAAGTGTGCATTTTCTTTATCCTGCCACCTCGGTAGCCTGCCTGCTCCCCCATAAATTTTCCACCTGTTTGATTGCCTCGGAGGTGATAATCAGATTTTTGTAGGAGAGTAAATCGACAACATTCAATTGCCGCGCCTGGATAGTTTTTACTCCCGGTAGGTTATTGACTGATTTGATTGTGTTCTGCTCTGGATTGGGGAGGGCGATAAGGGCGGAATGCTCAATTTTAAGCACCTTCAAAAGCCTGTTCATTTCGCTGGTTCGGGGTTGTTCCATTTCCAGTTTGTTAACGACCTTCAAATAACCCTCGGATACCTTGGCGGAAAGCAGGCACCTGATTGCCTTTCGGCGCATCTTTTTGGGCAATGCCTGCCGGTAATTCCTTGGTTTAGGGCCAAAAATGGTCCCTCCGTGCCGGCGTAAAGGTGAGGCCCGATTCCCTGCCCTAGCCCTGCCAGTGTGTTTCTGGCGGTAGAGTTTATGAGAACTTCCCGCAACTTCAGCTCTGGTCTTGGCTTTGGCGGTGCCGACGCGCCCGTTGGCCCGTTGACGTACCAGGGCTTGATGTACAATCACCTCGTTCATCGGCACGCCAAACACGCTTTCGTCCAGATCGAGCCTTTCCAGCTCTGACCCTTTGCTATCGTATACGACTACTTCCATCTTTCCCGGTCTTATACCTTAACTTTTCCATAAAAACAGCCAACAGCTTCCAGAAGGAAATCCATATTTTCTGTAGCTGTGGGCTGTATATAAATCTGCTTTAAAATTGCGCCTTAGCGCAACAGGAGCGCAAATTTGCCCAACTTAAGTATCATACCTGAATTATCGAGAATGTCAAGAGGGGGCAGAAATAGAATTTGCTGTTTTCGCTTTGGCTTTTTGATCCACCTTTAATGTAAACGAACTATAGTGTAATGCAGTAAGATGCGGTATAGTGTTAGCTGTTATTGTCAGGGATTTTAAGAAGAAGCTCTAATGCGGAAGAAGGGGTTCTTTTATGGATATCATCAATGTTAAAGGAGTCCACAAAACCTATGACACGGGTAAAGTCAAGGTTCATGCGTTGCGAGGTGTGAACCTTAGCATCGAGGAAGGGGAGATGGTCGCTGTGATGGGTCCCAGCGGTTGCGGCAAGACCACCCTCCTGAATTGCCTTTCCGGAATTGACAATATAGATGAGGGCGAGATTGTGGTCAAGGGGAATCGAATCCCTAAAATGAGTGATAAACAAAGGACTCAATTCCGGGCAGAAGAGATGGGATTTGTTTTTCAGGCTTTCAACCTTTTGCCGGTCCTCAGTGTGGTTGAAAATGTCGAGCTTCCCTTGCTGGTATCGGGAGTAAAACAGAGCCAGGCCCGCAGGCAGGCCGGGGAAATCCTGGAACTGGTAAACCTTGGAGACCAGACAAACAAACGCCCCATGGAGCTTTCCGGCGGGCAGCAGCAGCGCGTGGCGGTGGCCCGGGCGCTGGTCAACAGCCCGGCTATCGTCTGGGGGGATGAACCCACCGGCAACCTTGATAGTGAAACCTCGATGGAGATCATGGAAGTCCTGCGTAACCTTAATAAACAGAAAGGGCAGACATTCGTTCTGGTGACCCACTCTGACGAGGTGGGCCGGGTCACCGACCGGATTATACGCATGCGCGATGGGATCATCGATGGTTAAATGATAATTTGTCATAGAGTAAACAATTCATGGAAAGCCTGAAATCTCTTTTAGTTCCGCTGATATTCATCTTTGGCATTAGCGGGGCTGTCCTGATTATAAGCGCTCTTGGTAACAGGGTGCTGTTCAAAATGGGGGCCAGGAATATCCCCCGGCGCCCTGCCAACACAGTCCTCATACTTCTTGGTTTGATGCTGGCGGCGATGATTTTTTCCGCTTCCTTTGCTACCGGGGATACGCTGACATACTCCATCCGGAACCTGGCCGTGGATTACCTTGGGGAAACGGACATCATGGTGATGCGTGAGGGGGCCGATTTTGGCGGGATAGGAGGCCATTCTCTGGAGAGTGGTGAGAGTACCAGTTATTTCGATCTCGGTCAACTCAAAACTGTGGATGATGCCCTTGCTGAATTGAAAGGAGAGGGTATTGTCGCAGGGGTGGCTCCGGCAATCATCGAAACCGTTCCGGCGGTGGCGCCAAGCAAACTGAATGAGCCTTCGGTTACCCTGCTGGGGTTCGACAGCCGGTACATGTCCGGCTTTACCCCGTTGCAGGATGAGAAGGGCGATATGCTATCTCTGGACGAGCTGGCAGAGCGTGGGGACGATTATATCTATATCAATACCGGACTGGCGGAAGCCCTGGAAGCAGATGCTGGGGACACCATCGATATTTTCCTGAGTGCTAAGGGTGCCTCGCTGACTGTGGCCGGTATTTACGAAACCGGCGGGCGACCATCGATGTTCAGCTTCGATTCCGATGCCACCGCGGTTATGACGCTGGTGCAACTCCAGGACTTGCGCGGTTCCAAGGATATCAATTACATATTGATTACTAATCAGGGAGGGGCTGTTGTCGGGGCCTCCCATACCGATGCTGTCATGGAGGTGCTCGAGCCAGCATTGGAGGAAACCGGGCTCAAGGCCGAGCCGATCAAGAAGGAAGTGCTTGACGAGGCGGATGAAAGGGGGGCCGCTTTTTCCACGATGTTCCTGGTGATGGGCAGCTTTTCCATGATCGCCGGTATCCTGCTTATTTTTCTCATCTTTGTGATGCTGGCTGCCGAACGCAAACAGGAACTGGGCATTGCCAGGGCTATCGGCACCCAGCGGGGGCACATAGTCAGGCTGTTTACGTTCGAAGGTGTTCTTTATGCATTGGTGGCCTCCGCTGTTGGTAGTGGCCTCGGTCTAGTGATTACCTGGGGCGGAATGGCGATCCTCGATGCTGCTTTCGAGGATATGGGCTTCAGAATAGTCTTCGATTATACGAGCAGCGGAGTGGCCATTTCCTACATGGCAGGGGTTATTTTCACGCTGCTGGTGGTGGTTGTCTCGGCTCGGCGGGTGAGCCGGTTGAACATAATTTGTGCCATCAGGGACATACCGGAGCCACCGGACTTTCATGAAGAAAGCTCCTGGACTCTGTTCAAAAGAGCTTTCCGGGTATTTACAATCAATCCGGGAAGACTCATTCAGATAACGGGGCTGAGGTTGAAACTTCTGGTTCGACTTATCCCCTTTATTTCCCCGATTTTCGGATTGTTATTGGTGATTATCGGGATTCAGCAAGAGCAGTGGGCATCCTATTCCCTGGGGAGTTCGCTTATAATTATCGGATTGTGCCTGCTGGCGCGGAAATGGCCTGTTCATTTGCCGGATCGGCCCGCTTTCACGCTGGCGGGAATTGGCCTTTTGATTTTCTGGCTTTCTCCGACTGAATGGCACCCCAAAGGGGAAGAGATGGGTGCCGGTTTCGAGATGTTTATCCTGACCGGAGTGATGCTGGTGATGGCTGCGGTCTGGGTTGTCATGTACAACTCGGACCTGTTGCTGAAAGCGCTTATGGCGGCGTTTGGCAGGCTGAGTTCATTCACTCCCATGATCAAAACTGCGGTATCCTACCCTATGGCCAGCCGTTTTCGGACCGGCATGGCGATGGCCATGTTCGCTCTCATTATTTTCACGCTGGTATTTATGTCTGCGGCGGTAGCCTCAATTCAGGGCATGCTGGAGGATACCGACCGATTGACCGGAGGTTTCGACATCCGTGCTGAGATAAACTACAACAACCCGATACCTGATATGGAAGCGGCTCTCGTCAATGCCGATGGAGTGGCTCCGGATGATTTTGAGGCTATCGGCGCTTTCAGCATCATTCCGGCAAAGATGCGTGATGCAAGTGGATTGCCCGGTGATGGAGCTTTAAATTTGGGAAAAGACCTCGAAGTTTACGGGGATGGAAAAGCGCCAGAAGAAGAATGGGTTGACTTAATTCTCATGGGGGCGAATGCCGAATATACCGAAAATGTAAACTATGATTTCGAGATTACTGTCGCCGAATATTCATCAGGGGAAGAGGTATGGCAGGCATTGAACAATGACCCCTCGCTGGCGATAGTCAGCAGTGCCATAGTCCCTACCCAGTACACACAGATGGGTGACAATGGGATAGGTCTTGTTGTTGGCGAAGGGGAATTTGTGATCGTGGATGAATTCATCCCGGATGATATTTTCATTGAAGTGAAGAATTCATTCACAGGGGAAACAGACAAATTGCAGGTGATCGGGGTTATCGATGCAATGTCCAGCTTATATGCAGGGTTGATTACCACATCACAGGATACCGTGGACAGGATCTGGGGAAGGCCGGCTGCCCCGACTGCCTATAGATTCAAGGTAACTCCTGAGAATACTGACAGGATTCCGGAGATTGCCAGGACTCTGGAGAAAAGCTTCGCCGAAAACGGAATGAACACCGAGGTGATGGAGGAAGAGGTCAAATCAATCATGGATCTGCAGGAGATGGTCTTTAACCTGATGATGGCCTTCATGGCGTTGGGGTTGATCGTGGGCATCGCGGCGCTGGGGGTGATTGCGGCACGCTCGGTCGTCGAGCGCCGCCATCAGGTCGGCATGCTTCGGGCCATCGGTTTCCGGCAGTGGATGATCCAGTTTACGTTTCTGCTGGAGTCATCTTTTGTGGCGCTGCTTGGGATTGGCATTGGGGTAGGTTTAGGAGCCGGTACGGCGTTGCTTTTTATGGATGATGCTGAAGTTGAGGGGATCAAAGCCATAGTTCCCTGGGGGCGAGTGGGGCTGATAGTGGTTATAGCCTATGTTGCTTCGCTGTTCACCACGTTTGTGCCCGCTTACCGGGCAGCCAGAATCTATCCGGCCGAGGCGCTGAGATACGAATAGATTAAACTTTGAGAGTTCGGTAAGGCAAACAAAAAGGGCCTCCCGGAAAGAGGCCCTTTTCATCTTTGAAACAGAAAATTTTCTATGTTTCGGTTTTTTTGATAAGAATCAATCCATTCCTGTGGCCGGGAACTGCTCCTTTAAGGAGCAGTAAATTCTTTTCCGGATTGGCTTGTATTACTTTCAAGTTCTTCACGGTAACTCTAGCGTTGCCCTTATGACCGGCCATTCGCTGCCCTTTCCAGGTCTTGCCGGGATAAGTTCCGCCCCCTACTGAACCTGGGGCTCTGTGCCTATCCTTCTGGCCGTGTGTTTTGGGGCCACCGGCAAAATGGTGGCGCTTTACTACACCAGTAAAACCTCGCCCTTTGGAAGTGCCTACTACGTTCACCCTTTCACCAGGCTCAAATATATCTACTGTTATCTTCTGCCCCGTTTCGATTTCGGAGACGTCCTCTATTTTAAATTCCCTGAGGTATTTGAATGCTCCGGTATTCTTAAGGTGCCCCTTTTCCGGCTTATTCAGCCGTTTGGATTCCCCGAATCCGACCTGGATAGCGTTATAACCTGCCTTTTCCTCCGTTTTTATCTGGGTAATCGTGCAGGGACCTGCTTCGATGGCAGTAATCGGCACTACCGAACCGTCTTCGGCAAATATCCGGGTCATCCCGACTTTTTTTCCTATTATTCCCGTAACCATAACTCTCGAATTCCGCCTCTCAGATTTAACCCGCTCTCTGGATTCTGCAGCAGGCCAATCCATCTTGAGTGTGCTCTCGTGTTAAGCTAAATCTTGATCTCGATACTCACACCGCTGGGCAGATTGAGCTGTGTCAGCGCATCCACCGTTTTGGGAGTGGGTTCCATGATATCGATCAATCTTTTATGGGTCCGTATCTCGAACTCTTCCCGGGAGTCCTTGTTTATGAAAGGAGAGCGAGTTACACAATACTTCCTGATATGGGTGGGAAGCGGAATCGGACCTACTACCGCCGCTCCCGTGCTCTCTGCCGACTCAACTATATAGGCAGCCGATTGATCCAGTATCTTGTGGTCATATGATTTGAGCTTGATTCTGACTTTCTGCTTGGCCATTATAGTGGCTATCCTTGAAACATGTCCTTAGTTATATTTTACTGGCTTGTTCTTTAGGGACTATTTCATAATGGTCAAATCCCATAAAGAAACTTGCCCTTCCCTGGCTTATCGACCTTAAGTTGGTAGCATAACCGAAGCTTTCTCCGAGCGGAAGGTAACAGATAATAACCCCGAATCCTTGATGCGTATCGATACTTTCAATATTAGCCCGGCGGGCATTAAGCCCACCGATCACTTCACTCAGGAATTCCTCCGGTGTGGTAACTTCCATTTTCATCACTGGTTCGAGCAAGACAGGTTTGGCTTTTTCGAGGCAGGCTCTGGTTCCAATAGACCCCGCCATCCGGAAAGCAATTTCGGAGGAATCCACCTCGTGATAGCTGCCATCTACTGCTGATATCCGAACGTCTGTTACCGGATAGCCAGCGACAGGCCCTTCGCCCAGGGCTTCTTCCACGCCGACTTTTATTGCGGGAATATATTCCTTAGGCACGTTACCGCCGACGATTTTATTGGCGAACTCAACCCCTTGCCCACGTTCCAGAGGTTCAATTTCCAGCCGGACAACCCCGTATTGGCCGCGCCCCCCACTCTGGCGTATGAACCTTCCCTCCGCCTGGCTGGAATCAGTAATGGTTTCCTTATATGCAACCCGCGGCTTACTGACCCTTGCCTTTACCTGGAACTCACGCAGCAGGCGAGTTACAATAACTTCCAGCTGCAATTCTCCCATACCGGAAATCAGCGTTTGACCCGTCTGTTCATTGTACTGGACCTTAAAAGTAGGGTCTTCTTCCGCGAGCTTGGCAAGAGAATCAACGATTCTATCCTGATCAACTTTGGATTTGGGCTCAATGGCTATAGAGATTACCGGTTCCGGGAAAGCAATCGATTCCAGTAGAACGGGTTGTTTGGAATCGCAGATGGTGTCCCCGGTGGACGTCTCCTTCAACCCTACTGCGGCCACAATTCCCCCGGTATAAGCAGCCGGAATCTCTTCACGATCATTAGCATGCATCTGATACAATCGCCCGATTCTTTCTTTCTTTCCCGTTGCTGCGTTGTAGACCTGTTCCCCGGATTTAACACTCCCCGAGTATACTCTGAGATAAACCAGACGGCCTACGAAGGGATCGGTTACTATTTTGAATGCCAGTGCGGAAAAGGGCGCAGAATCTTCTGGCGGTCTTACTTTCTCCTGTCCGGTTTTGGGGTCCAGGCCATTGATAGGGGGTATATCCAGGGGGGAGGGCAGAAAATCGACTATAGCATCGAGGACCGGTTGGATGCCCCTGTCTCTAAGTGCGCTGCCACAGAGAATGGGAACGAGTCTGGTGGAAATTGTTCCGCGTCGCAGACCCGCTTTCAACATAGGGATGTCTATTTCACTATCGCTGATATAAGCGTTCATTACCTCATCATCGACTTCGGCGACCTTCTCGATCAGGTTCTGTCGGTAATCCGAAGCTGTTTTTCTATACTCGTCCGGAATTCCCCCCTGTTCGACATTACTTCCTGCAGAAAAATACCATGCCTTTTCCTCGAGCAGATCGATAATTCCCTGGAAATTGTCTTCAGCACCAATTGGCATTTGAATCGGTACCGGATTGGTTTTCAGCCGCTGTTTCATTGTCTCGATGGTTCGCCAGAAATCGGCCCCCGTACGGTCCATTTTGTTCACGAAACAAATTCGCGGCACGTTATATCTATCGGCTTGACGCCAGACCATTTCAGATTGGGATTCAACACCTGCCACGCCGTCGAAAACAACTACTCCTCCATCGAGTACACGGAGACTGCGTTCCACTTCAGCGGTAAAATCCACGTGTCCGGGAGTGTCAATCAAGTTGATGTGATATCCCTTCCACTGACAACTGGTTGCAGCTGAGACGATGGTGATCCCGCGTTCTCGTTCCTGATCCATCCAGTCCATTTCGGCGGTTCCGTCATCAACCCGACCAATCTTATAAGTGCGCCCGCTATAATGCAAGATCATCTCGGTGGCGGTGGTTTTCCCCGCATCGATATGGGCTATGACTCCGATATTGCGTATGCGTTCCAGCTGGACATCGCGAGACATCGGTCTTGCCTCAGTTTGTGCTTTCACCATCTCTGAATTACCATCTGTAATGGGCAAATGCCCGGTTTGCTTCGGCCATCTTGTGCGTATCGGTTCGCTTCTTGACAGTGGCCCCCTCGTTTTGAGATGCATCGATTATTTCCGCTGCCAGCTTTTCCGCCATGGGCTTTCCTTTGCGCGACCTGGCAGTGCTCACGAGCCATCTCATTGACAGGGATAAACCGCGGGCCGGGGTCACTTCGATAGGGACTTGATAAGTGGCTCCTCCTATTCGGCGAGGTTTTACTTCCATAATAGGGGTGACGTTTTGCAAGGCTTCTTCGAAGACCTCAAGTGGATCGCGTTTGGTCTGCTCCTGCACTATGTCCATCATGTCGTAAACGATGCGCTCAGCCTTGCTCTTTTTGCCATCAAACATGACTTTGTTGATAAATCTGGCCAGCTTTTCGCTGTTGTACTTCACGTCGGGAAGTATTACTCGCTTGGTAACTTTTCCTCTTCTTGGCATGTGTACCCCTTATTGCATCGAAAAAGCTTCCATCACTTATTGAATGACGGAAGCTCCTCATTAAAAGATTCCTCTTCCGTATCGGAGAAAACCTACTTTTTAGGGCGTTTGGCACCGTATTTGCTGCGGCTGCTCTGACGTCCCGTTACCCCTTCAGTATCCAGAGCACCACGGACTATGTGATAGCGAACTCCCGGCAGATCGGGAACTCGGCCACCACGTACCAGGACAACCGAGTGTTCCTGAAGGTTATGACCCTCACCCGGAATATAGGCCGTAATCTCTATCCCGTTTGTCAGCCTGACTCTGGCCACCTTGCGCAACGCTGAATTGGGTTTTTTGGGTGGTATCGTTTTAACCTGCAAACATACCCCGCGCCGCTGAGGTGCCCCTATCCTGTTGCGTCTGGTTCTTCCGGTTAGTGAACTGTAAGAGTATTGTAACGCCGGGCTTTTGGCACGCTTGCCGGTGCTTTTTCGGCCTTTCTTTACCAGTTGATTAACTGTTGGCAATACTTTTGTCCTTTTCCTTATTTCCCTATGGTGATTAACTCAACAATATCAGATTTAATCATTCCCGGAGGATAATGTCAAGCAGGCAACATTTAATAATATAATAACAGAGGGCACTTTGTCCAACTTTCGGAACAAGTGGCGACATGTTATAATCACCGAAACCGGATGAGTACAAAAACAAATCTGCTAATTCGAAATGGAAGGACAATCGACCCTTCGAATGGCCTTGACCAGGTTGGCGACATTTTAGTTATTGGAGAAAAAATTGTTCAATTCGGGGATTTGGCATCCTTTTCGGCTGAAAACTGCACTATGCTGGATGCTTCAGGGATGGTTGTGACTCCCGGCTTTATTGACCTCCATTGCCACCTCCGGCAACCTGGATATGAGGAGAAGGAAACTATTGCTACTGGAACGGCAGCGGCGGCCAGGGGAGGCTTTACCACAGTTTGCTGCATGCCCAATACTGAGCCTCCAATTGCAACTCCCGAACTGGTATATCGAATCCTGAATATTGTGGAAAGGGAAGGTGCAGTTCATGTTTTGCCGATTGGCACAATAACGGAGGGTCGAAAGGGACTGAAACTTGCCGACCTGGCAACTTTACATAAAGTCGGGGTTGTGGCCTTCAGCGACGACGGTGATCCAGTTGCCAGGGCCGAAATTATGCGTCAGGCCCTGGAGCAGAGCAGGCTGTTGAACATTCCCATTATCGACCATTGTGAAGATAAAGAACTTTCCGGTGAGGGCTCGATGAATGAAGGTACTGTAGCTTCCTGGCTGGGTTTCAAAGGAATAACTCCTGTCGCTGAGGAAAGCATGGTGGAAAGAGATATCGAACTGGCCCGGGAGACCGGTGGATGGATTCACATTGCCCATGTCAGCACCGCCGGTTCGGTGGATCTGATCCGGCAGGGCAAGCGGGAGGGGGTGATGGTCACCGCCGAGGCTACCCCTCATCACCTTACACTGACTGAGGACAGGGTGGCTATTGCCGGTACCGCTGCCAAGGTTAAGCCTCCATTGCGTACAGAGCAGGATAGAGAAGCGTTAATCGGAGGGCTTAACGATGGAACCATCGATATCATAGCTACAGACCATGCCCCGCATACACGAGCGGATAAGGCGGCCTATTTTGAGGAGGCGGCCTTTGGGATCAGCGGATTCGAGACCGCGCTGGGGAGCCTGATGCGACTGGTTGACAGGGGAGAAGTCGAGCTGCCCACCTTGATTTCCAAGCTGACCGCTGAACCGGCAAAAATACTGGCACTTACCGGGGCCGGTAATCTAACCCCGGATTCGCCAGCTGATATCACCATTTTCGATCCCCATGCCAGGTGGGTTGTAGAGCCGGACAGGTTCGCTTCCAAAGGTAAGAATACCCCATGGGACGGTGAAACACTTCAGGGAAAGGTGGTTGCCACAATCGTGTCAGGGAAAATCGTCTTTCAAAGCTTATAATTTGACTGTCTCAGCAGAACTGATAATTCCAAGCTGAACCAGTTTTTGTTTGATTGCCGGGATCGGTTCCCCAGTAAGTTCTTTCAGTTCGCTCTTTAGGAACAAGATTTGTCCCATGGTTTCCTCATCTCGCAGTACCAGGATTCTGGCAAAAAGGCCGGGGTCGACATTGGCTGTGCCGGGGACGATTCCGTCCGCCCCTGCCACAATTGCCGACAGGATCGACGATTCCTTACCTTCCAATACTGAAAAACTTTTTGATTGTATCTGAAGCAACTTGTTGAAATAGTCACGGTCTCCTGAGCTGTCTTTAATACCGATTACCTTTGGATGTGGTGCGTATTCACCCACAATTTTAAGCGGCAGTTGCTTACCTGGGTGGATTTCAGGATTGTTGTAAAGCAGAAGCGGCAGTGAAGAGTTTTGAATCATTGAATCCATCTTCTCACAGGGGTTTCCCCCGCCGAAGATAGGGGCCAGTACCACCCCCTCTGCTTCGTTTTCTGCAGCTTCGCCAGCCAGAGCCTTAATTTCCGCGGGGTCTTCTGCGGAAATCCCCACAAGCAATGGAAGTCGATGCCCGATGATCGAATTTGCCTGTTTGATGATTTTTTGCTTCTGGGTAAAGGACAGATACTGGAATTCCCCGGTGGTGCCGATGATAAAAATTGAATCTGCCCCGCCTTTAATCAGGAATTCCAGTAGATTACTCAGTGCGGGAAGGTCCACATGGCCGTCATTAAACGGGGTAGCCGCTGGAATTATCAAGCCTTTGATGTTCATGGCGCGCGCAGCAGAGTTCCTTTATTTTCAGTTTATCATCTTATCAGGAGCTTTGCTTAACAGTTAGCGAAATATAGCGAATGAAATCAGAGACCGTGTCTGGCCCGTCAAAATCATGAGATATGATAGAATGCAAATCAGAAAGTGAAAATGGATTTTGAACCGAACTGCCAGACAACCGCTATGGCAGCCATGCCTCATGTTGATCCGGAAAGAGCGCTCAAACTGGCCCTGGGCCTGGATGTGCCTTTCTGGCCTCAGTTGCCGCGCCTATCTTTTAGCGAGGATATGTTTGCCCAGTTTGCCGATGGATTCCCTGGAACAAGTATCAATCTTGATGAAAAAAGGGTTGAATTTGATTCGTTACGCTTCTCGGAAGAGCTGGATAATTTCTCGGCCAGCATGGATGATCCGCAGATTCTGGCTCTTCACGATTGGAATTCAGTGACCTACTCTCGATTTCTTGAGCGCGATTTGAGCAGCTACCCGGCGATACGGGGCCAGGTTTGCGGGCCGGTTAACTTTGGTTTCAGGGTTACAGACGAAGAAAGGCGACCCTTAATCTATGATGACGATATCCGAGTGTTGCTGTTCGATTTTGCATTGAGAAAGGTGAATTTTCAGTATCATCAACTGGCTGAAAAGCATCCAAATACCTTTGTGTGGATGGATGAACCAGGGTTGGGCTGGGTTTTCAGTTCCTTTGCTGGATATAACGAACTTCAAGCAAGTCAAGACTACCGTAATTTTCTGGAAGGATTTGACGGGCCAAGAGCCTTACACCTGTGTCTGAATGTGGATTTGCCGTATTTGCTTGACCTCGGGTTGGATTTGCTTTCCATAGATGCTTTCCAGCTTGAGATAATGCCCAGGGCCTATGCTCAGCCTGTTGCGGATTTTCTGAACAACAACGGCATCCTGTCATGGGGAATCGTTCCCACGGAATCTGGTACGCTGGACCCCCGGACGTCGGACACCCTGTTTGATCGCTTGACCGGTTACTGGAAGGTAATTGCCGATAACGCCGATATCTCGCTGGAAAAGATTGCCCGGCAATCCTTAATTGCTCCTTCGAAATGCTGCATCAAGAACGCAGTTATGGCTGATTTAGAGGGGGACAATTCTCAGCAGTTACAGGCGCGAGTTGATTCGGCGGATGCTAAAATGGAGGAGAATCTGGTGGAACGGGCGTTTTTATACTTACAGGAAATATCCTGGATGCTGAAAGAAAGATTTGGAATTGCTTAGGCTCACCGGGAGATAAGCCTGACGATGGTAGCGCCTGTTCCACCTTCCCAGGATTCGGCAGGTCTGAATGATTCCACCAGAGGATGATGGGCCAACTCGCGTCGAGTCTCCAGACGAAGGGTGCCGGAACCTTTTCCGTGAATAACACGCACTGTATAAAGCCCCATATCATAACTCTGGTTCAGGAACTTATCCATCTTGATGAGCGCTTCATCAACAGGAAGATGACGCAGCATGACTTCTGATTCAGGTAAAGACATGGGAGACTTCCCTTAGTTACAAGTAGTATAAAGCTTTTGTTTTGAATGCGGTAGACCTTTGCTCTTACCAAGCTTATAATGAATGTAGAGAGGGATGACATGTTAAAACTGGCTTTTTCCGGTAAGGGAGGGGTGGGGAAAACGACGTTGTCAAGTTTGATGGCGCGGATTTATGTATCAAAGGGTCACAAAGTGCTGGCAATTGATGCCAATGTTGATGCCAACTTCGGGACGGCGCTGGGTTTCTCGGACGAAGAGATTGAAAAGATAACACCGATATCACAGATGAGTGAATTGATAGAGGAGAGGACGGGCGCTAAACCCGGCACCCAGGCTCCGTATTTTAAGCTGAATCCCAAGGTGGATGATATTCCTGACAGGCTTTCGGTTGAAAAAAATGGGGTTAAATTGCTCATGCTGGGGAGTGTGGATACCGGTGGCATGGGATGCATTTGCCCGGAAAGTGTGTTGCTGACGGCCTTGATCGGCCACCTGATTTTAGGCAGAGATGAGACGGTTCTATTGGATATGGATGCCGGGATAGAACACCTGGCCAGAGGAACTGTCAAGGGGGTTGATGCCTTTATTGTGGTTGTGGAACCGGGGCAGCGAAGTATTCAGACGGCCAAATCGGTTAGAAAGCTGGCGGCCGATCTGGGAGTAATGAAAACCTATGTAGTGGGGAATAAAATCACCGGGCCTGAGGATGAGGAATTTGTCCGTACGAACCTGCCCGATTTTGAAGTGCTTGGGTTTTTAAACATGGCCCCGGCTATTCGAGACTCCGATTTCCAGGGAGTCAGTCCTTATGATGTAGCTCCTGATTCGGTAGCCGAAGCTGAGAAAATAGTGGATCGTCTGGAAGAAATCCATGGGGGAGGTACCAATGGCCAAGAAAACGGCTAGGGACATCGATGTTCATGGCAAACGGGTACTGGTGCGGGTCGATTTCAATGTGCCCAGGGACAAATCCACTGGTGAGATTACCGATGATTCCCGGGTTCAGGCGGCGCTTCCTACCATTCGTTACCTTATCGAGCAGGGTGCAAAGATAATTCTGTGCTCTCACCTGGGGCGCCCGAAAGGGGAGGTCAAGGAAGAACTGCGTCTGTCCAGGGTGGGAGAGCGGCTTTCACAATTTCTGGAAAAACCGGTGAAGTGTTTGGCAGATTGTGTTGGGCCGGAGGTGGAAAAGGAAATTGGCGAGATGAAAGCGGCGGAGGTGATCCTGCTGGAGAATTTGCGCTTCCACGATGAAGAGACAAAGAATGATTCGTCGTTTGCCAAATCCCTGGCCAGTCTGGCCGAAGTCTATGTGAATGACGCCTTCGGCACGGCTCACCGGGCGCATGCCTCAACTGCCGGCGTGGCCGATTACCTGCCGGCGGTCTCCGGATTCCTGATGGAAAAGGAGCTCGAATTCCTGGGTAAAGCCCTGACCAAACCTGCCCGTCCTTTTGCCATGATCGTAGGTGGAGCAAAGGTGGCCGATAAGATTGCCCTGCTGGAAAATATTATCGAAAAGGTTGACGTGCTGGTTATAGGCGGAGGAATGGCGAATACCTTCATTAAAGCTCAGGGATATGAGGTAGGCAGTTCCGAGGTCGAGGAAGATCAACTGGAATTCAGTCGCGGTCTGATCAGAAAGGCAAAGTCGAAGAGAGTCAATCTGGTATTGCCGGCTGACGGTGTGGCTGCCGAGAAATTCGAAGCCGATGCCGCCCACAGAATTGTTCCCATAATCGCTGTTCCGGATGGCTGGATGTTGCTGGATATCGGGCCTGAGAGCATAGAAAAGTTTAAGCAGGAACTTAAGGAGTGCAAGACGATTGTCTGGAACGGGCCGATGGGAGTCTTTGAATTCCCCGCTTTTTCCTCAGGTACAAAGAATATAGCTTCGTTCGTTGCGGAACTGGATGCCACTACAATTATCGGTGGGGGTGATACCGCCGCTGCTGTCAAAGAGATGGGCGTTGAGTCGAAGATGACCCATGTCTCGACCGGAGGAGGGGCCTCGCTGGAATTCCTGGAGGGCAAAATCCTGCCCGGGGTGGCTGCACTCCTGGATAAATAATCAAAAAAGGGCGAGTTTAAAGACTCGCCCTTTCATTCCTTAGTAATGGGAGCCAGTCTCTGTAAGGCGTATGGTCAAATTCAAATCGGGCTGTTCTACCTTAAGAAGCTGCCCCTCTTCGGTTACATAATGAACCTGAGCCGGTGAGCCCGCATCACATACGAAGGCATCGTAGATTCTCCCTCCCATGTCGATTTGCGCTTTTGGTGAGCGGATATTTATCTCCAGTTCCGATGCTTCCAGTTTATCCGGATTGAATACAGGCACGGTAACTTGTTCATCCTCCTTCAAAGGCCAGATGGTGTACATCAGGTCAAGCCAGGCTACAGTTTTATCTGTGAGCAGGATTATATCGGGATCCAGATTGATTTCTTTTTCAGTGCTTTTGCCCCGAACATTGACCCAGGCTGAGGCTACGTGGTCACTGACATTGCAGCCGACCGACTGCTTGACGGCCCCTCAGCCGGAGCCTATCTGCTCCGCTGAGTTATAGTTTATCGGATTACCAAACGAGTTTATTTTCAGGGTGGCATCCGATGTGAATCCTTTCCCCCACCAGGGCTCGGTTTTTAGCATGGTGAGGTTGGATTCAATAATATAGGTCATGGTCCCGGCTGCTTGGGGAACTGCGGTTACTACATATTCATTGGAGCCAAACTCCTCTTCCCCAATAAAATAATTGAATTTCCAGTATTGGCCTTTTTCCAGAATAACCTGCTGTGGTATGGAGATAAAAGGGGTGGGAGATGGTGCGGGAGTAGGAGTGGGCGAAACAGTGGCCCCCGGACTTTCGGCAGGGGTTTTCTCATTATCGTCACCGACGCAGGCTGGCAGGCAGAATAAAAGCAGAACCAAAATTCCTAGAAGAATGCCTTTACTGTTCATCTTTTCTTCTCCATATCGAACTTGTCCTTAATTATAGCATTTATTCTGCCTTGAATCACTCCCAGACCTGGTCCTCGGCAAATCCCCCTTCGAGGCCCAAACTGTCAGCTTCTTCGGGGGTGTGGGTATGAAAAGTGTCTTCGAGCGGGAGTGAGTCGGTGGTGGTAATAAAATTTCGGGAAAAAAGGCGCTTGATTGGGGCTTTACAGCGAGGACATTCAACCAGAGGTGCCTCATCTATGCTCTGCCTGATCTCGAATTTGGCTTTACATAAATCGCAGGATGAAGGCCCTCTCGCTTTATATTCGTAGATGGGCATGGATATTCTCTTTTATTATATTGTTCTGCCGCAGCATTTCTTATATTTCTTTCCGCTGCCGCAGGGACAGGGATCGTTGCGTCCCACCTTTTTCCCGACAGGGACGGCTGTTTTTTGCTCCTTCTTAGGGGGCTCCTGGTTGACGAGGCTGACTCTATAAATGCTGTGAACTATGTCATACTGGATCATTTCCTGCATTTCCTGAAATCGCGAATGAGCTTCCGTTTTGTAGGTTACGAGCGGATCGCGATGGCCATATGCATAAAGGCCGATTTCCTGACGCATGTTTTCCAGCACGGTTAAATGCTCTCGCCAGTGGGTATCGATGGACCGCAACATTACCAGCCGCTCCAGGAGGCGCATGGTATCGGTTCCCATTTCCTCTTCGCGCTGTTCATACAGCGAGGTAGCATGGTCGAGAAGCTTTTCTTCGATCTCCGCTCGACTCATCATGGAGAGGCTCTGCGCCGTGGCATCCTGAGGCAGCGGAAGAATACCTTCCACCTCTTTAAGCAGGGTATTGAGGTCCCAGGCATCGGGCTCTTCCCCGGGGAGGTTTTTATCGATATAGCCGTTTATTGCGCTGGTTACCATCCCTGTTATGTTCGCTTTGAGATCAGCCCCGCTGAGGAGCTTTCCCCTTTCTCCGTAAATGACTTCCCGTTGCGTATTCAATACATCGTCGTAATCCAGCAGGTGCTTGCGGATATCGAAGTGATGAGCTTCCACCTTGACCTGGGTGTTCTCGATTGCCTTGGAGACGATCGAGTGTTCGATAGGTGTATCTTCGTCGAATCCGAAACGTTCCATGATTCCGCCGATTCGATCTCCTCCGAATCGCCGCATGATGTCATCTTCCACCGATACATAGAAGCGCGAACTGCCCGGATCGCCCTGCCTGCCGGCACGCCCCCGAAGCTGGTTGTCGATTCGCCTGGCTTCATGGCGCTCCGTACCGATGATGTGCAGGCCTCCGGCTTCAACCACCTTATCGTGCTCGGCCTGCCAGGTTTCGTGGTCAAGAGAATCCGGATTTCCGCCCAGGATGATATCGACACCGCGCCCGGCCATGTTGGTAGCTATGGTTACGGCTCCCGGCCTGCCGGCCCGCTCGATGACGTGAGCCTCTTTTTCGTGGTTCTTGGCATTGAGGACATTATGCTTGATACCATTTTTGGTAAGCATGTCACTTAAAATCTCCGATTTTTCAACAGAGCACGTGCCTACCAGTACCGGTCTTGCCGTAGCTTGGAGTTCCTTGATTTCCCTGACTACAGCCCGGAATTTGGCATCTTCAGTTCTATATATTTGATCAGGATACTCTTTTCGGATAAGTGGTTTATTGGTAGGTATGACCACCACGTCAAGATCATAAATCTTATGAAATTCCTCCGCTTCGGTCACGGCCGTTCCCGTCATCCCGGCCAGGATCGGGTACATGCGGAAAAAGTTCTGAAAAGTTATGGTGGCCAGTGTGATGCTTTCGGCTTTAATTGGCAGACGCTTCAGGCCATAACGGGACGCTTCCTTGGCTTCGATTGCCTGATGGAGGCCTTCGGAGAAGCGGCGTCCCGGCATTTTCCGGCCAGTAAACTCATCCACGATGGTAACACCGAGCACGTTTTCGCCGGTGGGCTCGATTACGTATTCCCGACCTTCCCGGTAGAAGTGTTTGGCTCGGAGCGCGGTTTCGACATGGTGGATGTTCTTCATCCTCTCGTGGACTTCCTCGACGGAAGCCACCTCCTCGCGGCCGTG
Source organism: Dehalococcoidia bacterium (assembly GCA_046498265.1). Taxonomy (GTDB): domain Bacteria; phylum Chloroflexota; class Dehalococcoidia; order SZUA-161; family SpSt-899; genus JBGLNL01. The sequence goes on along the minus strand of JAWOBB010000044.1, from coordinate 34,899 downwards.
TTCACCGTACATATCGGGATCATCATATGCTGCAGAGATTTTCTGCTGCCCCCGAGAGGTGGGATGTATATGCCGGGTTCTTTCATCGAAAATATAGTCATATTCGCTTTCGGCCTTTTCCATGGACAGGTTCTCGCCGAGTTCCTTTTTCATCTGGTCGAGTTCGACTGTGCTGAGGCCTCTTTCCAGCTTTCGGACAGCCCTCTCGGCCTGGATATAGGCTGCCTGGGACTCCTCGGCCTGGCCGCTGATGATTAGAGGGGTACGAGCTTCGTCGATGAGGATGTTGTCGACCTCGTCCACTATAGCGTAATTGAATTCTCTCTGTACCTTTTGCGAAAAGTCGGCAACCATGTTGTCCCGCAGATAATCGAATCCGAATTCATTATTGGTACCGTAGGTGATATCGGCATCATAGGCTTCCTTGCGGCGTACCGGCCTCAGATGTGGCCAGGACTCATCCTCCGAATCATAGTCCGGATCGAAGAGAAAGGCCGATTCGTGCTGGATGCAGCCCACGCTCAGGCCTAAGGCGTGGTAGACAGCACCCATCCACTGGGTATCACGTTTGGAGAGGTAATCGTTGACCGTAATTACGTGCACGCCTTCGCTGGTGAGCGCATTGAGGTAGGCTGGCAAAGTGGCAACGAGGGTTTTGCCTTCGCCGGTTTTCATCTCGGCGATCCTGCCTTCATAGAGAACGATTCCCCCGATGAGCTGGACATCGAAGTGCCGCATGCCGACGTTCAAATACGCGGCTCTGCGGACGGTGGCGAATGCTTCGGGCAGGAGGTCGTCGAGGTCTTCTCCTGAATTCAAGCGGTCCTTGAATTCATTTGTTTTAACAGGGAGGTCTTCATTGCTGAGTTTGTCGAACTCTGCTTCCAGCGCATTGATTTCCTCAACTATTGGCTGGAGTCTCTTGAGTTCCTTTTCATTGGAATCACCGCCAAGAGCACTGAGGAACTTTTTGAACATGGTTTACCTCGGGTCTAATGGAACATGGCCCCTATTGAGAGATTGGCATGTATTCGGTGAATCGCCTCCCCGATCAGGGGGGCCAGGGAGAGCACGGTCAGTTTATCTATCTTCTTTTCAGGGGACACCGGCACGCTATCGGTAACAACTATTTCTTTCAGGGGACTTTCGGCTAATCTCTCAATTGCATGGCCGGAGAGGATGGGATGGGTACAGCAGGCACATACTTCATTTGCTCCGTGCTCGATCAGCGTTCTTGAAGCTGAAGCAATGGAACCGCCGGTATCGATTTCGTCGTCAAAGAGGATGGCATTGCAATTTTGCACATCGCCAATGACATGATGAGTTTCCGTCTGATCGTTGTTGCCGATACGCCTTTTTTCGATGATGGCCAGGGGACAATTCAGCCTGGCAGCCATATCCCTGGCTCGCTTGGAGATGCCTATATCGGTAGCCACCACTACAAAATTATTCAATTGCTTCTTTTCGAAATGCGAACTCAGGATATAGAGGGCGGTTAATTCGTCCACCGGAATGTTGAAGAATCCTTGAATCTGCCCGGCATGCAAATCGAGGGTGAGAACGCGGCTGGCTCCGGCTACGGTTATGAGGTCGGCCACCAGGCGTGCGGTAACCGGTACACGGGGTTGATCCTTCTTGTCGGTTCTGGAGTATCCATAATAGGGAATAGCGGCGGTAATCCTTTCAGCTGAGGCTCGTTTGGCGGCGTCGATCATTATAAGGAGTTCCATCAGGCTGCGGTTTACCGGGCTGCTGATTGGCTGAATAATGAAAACATCACGCCCCCGCACATTCTCCAGGATTCGAACAAAGATATTTTCGTTGCTGAACTGGAAAACGTCTATCTGCCCGGGCGTAATTTCCAGGTAATTACAGACCGCGTGCGCCAGTTCCGGATGCGTATTGCCGGTGAAAATCCTTAATTCTTCAGCCAATTCGTTCCTCCTGTGATATGTTTGAGGCAACGTTTATTACCTGCCATGGTAATCAGGTTCGCGTTTTTCCTTCCATGCAGCCACCCCTTCTTCGTGATCTCGGCTGAACATGGTCATGGCGGTCATAGCAGCCGTCATTTCGAGAGCTGTTGGCAGATCGCTGTCCAGTCCTTTGTATACCAATTGCTTGACATAACGGGTGACAATCGGGGGGCTCGCTGCGATTTTTGCGGCCATTGCATTGGTTTCGGCAGCCAGGTTTTCGGAGGAGACCAGCTTAGTTAGAATCCCAAGGTGGAAAGCTTCGTCAGCATCGATCCAGTCGCCGGTATAAAGGATTTCCAGCGCTTTGTCCAGCCTGATTATACGCGGGAGCAGGTAACAGGCCCCTGAATCGGGAACTAGGGCGGTCTTGATCTGGGCGGGCATAAACCGGGTTCGCTCGCAACCGATACGAATATCAGCCGCACAAGACCAGTCGAAGCCGCCTCCCACGGCAATCCCGTTGATGGAGGCAATGGTGGGCACAGGCATGTTCCGTATTTTCTCAGTGATGGCGCACGCAGTTTTACGTACCCACTTTCTCATTTTTTCCATATCCCAGGAAGCATACATATCTTCGTCGGCGATATCTCCACCGCCGCAGAATGCTTTTTCTCCGGCACCGGTAATTACCATTACCCTGAGGCTCTCATCCTGAGCTATGTCATCCAGGGCCACGTTGAGCTCTTCCATCATTTTCCAGTTTACTGAGTTGGCTCTGTCGGGGCGGTTGAGGCTGAGAGTGGCGATGTAGTTACTTTTTTCCAGCTTGATAGTCTCAAAGTCCACTTAATTCTCCTTAAAAAGGCGAGATGATTTAACGGACAAATTAACTATAGCACAAGCATCGAAAGCGGGCAATGACAGCTAAACAACGCCGTTTTCCCGGGGGTGAGCCTTGCAAAATCAATAATAACTGCGATCATAGAGAAACCGATTCCACAAAACAGAGGCGAGACTGGCTTTGAGCCCGCCCCGTATTTCCGGCAAGAGAGAGGCAGTCATGCGGCGGAAAACAATGAGAAAAAAGAGTGCTGTGAAAGTCCATACAAGGGCCGTTTCTTTATGGCAGAGCCAGGCTGAAATCGGCAGGACAGCAAATCCGGCCAGCATGCCCAGCGGCATGGAGTCTGATACTCCCGCTAACCGGGAATCATCCCCCTCGCTTCCGGGAATCATCTTCCCCTTGCCTTTGAAGGCGCGGGTAAAGGCTCCGGCAGCAACGGGGATTACAGCGAAGCTTGTGGCAATAGGGGCAATAGCAAAAGAGGCTCCGATGCCGGTAGTGTTGCCTTTTTCACCATGCTGAAAGCCCAAAAATATGGGCCACATCTGCCCGGAAACCACAGCCAGTCCGCAAAGGCCGATGGTGGCACTGCTGAAATCAAGGCCCCAGGCAATCAGGGGAAAGACGGGGCCTTTGAAAATATCCCATAGAATTGCGGCAAGCCCCTGCTTATATCCTGATTTCTTCCATAAGGAAGAGTGGGCATCGAATTCCCGGCGGATATCGATACCATTGGCCTTTCCTATCCAGAAGACTACAGGAAGCGATCCGAAGAGATATGCTCCCGCGATAAGTACGGCATCAATTATCATCAGGTTTATTTTTAGCAGAAACTGGCAGGGGATTATTCATCATGGTAAAAGGCAAACCCCACCAATCCGGGACCCGTATGAGCGCCCATAACCGGGGAAAACTCGGTAATGTAGAGCTCGGCACAATCGAATTGCTCACTGATTCGCTTCTTGAGTTCCTCGGCCTCATCAGGGACACCGGCATGCATCAGGTTGACATGTACCGGCTTCTGCCCGGTTTGTTCCCTCATGATCTGGAGCAGTCGGTTCATCGCTCTGGGCTTGGTTCGGACCCGCTCCACAGGTGTGGCCTGACCGTTAGATATCTGGAGTATAGGTTTGATGGAAAGCAGGGAGCTGGCCCAGGCTGCTACCCTGGGGACCCGGCCTCCCTTGGCCAGAAAATATAATGTATCCACAGTCACATAAAGGCGAACCATGGGGACAAGCTTCTTTATAGCATCGATAATGCTATCCATTTCTTCGCCTGCCTCAGCCAAACGAGCAGCTTCCATGGCCAGAAATCCCTGTGCGCCTGCGGCCGTGCCGGTATCGAATATCTCTATCCTTTTATCCGGCAGGGCTTCCCGGGCCATTTCCCTGGCTCTCATGGCGGCATCGTAGGTCATGGTAAGATTGGGGGTAATACAGATATGTAGAATGAAATCGGCTTTCTCGGCGGCTGAAGAGTATGTATTGAAAAATTCACCTGGTGATGCAGCGGAGGTGGTGGGAAGCACCTTGCTTTTTCGTTGCAACTCGTACACCTCTGAAGGTGTGATGTCGATTCCATCATGATAGACTCTGTCGCCGATTGTGACACTCGAAGGGACAACCCAGATACCAAGCTTGTTGGCCTGTTCGGTGGGTACGCTGGCCAGACTGTCGGTTACTATAGCTACTTTGAGCATGATCGAACATAGCATAGTGGAAGAGCATGAGGGGTGTCAAGATATTGAGATAAAGGGAGCGTGAGATGTCCTTACTCGAAGGCTGAATCCGTTTCCTTAGTTATATGCAAAAATGAAACCCCCACCTTACTGGAATCAAATTAAACGGTTCAAAACCTGATTCGGATGCGGGCTGCTTGGGTTCCTGCCCAAACTCTGCTATACTGTGTAGCATCATGGAAATCAGGCAGCTTGAGATATTTTGTGCTGTGATTGAGAGGAGGGGATTTTCGGCTGCTGCCGAAGTGTTGAAAATAGCCCAGCCAACAGTGAGCTTTCAGATCGCTTCTCTCGAAGAGGAGCTGGGGATCAAACTGCTTGATCGCTCAGGCAGGGCCACCAGTTTCACCAAGAGCGGGGAAATACTCTATCGTTACGCTGTCCAGATACTCGAATTGACTTCCGAAGCCCGGCAGGCTATAGATCAACTCAGTGGGCTGCTATGGGGAGAGATCGCCATAGGAGCAAGTACTATTCCGGGAGAGTATATTTTGCCTGAAATTTTGCAGCGGTTCCGGGCTGCTCATCCGGGCATAGCGGTGGAGATGATCATAGGTGACACCAGAACGATTATTAAAGGAGTGCAGGAGGGGCAGCAGGAGATCGGGATAGTGGGAGCGACGGTGAGAAATGAAAAGCTGACTTTTAGCAGGTTTGTCAGTGACAAGCTGGTGCTTATTGCCCCTGCTGGCAATGACTGGTTTCAGGGGAATAGCATAATCCCGGAGGAACTGATCGGGGTCCCTTTCATATTACGAGAGGAGGGATCGGGCACCAGGACGGTCATGGAGCAGCAACTTGGGGGCTCCGGCATCAGCCCCGGGTCATTCAATTTGGTGATGACTCTTGGCAGCACTGAAGCCGTAAAGCGTGCGGTTGAATCCGGGGCTGGAGTTTCAATAGTTTCCAGCAGGGCGGTGCAAAATGAGATCAAGCTGGGACTGCTTGAGATAGTAGATATTACCGGCATCGAACTCGTTCGCGATTTCTTTGTAGTTCATCGCAGAAATAAGGTGCTTTCCCCCGCCGTTGAGGCTTTGAAACAATTCTTGATACAGTAAGTGGTGATATATTATAGTAGAAAAAGCTTTGTGGCTGATTTGAAAGTTGAAAGGAGTTGCCATAATGAAGAAAGGAATTATGTTGGTGCTGGTCGTGGTGATTACCGGATGTGTATTGTGGGCGGGTTGTGGAGGGGGAGGTGGCGACGAGAGTGATGAAGTAACCCCGACCGCGGGGTTCCCTTCAGGGGATGTGACTGGAAACGGTAAAGTTTCGTCGCCTGAACCTGCGACGCCAGCCCAAACACCCGCGACGTCACAGACGCCGGGGGAGACAGTTGCGCCCAGCCCCATTCCTTCACCTCCGGCTACTGAAACACCGGTATTGTCACCCACGCCCGAACCTACGGCCACGGAAAGCCCCCAGCCCGGCCCTACCGCTATCGAGAGCCCATCACCCAGTCCTTCCGAAGTGGTATCGCCGGTACCAACGAGCACGAACGGGGAAGTATTTTTCCCGGATGCCAACCTCGAAGCAGCCATCCGGAACGCCATTTCCAAATCGAGTGGAGATATCCATCAAGCGGACCTGGCAGGGCTTACCACTTTGAATGCCGGCAATAAGGGGATTTCCAATTTAACAGGACTGGAATCCTGTACCTCTTTGAGCAGCCTTGACCTTTCTTATAATGAGATTGCCGATATAGCACCCCTGGTTGCCAACGCCGGGCTTGGTTCCGGCGACGTCGTGCATCTGGAATATAATCCTCTCAGCAGCGAGTCTTACGACTACGTCAAACAGCTTACTGACCGGGGAGTGGAGGTCGTCTGGGGTTCCCTCTAAAATACGCTCGTCTTGAAGAGAGTTGCATGCCGGAAATGTACGAAATTAATGAGATCGGGCGGGATGAATCCTGGCTCATGTTCAGGATTATGGGTGAAATGGTAGCGGGATTCGATGAACTGGCATCCGTCAGGCCGGCAGTAACTGTGTACGGATCATCCAGGCTCAAGAGCACAGATCCCCTTTACGCCCAGATAGAGGAGATTGCCCGACGGCTTGCCGAAACGGGCTTTGCCATTATCACCGGCGGGGGACCGGGGGCCATGGAAGCGGCCAACAAGGGGGCATACGAGGCAGGGGGAACATCCATCGGCCTCAATATCGATCTTCCCCATGAGCAGGCCCTCAATTCTTACACGACTAAGTCCCTGCGCTTCAACCACTTCTTTGCCCGGAAATTGATGCTGGTCAAGTTTGCTACTGCCTTCGTTATTATGCCGGGGGGGTGGGGTACCGTCGATGAGTTAAGCGAAGTGATTACCCTGATACAAACCAGCAAGATAAAACCCTTCCCGGTAATTCTTTACCAGAATGATTACTGGAAGGGACTGCTGGACTGGATAGAAAGCACTACCTTATCTAACGGTTTCATTTCCCGCGAAGATCTGGATCTATTGGTGGTTTGTGATCAACCTGACGAGGTTATTGAGACGGTGCAAAGCTGGTACCTGCACAATCAAATCGTGGGCAAAAGGGCCCTGCGAAGGTAGCAGGGGAACCAGGTGACGGGCTTTATTATTTGTCAGAGTGGGTAGGTGTTTGTTGGATAATAGCCAAAAGTGAGGAGCAGCAACCATGCCGACATTCGATCAGTTATGCATCAATACCATCCGTTTCCTGGCGGTGGATGCCGTTCAGAAGGCAAATTCCGGCCATCCCGGCGCGCCGATGGGAATGGCCCCCATGGCCTACGTTCTCTGGGATCAGTTCCTCAAGCACAACCCCGCCGACCCGAAATGGCCTAACCGTGACCGTTTTGTCCTCTCGGCGGGGCACGCTTCGGCTTTGCTTTACGCGCTGTTGCACCTGACCGGGTACGATGTATCCCTGGATGAGGTAAAGAATTTTCGGCAATGGGGAAGCATCACTCCCGGGCATCCCGAATACGGCCTGACCCCCGGCGTGGAAACCACCTCGGGGCCGCTGGGGCAGGGATTTGCCAATGGTGTCGGCATGGCAATAGCGGAAAAATCTCTTGCGGCACATTATAACCGCCCTGGATTCAACATTATCGATCATCATATTTATGCCTTCGTTTCAGATGGCGATCTGGAGGAAGGTGTAACGGCGGAGGCAGCTTCCCTGGCGGGAACCCTCAAGCTGGGCAAAATCATCTATTTCTATGACGATAATGATATTTCCATCGAAGGTAACACCGATATCACCTTTACGGAGGATGTAAAGCAGCGTTTCGAGGCTTATGGCTGGCATGTCACCAGACCCGTGAACGGGCTCAGGCTGAATGAGGTTTCGGCGGCTTTCAGGGAAGCACAGCAGGAGACAAACCGTCCCAGCCTGATAATCTGCAAGACCATCATCGGATACGGCAGCCCCAATAAGGCAAATACCGGAGGGGTTCACGGCGAGCCCCTTGGCGAGGAGGAGGTTCGGCTCAGTAAGGAGAATCTGAGATGGCAATATACTGCTGAACCGTTTGCAATTCCGAAAGAAGTGCAGGAACATTTCAGACAGGCGATCCAGCGAGGAAGGCAGCAACAGGAAGAATGGGAAGCTTTGATGGGTGATTATCGGCAAAAATACCCGCAGGAAGCCTACCAGCTTGAATGTGATATGAGCGGCGAAATTCCCTTTGGCTGGGATAGTGACCTGCCCGACCTCTTCACCTCTTCGGAAAAGCCAATTGCCACCCGCGCGGCTTCCGGCCAGGTGCTTAATGCCATAGCCCCTAAAATCCATGCGCTTATGGGCGGCTCGGCGGACCTGGCCCCTTCCAACAAGAGCATCATGAAGGACCGCGGGGATTTCGGGGCTAATGATTATACGGGACATAACCTGCATTTCGGTATCAGGGAACATGCTATGGGAGCTATATGCAACGGCCTTGCCCTGCATGGAGGGAAAATTCCCTATGCGGCTACCTTTCTGGCTTTTTATGACTACATGCGTCCGCCGGTTCGGCTGGCTGCCATGATGGGTCTGCGGGTAATTTTTATCTTCAGTCATGATTCCATCGGCGTTGGGGAGGACGGTCCGACTCATCAGCCGATCGAACACCTTCTGGGGCTGCGCTCGGTTCCCAACCTGGTAATGATTCGTCCCGCCGATGCCACCGAGACGGTCGAGGCCTGGAAGATAGCCCTGGAGAGGAGAGATGGCCCGACAGCTTTGGTGCTCAGCCGCCAGGGGGTACCGGTACTGGATCGGGCAAGCCTGGCGGCTGCCGACGGCGTGCGGCGCGGAGGATATGTGCTCTGGGAATCTTCATCTTCGCCTGAGGCGATAATAATCGCCACTGGCTCGGAGGTTCATATTGCCTTTCAGGCCGCTCAAAGGCTGGCAGACAATGGAATCAAGCCACGGGTGGTCTCCCTGCCTTCCTGGGAGCTGTTCGAGGCTCAGCCGAAAGATTATCGAAATGAGGTGTTGCCCCCCGAAATCAGGGCGAGGGTTTCCATCGAAGCCGGTACCCCGCTGGGCTGGGAACGCTATGTGGGCATGGATGGAATTATCATCGGCGTGCCTCGATTTGGTGCTTCGGCTCCCATGAAGGTGATCTACGAAAAGCTGGGCCTCACCTCTCAACAGGTCGTAGATGCCGTTACCAGCTTGGTTGGGGAAAGGAAAACTTAGCCTTTCATGCGCATAATTCGATTCTCAAAAGGAGGGAAAACAAGGTACGGGGTTGAGGAAGGCGGAAAAGTTCGCATCTTGCGCGGCAGCCCGTTTAATCGATTGACCTTCGATGGGACCGTGCTCGATGTGTCCGAAGTCCGTTTGCTGGCCCCCTGCACCCCTTCCAAGATCGTTTGCCTGGGATTGAACTATCGAAGTCATGCTGCGGAGACTGGCCTTCCCATCCCCAAAGTTCCTCTCATCTTCCTGAAACCCTCCACCGCCGTTATCGGCCCGGGGGAGCATATCGTTCTGCCTCGGGGGACGAAGCGCACGGATTATGAGGGCGAACTCGGTGTGGTGATGGGGAGAAAGGCCAAAGAGATAACTGAAAAGGAAGCCTCTGACTGTATACTGGGTTATACCTGTTTCAACGATGTGACGGAGCGCCATAACCAGCGAGAGGACGGGCAATGGACCCGGGCCAAAGGGTACGATACCTTCGCCCCGCTGGGCCCGTACATCGAGACCGAGGTCTCCCCCGACGATCTTAAAATCGAGACCTGCCTTAACGGCAAAATTTGCCAGTCGTGCCGGACGAGCGACCTCATTTTCAGTATCCTTCGGATAGTAACTTTCATTTCCGGGGTGATGACCCTTCTTCCCGGGGATGTTATAGCCACAGGCACCCCCTCAGGAATCGGCAGGTTACAAGCTGGCGATTTTGTGGAAATCTGTATTGAAAGCATCGGCACTCTGGGAAATCCGGTGAGGAATTTGCCTTAGAGACTTGACAATCGTGTGCTGAATGTATTATGCTTCGAGCCGAAGGAGGTGCAATTATGACCGCATATTGCATGAAATGCCGGAAGAAAGTGGAGATCAAGAACCCGCAGTCCGTTAAGATGAAAAATGGGAAGCCGGCAACTAAGGGTGTCTGCCCGGTTTGCGGGACCAAGGTGTTTCGCATAGGCAAGGGTTAAATTTACATCACTTATTCACTCATCCCTGGGTAATTTGATACATCAAGGGCGGAGCATTGGCCGGGCGATGCTGGCTCAGAGTGTTGGCATGGAATAAAGGAAAAGCTGATGCCCCTGTTTGATGTGTATGTGGCGATAGACTTCAGTGGAGCCAGAGATTCGGCGCAACAGAAGAGCAGCATTGTCTGTGCCGAAGCAAGCCAAGGATGTGAGCCTGAAGTGCAGAAGGACCGCTTCACCAGATATGAAGCGGTCCTTTATTTACTGCAGCGCATTCTATATCATAACCACAAAGGGAATAGAGTCCTTTGCGGGTTTGATTTCTGTTATTCATTCCCTCGCGGGTTCTGGAGTGCCTTGACGGGGCGGGCGGAGAGATGGCCCGAGATTGTCCGCGACCTTGCTGAAGGTATTCCTAAGTTGCCTCCGATAGCGGACAAGCCCAAACCAAATTCAAAGGAATGGGCACGGGCAGCCAACAAAAAACTGGCTCATACTTTCCGGATTGAAGCCGGGCCTTTCTGGGGTCCCGGCTTTGACCAGTCCAGGGACCCAAAATTCCCTTATTCGCAGGTAGCCTTCGGAGAGTATCGGCTTACAGAGCGACGAGGCGCGGGATTTAAGCCGATTTTCAAGGTCGGTGGGTCGGGGGCGGTCGGGTTGCAGAGCCTGTGCGGGATGCCCTATCTTCATCACGTCAGGACCACCTGTGCCCAGCAGAAAGCGCCGCTGCACTGCTGGCCCTTCGATGGCTGGGAACCGGAGGGAGAAGAGCATTTCCTGGTCGAATGGTACCCTGCCCTTTACAACGAGGGACCCAAATCCCATGAATCCGATGCCCTCTCCTGTGTGAACTGGGCGATGGACCTGGACAGCCGGGATGAGCTGCGTCAGTATTTTGTTCCCGCGCTAAGTGAGGCGGAGAAGGAACGGGCGGCAACGGAGGGCTGGGTACTGGGTGTTCTGTAATGGCTGACCTGAAACAGCGGATCGACCATCTGGCCGAATTGCTTGTGGGGGCACAGCATCCGGTCTTTTTTACCGGTGCCGGAATCAGTACCGAATCCGGCCTGCCCGACTTCCGGGGGCCGGAGGGTGTCTGGACCCGGCGCGACAGGGGGGAAGGGCCGGTCGAGTTTGACTGGGAGGATGCCAGCCCGAACCCCTCGCACATGGCTCTGGTCGAGCTTCAGGAGATGGGAAAGCTTTCCTTCCTGATTTCCCAGAATGTGGATAATCTCCACCTGGCCTCAGGTATTCGTCCGGAACTGCTGGCCGAACTCCACGGCAACGTCACCAAGCTGCAATGCCGAAGTTGCGGGTTCAAATGTGACAACTTCCCCGACCTCATCACCTGCCCGATTTGCTCCGGCAAGCTTGTCTCCAGTGTGGTCGATTTCGGCCAGTCCCTGCCGGAGAAGGACTTAAAGGAAGCTGACCAGCATTCCCGGAAAAGTGATCTCTTTGTGGTGGCGGGCTCGAGCCTGGTCGTTTTCCCGGCGGCGGATATGCCTCGTATTGCATTGCGTGCCGGGGCCCGGCTGGTGATTGTCAATCAGGGGGAAACGCCCCTCGACAGTGATTGTCACCTTCTTTTTGACGAGGCCACCGGCGAAGTGTTGCCGCCGGTGGCCCAGGCGGTCAGGAAAATGATTTCCCGATAATGGATGCGTTCATCGCAGGACCCGCTCATCTCCTATGCGGCGGGTGACCTTCTGCTCGTCCAGATGCTCCATCAGAGCCAGGGCGTATTTGCGGCTGGTGCCGAACATGTCCCGAACCTGGGCTACGGTTATCTTTCCCTCCGATTTCAGGTGTTCGGTGATTCGCTTGACCATTTCATCGTAGGCGGAGGCGGCAAAAATAACGTTCTCGCTTAGTTTCACCACCTTGCCTTTGTCGATGAGCGCATTCAGCAATTCCGGCTGGGAGAGCGTTCCGGGGGAAGGTGAAAACGGATTTGTCTCGAGTGATTCCAGAAATGAATCGACCTCGGCCTGTTGTTTCGGGGAGAAGCTTACTTCGTGTGCTGGTGCCCTCGCCACGGCACCTTCTTCGTGCAGGATCCCTTCATGGGCGAGTCTTTTTAAGGCATCCGCGAAGTGCTGCTGGGGTATATTCAGCCGGCTCCTGAGCTCTTCCTTGGGAATACCCGTCCGCAGCGGGAACTGGTTGTGATAGCTTTGCATCACCTTCTGCACATTCGCCATCAGTCTGGTCCACCCCTCCCGGGAAAAGAGGAGTGCCTTTGGCCCTTCCGGGCCGAGCTTTATCAGCCGGTTTTCGGCTATCATTGTATCTATTGTTCGTGTGGCCTCTTCGGCTGAGAGGCTGCAGGAGGCCAGCAGGGAACTGAATTCGGCGGGTTCATTGGCCTGGAGTGTCGAGTTGATTATATCCTCGGGTGTTCCTTTCTCCCTGGCTTGGAGGCTCTCGATTACCTCTTTACTGAAGCGCCGATGCCTTCTGGCCCGGGCATCGATAATCTTCCCGCCGCCGAGGGTACCGCTGGCGGAGCGGATGATGAAGGGATCCCCGTTGGCCGCTGCCACCGGATGATTGAGCGCCATCTGGGCCCAGCCGCTTTCCCCGGCATTCAGCTTCTCCGCGTCGAGCAGGCGGACTTTACCCGGGATTTCGGCAGCTCCGGTGTGGAAGGTGACAGCCTTGTTGTGTGTGATCGACTGAGATAGGTCCCGGCTTGCCCTGAGTTTTAAATCCAGAAATTTAGATGGGCTTAGCCAGCCGGGAGTGGTAACCACGAACCCCTTTTCAAGGGCCTCTACAGTCATCGAGCTCAGATTCATGGCTACTCGGGTGCCGGGCAAAGCGGTTTCCAGTTTCTTTTTGTGGGTCTCGAGCCCCCTGATTGAGGCTCGCTGCCCGCCGGGGACTATTTCGACCTGCTGTCCGATAGAGAACCGGCCGTCGATGAGGGTTCCAGTGACGACGGTCCCGAACCCTTTAATAGTGAAAACCCGGTCGATGGAGAGCCTCGGCCTGCCGATGTCGCGGCGCTGGGGGGTGGCCTCCAGCAGGCCGTCGATGGCCTCAACCAATTCTCCCAATCCTTCGCCGGTGAGGGCTGAGGTGGTTATTATTGATGTGCCTTCCAGAACGGTATCTTTCAGGACCTCTTCGATATCCATGGTCACCAGTTCCAGCATCTCCTGGTCGACAAGGTCCTTCTTGGTGATTACTACCAGTCCGTGACTGATATCGAGAAGGTCGAGGATGGCCAGGTGCTCACGTGTCTGAGGCATGACCCCTTCGTCGGCGGCGATGATCAGGAGGGCCACGTCGATCCCTCCCACGCCGGCCAGCATGTTCTTGACGAACCTCTCGTGACCGGGGACGTCAACGATGCTGGTTTCCCGTCCGCTGGGGAGCGTAAGCCAGGCGAACCCCAGCTCGATGGTTAAACCGCGCTCTTTCTCTTCAGCCAGCCGATCGGGGTCGATGCCGGTGAGGGCTTGTACCAGGAGTGATTTACCGTGATCAACGTGGCCGGCGGTGCCGAGAACATACATTTAATCCCTCTGGGTAAGCTTTGATTAGATTCTAACTCTAGAGCGTGCTGATTGACAACAAATTTATGATGAAATGCGGTTATATTGGGATCCAAAAGGAATGGTAGGCCGCACAGGACTCGAACCTGTAACCCACTGATTAAGAGTCAGTTGCTCTGCCAGTTGAGCTAGCGGCCCACAGCTTCGGATTATACCGTCTTCGGGGCGCTTTTGTCCAGAGTGGCGAGGGGAGAAGCTGGATTTGGCACTTGAGCACGCGCGGGGGCTGATTTTCCTACAGGGATTTCGCGGGGGCAAATTAGTCAGTGGGACCATAGTGGATGCATCTTGCCAGCGAGGAGTGAATCAAACGATGGATATGGGGCCTGGGGATAATTACCTGCCTGTACCTTTTACAATGTCCCGCAATGACCAGTGATGACTGTAGGACTCGCCCTCAAGTTCTTGTTTGAGCCGTTCTGTTTGCACATCAGCCAGTTTGTCCTTTTGCTGCGCGCGAAATTGGGACTTTTCCTCGCTGGATAATCTGAGTTCTTCCGGTAATTCTGCACCACACCATACACATCGATCAAACAGACTCTTGGACAAAACCTGCCCACAATTAGGACATATTGGCCTCCGGGGCCTTTTAGGTTGCGTATTTGCGCCTTCGCTGTCACTCATTTTACATCCCCCTTCCCTGCACGGATAACAGGAATCGGCGGGCAACTAACCTTTGCTAAGTTAACACATTTTAACATTTAATCTAAGAAATGTCAAGGCTGGCATGAATATTGACAGCCCCTATTTGTAATGCTAGAATTCACAATAAGCTGCCAGGAAATGAGCCATTGTTCAACCAGGCTTTATCCCTGTCCCTTGTTGCTGGAAAGCCATATTTGAAGTTCATGGAAAGGAGTTGAAAAATCCAAATTTCAATTGTAAATGTAAAAACTTGTTAAATACTGTGTTTTTTTAAACATTATGCATGCTTTAAGGAGGAAGAGGTTATGGCTACAACATCAAGTGTTAACATAGAAATTTCCAAAATCGACGCTGCTAAGAGTATCACCGTCGCTCTGGTACAGGGTAAGACCTTTCCGATCGAGGGCCCTGCACGCGATGCTACGATAAATGCGGTAGTCACCATCTATAAAGAAGTGTGGAAAGCGGTTAATGACCCTACCGCAGAATAATCCTTGAAGGCAGACGCTATAAAGCCGATCTGGAAGTAGTGCCCTTATCATTCGGCGAGTACAGTAGAAATTAAAAAGTGACTTGCTGTTAGCAGTCGATTCCATGTAAAGACACAGCCATAGCCGGAGCTGGTGCGGCTGGATGTGAAGAATCTCTACATGTGGGCCTCCCTGACAGTAGCCCCTCGTGATCAGGCATGTAATGTGACCGCTTATGAGGGAAACCTGATTCTTATAAGTCGCCGTTTCTATTTGCATGCTATAATGATGGAAGCGCTTGGGCAGGAGAAAAAAGTGGAACTGAAAGGAAAGGTTCACAAATACGGGGCCAATGTTGATACGGATGCTATTATCCCGGCGAGATATCTTAACGTCTCCAATCCTGAAGAACTGGCCCGACATTGTATGGAGGATATCGATGCCGGGTTTGTCAACAGAGTTGAAAAGGGCGACATTATTGTAGCTTCCACGAATTTCGGCAGCGGATCCTCGCGAGAGCATGCGCCTCTGGCCATTAAAGCTTCCGGCATAAGTTGTGTAATCGCTGAGAGCTTTTCCCGGATTTTTTACCGCAACTCCCTGAACATCGGGCTGCCCATCCTGGAGTGTGTTGAAGCTGTTCGCAAATGCGAGGCGGGCGATTTGCTAGCCGTGGATTTGTCGGCAGGGAGAATCCGCAACATCACAAAAAATATTGAATTTGTTGCCGAGCCATACCCGGATTTTATGATGGAACTGATTTCGGCCGGGGGATTGATTGAGTATACCCGCGAAAAGCTGGGCATAGGAGAAAATTTATGAAGTTCAAGGTTGCCCTTTTGCCTGGCGATGGGGTAGGCCCGGACGTTGCTGCTGAAGGTGTCAAGGTTCTCCAGCGCGTCGGGGAGAAGTTCGGGCACGAATTCGAATTGAATTATGGCGACATAGGTGGGGTTTCGATTGATAATCATGGGGTTGCACTTCTCCCGAAAGTTCTGCAAATGTGCAAAAAGTGCGATGCGGTTTATCTGGGCGCGGTTGGCGGACCTAAATGGGACGATCCTATGGCAGAAGTCAGGCCTGAGGATGGGCTGCTGGAACTCAGGAAAGGCCTCAAACTTTTTGCCAATCTTCGCCCGGTAAAGGTCTTTCCCGAGCTTGCGGACCATGCCAATCTCAAGCCGGAGGTAGTCAACGGGGTTGATTTCATATTCGTGCGTGAGTTGACCGGGGGACTTTATTTCGGCAAGCCAAAGAAGCGATGGGAAACCTCACGGGGCCGGAAAGCGGTTGATACTATGGTCTATTCCGAGAAAGAGATAGAGCGCATAGTTCGAGTTGGATTTGAAATTGCTCGTACCCGGAAGAAGAGGCTGATTTCGGTGGATAAGGCCAATGTGCTGGAATCCTCTCGTCTATGGCGGCAGATTGCCACCGAGCTTGCTGACGACTATCCCGATGTGGAGCTGGAACATCAGCTTGTCGATGCCTGCTCTATGAGAATAATCCAGCAACCGGCCTCAATGGATGTGCTGGTTACGGAAAACACCTTCGGAGATATCCTTACTGATGAAGCTTCCATGCTGGCGGGGTCACTTGGTATGCTGCCCTCGGCCAGCCTGGCGAGCGTACCCGGAGGAAAGGGCTCTCGCGTTTTCGGGCTGTACGAACCGATTCACGGTAGTGCGCCGCGACGGGCCGGGCTGGATATGGCCAATCCCATTGCCACCATCCTCAGTTGTGCCATGATGCTGAGATATTCTTTTGCGCTCCCTCGGGAGGCCGACGCCGTTGAGAAGGCGGTAACCCTGATTTTGAGGGAAGGTTACCGCACCTACGACATCATGAGTGAGGGAATGTGTAAATTGGGGACAGCGGAAATGGGGAACAGGGTTGCGCAGAAAATATCTAGATAAGACTGTTATCTAAAGTAACTATTATCAACTCTCAGCAAAACCGCGGTATTTCTGGCTTTTGATTTCTTGACAGAACTGCTGGTAAATATTAGCATCTAAGTGGTCGTGCTAGGTGGGGAGCTAGCGGTGCCTTGTAACCCGCAATCCGCTATAGCGGGGCTGAATTCCCACTTGAGGTTCGTTGTCTTTCGGGACTACCATTATCAGGTGGTGTTGAGAGTCGGGTCCTGCGCGGCAGAGAGCCATGAACCCCGTCAGGTCCGGAAGGAAGCAGCGGTAAGTGGTGAACTCTGGGTGCCGCAGGTCTGCCTGATTTGAGTCACCTGGTAGTGGCAAGCCGGGGGACAGGATCGAGGGTGGGTGCACGGCCTATATTGGGACCAGCATCATATTCCAGAGATGCTGTTTGCTCCATGAAAGGAAACTCTTGCCTGAAAATTCCTCTGATCTATTCACTCGAACGAAGGGCTTGCTACATCAGTTCCATCTTCATGCCAGAAAAAGTCTGGGACAGCATTTTTTAATTGACCCCGCAGTGCTGGAGGCTTCAGTCTCGGCGGCCGGGCTTTCTCCTGACGAGGAGGTGATAGAGGTCGGGCCGGGGCTGGGATTTCTGACGGAGGAGCTGGCAAAATCAGCCAGAAGGGTCATCGCCGTAGAGATAGATTCCCGAATTGTTTCTTATCTTAAAAAGCGCTTTGCTAAAAGTTCCAACGTATTAATCCGGAATGCCGACATACTCCGGGTGGACATAGCCCGCGAAGTTGCAGGAGCCAAATATAAGATGGTAGCCAACTTGCCTTATTATACAGCTGCTCCGGTTATCCGTTTTTTCCTGGAAGCGAGTGAGAAGCCCGTTCGTATGGTTGTGATGGTGCAAAAAGAAGTTGCGGAAAATATGGTTGCCGCTCCGGGCAGGATGGGTCTGCTTGGCGTGAGTGTTCAGCTGTATGGAAAGCCATCCATTGTTTGTTATGTGCCGGCAAAGAGTTTTTATCCTGTTCCCAAAGTCGCTTCTGCCATTGTGGCAATCGACGTTTACGGGCAGCCGGCGGTAAAGGCCGAACCGGATGAATTCTTCAGAGTGGTCAAAGCCGGCTTCAGCGCTCCGCGGAAACAGTTGCGTAATTCGCTGGCCCAGGGACTTTGTATTGAACCGACTTTTGCCACTGAGGTCTTGCAGAAGGCGGGAATAGCACCGCAACGGCGGGCTCAGACACTTACGCTGGAAGAGTGGGCTGAACTGTGCGAATCTATCAACAGGGAACCGAGATGTTGACGCTTTCGGCACATGCCAAAATTAACCTGACTTTCGAGGTATTGAGTAAACGTGATGATGGCTATCATGATGTTGCCACCATTTTGCAAACGATCGACCTTTCGGATGTGATTTCCTTTGCGCCTTCGGATGAGCTCAAATTTCTTTCCCGAGATATTGCCGGAATCCGGGGCGACATGCTGGAACAATCAGTATTAAAGGCGGCCAGCCTGCTACAGGACGAGACCGGTTGCAGGGAAGGTGCCTTGATTCGGATGGAGAATCTGCGTATCCCTCGTGCTGTCGGGCTTGGTTCAAGCTCCACCGATTCGGCAGCTGTGCTCAAAGGGCTGAACGAATTGTGGGCACTCGGTCTTTCAACTGATGACATGATTCGGCTGGCTGCAAAACTAGGTTCCGATACTCCCTTTTTCATTCGGGGTGGTACGGCACTGGCGGAGGGCCGAGGTGAAATAATAACTCCCATCCCATCACCAGCTAAATTCTGGCTGCTGGTGATGGTCCCCCCCCTCCCCGCGGCGGTTGGCAAAACAGCGAGGATGTATGAAATGCTTACACCATCACATTTCACCACTGGAAATTTGACCAATAAATTTGTCATTGCGTTGCTGAACGAACCTCATTTGAGAGGAGATATGTTATACAATACCTTTGAGCAGGTAGCCTTCGACTTTTTCCCGAATCTCGAAAAATTCCGCCAGATGTTTTTTGAGGCGGTAGGGAGAAAAGTTCATCTTGCCGGAGCAGGCCCTGCTTTGTTTACCTTGCTGACAGATGAAGAACAGGGTAAAATCCTCTTTACAGATTGGGGAAATGAAGGGATGAAGAGCTACTTAACTTACAGTTTGTAACAAGATAGCAATAAATGTAAATTCGCTGACTGAAGTGTTGGCCAATAATATTATCGAACTTGATAATTATGGAAACTGGAAGCAGATGGAAACGGGGCCTGCTTGTACTGGGAATTGTTTTAATAATAATTTTTACAGTGCTTGTATGGCAACTGGATGTCGATTGGAAAGAACACATCCGTACCTATGGTTATCCTGCGGTTTTCATTTTGACCCTGGTTACCAGTGCCACGATCATTTTTCCCCTCCCAGGAGACGTGGCTCTATTTGCTGCCCCTGGGATTATGGACCTTTCCTGGCTGGGAGTATTTTTGCTGGGGCTGGTAGCGAGTATAGGTGCCGGGATAGGAGAACTTACCGGATATTATGCCGGTCGCTGGGGCAGAGCAGCAGTGACCGGTAAACAGATGAAAGATTATGAGAAAACTGCGAAGAGAATGAAGCGTTATGGCGGTCTGGCCATTTTTGTATTTGCCGTTACTCCTTTGCCCTTTGATGTCGTGGGAATCGCTGCTGGCACCCTGCGCTTTCCGGTAGGAGAATTTTTCATTTGCTGCTGGGCGGGGAGACTGGTGCGCTCTCTGGTCACCGTTTATGCAGGGTGGTATGGATGGGAATCGATTAAACAAATGTTCTTCTAGGGAGAATAACTAGTGAGTGAGAATGTAAAAGGGCGGACTTACGTTGCCCTGGACCTGGAAACCACCGGACTGAGTCCCGATAGCGATGCGATTATTGAAGTCGGGGCGGTCAAGTTCCGGAACGGGGATCGCCTCGATTCCTTTCAAACGCTGGTCAATCCGCATAGGGTGGTTCCCCTGAACGTTCAGCGCCTCTGCCATATATCGCAGAGAGAAATCGAGACTGCTCCCTCATTCGATGAGGTTGCCCGGGAACTGGAGGATTTCCTGGAAGATCATCCCCTTATTGGACATAACATCTCTTTTGACCTCGAGTTTCTGGCTCGAAATGGTATCGCTCTGCCGGAAGAATCCTGCGATACGCTGGAGATGACGAAGCTGCTTCTACCCGGGGTTTCAGAACGTAATCTCTCTGCTGTGGCAGGTTATCTGAATATCCCTAATTTATCGGCTCACCGTGCCCTGGTTGATGCAGAAATGTCCAGAGAAATTTTTACCGCTTTATTAGATAAGCTTTATAGGATGGATCCTGTTGTGCTCGATGAGATGGCTCGCTTGACTGGTAGAATGGACTGGTGGGTAGGGGATCTGCTGTCTCAGGTAGCTCACGAGAGAGGTGGCAATTTGCTGCTGAGTGAAGCTAATCTGGAAAGAGTGTGTTTTGGCAACGGGAAACCGTCGAATAAAGCCCCCTTAGTTCCGAATGAGGAAATAAGCCCGCTGGATATTGAAGGGCTGGCATCTTGTTTTTCCGTTGACGGGTCGCTGGCACGTGCTTTCCCTGCTTATGAAGAACGGCCTCAACAGGTAACCATGATGCGGGCAGTTGCCAGGGCGCTCAATGAAGAGGGACATTTGATTGTAGAAGCAGGCACGGGAACCGGGAAATCGATGGCTTACCTGTTGCCGTCGGCCTTCTTTGCAAAACAAAATAACATTCCCGTGGTTATTTCCACCAATACCATTAATTTGCAGGAACAACTGGTACACAAGGATATTCCTGATTTGCTGGATACACTTGATCCCGAAAGTCCGGTTTCTGATATAGAAGTAGCTCAACTAAAAGGCCGAACCAATTATCTTTGTTTGCGGCGATGGGAAATATTGCGAAAGGCCGAAGGATTGCCCGTGGAAGCGGTTCAGCTTCTTGCCAGGGTTCAAATCTGGTTGCTGTCAACTCAAACTGGAGATCGTTCTGAACTCAATATCGATGCTCGGGAGATGTCTTACTGGTATCGGATGTGTGCCCAGTCTTATGATTGCCTGGGGAAAAAGTGCCCCTATCAGCAACGGGGCATCTGTTTTCTGCAGCGGGCCCGGAAAGCGGCGGAAAGCGCTCATCTCATCGTAGTCAATCATGCCCTACTGCTCTCCGAAATATCTGCCGGCGGCCAGATTCTTCCTCCATATTCCCGTCTTATCATCGATGAAGCCCATCATCTCGAAGAAGTGGCTACAACCCAGCTCGGTGTGGAGATTCGGGAGAAGGATATTTTCGATTATCTGGCTCAGATATATCAGGAATCTGAGGGCATGCGCGCTGGCATTGTTCCCCAGCTTCAGTACCTGGCACGCTCAGGAGATTTCGACCGTGCGGCTGATCTCACAGGAATTGGCAGCTTAATAATAGCTGCAACAGAGAAGGCCCATAATAGAGTTTCGGAATTCTTCACTGAGGCAGGCGCTCTTCTACAGAGTCTTGGGGAGGGTCAGGGCGAATATGATCTTAACGTACGCATAACTGCGGCGGTGCGGGCCCAACCGGCCTGGTCTGAAATAGAAATCGCTTGTGAAAACCTGATCGGTACGCTGGGCGAAATCGACAGACTGCTGCGAAAGGTGAATGCGGTGGTCGAAGACCTGCCCGGTTTGGAGGCCTTAAAGTTCGAGCTCATCACTGCGATCAACGTGGGCCATGAATTAAGGGGGGAACTCGATTCGATGGTATTCCATCCCGAAGGGAATACAGTTCATTGGCTTACACTGGGGCGAAGGAATAACATGATAACGCTGCATTCGGCCCCTTTACATGTGGGTTCGATTTTGAGCAGCCATCTCTATCTGCGTCTGGACTCCCTGATTCTCACCGGCGCCACCTTGAGTTTAGAAGGAAACTTCGAATATTTGAAAGGGCGGCTGGGACTGGAGGAAGTCGATGAACTTCTTCTCGACTCTCCTTTCGATTATGAGCAGGCGGCGCTGGTGTACCTGGTTTCAGATATCCCCGAGCCGGGGAGTGCCGGTTATCAGGAAGCATTGGAACGGACGCTGATTTTGCTGTGCGAGGCCGCTGAGGGCCGTGCCCTTATGCTTTTCACCTCGCATGCCGCTTTGCGTTCGGCGAAGTTGGCAATAGCAGACATATTAATGGAAAATGATATTCTGGTTCTGGGGCAGGGTGTGGACGGGGCTCCTCGGAGACTTGTTTCATCCTTGCAGGAAAACAACCGGACGGTAATTTTGGGAGCGGCCAGTTTCTGGGAAGGGGTGGATGTGGTGGGTGAGGCGCTCAGCGTGCTGGGCATCGTCAGGCTGCCGTTTAACGTTCCCTCCGACCCGGTTTTCGCGGCCCGCTCGGAAACTTTCTCGAATCCTTTCAATGAATTTGCCCTGCCTCAGGCTGCATTCAAGTTCAAACAGGGATTCGGTCGGCTGATCCGTGCTAAAGGGGATCGCGGGATGCTGGTTGTTCTCGACAGCCGATTGAGCAAAAAGGGCTATGGGCGGATATTCTTGAATTCTCTCCCCTCATGCCGGGTGGAAAAAGGGCTGTCACGGAATTTACCTCATGTTGTGCAGGAATGGTTGGGGCCAAAGAGCAGGAAAGGTGGTTATTTATGAATCCCAAGCTGAGAGCGGTACAGCCGCATCTGATTGAGCACGAAGGAGCGCCCTACGTTTTGCTGCGTGACCCGCTGGGCCTCGCCGAGGGAACTTTGCTCATCCCCCAACCTCTGGCTCCATTGCTCGCATTCTGTGACGGAAGCAGGGACATGCCCGAATTACAGCATGTTTTTGAACAATATACTGGAATCAGGTTGCCTTCGGAAAACCTGAAACAGATGATTACTCAACTGGATAAGCTGCTCTTACTGGAGAATGAGAACTCTGCCAGGGCGATGGAGTCTTTACTTAAAGGATATCGGGCTGCCGATTGTCGTCCTCCTGCTTTGAGCGGGAGCGGTTATCCTTCCGACCCGGTTGAACTGAAGAACATGCTCGAGCATTATACTGATGATTCTCCTGCGGTAAATCCTTCAAACTCGATACGCGGGATAATCAGTCCTCACATCGATTATCAGCGTGGCGGGCCGGTCTATGGCCGGGTCTGGCGGCAAGTCACGGAGACAATCGGGGAAATCGACCTGGCAATCATTTTCGGCACCAACCATCTGGGCGGGAGCAATTTGTTCGCTCTTACCCGTCAGCATTATGCCACTCCTTTTGGGATTGTTCCTACGGCAGTGGATGTGGTCGACAGCCTGGCAAATGCCCTCGGGCATCATATGGCTTTTGAGGATGAGTTATATCATGGCAATGAACACTCGATTGAATTGGCCTTGACGTGGCTCCACCATTATCTGAAACTGGCGGGTAAGGGAAAATGCGAACTGGTGCCGATTCTTTGCGGCTCTTTCGATCAATTCATTAATGGCAGCCATGATCCACATACTAACGAAGAGATATCGGACGTTGTTGATTTCCTGCATGAGGTAACTCGGAATCGCCGCACACTGGTGGTAGCGGCAGCGGATCTGGCTCACATGGGTCCGGCATTTGGCGATTCGATCCCGATTGATGAGGCAGCTCGAACAGAGATCACCAGAGCGGATCGAGAATTAATTGATTCCATGGTATCATCGGACGCCGATAAATTCCTCTCGATAATCAAAGAGGAAAAGGATGCCAGGCGGATATGCGGGCTGGCTCCTATCTATGCAACCCTGCGTGTCCTCGGCGAGGCCAAAGGTGAACTATATGGCTATGAGCAATGCCCCGCCGATGAGACGAATACTTCAATGGTCTCTATTTGCGGTGTGACTCTGGAATAAGCTTACGGTTCCAGCAGTTCGAATCCGGATTCCTCGTCGATTAACCGCCGGGCTTCGTTATCGAGGATTTCCAGCAGGATTACTTCGGTAACCAGCCAGGCCTCCACACCGAGGCGGATGCACCCCGTATGGGTTCGCCCTTCCCTTCCAAGGGCGGCATGCATGTGCAGGATGGGCTTGCCTTCCTCATTGGGGAAAATGGTGCCGATGCCGGCAACCTCATGAGCCCCTTCCAGCTCGAATTGGATTGGAATCGGGGGCCTGGCGGTGCTGTCTTCAGGCCCCACCACCAGCGTCCCCCCGGAATCGATGCCGCCTATCATTAAGCAGGTGCCTCTCAGGATACCGTGCTCGGCGGCGAATTCCTCGATGATATCCGGGAGCCGGTCGCCATCTTCCAGGCGGATGACGAATGTGCGGCCAATTGTACCTTGCGAGTATTTCATTATCTCACCTCATCCCCGTCGAACCGTGCCCGCCGCTCCCGCGCTCGGTAGGGGAAAGCTCCTCTACCTCTTCGATGTCTATCTCGGCAAGTTTTGTCACTACCAGTTGGGCGATGCGGTCGCCGTGGCTGATTTCAAAGGACTCCTCTTCCCCTAAGATATACATGGTCACCAGTATCTCGCCGCGGTAGTCGCTGTCGATGGTCCCGAATATCACCCCGACGCCCCTGGCCGAAAGCCCGGACCGGGGACGCACCTGAACATCGTATCCCGGGGGTATTTGGACAGCGATGCCGGTCCCGACGAGTATCGGGTGTTTTCCCAGCGTTATCGAGCCTTCCTCAAGGCAGGCAAAGAGGTCGAATCCGCTGGCGTGCTGAGAGCTGCGCTGCGGGAGCCTGGCCTCGGGCCGAAGCCTTCTTATTTTGAGATGGACACTGCCCTCATTCATGGCTCCGCCTCAAGCCCGGCAAGGATTTCCTTAGCTCCGTTTATGATTGAATCAATGATTTCTTTAGCTGTGGGAATATCACCAATCAGCCCGACCACCTGGCCGCAGGCCTGCAATCCCTCATCCAGTTCGCCCGTTTCCAGTAACTTTTTACCTCGCTGGCCGGTAATCCACGGCATCAGCTCCTCTAGAGTGGCACCTTGCTTTTCCATTTCGGCCACCTTTTCCGCCACGGCATTGCGCAGCACGCGGTGGGAATTACGCAGCGAGCGCTGCACCAGCATGGTGTCGTGCTCTGAGGAGCGCACCAGCCAATCCTTCACCCTGGAATGAACCGGCGCCTCCTGCGTGGACAGGAAACGGGTTCCCATATTCACCCCTTCGGCACCAAGCGCCAGGGCGGCTAAGAATCCGCGGGCATCCCCAAATCCGCCGGAGGCCACCACCGGTATTCTGACCGCATCGACCGTCAACGGGACCAGGATAAGCGAGGTCAGGTCTTCCTCGCCGGGGTGCCCGGCACATTCGAATCCGTCGATACTGATAACGTCACAACCAATACGCTCGGCGGTTCTGGCAAAGCGCACTGCGGTGCATTTGTGAATCACCTTGACTCCCGCCGATTTCAATTGATCCATGTATGGTTCGGGATTTCTACCCGCAGTTTCCACGATTTTGATGCCTTGGTCGACGATAACCTCGAGGTAGCCCTCGATGTTGGCCGGCTTCATGGTGGGCAGGAGGGTGAGGTTCACCCCGAAAGGTTGGCTGGTAATATTTCTAGTCTTGCGGATTTCCGCCGCCAGTTCCTCAGGGGAAGGGAATGTCAGGGCGCTGAGGATGCCCAGTCCGCCGGCATTGGAGACGGCAGCGGCCAGTTCGGCGCGGGAGACCCACTGCATGCCCCCCTGGATTATGGGGTGTTCTATTTCCAGGAGTTCTGTTAATCTGTTCTGAAACATATTTGGCTACCAGCAATCCGGCGATTAACTGGACATGTCATTCCGGCCTCCGAGCCGGAATCCACTTTTCCCCACTCATCTGGATTACCGCCTTCGCGGGAATGACATTACCAGGTACACTTGTCCCTTTTTGTGGTGCGTTATTAGTCGCAGAGATGTCGAAGCTTGATTATTGGTGGTGTCTCGTGTTTGTGCTTATGGACCAGGTGCCGGTTCCACACGAACGAGGTAATCTTGTCAAGGTCATGAGTCGCTATGTGATCATAATGTGCCAGGCAGAAACGGATACCCGGTTCCATTTCATTATAAGAGTAGCCCAAATCACCTTCGTCGGTCTGGTTTTCCTGAAGCCCGGCCGAGGGGATGCGGTTGATATGCTCCTCGTCAATCACCCCCTGATCTCTGAAGTATTCCAGCAGCTGGTAGACCTCGGATTTGAAAAGATCGCCGATGGGGAAGACGTCGGCCAGGGCGTCGCCGCCTTTGGTATCGTAGCCGATAAAATCCTCGGAGAGGTTGCCGGTCCCCATTACCCGAACGCGCTTTCCCGGGTGGATTGAAGCTAACGTTCGTGATATTCCATAAAGAATGCACATCCGGGCCCGGCTTCGGGCGTTGCCCTTATTGAGGTCGGTCAGTTCGGAAGGATCATGAATATAGGCCTGTTCGTTTATGGCATCGGCAATTCTGGAGACGGGGCGAATCAGGTGATTGATGCCGATTCTTTCGGCCAACTCAGCCGAGAGGGCATTGAAGGTCTGGGTATCGACCTCGTCATAAGGCATGCTGATGCCGTAGATATTTTCTTTGCCCAGGGCCTTCATACTGATGATAGCCGTTAGGGTGGAATCGGCACCGCCGCTCAAGCCCACCACACCAACATCGGCCAGATTTCTGATTTCCCAATAGAGGTGTTCGAGCAATTGTGGACAATCGGCAATCATTGGCAATTTGCTCCCATCTGTCCCCTCTCATCTTAACGGGTTTGGGAATTAATGTAAATGAAGACGCCGAAAAGGTGCAGGAATATGATTTCGATGCAATTTTCGGTATGATAAGATATAACCAATGGTTCGGGGGAGTGTCGGAACTGGCAGACGAGCATGACTTAGGATCATGTGGGGCAACCCGTGCGGGTTCGAGTCCCGCCTCCCCCATGAATCGGGGTGAGGGGATATATTGCGTTTTGTTTTGATATGAGCAAGTGTTCTAAAATATTCTTGACAACCAGTTTTAGGTGTGATAACATCCTCTGTGTTGAGAAACCACGGTAGGAGTTAGGCAAAACGAAAGCTGACACAATGCAGAGCGAATGATCTTACATAAGGCTTGGTGAAAAAACCGGAGTAGCGGTTTGGGTCACGCCAGGCCGCTACTTTTTTGTGTAAGGAGCCATCTCCTATCAGCACCTTAACAAGTGAATAGAGTATCTGTTTGATTCCTGTCAAAAGCTACTAAGGGCACGTGGAGGATGCCTAGGTGCCAAGAGCCGACGAAGGGCGTGGCAAGGCTGCGATAAGCCCCGGCTAGCTGTCTAGTAAGCTTAACCGGGGATTCCCGAATGAGGCAACTCATCCGTCTAAAAGGCGGATACTCCCGGCTGAACACATAGGCCGGGTAGAGGGAACCGGGGGAACTGAAACATCTTAGTACCCCGAGGAAAAGAGATTATTCCCTGAGTAGTGGCGAGCGAAAGGGGAGGAGCCTAAACCGGATGGTTTCGACTGTCCGGGGTTGTAGGGCCTTCATAACGTGATCCGTGATTAGGTAGCAGAACAGGCTGGAATGCCTGGCCATAGAGGGTGAAAGCCCCGTATGCGAAACCGAATAGCGGCACAGGAGGTTCCTGAGTACCACGGGGCACGGGAAACCTTGTGGGAAGCTGGGTGGACCACCATCCAAGGCTAAATACTCTTGGCGACCGATAGTGAACCAGTACCGTGAGGGAAAGGTGAAAAGAACCCCGTGAGGGGAGTGAAAAGATCTGAAACCGCGTGCCTACAAACGGTCAGAGTCCGTCTTCGGACGGATGATGGCGTGCCTATTGAAGAATGAGCCGACGAGTTAATCTATGTAGCAAGGTTAAGTCACTTAAGTGACGGAGCCGTAGCGAAAGCGAGTCTGAATAGGGCGATTTTCAGTTGCATGGATTAGACCCGAAACCGGGTGAGCTATCCATGGCCAGAGTGAAGTTTTGGTAACACCGAAATGGAGGCTCGAACCCAACAATGTCGCAAAATTGTGGGATGAGCTGTGGATAGAGGTGAAATGCCAACCGAACCCGGAGATAGCTGGTTCTCCCCGAAATGCATTGAGGTGCAGCCTCGAGTGATGACCTTCGCAGGTAGAGCTCTGGATGGGCTAGGGGGCGAAAAGCTTACCAAACTCAACCAAACTGCGAATGGCGAAGGATTTAGCTCGGGAGTGAGTCAGTGGGGGATAAGCTCCATTGGCAAAAGGGAAACAGCCCAGACCATCAGCTAAGGTCCCTAAGTGTAGACTAAGTGGGAAAGGAAGTGAGGTTGCAAACACAGCCAGGAGGTTGGCTTAGAAGCAGCCATCCTTGAAAGAGTGCGTAATAGCTCACTGGTCGAGTGACCTTGCGCCGAAGATGTAACGGGGCTCAAGTCTGCCACCGAAGCTATGGGCTTCCGCCTCAGGCGGAAGCGGTAGGGGAGCGTTCCCTTCAGCGCTGAAGCTCAGGCGTGAGCCTGGGTGGAGCGTAGGGAAGTGAGAATGTCGGCATGAGTAGCGTCAGGCGTGTGAAAAACATGCCCACCGAAAGCCTAAGGTTTCCTACGGAAGGTTAATCCGCGTAGGGTTAGTCGGGCCTAAGCCGAGGCCGAAAGGCGTAGGCGATGGACAGCTGGTTAATATTCCAGCACCGCCCGTTTCCGTTAAATCTCGGGGAATACAGGAAGATAGATTGAGCGTGCCTATTGGACATGGTGCGTCCCTGATTGTAGGTGCGAGGGCAGGTAAATCCGCTCTTGCTATAAGCCGAGGAGAGGGGGGAGCCGAGGGGCAACCCGAAGCGATTCAGTTGATTCTTGCTGTCGAGAAAAACCTCGTTGTTTGGTAACGAGCGCCCGTACCGCAAACCGACACTGGTAGGCTGGGGTAAATGCCCTAAGGTGATCGAGAGAACCCTCGTCAAGGAATTCGGCAAACTGACCCCGTAACTTCGGGAGAAGGGGTGCCTGTGGGGGTGAAAGGACTTGCTCCTGGAGCTCCTGTGGGTTGCAGAGAAAAGGCCCAGGCGACTGTTTACCAAAAACACAGGTCTCTGCGAAAGCGCAAGCTGAAGTATAGAGGCTGACGCCTGTCCAGCGCCGGAAGGTTAAGGGGAAGGGTTAGTCCACTTCGGTGGACGAAGCTCAGAACTTAAGCCCCGGTTAGCGACGGCCGTAACTATAACGGTCCTAAGGTAGCGAAACCCCTTGTCAGGTAAGTTCTGACCTGCACGAAAGGCGTAACGGCTTGGGCGCTGTCTCGACGAGGGACTCGGCGAAATTGAAGGGCCCGTGAAGATGCGGGCTACCCGCGACAGGACGAAAAGACCCCGTGGAGCTTTACTATAGCTTGGCATTGGATTGAGACTTAGCATGTGTAGCATAGGTGGGAGGCTGAGAAACCCTGGCGCCAGTTGGGGTGGAGCCATCAGTGAAATACCACTCTTGTTGAGTTTTGGTTCTAACCCCTGTGCAAGCAGGGAGACAGTGTCTGGTAGGTAGTTTGACTGGGGCGGTCGCCTCCTAAAAGGTAACGGAGGCGCCCAAAGGTCCCCTCAAGGTGGATGGAAATCACCTGTGGAGCGTATTGGTATAAGGGGGCTTGACTGTGAGACCTACAAGTCGAGCAGGGACGAAAGTCGGGCAAAGTGATCCCACGGTTCCGTGTGGAAGGGCCGTGGCTTAACGGACAAAAGCTACCCCGGGGATAACAGGCTTATGGTGCCCAAGAGTTCATATCGACGGCACCGTTTGGCACCTCGATGTCGGCTCGTCACATCCTGGGGCTGGAGAAGGCCCCAAGGGTTGGTCTGTTCGCCCATTAAAGTGGCACGCGAGCTGGGTTCAGACCGTCGTGAGACAGGTCGGTCTTTATCCGTCGTGGGCGCAGGAGATTTGAGAGGAGCTCTTCCTAGTACGAGAGGGCCGGAAGGGACTGGCCTCTGGTGTGCCAGTTGTTCCGCCAGGAGCATTGCTGGGTAGCTATGTCGGGATCGGATAAGCGCTGAAAGCATATAAGTGCGAAGCCGACCTCAAGATGAGATCTCCCATCCTTCTTCGGAAGGAGTAAGACTGCAGCGAGACTAGCTGCTTGATAGGCGGCGTGTGTAAGCGCAGCAATGCGTTGAGCTAAGCCGTACTAATCGGTCGAGGGCTTTGACAGGATATCAAGCAGGAATTCTATTTCACGTCGCGGGGTGGAGCAGTGGTAGCTCGTCGGGCTCATAACCCGAAGGTCGATGGTTCGAATCCATCCCCCGCTACCAAAAATTTACGATGAAAAAGGCCCTTTGGTTAACATAACCATAAGGGCCTTTTTGGTTTTGCTTTATCTTTTGCTAATCCTCTGGCTGAAAAAGGCCTTGCCACCGGACAAGCGCCGAGTTTTGGTTTTTAGAGTGTTTCCTTTACTCTGCGATGATATTTGTGATAGTATAGATGGTGAGATTAACATCTTTTAAATTTGCTGCCTCGAAAGATACACGCCCTGAAATGACCAGAATTCTGCTCACCGGTCCGTTTAAGCCATTCGCTGTGGACAATATCTATAGTCGTAAGGAATCGATCCCCGAACTCTTCCACAACCAGTTGACGCACTTTCAGGGAATCTATTCACCTCGAATGGACTTCCCCACTCATGGCTTGCACCTCATTGCCGCCAACGTGCCGGAAGATGTGACGGTGCTCGAGTGGCCTACCCTGGAGCGCTTCGAGAAAGAGGTGAAAAAGGGGTACGACTATGTGGGCATCGGCTCTATCGCTCCAAACCTGCAAAAAGTGAAGAAGATGACCGAGACCGTCCGGTTACTTTCGCCCCGGACAAAGATCATGATCGGTGGATTTTGTGCCATGATCCCGGACCTTGATAAACTTCTCGAGGCGGATTATGTTTGTGTCGGGGAGGGAATCAGTTTCGTGCGTGAATTGCTGGGGCATTCTCCCGAGTTCGATTTTGTCCATCCCGATATAACCCCGGCCCTGATTCAGGTGCTGGGCATACACATCCGCAACTACGTGCCGGCGATTGTAACCTCGCTGGGTTGTAGTCGTGGCTGTGACTTTTGCTGCACTACCCATTTCTTCGGCAAAAAGCACATTACGCTGATGCACACCGGCCGGGAAATATTCAATGAAATGGAGCGCCTGGAAGGCAGATTCAAATCCACAGCCTTCAACCTGACCGGCGACGATAATTTTCTGCTCGATTCCAGGCGTGCCCTGGAGCTGCACGATTGCATAGTCGAATCGGGCAAGCCTTATTCCTATGGAGTTTTCGCCTCGGCCGACCTTTGTAAATCCTTTGGCCCGCGGAAACTGGCCGAGATGGGAATCGATTCGGTCTGGATTGGTCGTGAGAGTAAATTCAGTTCATATGCCAAGACTAGAGGGGTCGATGTCAAAGAACTGATCGATGAGCTTGCCGACTGGGGCATCTGGGTCATCCTCTCATCAATAATCCTGATGGATTGCCACACAGAGGATAACATCTGGGAAGACATAGATGACCACATTGCCTGCCGACCCGCCTTCAGCCAGTTTGCTCCGCTTTCCCCTGCGCCCGTTACTCCGCTGTGGGACAGGATGGACAGCGAAGGACGGATATTGAGATTTATCCCTATCGAGGAATGGCACGGTTTCAAGCAGCCGTGGGTGATTCATCCTCATTTTACGCTCATGGAGGCGGAGGCCTTACAGCGCCAGGCATACGAAAAGGACTTCCTTACCCTCGGGCCCGGAATCGCTCGAATGGCACACACTGTTATTCGCGGATATATGAATTTCAAACAAACCGATTCACCGCCACTGCTGGCCAGGGCCCGGGAAATCGAAAAACATCTGTGGCTCTATAAAGCGGCTATGTATGATATGGAATTGCTGGCTGACAATCCCCAGGTTAAAGAAGTAATCAGGGAACTGCGAAAGGACATGGAAAGAATGGTGGGTAAGCTGAGTGTCTTCGAAAAAGCCGTAGCCGGGGGCGGATTTCTGGCCGGTTCATATCGCAAGCTCCGTAATCGCCTTTTCTCCGACGTAATCCAGCCGCGTACCCGTGTGTTTCACTACCCGGCCAACTGGACTCCGTCAAACTAGCCAGAACATCATATTAGAGGGCAAGCGGAAAACCAGCGGCAGCCAAGTGCCAAAATACCACCCCATACAAACAGTTTGAGATGAAAAGCCCCCTCCTTAGTTTACATAACCTTGGGGGCCATATACTGCTAAACTCTCGTCTTGACTTATGCCCGAGCCGTTACCCACGTTTTGCAGAAACCCTAAAGCTGGCGGTGATATCCTATCACCGTTTATTTATTCGGTCAGCCTCCTGGCGAAGAGATATCTGTGCTGGTGTAAAGAAGATATTCCCTGATGAATGTGGCAGTAACTGCTCGGTCCGCGTCCATCATGACGGTGCATTCATTCGACGTACAGGAGGCATCACCACCCCAGTGATCGAGGACATACCCCTTTGCTGGCGTGGCTGTAAGGGTTACCTCCGTGCCGGCCTTGAAAGTGCCTTCGGATGGGCTGATAGTGCCTCCATCCTCCGGAGAGACTTCTGTGCTGAGAGAGTAGTATTGCTTGCTGAAATAGGCGGTAATTGCCTGATCCGCATCCATCACACAGGTACATACATTGGAATTGCAGGAGACACCACCTCCCCAGTGATCTAATGCGTATCCATTTGTTGGCACAGCTGTCAGGCTTACCTCTGTGCCGGAATCGTACTTGCCCTCTGAAGG
This sequence comes from Dehalococcoidia bacterium, assembly GCA_046498265.1. Classification (GTDB taxonomy): domain Bacteria; phylum Chloroflexota; class Dehalococcoidia; order SZUA-161; family SpSt-899; genus JBGLNL01. Next base: position 2,519 of record JAWOBB010000044.1, on the reverse strand, counting down.
GATAATGCTGCCTGCCCCCTCCGGAGAGACATCTGTGCTAAGCGTATATTTCTTGATAAAATGGGCGGTAACCGCCCGGTCCGCATCCATCACAAAAGTGCATGCATCTGAGGAACCGGAAACGTCACCGCTCCAGTGGTCGAAGATGCACCCATTTGTCGGGATGGCTACCAGTCTTAGTTCAGTCCCGGCCGCATACTTGCCCTCGGAAGGGGTAATGCTGCCTGCCTCTTCTGGTAAGACTTTTGTGCTGAGGGTGTATTGATCGGTAAAATGAGCGGTAACTGTCCGGTCCGCATCCATTACGATGGTACATTCATCCGCCCTGCCGGAGACGTCCCCTCCCCAGCGGTCGAAGGCGTAGCCCTTCGCCGGAATAGCTGTCAGGGTTACCTCTGTACCGGCCTTGAAAGTGCCTTCGGAGGGACTGATACTGCCACCCTCCTCCGGAGAGACATCTGTGCTAAGGGTGTACTGCCTTACAAAATGGGCGGTACCCGACCGGTCCGCATCCATCACGAGGGTGCATGTACCCGATGTACCGGAGATCTCTCCGCTCCAGCAGTCGAAGATATACCCTTCAGCCGGACTGGCAATCAGGGTGACTTCGGTACCTTCACCATACTTATCATCGGAAGGACTGACCGAACCGCCATCAATGGGATAAACTGCCACATTCAGCGTATATTTTGTGCTTCCCTGGCATCCAACTAACCCCAATAATGTCAGTGTCAAGATTACTGCAATTAATGTTCCCTGACTCCAGAAATTTCTCATTTCTTGACCTCGTGCATAGGATTCATATGCATAATTGTCAACTACCTGCAAAAACTAAGCAGCATGATATCTTATACTATTTAAGTATCAGAAATGCAACCTTTCATCTGTTCTCCAGGGACACTGCTTAACTCATAAGTATTCAGCCCTTCCAGCAGGGAAAAGAGGTCCTCGTTTTCCGGGATATCGCGCATCGACTTGCCGAAGTGGCGGTAGCGGATGTTGCCGGCTCTGTCGATGACCACCACCGCCGGCATGCGCCCCAGCTTGAGCGCCTTCACCTCCTGGCCGTACAGGTTGGCCACGGTATGATCGGGGTCGGGGATGCCCGTGAAAGGCATGTCCTGCTTTTCCCAGAAGGCCTGGAATTTATCGGGCCCCTCCGGGCCGACAACGACTATGTCAGCGTCAAGATCGGTGAATTTCTGATAGTCCTGGCGCAACTGCGCCATGTGCCGGCGGCTGTACGGTCACTTGAACATGCGGTTGAAAACCAGGACAAGGTTTTTGCCCTGATAATCAGACAGTTTAACGGTCCTGCCTTCGCTGTCGGTGGCGGTAAAGGCAGGTGCAGGTATAGAATCCAAATCGTTCTCCTCAGGTTGAGCGGATTGATAAAGATTGTAGCACAACCAGAATCAAAAAGGGAGGTGTTGATTCCCTCCCTTTTCGGATTTCGTTAACAATGCCTGACAAACTTGAACTCTGAACTTTGGACCTTGAACTCTCCCATTACAGATTGATATTCGAGTACTTTCTCCAGGGCCGGGCCGATTCCTTGTTGGCCAGGATATCCAGCGACATGTTGATATATTTGCGCGTCTCGGAGGGCATAATGATGCCGTCCACGAATCCCCGCTCGGCGGCGCAATACGGGTTCTCGTACAGGTCGCTGTATTCCTGCATACGCTGTTTGGCGGTTTCCTTCGGGTCATCCGAGTTCTTGATCTCCTTGGCGAAAATCACGCTGGAGGCGGTGGCTGCCCCCACGATGGTTATCTGCGCCTGCGGCCAGGCCCAGACGAGGTCGGCGCCGATGGCCTTATCCAGCACCCCGTAATGCGCCCCGGCATAGGACTTGCGCAGGATAATGGAGATCAGCGGCACGGTGGCATCCGCCCAGGCATAGAGCGTCTTGGCACCATGGCGCAGGATGCCGCGCCAGTCGGCATCGGAGCCGATGATGAAGCAGGGGCAGTCCTGCAGGGTTATCACCGGGATATTGAACAGATCGCAGGTCCTCACGAATCGAGCCAGCTTATCCGAAGCATCGATATCCAGCATACCGGCCTTCTGCATCGGCTGGTTGGCCACGATTCCGGTGGGCCGCCCGTTGAATCGGGCGAAACCGGTTATCAGGTTGGTGGCATGAAGGCCCATGGTCTCGAAGAAATCACCGTCATCGACTATCCGGGAGATGACCTCCATCATGTTGAAGGGCCGGAACTGTTCCACCGGCACGATCTCATTCAATTCCGGGATCTCCCGGTTGGGGTCGTCCTTCGTTTCGATACGCGGTGGGGGGTCGGTCATCTTGTTGTTGTTCGAGGGTAGGAATGCCAGCAGCTTCTTGCACTTGTCCAGGCAGTCCTTATCATCTTCGGCTAATATGTGAGTCTGCCCCGACTTGACCGCGTGGGCTCGCCAGCCGGAAAGCTGATCCAGGGTAATCTCCTCCCCGATCTGGGTCTTGACGAAGGCCAGCCCGGCGATTCCCATGAATCCGGTATCCTTAATCTGGA
>JAWOBB010000027.1:0-11685 GCA_046498265.1 Dehalococcoidia bacterium | reverse complement strand
ACTTCCTGTTCTGGCCGGTATTGGCACAATACTCATCCAGAATCCGCGATTTGTCCTTCTTCCTTTTCGCTGCCCAGTACCTCTTTCTCAATATTTTGAAATACTGCGCTCTCGCTTCCATACTCATCTGTTCCATTCGGCTGGTCCTCCTGATTGCTCACTTTGACCAGCCTATCATCACTCCCCTTCTTCGGTTAGGTTTTTTATGATTGGACTGTTTCTACTTCGGTTAGATTTTATATGATGGAATTCGTTGTATTGATTTTTCGTTAACCTTGTTTTACAATAAGTTCGCCAACATAAAAGTTTTAATTTAAACGCCCGGCCCCATGGCTTAAGAAAAAACCGGGCGTACAAGAAGGTGGGGGGTGGATTATACGAAAAAATAACTCAGCACTGATTAACGGTACCAGGCTGGTTAAGTTATTCCCAAGTAACTAAAAAGGAGGTAACCCAAGATGAAAAGACTTCTATACCTGACTTTAGCTATCATGCTTATGGCGAGCTTTACCCTGGTGGCCGTGCCCCGGGCGGCGGCAGCGACCATCAATGTCCCTGCTGATTATTCCACCATCCAGGCAGCAATAGATGCCGCCAGTTCCGGCGACACCATCAAGGTGGCCGCCGGAACCTATTATGAAGCAAACATCGAATGGAATGAGATCGACCTGACCATCATCGGCGCCGGCGAGGGCCAATCAATAATCGATGGCAGTGAGGATGAAGGTTCGATCATATGGGCGGATGATCTGACCGACGCCTCCCTCCTGCAGGGATTCACCATCCGCAACGGCGGTGAAGAAGAGGGCGGTGGAATGTATATATCTACCACAAACGAAATGCACATTAAAGACTGCACTTTTGCAAACAACGGCGCTATGGGAGGCGGGGGGATGTTCATTGAGATAGAGAGCTCCCCAACAATAACCGATTGTACCTTCACCGGTAATGGCGCTCTTGTCGGCGGGGGAGTGTTCTGCGCCGGTGAATTAGGGGAATCGCCCACCTTCATCGATTGTACCTTCTCTGATAACGAGGCTGATGGTGTGGGAGGTGGGATGGCAGTATTTGAAGGCCACGCCACCCTGATAGACTGCACATTCAAGGGGAACGAGGCAAGTGTGGGCGGCGGATTGATAGTAGACCAGGAAGGCGATGTTTCCGTGACGGGTTGTGTTTTCGAGAACAACGTAGCCACTGAATGTGCCGGTGGAGGCATACTGTGCCGGGGCGGGATGAATGTGAGAAGCTGCCTCTTCAAAGGGAACGAGGCCGAGGTGGGGGGGGGAGGTATTAAGATAGGATGCGACGGAGATGCGATTATAACCAATTCGATCTTCTCCGGTAATACAGCGGGGTTAGGTGGAGGTCTGTGCGTTTGGGGCGATATTTATGACGTGATAGTGACCAACTGCACCTTCGTGGGGAACACTGCCTACGGTGAAGTCGTAAATGGAGATGCCGCAATCGAAGGAGAACCGGCAGCAGCAACCCTAAACGGTTTCTCCTACGGCGGCGGGTTATACGATGAATTTGGTACTACCGTCACCAACTGCATCTTCTGGGGCAACTCCGGGGTCGATGCCAACGACCAGATCTTCCCGCCTTCGGGGGGAGAACTACCCCCTGAGCCTGAACCTACGGTGAGCGCCCCGAAAGGTGTCCCTTCTGGAGAAAACGGTTTCAGCACTTCCGTCACCTACTCGGACGTTGAGGGCGGCTATGACGGCAAGGGCAACATCAACCAGGACCCGCAGCTCAACTCCAGCTTCCACCTGGGAGCTGATTCCCCCTGCATCGACACGGGGGACAACTCCGCTCCGGCACTGCCTTCAACCGACTTCGACGGCCAGCCGCGCATCATGGAGGGCGGGGTAGATATGGGTGCCGACGAGTATTTCCATGGCACCGGCTATGTGCCCGCCCTGCCCGACGAAACCTATACCCTCGAAGTTGTCATCAGCCCTGAGGGTGCCGGCACCGTAGACCCCTACCCCGGCGGAGAGGGGATCTACGCCGAGGGTCAGAGCGTGGAGCTCACCGCCCAGGCAGGTGGTGATTATTCCTTCTCCAACTGGAGCGGCGACCTCAGCGGAACACTTAGTCCCACCAGTATCATCATGGATACCGACAAAGTGATCACCGCCAACTTCACCATCCCCGGCCAGAGCAGCTTACCCATCGATGAGCAGGGCAACACCACCGGCGACATGTCCGGCAACGGTCCCTGCCAGGATTGCAGCGGCACACTGGATATACCGGAGGGAACCACCGCCCTCGATGCTGCCGGCGGCCCCCTCTCCAGCGTGAGCGTTCAGCCACCCTCCTCCGTTATGGACGCATCCAGCGGGGCTGCCATCCTCGGCGTCTGTGATTTCGGACCGGACGGGGCGACCTTCGACCCGCCCATCACCGTGGAGTTAAGCTACGACCCGGCGGAGGTGGCGAGGGAAGGCCTGGCTCCGCAGGACCTCACCCTTGCTTATTACGACGAGGCTGCCGGCCAGTGGACCCGGCTCCCCGGCATGACGGTCGTTAACTTCTCCTCACAAACCGTCCGCGGCGCCGCCGGCCACTTCACCGATATCGCCGTCATCGGCCCCTGGTCCGCTCTCTAGACAAAGAACTGAAATCAAGGAGCCCTCCCGGGTTAACGGGAGGGCTCCTTTTGAATCTGATGCTTTTCTCTACCCATTTCCCGCATCCGTTGCAATTCGTTTACCGTCATTTTATAATGAGAGCAACAAGTAAAGATAAACTTAGAAACCGTATAGTGAATGAACGGGAATCCATACAACAGGAAGAGGAGGTGCGGATTATAGGGAAAAAACAGGGCAATATAAAATCGATTTAAGGAATGAAAAAAGGAGGGAAATCAAGGTGAAAAAACTGGTATATTTGATTTTAGCCATCATGCTTATTGCCAGCATTACACTGGTGGCCGTCTCGCAGGAAGAGGCTGGCACAACGCCAACAGCAGCGGCAGATATATCACCAACAGAACCAGACCCAACAACATCGCCAACACCAACACCAACACCAGCAACAAACTACGGGGCAGGCTACCTCCCCGGCCTGCCCGGTGAAACTCATACCCTGGAAGTTATAATCAGCCCTCCGGCGGCCGGCACGGTCGACCTCTTCCCCAACGGAATGGGCATCTATGGCGAGGGGCAAAGCGTGGATCTCACCGCCCAGGCAGGTGGTGATTATTCCTTCTCCAACTGGAGCGGCGACATGGGCGGAAACACCAATCCCGACACCATCATCATGGACAGCGACAAGGTGGTCACGGCCAACTTCGCCCTGCCCGGCCAGGAACCCGATGCCGGCGAGGAAGGAGCCGAGGGGGATGAGGATGCCGGTGAAGGAGAGGGCGGCGCAGGAGCCCCCCAGGGTAATTTACCGATTGACGATCAGGGTATCACCACCGGCGGCGTGGCCATCAGCGGCCAGTGCCAGGATTGCAGTGGCGTACTGGTTATCCCGGAAGGAACCGCCGCCCTGGATGCATCCGGCGGCCCGCTGGATAACATAACCGTCGATGTCCCGGCCACCACACCCCCGGACCCGCCGAATGGCACTATACTGGGAATCTGCGATTTCGGACCGGAGGGAGCCACCTTCGATCCGGCCATCACCGTCAAGATGAATTTCGACCCGGCCGATATACCGGACGGAGTAGCTCAAGAAGACCTGACCCTGGCCTGGTACGACGAAGGTCTCGGCCAGTGGACGGGGCTTGACAATATCCAGGCTGGCACTCAAACCTACACCGTCAGCGGCGATATCGACCATTTCACCTGTGTCGGCGTACTGGCACAAATGCCGCCGGAAACCAGGCCTACTCCGACTCCGGAGCCCACCGAGGAACCCACTCCGACTGTAACTGCCGAGCCGACTCAGGAACCCACTCCGACTCCAACTGCCGAGCCGACTCAGGAACCTCCTCCCCCCACCGAAGACGAGGGGGATGACGATGGATTAAATATCTGGATTATTATCGGGCCGATCATTGGGGTCATAGTTGTAGGCGGCCTGATCATCTGGATGATGCGCAGGCGAACAACTTAAAAATCAGTTCAAATTAATCATCAAAGAGCGGCAGGCTCATATGAGCCTGCCGCTCTTTATTCCCGGAACACACCTGAGGATTCGGGTAATTCAAAACCTCACCCGCAACTTCCCTTCCGCTTCCCGCTACTCCCCGATAATCTTGACCAGCACGCGTTTCCTGCGCCCCCCGTCAAATTCGCCGTAGAATATCTCCTCCCACGGGCCGAAATCCAGCTTGCCCTCCGTCACCGCCACCACCACCTCCCGGCCCATCACCTGGCGCTTGATATGGGCATCGGCATTGTCCTCGCCCGTACGATTGTGACGGTAATGCTCAACGGGCTCGTGGGGGGCCAGCTGCTCCAGCCACTCCTCGTAATCCTGGTGCAACCCCCGCTCATTATCATTGATGAACACGGAGGCAGTAATGTGCATGGCATTGACCAGGCACATGCCCTCCTCAATGCCGCTCTCCTCCAGGGCCTTCTCCACCTCGGGGGTTATGTGTACGAAAGCCCTTCTGCCTGTGACGTTGAAAACCAGTTCCTTTCGGTAGCTCTTCATCGTCTCGATCCTCCCTTCTCATCGCTTGCCGTAACAGGCCCGCATGGTTTTCCCCACCAGTCCGGTGGCCCTCCGGCGCGACATAAGCCGGTTCAAAAGAAAAGCATTTCGCCTGTTCTTTTTGCCCGCTATATGGCTCGGCCCTTCGCCCAATGCATCCAGCGCCTCGGCAACCGTCTCTCTGGCCTCCATCACCTTCATCTGAGGAACCAGTTCAAGCCGAGGACTCGAATCGGCATAACCGGGAGTGTTGGTCGGACCAGGCATGAACCCCAGCACATCGACCCCCTCCCGGCGCAACTCATCCCACAGACTCTCCGCCAGGATAAGGTTGTATGCCTTGGTGGCGGCGTAATTAGCGCTCAGAGCCGTGCCCTGCAGCGCCGAGGCCGAGGAGAGGAGTATGATTCCGCCGCGCTCGCGCTCCCTCATCTTTGCCCCCATTTCATGGACCAGAATAAGGGGGGATTGCACGTTGACCGCCACGGTAGCCATCTTTGCCTCCAGGTCAACGTCAAAAAACGGGCCCACTCTTGCGATACCTGCATTGCAAATCAGCAGCCCGATCTCCACTCCCTCAGTCTCCTGCCGGATTTTGTCGATGAAACCCGGATTGGAGAGATCGGCTGCGATGGCTCGTGCGTCCCGGCCGGTAGATTGCCCAATTTCCTTCGCCACCCCTGCTACCTCGTCCGCCAGCAGGTCAACCAGCACCACATCGAGTCCCCGCTCGGCAACCTGGCGGGCGAACTCCGCCCCCAGCCCGCGAGCAGCACCGGTCACCAGAGCCCACGGCCCGTACTTGGATTTAAAATCTTCAGCCGTCATAAATCACCACAAGAACAAGATTCAATTCCCATCACAAAACAAGCTCCCTTCATAAATCCGGCAAACTTCTCTTACCTCGGAGGCATCCGGATAGCCCCATCCAGTCGAATTGTTTCCCCGTTCATGAAAGAATTTTCCACGATCTGCTGAACCAGCGAGGCGAATTCATCGGGGTGACCAAAGCGCCTGGGGAAAGGGGTTTGCTCGGTCAAAGCCTCTCTTGCCTCCGGGGCCATAAAGCCGGTGAGCGGCGTATCGAAAGTGCCCGGAGCGATGGAACAGCACCGGATACCGGACCGGGCCAGGTCGCGGGCAGCCACCAGTGTGAGGCCTACCACTCCGGATTTGGAGGCGGCATAAGCCGCCTGGCCCATCTGTCCGTCGAAGGCGGCCACCGAGGCCGTATTGACGATCACGCCCCTTTCACCGTCCTCGTTGGGTTCGTTATTCTGCATCTCAAAAGCGGCCAGACGCATGGCATCGAAGGTCCCCACCAGATTCAGGTTGATTATCTTGATGAACACATCCAGGTCGTGAGGGCCTTCCTTACCCACGATCTTCTGCACCCAGCCGGTACCGGCACAGTTCACCAGAATGTGAATTGCCTCGAATTTCTCCACGGTCAACTTCACGGCCGAGAGCACCGTATCTGTGCTGGTCACATCGACCATGGCAAAAGCCGACCCTGCCCCCAGCTCGGAACACAAAGCCTCGCCGTTCGGCTGATTCATATCGGCGATCATCACGTTCGCTCCCATGCCGTGAAGTCGTCGGGCGGTAGCCGCCCCCAGACCGCTGGCCCCGCCGGTGATCAAAGCCGTTTTCCCTTCTATCTTCATATAAGTTCCGCTCCTTTATGTTTCTTTCCAGAAGAACCTGGCCCTATCCAGCTTACCATTTTCTCGGGTAAATTCGAATAGTCCGACCCCGTGGCGAAATATGCCATCCAGGCTTATATCAAAACGAAAGGAAGTCGTCATTCCCGCCGAGATCAACTCGGAGACGGTGAGATGAATCCGTTCCGAATCTCCCAGCAGTGCCGGGATGAGATAATGCTTACCGGCGGGCAATTCAATCACAGCACTGGAAACATCCGCAAAGAGGCCCGTCAAACTGGCGGTATTGCCCTCATTTATAGCTTTCACAAATTCCCGGACAGTCTTTTTGCCCCGGCGCCCGATCCCTCCCAAAGCCCGCATGTAATCCATCATGCCCCCGATTCCCTGAACCCTGAACATTCGCATTCCTAGAGAAGTGGTCATTCTAAGTCCGGCCAGCCCCTGCCGCAAAACCTGCTTTATCATGGGCAGCAATTCCCAGTGAGCTGCCAGGCGGGCGAGCTTCAGTTGACCTCCCTCCTCCACCAGCTCGTAAAGGACGTAGGCGTGAACGCTGGTAGTCAGTCCGCTCGGAGCCATGATCTCAATATCCACATCACGCACCACTTCACGGGCGGTAACGATATCCGTATACACGTGGAAAACAATGTTGTTGGGGGCAATGAAAGTTTCATAAAATTTGTCCAGTGCGCCGGTATCACGTTCATTAACGCGGTGATGCGGGGCCGCACCCACCGGGTCCTCCACGACTGCCTGGCTGGCAAACAGGGAAATCCACTCCTGCTTATCGTGGCGGGCCACCGCCGCCGGCGAGGCTTCGGCAACATCGAGCATGTCCTGGTGAGTGTAATTATTCATGCCATTATGAACCTAAGAAGTCTCTGATCAACCCCCTAAGCCCCCCACATATGAAACTTTTTGAAGCTGGGGGACACCCCCAACCCCCCGAAGTCACCTCTTTTTCAGAGGTTTCCTAAGTTAACTGCTACTCCATCTCAAACTCAAGGCGCAGGGTCCGCTGGGTGAAATCGGTCACTTTGCTGCGATGGTCGATCCGCCACCCCACCACCCAGATTATCCGGTCATTGGAACAAACCAGGGGCACGCTGTCCCTCCAGTCGCGAGGGATTTTGGCATCGACCATGAAGTCCTGCAGCTTTTTGGCTTCATCCATCCCCAGCGGCTGAAAGCGGTCGCCATCCTTTCGTGAGCGGACGGTCAGGTTTCCCCCGGTAATATCGAGATCGAAAAAGGCCACCAAATCGCCTTCTTCGACTGACTGCGGCCTGCCGGGCAGGACTTCGGCGGTAACCTTCCAGCTGGAAACCGAGGTTTCCCCGGGAATCTGGACCATTGCTTCACCCTCAAAAGCAGGCAGGATAGAAAGCGGATTCTCCCCGCCGGTTATAAAGCTTTTTTCATAATCCCCATACAGGCTTAATCCATAGGGTAAAGACAGTTCCTTGCCGGCCGGCTGTTCCATCACCTCCATGACGCTTTCGATGTGAACCATCTCGATATCCCGCAAACTCCCGATGAGCTGGGCCAGCACAGTACGTAAAAGGCGCCGTTTCAAAGCAGGGGCAAGGCCGGCAAAAGCCCGGTTATCCAGCGCTACACCTTCGGGCACAGTTTCGACGACGGAATCGAAAACCCGGTCGAGCTGTTCGCTCAGATACTCGACATCCTCGCCGATGAGGTAAGCTGTGCGGGAAAGGCTGTCGACAACATTAGGGTTATATTCTGCCAGTTGCGGCATGATTTCGGCGCGAACCCGGTTGCGCAGGTAATCGGGGGAATGATTTGATAAATCGGTGCGGGGATGAAGTCCCATCTCTTCGCAATATAGATTAACCTCTTCCCGCCGCACCTGAAGCAAGGGTCTCACCACCCTCAGCAACCCTCTCCCGGTTGATCCCCACTCGAATACGGGGCGCATTCCCTGCAGGCCGGAAAGCCCGGTGCCGCGAACCAGATGCATGATGATGGTTTCGGCCTGGTCGTCGGCGGTATGCCCTACCGCCACCGTATCGGCGCCAACCATCGCCGCCACCTCGGCAAAGAAATCGTAGCGCACCTCCCGGGCGGCTTCCTCCAGCGAACAGCCACGCTCGGCCTGATATCTCTTTACATCACGCCTTTCTATTGTACAGTTTAATCCCAGGCTTCCGGCGAGCTCCATTACGCAGTCGGCGTCGCCATCCGATTCCGCACCGCGCAGCTGATGGTTAAGATGCACCACATGCAAATCCAGCCCCAGATCACTGCGGAGGGAATCGAGAATATAGAGCAGGCAAACGGAGTCCGGGCCGCCGGAAACGCCCGTAAGCAGGGTTCGTGAGGAAGTAAAAAGGTCGTTTGCCGTAATGAAACGCTTAACTCGCCGGGAGAGATCAGCTTCGAGCTTCATAACGATTATCGCCCTGAACTTAAGAAACAACAGCTGCTGAATGGCTGTTTCTTGAGTTTATCAAAGCATATACAAAGAACGGGATTTCATCTCATGGGCGGCGGAGGGGCCGTTGGTACGGTTACCGGCCGGGAACCGGAATTTGCATTCTTCGACTCGTTAGCTTCAGGGACAGGAATATCATGATAACTCTCAAGCCATTGCCCCCCTCCCTCCTGAACTTCGGTTCCGGGATGAGTGACAAGCAGTAAATTGTCGAACATTGCTTCCGCCCTGCCGGAGCGAGGAACGTTGGTAATCCCCAGCGCAAGGAAACCACTGTCGAAGGTTGAGTCACGAATTTCGTTCAACAAATGTCCATTAACAGAAAACCGGATAATGTCACCAACAAACTCGATACAAAGCTGATTTAGCACACCCTGGGCGGCGTTTATATGTTCGCAGAAGAGAGGCTCCTGTAGAAATTCCCGTTCACTTTTTTTACCCTGCACAGCTATGGCGTAACGCCCGTCATCATCGATCATAAAATGATAGCCGTTTGCCCAGTGGTCGGTCCGGCAGCCCACGATTATCCAGCTGTCCTCGCCGCCTTCAACCACTGCGGTATCCAGCCGGAGCACAAAATCATCGAATGACTGACGTGCTATACAGAATTCCGGCTTGTGCAAAACCCCCCGGTGAGTTACGTGAAGGGACTCATCCTTATAATAAGCAATTCCATGTCCATTAGAATAAACCGGCCAGACATCGGACCGGGTGCCGAAGTCATCAGCCAGCATTACCTTTCCCCTCTCCATGGCGGCAGCACCGGTTAAACCGTCTGATCCACTAACCACCGGACCGGGTGCGGTGGCAGGTATAACGGCCTCCGGCCGGGGCAGCATAACTTCGCTGAAATCCCTTATAAGCCACTCTTCGCCATATTTCCCCAGCAGGAAAGTATAATCCCCCGGCAAAACGGTTTCCTGTTCCTTTACCTTCTTATGCGAAACATAAGTAGCCCGCACCGCCGCTTCAGAACCGACCGACCAGAGCTCCTCAAGCTTTATGTTCGATATCTCTAGCGAGGTGTCCGCCGTCAGGGGCACCATAAATTCCTCCACGAACCCCTTGAACCCCATGGGAGTTCCGCTAGCGCTCTCTTCCGGAACCAGGTATTGCTCCCATTTAAGCAAATCACCGGAGGGAAGAACATGTAAAAAGCCCCTAACCGTCCCTGCAGGCATGGATGTATCGGAACCCTGGTTCCCGTAATTACTGCGGTCGAATTCTCCGGTATCTTCCCCTCCCACCAGTTCGCAACCCGCAAACCAGAAAGAAGAAGTCACCGCTAAAATACAGATTATGAAAACCGTCAATTTCTTTCCCATTCTCTTTTCCAGACAGCTGCGAATATAAACTCACATTAATCTTTGTTTATTCTTCGTGGATAAAGCCTACCTCAAAAAGTCAGATTTTGCAAGTCTCAGTACCGCTTAATCCAGATGGCACGTATCGTTAAGCGAAAGCAGTTTGCCCTTTTCCCCGGTAAGCTCAACCAGGCTGATGCTGCCCACGCTGAGGTTAAGACGCCGAAACTCGAAAAGGCTCAGTTCGAGGATTCGGCAAAGCAAAGTAAGCAGGGAAAAGAAGTGGCTGGTAAGGACCACTGAGCCGGGGTAATTGCAGGAAATGATATCCCGGACAGCTTCCCAGACGCGCCGCTGAAGCTCCGGCAGCGTCTCACCCCCCGGCCACCTTGCGGAAGGGGGATCGGTATTCCAGAGGCGAAAAAATTCCGCAGCATCCGTCTCCAAGCTCGGATAGTAGCGGCCGTCAAAATCACCAAGGTCGAGCTCCTGCAATCTTTCATCCGCTGTTATGTCAACTTCGTGGAACCGCCTTATCGCCTGCGCCGTCCGGTAAGCCCGGCTCAGGGGACTGGAAAAAATGGCTGAAACGGGATTTTCCCTCAACGCTCTCGCTACAGCCTCAGCTTGAGCTTCGCCAGCATCGTTTAGCGGAACATCACTCTGCCCCTGAGCCCTGTATTCGGTATTCCAGTCGGTCTGGCCATGCCTTACCAGAATAAGTCGCATCAGTTTATGCCTGCAACCAGTTTGGTCCGGTGAATCGACCTTGCCGGCCGGGTAAATCCCAGCGCTCTCAGAACCTGATCCGGCCTGCCGGAGCCGCTCGGACTGTTGCCCAGCCTCATACCGATGACATAACCGGATTCCCCCTCCCCAACGAGCCAGAGAGCATCAATCAGTTCCCTCAGATCATATTTATGAACTCTCTCGCCCCGGTAATGCTCCCACCTGAGGCTTTCTTTCTCCATAAGACATCGAATGGCCCCTTTCGCTTCGTCCGCATCCATCTCCTCCTCCGGCTCAATCCTGTACTCGGCAAAGCGCAACTGCGACTGCAGAGAAGGCAACCGGGGCCAGATATCTTTCACCCCCAATAACCCCACACCCTGAGGCAATTGCTCGCTGACCGCTCTGGCAAAGAAATCCGGCGAAATCTTACGCTCAAGAAAAACATCCATCAGCTCCCCTTCGCTGGTAACTCCCACTGCAAGGGGAGAGGCGATGGATATCCTGGGCTGGGGATTGAATCCCTGGGAGTACGCCACGGGCATTCCGGCCCGGCGCAGCGCCCGATGCCAGAGGCGCATCATGTCAAGATGAGAAATGAATTTCTGTTCCTCCCCACGAGTAAAGGTGATTACAAGTCTCTGCTGTGGCTCACTCTTTGATGATAAGGACTTTTTCAATTTTGACTCCCTTCATCTCGGTCACCGTCAGGGTTACATCATTGTACCTCAATTGCTCACCCTCTTCAGGGATACGGCCCAACGCATCAAGTATGAACCCTCCTATAGTTTCATAATCACCCTCAGGGAAATTAAGCCCCATTTCCTCATTGGCATGATCCAGCCTCTTTCCACCGTCAACCTGATAAGTATTGTGCCCGATAACCTCCACCGGTTTATCCCCGGTAGCC
>JAWOBB010000014.1:0-38222 GCA_046498265.1 Dehalococcoidia bacterium | reverse complement strand
GAAAACCGATCCTGCCGTCGAGGAACAGGGACACGGCCACCTCGTCAGCCGCGCTCAGCACCGCCGGCAGGGTTCCGCCGCCCTTGCCGGCATCGAGCGCCAGACGCAGGCAGGGATACCTGCCCAGGTCAATCGGGAAGAGTTTAAGGGAATCGATCTTGCCCAAATCCAGTTTGGGAAACTCGGAATTTTCCCATCTTGCCGGATGGGAGAGGACATATTGAATCGGCAGGCGCATATCGGGGACCCCGAGCTGCGCCTTGAGCGAACCGTCGTCAAATTCGACCATCGAATGAATAATGCTGCCCGGTTGTATCATCACCTCGATTTTATCGAACGTCACATCGAAAAGCCAGTGAGCCTCGATAACCTCCATCCCCTTATTCATCAAGTTGGCAGAATCTACGGTCACCTTCGGCCCCATTTTCCATGTGGGATGCTGTAAAGCTTCGGCGGGGGTAACATCAGCCAGCTCTTCGACCGGCCGATCCCGAAACGCTCCCCCGGAGGCGGTGAGGATGATTCGGGCAACCCCGTTCTGCTCCTCTCCCTGCAGGCACTGCCAGATGGCGCTGTGTTCGCTGTCAACCGGCTTTATCTGCGCACCGAACTTGCGCGCCTCGGCCATCACGATGGCACCGGCCATCACCAGCACCTCCTTGTTGGCCAGGGCCACTACTTTGCCCGAACGAATCGCGGAGATGGTGGGCAAGAGGCCGGCAGCCCCCGAAGTGGCCACCACCACCACGTCTATGCCCTCATGGGCAGCAATCTCCCCCATAGGCAATTCCTGAATCTCACCCAAATTAATCGACTCGTTACAGGCAGCCATTTTCGGCTGAAACTCCTGTATCTGCCGGCGCAACAGCTCAACATTGTTCCCTGCAGCCAGCGCTGCCACGTCGATCTTTTCCGGGTGTGCCCGTGCTATCTGGAGGGTCTGCTGTCCGATGGAACCGGTAGAGCCGAGGATTGCGATCCGTTTCTTTACACCAGCCATATTACCCAATAGTATACCAGAACTACGACGAAAATGAGACTGTCGAGGCGGTCGAGCGCACCGCCGTGGCCCATAATCGCGCCGCCAGCCTCTTTTATTTCTGCACTTCGCTTCATGGCCGATTCAGACAGATCGCCCAGTTGAGCAAATACCCCGATTAGAAAACCCAGGGGAATTATGTGATGATATCCTATATCATCCAGTTCAGTTACCATAGCGACAACCACCGTGGCCACCACCGCACAAACCAGCCCCCCCACCGCCCCTTCCCAGGTCTTGCCCGGACTTACCATCGGGGCCATGCGGGTCTTGCCCACAGCCCTCCCGATAAAATAAGCCCCTGTATCGCAGGCGAAGGTGGCCAGCAGGGCCAGATATACCCAGTCGCGCCCTTCATCGAGCTCCCTCAAAAAGATAAAATGGCTCATCATCCACCCCAGGTAGAAAACCCCGCCAACAGTCCAGGTCCAGTTCATGAGCGCGTTTCGCTTGGTAGGATAGAGTAAACACCTTATCAAAGGCAAAACCACCACCACGGTTATAAGTAAAGGGATAGTTCGTTCGTCATCGGAATGGGCAGCGAGAATAAAAAGCAGGGTCAGAATGGTGCCCAGGAAAAGGAAAGGCCGCCAGCCGGCTATAGCGGCTATCCGATAAAATTCCAGTATGCCCAGGAGAACAAAGACGGCTACAACGATGGAAAACCAGGGCTCACCGAACCAGACAGCAGCACCTACAACGGGCAGAAGGACCAGCGCGCTGATCAGCCTTTGCCAGAGCATATCTTAAATCAGGAGCTCTCGAGGCGGGGCCTCATCAGTCTCCTCTCCTTCTCCCATTCGAGGTAAGCCCTCCAAAACGTCTTTCCCTCTGACTGTAGGCACTTAACGCCTTCAACACTTCCTCTTCGTCGAAATCGGGCCAGAAGGTGGAAGTGGCATAGTATTCGCTGTAAGCCGACTGCCAGATAAGGAAGTTGGAAAGGCGCATCTCATCAGCGGTGCGGATGACAAGATCGGGATCAGGAGTCCCATTAGTATAGAGATAACGGGTGAAAATAGACTCATCAATCTCTTCTGGAGACAGGCCATCCCGAATGATCTGCTGAATGGCCTGCAGAATATCGGCCCGCCCACCATAATTGAAAGCCACATTCAAGGTCATCCGGGTGTTATTGCTGGTTAAATCGATGGCCCACCTGACCTTTTCCTGAAGCTCGTGGCTCAAACCCTCGAGGTGCCCCAGGTGACGCAGCCTGACACCTTCCTGGTGCAGATTCTCCGTTTCGCGGTCGATCACGTCGGCCAGTATGCGGAAAAGGCCCTGGACTTCTTCGGGGGGACGGCTCCAGTTCTCCGTGGAGAAGGCATAAAGGGTGAGGTATTTTACCCCGCAGTTGCCGAAGGTGCGAACGATGCGCCGGATGTTCTCAGTACCCGCACGATGCCCCTCAAGCCGGGTCAGCCCCCGGCTCTCTGCCCAGCGACCGTTGCCGTCCATGATGATGGCCACATGCTCAGGCGCCGGCAAGATTTCACCTGCGGGCATCTCATCCATACGTTACAGGCCCAGTTCTCTGGCAATAATCAGCTGCTGAATCTCCGTACTCCCTTCGGTAGTATGGAATAGGATGGCATCGCGATAGTAACGCTGGACCACCGATTCCACCAGGTAACCGGCCCCGGCGTGAATTCGCATAGCTTCTTCAGCCATCTTGATAGCCATCTCCGAGGAGCACATCTTGGTCATGGCGGATTCCTTACGGCATTCGTCGCCCTGGTCATAGAGCCAGGCAATCTGATAAAGAAGCCATCGGGCAGCCTCCAGATCCACATGCATCCGGGCCAGCTTAAAAGAAATGGCCTGATTCTTGCCGATCGGCTGACCGAACTGAATCCTTTCCTTCGCATAGCTCAACGAAGCATCAAAGGCCGCCCGGGCCACCCCCACGCTTCGGGCACTGTGCGAAATCCTGGCACCGTTCAAGGACTCCATCATGTACTTAAAGCCTCTGCCCTCTTCCCCGATCAGGTTATCGGCTCTCACCCGGCAGTCGTCAAAGGCGAGGTCCCCGGTAGCTGTAGAATGGTTACCCAGTTTGCGCATCTGGTTGCTGGTGAAACCGGGAGTGCCGGCATCGACAATAATGGTGCTTATCCCCCGGCTGCCCTTGCTCTTATCGGTTACCGCCGCCACGGTCACGAAATCACATATCTGTCCGTTGGTGATGTAAATCTTATTCCCGTTTATGACGAACTGGTCGCCGTCCCTGACAGCCTTGGTGTCGAGATTGGCTGCATCCGAACCGGCATTCGGCTCTGTCAGCCCGTAGGCAGCGATCTTTTCCCCTTTACAGGCCGGCACCAGATACCTCTGTTTCTGTTCCTCGGTACCGTGAGTTGCCACCACATGAGTAGCCAGGCCACCGTTAACCATTATCGCCGAGCAAATACCGGAGCTGACCTTGCCCAGTTCCTCATAAAGGATACATTCGCCGATTTTGCCCATTCCACCCCCACCGTATTCCTCCGGATAAGCAGGGCACAGATACCCCAGCTGGCCCAGTTTAGTAAACAGCTCCACCGGGGTCTGCTCTTTGGCTTCGGATTCCTCCACAAGCGGGGTAACTTCCCGCTGGGCAAAATCCCTGGCAGCATTTTGAAACAACTGCTGGACTTCATCAAACGCAAAATCCATCCATGTACTCCTTTTATCAAAAAAGTAATTTACTGTTTCGTATCACTTCCTCGGAAAAGGTAATCGCTCACAAGCCCCCTATTCTTCCATGACTTCCTTTTCTTTACCCGCCCCTACCTCATCAACGGTACCGATGGAATCATCAGTAATCTCCTGAAGTCGTTTTTCGGCCCTTTTCTCGTCATCCTCAGATATCTCTTTATCCTTTTTCATCTCCCGGAGCCTTTCCAGCGAACTTCGCCTTATGTTGCGCACGGAAATCCGGCCGTCTTCAACTTTCTTTTTCACTATCTTCACGAGCTCTTTGCGGCGTTCTTCGGTAAGCTCAGGTATCTGCAATCTGATCACGTTGCCCTGAGTTGAAGGATTCAATCCCAGATCCGACTTTAGAATGGCTTTCTCGATACCGGGAACAATCGATTTATCCCATGGCTGAATAACAATCATTCTAGCCTCAGGAATGGAAATGCTGGCAACCTGATCCAAAGGGGTCGGTGTGCCATAATAATCCACTTTTACATTGTCCAGCAGCTTGACACTGGCCCGCCCGGTCCGCACGCTGTCCAGGTCTCTCTCCACCGCACTCACAGCCTTGGCCATTTTAGCCTCAGTATTTGAAAGAACATCCTCTATCATGGTTTCTCCTGATTCGATACCAGTGTGCCGATGATATCTCCCATTACCGCTTTTTCGATGCTCTTGGGGGATTGAAGGTTGAAGACAAGGACCGGAAGATCGTTCTCCATGCAAAGGGTGAGAGCGGTGGCATCCATTACATCCAGCTTCTTATTCAGAGCATCCAGATAGTTGAGGGTTTCGAACTTGTGGGCATCTTTATTGGTTCGTGGATCAGAATCATAAACCCCATCGACTTTGTTCTTGGCCATCAGCAGAATTTCAGCATCTATATCCACTGCCCGGAGGGCAGCAGCAGTATCAGTAGTCATGTAAGGATTCCCTGTTCCAGCCGCCAGAATAACTACCCTCCCCTTCTCCAGATGACGAATAGCCCTTCTCCTGATGTAAGGTTCAGCCAGCGATTGCATAGAAATAGCGGTTTGCGTTCTTGTGGTCAGGCCCTGCCTTTCCAAAGCATCCTGAAGAGCGAGGGCATTGATTACCGTGGCCAGCATTCCCCCATAATCAGCCGTGGAACGGTCCATTCCCTGAGCTTCGGCAGCGCTCCCCCTCCAGATATTCCCACCCCCCACTACAATCGCTACCTCCACCCCCCTGCTAATAACCTGATTAACCTGTTCGGAAATTCTTCTTAACACGCCAGTGTCAATGCCATATTCCCCGTCACCCATCAAAGCCTCTCCGCTAACCTTGAGCAGAACACGCTTATACCTGGGCTCATCCATTCTTTATACACCTATTTCAAATCTGGAAAATCTGGTAACGCCGATATTTTCTCCTACTTTGGCTACCACTTCAACGATCTTATCCTGCACGGTTTTCTGAGGGTCTTTGATAAACGGCTGACTCAGCAGGCAGACTTCATCAGGATTCTCATCGGCCGGAGCCTCTTCAGCTATCAGATAACTTGGGGAAGTTGCTGCAACCTGCATGGCCAGATCATGGGCCAGATCCTTGAAATCATCGGTTCGGGCCACGAAATCTGTCTCGCAATTGACTTCGACCATGGCTCCAATCCGCCCGCCGGCATGCATGTAAGCTTCCACAAGGCCGCTGCCAAGGGCCCGCGCACTTTTTTTCTGTGCAATTGCAAAACCCCGCTCTTTGAGAGCTTTTACAGCAGTATCGAAATCGCCACCGGCTCCTTCAAGGGCCTTCTTACAATCCATCAAGCCGACGCCCGTCTTTTCCCTTAACTCCTTGATCTGGTCTACTTTGACCTCCATTGTTTCCCCTTTCTATTCTTCTTCAATTTCCTCTTCGGACAAAGGCAAGCCAAAATCCGTTTCCGCCTCTGCCTCTTCGGCGGAAACCTCCGCAGGCACATCCGCCTCATCAGTCTCCTCTGGCACAGCTTCCTCAACCGGAACAGGTTCCTCGAACGGTTGAAGCCCCGCCTTGCCCTCGATTACGGCATCGGCCAGCACACTGCATACAAGTCTTATAGATTTAATAGCATCGTCATTGGCAGGGATGGGATAGTCTAATTGCCAGGGGTCACCATCCGTATCCACCATTGCCACTACAGGAATCCCCAATTGTCTTGCCTCGGTCACCGCAATCTTCTCTTTGAGTATATCGACCACAAAGAGGGCACTGGGGAGCTCGGTCATTTCCTTAACACCGGAAAACAACAGGTTTAGTCGTTGCATCTGTTTTTCCAGCTTTAAGGCTTCCTTTTTGGGCAACATCTCAAAATCGCCTCGGGCATAACTGTCCTCCAGCCGAACCAGATAATCGATTCGAGATTGAATGGTGGCAAAATTAGTCAAAGTCCCGCCCAGCCAGCGGCGATTCACATAAAAGGCCCCACACCGTCTCGCTTCCTCCTCGATCGATCCCTGAGCCTGTTTCTTGGTTCCCACAAAGACGATATTTCCCCCTCCAGCTATCAGGTCCCTTACAAAGTCTCGCGCTTCCTGCAATTTTCCCAGCGACTTTTGCAGATCAATAATGTGAATGCCGTTGCGTAAGGTGAAGACATATTCTTTCATCCGGGGGTTCCAGCGCCTTCTCTGGTGCCCGAAATGAACTCCAGCCTCAAGTAAGAGCTTGATTGTAACCGGCTCCGAGGCAATGTACCCCGAATCCCCTGTTCTTTCTACTTCCGTTATTTCCGCCATAACCTCTCGCTTTTTGACAAATTACTTTGCTAGTTTATCACAATCAAAGCACAAAAGACAACAAAAAACCATACTAAAAAGGCCACAGGCTTTTACCCCTGTGACCTTTCGTTTCACCGAATAAAAATCACTACTTGCTGTAAATCCGAGTATAAAGAGTCGGCCATTCCTTCCGGCCGGCTGCCCTGATAGCATCCTGAATATCCAGGCAGAAACCCTCCGTACCATGATACCCTACTGCCCGGCTGGGATAACCCGGTCGACGGCGCAAGTGAGTCGAAGTATTCACATAGGCAATATTCGAAGGCTCGATCTGTCCTGCATAAGGACTGAAGTCACAATACATATAGAGCATATCCTCGTTTTGCAGCCCCAGTCTGTCCATCAGCTTGGGTAAATAGAACTTATGGAAATCACGGTGCTGCCCGTCCTTGAGTCGCATTACCATGGGATCAAACCCATCCCAGAGGAAATAATCCCAGTCCACGCGTTTGGCCTTGATGGTCTCATCGTTGCAGAATCCCATTTCGGGATAGGCAGGGGTGTAGATTACATCCATGCCCAGGTCCTTGGCCAGACGTAAATACGAACCAGTCCGGTTGCCAATGGCGCCCATGATGCAAACCTTGCCGGCACACATCTTCTTGGTTTCTTCCCAGACTTTGCTGATCTTCTCGTGCTCGTTTGCAATAAACTCTTTGGCCTCTTTCTCCCTTCCGCTGACCTTGCCCAGCTCTTCCATGAACCTGTCGTTCGCTTCAAGTCCCAGCGGCAGCTCATTGTAAACGAGCTTGGTACCCCACCTTTCCTGCATCCGCTGAGCTATCGGGAACGCCCAGGTGCCGCACAGCACAGTGTTTATACCCGCTTCGGGTGTAGTACGTATATAATCATAGTCGCCACCACTGGCCATCAGCACTCGATGCACCTTCAGTCCTATCGCCTCGATCATCCGGCCAAGCTCCTCGGCATCCGAAGGATAAGGATTGGGACGCGGCTTGCCGTCAGCCCCTCTCACATGAGGCCAGTAAACCTCTCGGTTGGCCCCAAGGATATTCACCGCCTCAGGATCAACACTACTGGGATCGTCCATCAGGTCCACCCACATCTGGGTCACCTTTTCAATAATTACCCCTGTCGGTCTGTCCTCATACCCTGCACAGGGGAAGAAATACACCCTGATTCCCAAATCCTCCTGGGCCTTGTCGCAAACTCGCTGCATATCATCCTGAACCAGGCTGGTGGCACAGCCCGATAAAACGATAATCAGTTTGGGTTTGTAGTCGCGATCCACCGCCCTGATAGCTTCGGCCAGCGCCTGTTCCCCACCAAAAATTACGTGGCGCCTGTCAATAGATGTGGTGGGGAAGTGAGAAAAGGCATGCCCGTAATCGCCGAATCTGTCGGAGTGGAAATTACGCACACAGGAGTTACAGTTCAAAGTGCCATGCAGGATAACCGCTACATCGCGCAGCATCTCCGTCATCTCATGCGTCATCATGAGCTTACACCACACCGCCGCATCGGCATGCCCGCACCTCTTTTCATATTGTTCATAGGCTTCCGCATCCGGGAGGGTCGGATACAAATCGCTCATGGGCAGTATTTCATATTCCGGATCCCCCTCCAGCTTCGCCTTCCATTTCTTTTCATTAGCAGTCAAGACACGCGTTGTCATCACTACCTCCTTAAATAGTTATCCGGCTCCAGGACCAAAACACCCTAAGCCTCAACCGCATCCTCCTCCCTGGTTCGATACCGGTTCATCTGCCACAGTTCCGGCTGCCGAATACCGGCATTGGTTCCCTTCCACAGCTCCTGAATAAGGTACAGCGTTCCCCGAACCCCCATGTAAGGCCACGGAATCCGATCCCAGTGGCTCATGTAATAGACACCGGTCATGGAAACATGCGGGATACCAAAACCTTCGATAAGGTGATGATCCACCCTGTGACCGATGGCAAAAACGACTCCCGTCTCCTTGCATTTGTTACCCCAGGCATAATAGCTCGGATTTTCCATTACTTCGAAATCCAGGAAAGGTGCCATTTGCTCCAGCTGTTTCTCAGCCCGCTCAAATGCTTCATCGGCAAGCCCCAGTAGGCCCACCAGTACCGGCCTCATATTGAAATCGAAGAACAGGCTTCGTGCCAGAGCGGCCGCCATGGGGGCCGGACCAAGCACCGCCACCCGCTTGCCGAACATACCAGTCATCATCCATGAAGCGGTATATTCCAGCTTCGTCCGCTGCTTGACCAGCTTCATATCCTCGTCCATCTGGGCCTTGGCCTTCTTCACATCGCCGAACTGTTTGGCAATAGCGGTGTACCATTCCTCCGTATTATGCCACCCGACAGGCAGAATCAGGTCCTGCCCCCACGCAGGCATGCCCAGGTCCTCGCACCTTTCCTCAAAGTCTGCCAGGTCCTCCCCGCTGAGAACATAATTATTTCTGGCCCTGGTCATCTCCGGCAATTCCGAAACGGTCATATTCTGGAACAGCACTTTGTTTACGGGAACATCCGCAGCGGCAAGCAACCGCTTGATTTCCTCAAGGTCATCCGGCCAGTTATCCGACCCCATCAGATGAGGGGCGACGATGTTGATCCCGTCTTTCTCATCGCTCGGTGCCGGACAATATTTATCCAGGAGAGCCGCCAGAACCATCTCCGTTCCCCGGGAATATTCGCCCAGGAAAGCAGCGGTATCGATGGCTATGGCATCGACGTCGTTTTCCTCTGCAATAATCGCCGCCGCTCTGGCGATGTCATCCTCAATTATAGAAGGCCCGTCCCCCGTAAAGACAAATACTAACTCAGGCTTTGACTTGGCTCTCTCCTGCACCAGTTCGCGGCCCATATTGGCAATCAGGGGAACATTCCGCCCGTGCACCGATTCCATGGGGCCCATGTTAGTTTCTTTAAGCGGCAGGTAATTGCCGGCAATCACGGGGGCCGCCTGGCGCAGATGGACTACCTCGATAGTACATCCCTGAACAGCATGCAGGACAGCCGCTGCCCCCTTTATCCCGGCAACTGTCATCACCGCCCCTGCCATGGCACCCATTTCATACCGGTCCCCGTATTCCTTTGGTGGTTTAATTATTTCCATAGTCATCTTAGCACTCTCCTAAAAGTAGTGTTTTGAGGCTCCCTACTCAATCTCGTCCGTCCGGGTCTGGACTATTCTTTTGATTTCGGCCATAGTGGTCGGATTGGGAACACACCTTTCGGGATTGGCCAGGACTTTTCTGGCCAGCTGTCGGTACTCCTCAGCCTGGTCGCTTTCCGGGAAAGCCTCCATCACCGTCTTTCCCATAAACTCCGCCCTCTGAACGATCTTATCCCTGGGAATATGGTGAATGACCGGGACCCCAACGAGTTTGCCGAAATCTTCAACGATGGCCTTTTCGTTGGGAACGCCGCGCATGTTATCGATAATGCCGGCACACATGACTTCAGCTCCGGAATCATGCACCAGGCGCAGGGCTTCCAGTATTCGGTTAACCATATACAGAGTAAGGAACTCGCCGCAACCGATAACATACACGTCCTTGGCGTAGCCTTCTCTGACAGGCCTGAAGAATCCGCCGCAGACCGAATCACCCAGAATATCATATATCATGAAGGTGATATTGTGCCTCTGGGGAACCCGATGATCGTTAAGCAGCTTGAGCGCATAAGTGACCCCTTTCCCGGCACATCCCTGAGCCGGAGGCGGCCCACCACACTCACAGCCGAGTACATTATTGAAACCGGGAAAGAGCTTGCCTTCTATATCCTTTCTCCTGATGCGGGCAAAACGCCCCCCCTCCTGGGTCAGATCATTGATAGTGGGTTTCAACTGACCGCAAAGGGTAGCAATGGAATCGTGTTTCGGGTCGCAACCAACCTGAAATACTGACTCTCCCAGTTCGACCAGAGCGGCGCTCAGGTTGGAAGAAGTGGTTGATTTACCTATCCCCCCCTTCCCGTAAATAGCGATGGTTTTCATTTCCTTTCTTTCGCCACGTACTTCTTCAAATTCCGGTATCCCCACCATGGATAACCTCCTTATTTTCTAACTATGCCAATTGCTTACTCAAACGCCTGATGCACGCGGGCAAGCTCGATAATTTCCTCCAGCGACATCGTGTTGGGCATATATTTTTCTTTGTTTTCCACGACCATCTTGGCCAGATCGCGATACAGCTGAGCCTCCGGGGAATCGGGGAACTTCTCCACGATGGTCCCTCCCCTGGCCTCGGCTCGCTGTACCTTCTCCATTCGGGGAATAACACCCATAATAGGAACGCCGATCTTGTCAGAAAAATCCTTGACCAACTCCTCTTCATTATCCACGCCCCTGAGGTTGACCAGGAACCCGCAGGCACGGGTATTGGCCCCGGCTGCGGCAACGGTATTAATCGCCGAGCAGATATTATTGGAAGAATAGGTACTCATTAATTCGCCACTGGTCACCAGGTAGACTTCCTCGGCATATCCCGCCTTCATCGGCTGTCCGAATCCACCGCATACTACATCAGCAATGGAATCGTAAACCACGATGTCGATATCATGCTTGGCATAGACATCATACTTACGAAAGTACTCCAGTGCCATGGCCACGCCACGACCGGCACAACCGGCCCCCGGATCGGGGCCACCGGATTCGGCACAAAGAATCCCGTTATACCCCTCGGTGATACAGTTTTCAATCTTTTCCGCATCCATACCGTTTGCCCGGGAATATTCCAGAACCGGGTTCTCCGTCATCTCACCGTTCTGTAAAAAAGCAGTGGAATCGGCTTTAGGGGAGCAGCCCACCTGCATCACCTTATACCCCATGTCCGACAGCGCCGCCGAGAGATTACAGGATATCGTTGATTTGCCGATACTGCCCTTGCCATATATGGCAATTTGTCTGGCTTTCTTCTCTGCCACAGTTTCTCCTCCTTCCACGGATTAGTGTTTGAGATTGGATATTGGTGAAAGTTTTTTCATGAAGAAAATACTCTTGCAACCGGAAGAATAACACAAATATCATTCTTTGTCAATAGATTTCATAAAGTTGAAATTTCTTGCAAAATACCTTGCTTTCTTTCTATAATTGAGGTATAATGCGTCCTATTACGAACTTAATGACCGAATAGTTATGGTAAAACTGACAGGCAATCAACCGGATCAACTCGACATGTGGCGATGTGTCTGGGAGCGCTACACCAGACCTGGCATTACCCAGAAAGAGATCGCCAACTCCCTCGGCCTCTCGGAAGCCAAGGTATCACGTCTCCTGAGTCGGGCGGAGAAAGAGGGAATGATGAAAATCACTGTCGAGGTCAACCCGCCAAGGATGCTCGATCTTGAGGATGCCCTCAGGGATCGCTTTGAACTCTTTGACGCCGTCGTAACTCCCGCCATTGGAAATGACGGTCGCAGCGTACGAAGAAGCGTCGGCATCGCCGCCGCCCGCTACTTCGAATGGCTGGTCAGGGACGGCTCCAGGGTAGCTGTGGCCTCCGGCACCACCCTTACCCAGATGGTGGAAAATCTTACCCCCCGGCACTTCCGCGACCTCAAGCTTTACCCCATGGCAGTGATGGAACTGGGACTGAAGGCCAACGCCGCCCAGGTAGTGGAGTTTTTCCCCTACGCGCTGGTGGCAGCTATGCGAGCTAAATACGGCGGCGATGTTCAGGCATTCAATTTCCAGATTTCTCCCGTCGAAAGCAAGGAGTTGACCCAGGAGCAGAAAAACGAAATCCTGGAACAAAACGGCATCCGCGACCTCTTCGAAGAAGCCATGAACGCAGATACCTTCCTCATGGAAATTGGCACCTTTAAGTATATCGACAAACGCGCCGAGGCAATTCTGCGCTACTACAACACGGATATTGCCGAACTGAAAAAGATTTCCCGTGGCCAAATCAACTTCCAGGCCTTCGATTCCGAACACGTCCTGCATGAGGAATTCAAGGGCTTAAACGACCTTATCACCGTGCCCTTAGAACAACTTAAGCAAATGTCCCGAACACCGGGTAAGCACGCTATCGCGGTCTCTGCAGGCAAGGACAATCTCGAGGCCATCAGCGCCTCTCTTGCCCCGGATATCCGCTGCTACGATATTCTGATAACCGATGCGACAGTAGCCAAAAGCATCCTTGATGCAGGTTAACGCTCTCGGGCTTGCTTTTTGAATCAGGAAAGTTTACTATAATAAAGTAAGCTTGAAATAGTAAATAAGGGGTGCCCGTTTGCAAGCCAGGGCTGAGAGCGAGTGCAATCCGGTGCAAATCTGGAACGGCGCTCCCGCTGTAATTCCCTTAAATTGAAAGGATAAACCAGGGCCTCAGCCTCTATATTAACTATGCTTCCTCTACGGCAAAAAGGGAGGCAGGTCGGTGAAAAACTATCACAAACCCCCCTGCTGAGCCAGGGGAACTTTAATGAGCAATTCAGGTGAATAAGGGGAGGACGATATGAAATGGCAAAACATTCTTATTTCACTGGCACTCATATTCACCATGATTCCACTGGCAGCCTGCGTGGAAACCGAAGACAGTGCAGGCCCACCGAGCCGAATTATCTCGCTCTCGCCCAGTAATACCGAAATCCTCTTCGCTTTGAATTTGGGAGACTCCGTGGTGGGAGTAACCGAATACTGTGATTACCCCCCCCAAGCCAGGCAGAAACCAACAATCGGCGGATTCTCAACCGTTGATACTGAAAAGGTCATCGAGCTCGACCCTGACCTGGTGCTGGCTTCCGGGATGCATGAAGACACGGTAGTCCCCCAGCTAAGGGATAAGGGAATAAGGGTGCTCATCATCGACCCTCAATCCCTGGATGAAATAATCGTCGATATCGCCCTTGTCGGAGTGGAGACCGGCAGAGCTGAAGAATCCAGCCTGCTGAATGCCGAAATTGAAGACAAGATTGAGGCTATTACCGAGAAAACCTCGTCAGCCAGCGAGAAACCGGACGTCTTTTACGTCACCTGGCATGACCCCATATGGACGCTGGGCAAAGGAACGCTCACCCACGAGTTGATCGAAAAAGCCGGCGGCACCAACGTATTCGCCGATGCCCGGGGACACCTGGAAGTAAATCTGGAAACGGTGGTCAACCGCAACCCCCGGATAATTCTGGCCTCCGCCGGGCATGGGGCGGCGGAGGACTCTCCCGTCACCTGGGCCCGGACCGAGGAAAGGCTTCGGGGGACCGATGCCCGCCAGAATGACAGGATCTATCAGATAGATGCCGACCTGGTCACTCGCGCCGGCCCCCGGGCTGTCGACGGACTGGAAATGATGGCCAGAATCATCCATCCGGAACTGTTCGAAGAATAACCCGCGAGAAACTATGTATGTCATCTGATGCAGCCGCATCCCCCCATTACCAGAAAGCGAATATACCCTTACCCCAACCCCAACGCTGGCGAAATCGACTTTATGCCATGGGGGGCTTGTTAGCCCTGCTGGCAGCAGTCATGGTTTTCGCCTGCTCCCTGGGCAGCGCCGATGTGCCGTTCGTCACCGTATGGAAGATGCTTATTTCTCAACTTCCGTTTGTGGAAATAAGCGGTGACTGGTCAACCAATACCGAGATCATCATCCTGGAAACCCGGCTGCCCAGGATTATCCTCGCCGGGATCGTAGGGGCTTCCCTGGGTGTAGCGGGAGCAACCTACCAGGGACTCTTTCGCAATCCTCTGGCCGACCCCTACCTTATCGGTGTCTCTCATGGAGCTTTGCTCGGCGCAGCAATAGGATTCCTTCTGCCAATAAACTGGCAGGGCATTGCCGGAGACATGCTGGTTCCCTTACTGGCATTTGTCGGGGCCACCATAACCGTCACCATTGTCTATCTTATCGCCCATACCGGAAAAAGCCTGCCGGTGACCACCCTTATCCTGGCAGGCGTTGCCTTAGGTGCATTCCTCTCTTCCATCACTTCCTATCTCATCATAACCGCCGATAACGAAAGGCTGCACAGCCTCATTTCCTGGATGCTGGGGCACTTTTCCCTGAGCAACTGGGATCAGGTCCTGATAGTCCTTCCCTGCATGATCGTGGGAACCCTCATCATCTGGATATACGCCCGTCCGCTGAACGTAATGCAGCTGGATGAAGAGCAGGCCCAGCAACTGGGAATCAACGTGGAAAAAGTGAAAATCATCCTGCTGGTAGCCGCCACCCTGGTGACGGCAGCTGCAGTGGCCTTTTGCGGCACTATCGGGTTTGTAGGAATCATCATCCCCCATGCCGTCCGGTTAATATGGGGGCCGGACCATCGCTTCCTGCTACCCCTTTCTACCCTTGTAGGAGCAATATTCCTCATCTTAGCAGATACTCTGGCACGTACCGTGATGACACCCGAAGAAATACCCGTAGGTATAATTACGGCTTTCGTGGGAGCACCTTTCTTCCTTTACCTGTTGCGCCAGAGAAAGAGAGGAACCTTTTTCTAAGAGGGAGTTTCATGAAGGGCATCCACCCTATAATTCCAACAGCACAACCAGGAAAAACTGCTTTCAATTTATCAGGTCAGTAAAATGCTGCGACTGGAAAACATAACTCTCGGATACGGCAGGCAGATAATCCTCAGGGGGATTAATCTTGATGTTGAACAAGGGGAGATGGTAGGTATAATCGGGCCCAACGGATCGGGGAAATCGACGCTTATCAAGGGAATCTGCCGCCTGCTGAAGCCGGAAACCGGGCGGGTGCTGATTGCCGGAGAAGACATAGCCCATCTCAGCAGAGGGGAACTGGCCAGGCTCGTGGCGGTAGTACCCCAGACACCTGTCCTGCCCGATACCTTCACCGCCTTCGAAATCGTGCTCATGGGGCGCACCCCCTACCTGGGACGGTTCCGTTTCGAGGGCATGACGGATTTCGATATCGCCTGGAAAGCGATGGAAATCACCAATACCCGGGAAATAGCAGAACGCAGAATGGATGAAATCTCCGGCGGCCAGAAGCAACTTCTAACCATCGCCCGGGCGCTGACTCAGGAGCCCGAACTCATCCTGCTGGACGAACCAACTGCCCATCTGGACATTAATTATCAGGTCGAAACCCTCGACTTCGTCAAAAGGTTATGTAAAGAGCGGAACCTGTCAGCAGTGGCTGTTCTGCATGATCTGAACCTCGCTGCCCAGTACTGCGACCGGCTGGTTCTCCTCAGCCATGGAGGAATCCACGCCGCAGGTTCGCCGGAGAAAGTAATCACCCAACAGAATATCAAAGAGGTTTACGGGGCCAATGTGGGCGTGTATCCGCACCCGGTCAACCGGTTACCCACCACCGTCATTATTCCTGACACAGGCGAGGAAATAAACACGTAAAAAGAGCTCCTTTGTCGATGGAGACCTTGTTAATCATTATCCTGGCATTATCGCTCGACCTTGCTTTTGGCGACCCCCCCACCCGGTTTCACCCCGTGGGGTGGATGGGCAAGTTAATTTCAGCTATTGAGTCCCTCGCCCCTCACAAAGGCAAAGTTGCCCCCTTTCTCTACGGTGCACTGGCGGTGCTGCTCGGCACAGCCGTCTTCACCGCGCCGGTATATTTTTTGCTGGATTATCTGGAGGAAACCAGCCGGGCAGCCTACATCATAGCAGGGGCCCTGATACTCAAATCGACCTTCTCAGTTAGAGGGCTGTACCGTTCCGCGTCAAAGGTCAAAAAGCAACTTGAGGCCGGCGACCTGAAAGCCGCCCGACAGCAAATGCCGGCGCTGGTCAGCCGGGACACAGAGGAACTCGACGATAAGCTGGTCGTTGCCGCCACCACCGAATCGGTGGCCGAAAGCTCATCCGACAGTTACGTAGCCCCCCTGTTCTGGTTTCTCATCTTCGGGGTGCCCGGCGCAATTGCTTACCGCATGGTAAATACCTTCGATTCCATGACCGGATACCACGGCAAATATGAATACCTTGGTAAGTTCGCTGCGCGGCTGGACGACGTATTGAATCTCATTCCGGCCAGGATCACCGCGCTCATTATCGTATTTGCGGCGCTCATTGGCCGCCAAAATGGCCGGGCGGCCTGGCAGATAATGAGCCGCGACCACAGCAAAACCCAGAGTCCCAATGCCGGCTGGCCGATGAGCGCCGCCGCCGGCGCGCTGGGAGTTCAACTCGAAAAAACGGGGCATTACACACTGGGAGAGGCACGCAAGAAGCTGTCGCCTCGCACTATCAGTTCAATGCTGTCCATCATGTGTCTTGTGGCAGCAATCTGGGGTCTGTTATGCTTGGGTATCGAGGGGGTGAAATTTGCCCTTGCGTCCTAGAGAGGAAATCGCCAGTCTCGAAATCTGCCCGCACGGCGGTCCCGACTACGCCGAATTGAAGTTGCTGGGACTTGAGCCGGAGGAAGTGCTCGATTTCAGTGTCAGTGCCAATCCCTTCGGCCCGCCACCAGGAGCGAAGGAAGCCCTGACTTCGGCGGTAATCGATCGCTACCCCGATTCCGAATCCAGCCAACTGCGGCGCTCCCTGGCAGCTCATCTCAGGACAAATTCGGAGAACATCATCGCCGGCAACGGCTCGACGGAGATCATTCGCCTGATTGCCTCCGCCTACATCTCCGGAAACGAACCTGTTATCATCGTAGAGCCGACCTTCGGCGAATACGAAATCGCCTGCCAAATCGCCGGTGCCAGAATTCTCTCCCACCGAACACAGGCGAGCAATAATTTCAAACTGAATACCGATGAGCTTGCCGCTTCCATCAAAACCCTGCAACCGAAGGCCGTTTTCCTGTGCAATCCCAACAATCCAACCGGACAGTACTCGAGCCGGGACAAGGTCGTGCAAATCATCTCGGCCTGCCAGAACTCCCTGTTTGTCCTCGATGAAGCCTACGTCAGCTTTGCCGAGGAGTCCTGGGATTCGCTGAACCTTATTGAGGAAGGGAACCTTATCATCATCCGCTCCATGACCAAGGATTACGCCCTAGCCGGGCTGCGCCTGGGCTATGCCATAGCCCACACTGAAATCATCGAAACCCTGAAACGGGTCTGCCCGCCGTGGAACGTAAACGCCGCCGCCCAGCAGGTAGGACTGGCCGCCTTAAGCGAGCAGGATTACCTCAATCGCTGCAAAGATGATATCCTTAAGGCAAAAGGATTCCTGATCGAAAAGCTTACAGGCCTGGGGCTTAACCCGCTGCCTTCGCATGCAAATTTCTTTCTGGTCAATGTTGGAGATGCCACCGAGTTCCGCCGGAAACTGCTCCGTCACGGTATCATGGTGCGCGACTGCACTTCGTTCGGTTTGCCCCAGTATATCCGGATTGCTCCCCGCACCATGCCGGAATGTGAAAAACTGATTGAGATAAGCAAGCAGGTGTCACAATGAAAGGGCTCGTTCACATTTATACCGGCGACGGCAAGGGCAAGACAACCTCTGCCCTCGGACTGGCACTGCGCGCCTCGGGCCAGGGCTTCAAGGTTATAATCATCCAGTTCCTGAAAGGGGCACCTAACTGCGGGGAGCATCGCTTTGCCTCAAAATATCAGCCCTTCGAAATAGTGCAACTAACCAGAGGGAACTGCTTCACCCTGCCGGAGGAACAGTTGCAGCAGGATGTGGAAAGGACAATGGAGTTAGTCGAGGATGCCATTACCGGCGGAAAGTACCGGATGGTCATCCTCGACGAAGTTTTCGCCGCCATAAACAGGGGAATGCTGGATACAGCCCAAATCGTCGATTTAATAAAACGCAAACCCGAAGAGATGGAACTGGTCCTCACCGGGCGCAGCGCGCCGGCGGAAATAATTGAACTGGCCGATTACGTAACCGAAATGCAGATGGTCAAACACCCTTATTCGCAGGGAATCAAAGGACGTCGGGGAATCGAATTCTAAATGGCAGAAGATATCAGTATCAAGCAATATCCCGTATTCGAAAAGGGCATCTTCGAAAATCACCCGGCCCTTTTCGACCCTTACTTTCACAACCACCCCGACCATCAGAAAAAGAAATACCGGAAAGCTAAGAAGAATCTCCCCAAATACGAGGAAAACTATACCTGGCAGGTAATCACCGGTCCCGGGTTCTGCGGCAGTATTCATTCCGGCACAGGTAAGATATTTCACGGGGTCATGACCGATGCCACCCACCCCGTCTACAACAGCGATTGTATGTATATCAATTTGCCACAACGGTTGTTCGCCATCTCCGACCCTCCCGGAATCACCACCCTCTCACGTGATCTCATAATCCAACTCGACCGGCTGCTGCAAACCGAATCCGATGCAAATCTCGAGGCTCTAATCAACGAGGTCAACCGAAACGCGGGAACGGGTGTAAGGGACCGGGCCACACTGACGCTTGTCCACTTTCCCTCAGGCAATCCCGGCAAAGCCCTGGCCCTGCTTTCCGGCGATTCATATTTATTTCAGGGGAATGTAATTAATCAGCAAATATCCAGGCTCGAAGCATCACCCAATCGATGGGGAACCCCTAACGCCTATTTCGAAATGCAGGAGGTCGATATCAAGGAGGGGGATTTCTTTGTCCTCGCCAGTGACGGAATCAGCGCCATCCGCCCCCGGAGCAACAATCTGAACCTTGATGAAACCATCCTGAAAATGGCAACCAGCGACTCTCGAAATTTCGCCTTTAACATAGCTCGAAACAGCAATGAGATTATCGAGGAAGCGATTGCAGGAAAGACAAGAACTGTTTTCGGGGGCGGCGACGATGTTTCCGTAATCCTCATCGAACCGGAGAAGCTGCAGCCCGCCCCCGCCCAGCAAAGTTACATCCTGGGCGGATACATATTGTGATGATACCAGGTTTGCAAACGGATTGGTAATGTGACCGCGAATTCAAATCTCCCCCGGCTGGTTATCGCCGGTACCGAAAGCGGCGTGGGCAAAACCACCATCGCTACCGGCATCATGGCCGCGCTGAAAAAACGAGGGATGCGGGTCCAGCCCTTCAAGGTCGGACCCGATTACATCGATCCCACCTACCACCGGCTTGCCACCGGGCTTCCCTCGCGCAATCTCGATAGCTGGATGCTCTCCTCCAGCGCCATCGGCGAATTGTTCGCCCGCTCCGCCGGGAAAGCGGACATATCCGTCATCGAAGGGGTGATGGGCCTCTACGACGGACACAGCGGGCTTGACGATTCCGGCAGTACAGCGGAAGTGGCTAAACTGCTGAATGCCCCTGTCATCCTGATTATCGATGCCGGCAGGATGGCCCGAAGCGCCGCCGCCATTTCCCTTGGTTATGTCAAGTACGATCATTCGCTGAATATCGCCGGGTTCATCGTCAACAACATCGGCAGCGAAAGGCACCTCGCATGGGTCAGGGAAGCTATCGAAAATGCCACCTCGATCCCGGTGGCAGGATACCTGCCCAAAAATGCTGACTTTGAAATGCCGGAAAGGCACTTAGGATTGATTCCCACCGTGGAAAACGCCGAGATAAAATTCATCGAACCATTATGCACGCAAATCGAGCAAACTTTCGATATCGATAGATTGCTCGAAATTGCCCGCTCGGCTCAAGATGCACCGATTAAGCCTTCTGAGTCCCTCCTTTTCCCCTCCGAACCTGTTGCGCCCAAGGTGAATCTTGCCTATGCCTGGGATGAGGCCTTCAGCTTTTACTATCAGGACAACCTTGACCTGCTCGAGGCTTACGGGGCCCGGCTTATACCTTTCAGCCCGCTCAATGATTTCGCTCTTCCGCCGGATACGCATGGAATCTATATCGGCGGCGGATTCCCGGAGGTGTATGCCGAACGACTTTCGGCCAATCAGGCCATCATGGATTCCATCAGGAAAGCGGCCTCACAAGATATGCCCATCTACGGGGAATGTGGCGGGTTGATGTACCTGGCGAAGGGAATCACCGATTTCGAGGGGAACCGTTACCGCATGGCAGGGCTGGTTCCCGCCTGGCTGGAGATGAAAAAGCGGCTTGTCCGGATGGGATATGTCGAGATCGAATTCGAGCAGGACACGATTCTGGGGCCCCGGGGTATGAAACTGCGCGGCCACGAGTTCCACTGGTCAGATATTGAGGCAGACCTTTCCCCGCCGGCCTGCCGGGTAACCCATCCAGATGAACGCTTCGAGGGATACTCCAGCGGCAACATCATGGCATCCTATATCCACCTGCATTTCGGCACCGATGCGAGCCTGGCCAGAAACTTTATCGAGGCCTGCCGCCAGCTAACTTGAGTTTGACAAAGCAGGCTTGATTGAATATAATATCGCTTGAAAACTGAATAAAGAATCGGCCGGTTTCCGCCTCGGGCGGATGAAAAGGGAAACCCGTAAAAGCGGGTGCGGTCCCGCCGCTGTGACCGGAGACGAAACCTGAATTCGAGCCACTGTTCCGCTCAAGCGGGGCGGGAAGGCCTCAGGGAGTAGGATGATCCGGGAGCCAGAAGACCTGCCGGCAGATAGATGGAAGCCTGCGAGGCAAAGCCTCGCAGGGGGAGATGGTAAATCCCCAGGCCAAGTTATTGGTTTGGGGATTTTTTATTCATGAAAAGGTGGGTAAATGGCAAAATCATACCGAGAAACGATTCAGTCTGTCGAACCGCTTGACGAGGAAGCCATGCAGGCTGCCCGCCGGCGCCAGGACGAACTCACCAAACCTCGAGGGTCACTGGGAAGGATGGAGGAGCTTTCCATCCAAATTGCCGGCATCACCAGTAATTCCCGGCCTCAAATCAAAGAAAAGGCAATCATCGTCATGGCTGCCGATCACGGCGTGGTTGCCTCCGGGGTAAGCCTGTATCCACAGGAGGTAACCGCCCAGATGATGCATGGCTTCCTGGCCGGCACCGCCGGAATCAACGTGCTGGCCCGACATATCGGGGCACGGGTGGCGGCGGTGGATATGGGAGTTGCAGGCGGATTCGAACCGCACCCGAATTTGATCTGCAAGATGATCGACTTCGGCACTCAGGACATGACCCAAGGGCCGGCCATGACCCGCCAGCAGGCCATTGATGCGATTGAAGCGGGAATCGAGGTGGTCGAAGCCGAGATCGCCAAGGGGCTCGACATCGTGGGGACCGGCGATATGGGCATCGGCAATACCACCGCCGCCGCGGCCATTTGTTCAGCCGTCACCGGAAAGCCGGCCAGTCAGGTCACGTGGCGGGGTGCCGGCCTGGGAGACGATCAGCTGGCCGCCAAGGTCAGGGTGATCGAGAAAGCCCTGGAAATCAACAGGCCCGACCCTGATGACGCCCTCAATGTTCTGGCCAAAGTAGGAGGATTCGAAATCGGGGGACTGGCCGGAGTGATTCTGGGGGCCGCTGCCGGCCGCATCCCTGTGGTCATCGACGGGTTCATCTCCGGGGCCGCGGCACTCATCGCCGCCGGACTTTGCCCGCAGGTCAAATCATATATGATCGCCGGTCACCAGTCTGTTGAAATCGGGCACCGGGCCGTTTACGATTACCTGGGTCTGGGGCCAATTCTCAACCTGAACATGCGCCTGGGCGAGGGAACCGGCGGGGCACTGGCCATGAGCATCGTTGAAGCTGCCTGCAAGCTACTCGATGAGATGCCCACCTTCGCCGAGGCGGAGGTTTCCAACGCCGATAAGGAAATAAAATAAGGTTTTCACCCTCACCTTTATCCTCTCCCTCAAGGGAGAGGAATTCATCTCGCCCCTCGGGGGAGAGAGCTAGAGTGAGGAGGCGATAGAGAAAAATGGGATTCTGGACCGCCTGGCAATTCCTGACCATATTCCCGGGCCCTTCCATCAAAGATGAAAAAAGGGGTCTCGGCTCCTCGCTGCCCTGGTTTCCCATCATCGGGCTGATCCTGGGTGGAATCCTGCTGGGCCTGGATCAGTTGTTCGACCTTTTCCTGCCGCAATTACTGAACAGCGCGCTGCTGGTGGTTGCGCTGGTCATCCTCACCGGGGCACTTCACCTGGACGGATTCATGGATACCTGCGACGGATTCGCGGTGAAAAGCTCCGCCGTCGAACGTCTCAAGGTCATGGCCGACAGCCACGCGGGTGGTTTCGGAGTGGCCGGGGGATGCTGCCTGCTTATAGTGAAATTTACCGCCATCTGCTCCCTCCCCATCGAATTACTCTCGGTCGGGCTGCTGCTCATGCCGGCAATTGCCAGATGGAGTGTGGCATATACCATTCTGGCCTTTCCTTCCGCACGCAAAGGCGGACTGGGCGATCTCTTCAAGGGTAAAGCATCCTGGACAATGGCTCTCATTGCCACCATCATTACCCTGGGAATCGCCGCCGGGTTCCTGGGCTGGATTGGTCTGGCGCTCGTCACCGGAATATGGGCGACTGCCTATCTGGTCGCCAAAGGGCTGAGTTTCAGACTGGGGGGCTTGACCGGCGACACCTACGGGGCCGTCATCGAGCTGGCCGAGGTGTGCGTTCTGATAGCGATTGTTATAATAGGCAAAGCGGGAGGCACCAGTTGGCTAGACTTATCCTCGTAAGGCACGGGCAGACGGAGTGGAACCGGCTGAAGCGCTATCAGGGACAGACCGATATAGAACTGAATGAAACCGGGATTAAGCAGGTCCAGCGAGCCGCCAATCGACTTGCTCAGGAAAAGATAGATGCTATCTATTGCAGCGATCTTAAACGTGCCCGGCAAACCGCTGAAATCATTGCCTCACCCCACAATAGAGCAGGAGCGATTCAGGAATCGCCCCTGCTGAGGGAAATGAGCTTTGGCGACTACGAAGGACTCACTTTCGAAGAAATGGATCCCAAATTCCAGCTTATCTTCAGCGCCGATCCCTCCTGGAGAAGCAGCGGGCCTGATGTCCGGGCTCCCAACGGCGAGAGCATCGCAGATCTCGCTGCCCGCGTGGAGCAATTCACCCGGCAGATAATTGCCAAACACACACTGGAGGAAACGGTTCTCATCGTCGCCCACGGCGGACCGCTGCAGGTCCTGATCTGTCAGCTTCTCGGAATCGGGACCGACCACTGGTGGCAGATTCGCCTGAGCGGTGCCTCGGTTTCCATCTTGGAAACCTACCCGCAGGGAGCTTCGATCATCCTGCTAAACGGTGGCAGCCATCTGAAATGACCGGCTGTTCATTCAAGTCCGGCTTCAAGCTTAAATTGCTCCAGGCAATCACGGCACTCTATCCTGTTCAAACCGTTCCTGAAATGCAGCGGGCAGGGACTGAATAATTCCTCAGCCGCTTTCCTCAATGCTTCTCGAGCAAGATTCTGATAGACTTCCGGGGAAGTTCGGGCTGCCGGGCCGACCACCGCCTCTATTTCATCCTGATTGAGCAAAAAGACTTGCATATTTCACCCGCTGCTTTATAATATCACGTGAACCTGAAATGTGAGGTAATCAATGAAAACTCGCATCAAAATTCTGATTCTCTTTATCATAGTGGGTGCCGGGGCAGCAGTTGCGGTAAACATGGGATTGCTGGAGAGTGAGGACCCGCCCGAGAACGTAAAAGAGCAAATCGAGGCACTGGAAACCAGAAATTATGAAATAACCAGCGTTAAAGATACTGGCGAGTTATACAAGGTCCGGATGGAACTACTGGAAATACCTGGCGACAAAACAGTGGAAAAATGGGCAAGGGCAACTTGCGCAGAGGTGCATCTAATTCTTCGAGGCGAGGGGCTAACTCGTGACATCAGTGTAAAGACTTACGCTGACATTCTCGGGGGGAAGACAAAATACTACGGGGAAGTTTACTACGACGCAAGTATCTATCAGTACACATTTGAGAAACCGGAATGAACAGCTTGCTCTTAAAAGTTGGGGCTCAGGAAAGCGACTATCAGGATGATGATTATCACCACCGCACCGATGAGCATATCCCTCATCCCCACTTCATTCGCCTGCTCTCCGTTTTCTTCTTCCGGTTGAGCAACTTCTTCCTGCGGCTCTTCCACAGGTTTTTCCCGATAGAACTTGCGCTTCCTGGTTCCCATTTATCTCCCCGGGCTGCCCGATAGCCTGCATTATATCCCGACAAGCCGGATTTTGCAATCGTGCCAGCCCCGCTCTTCAATTCACCACTTGCATGTCAAGCTTGCATGAGAGAAGATATATACAAAGCCCCCAAAGAGGTGATTACAACCGTGAAAATAATAAACATTGAGGCCAGGGACCTCTCCGAAGCATTTTTTAAATGCTGCCAGAAGGTTCTCACCGAAGGATATGCATACACCATCGACCAGGGCAGTTTCGAAGGAACCCGACGTAAAGAGCTCGATTTTGTAACCGTACACATAATGCACCCGGGCATGAGGCCTCTTACTCCCGATGTGCCACAGGGGGTGCCGGCTCCCTCAAACCAGAACTATATCGAGGAATACATGTCTTACCTCATCACGCCGGACAAGCAGACTCACGAACTGTATACCTACGGTGAAGACCTGGCTCCTCAGGTAGATACCGTAATCGAACGTTACAGGCAGGACGGACCGGAATCCAACCAGCTTTGCATGTCGGTGGGGAGCCGGGATTCGATCGAGCTGGAACATTCGCAGTGCCTGCGGCTGGTCGATACCAGGATCAGGTACGGAAAGATGCATTTCATCATCTACTTCCGCAGCTGGGACCTGTGGGCTGGATTTCCTACCAATCTGGGAGGCCTGCAACTCCTCAAGGAGTACATGGCCACCGAGATCGGGGTTGAGGACGGGGAAATGATATGCGTAAGCAAGGGGCTTCACCTTTATGAACATTCATGGGAATTCGCCAGAATTGCCGGAGGGATGGCCTAGCTCGTTCGCTCACTTGTGACAGCAGCGATTAACCATTAGAATAAACACCGGGAAGAGTAAACTTAAATCACGGCAGGCAACATATAATGTGGAGTTCATCTTGAGCACGAAGACGGTTAAGAACGGATATATAGAGATCAATAAGGAGCTTTGCAAGGGTTGCCGGATTTGCATCGAGTTCTGCCCTGCAGGATGCATTTCACTTTCCGACGAATTGAATGCAGCGGGATACCTGCCGGCCAGTTTTAAGGATGATAGCAACTGCACGGGTTGTGCAATTTGTGCCCTGGTATGCCCTGACGTATGTATTGAGGTGTATCGTGACTAAAACCCTCATGTATGGGAATGCCGCCATCGGCGAAGCGGCTATCAGGGCGGGCTGCCAGTGTTATTTCGGCTACCCTATCACCCCTCAGAACGAGTTGACTGAGTACATGGCCGCCAACCTGAGCCGCAGGGAAGGGTGCACCTTCATCCAGGCGGAAAGTGAGATTGCGGCCATCAACATGGTGTACGGAGCCAGCCTGGCCGGTGCCAGGGCAATGACATCCTCCTCCAGCCCCGGAATCAGCCTGAAGCAGGAAGGGATTTCCTACCTGGCAGCCTGCGAGCTCCCGGCAGTAATCGTCAACATGTCCCGGGGCGGGCCGGGGCTGGGGAGTATAGCTGCTTCTCAGTCGGATTACTTCCAGGCAACTCGGGGCGGGGGGCACGGCGATTATCGAACTATAGTGCTGGGGCCGTCGTCCGTCCAGGAACTGGCGGATTTGACGCACCTCGCCTTCGACCTCGCCGATAAATACATGATACCGGTTGTCGTCCTGGGAGACGGCATGCTGGGACAGATGATGGAGCCTATAGAATTCAAACATGAAGCTCCCGCCGAACTACATCTCAGGGATCGTGCGGTAAGAGGAGCAAAGGGTCGTCCGCGGCGGATTATCAAAACCTTCACTTCCAGGCCCATGGAGATGGAGGAAATCAACTGGAGCCTTTATAGAAGGTACCAGCTTATCAAAAGGGAGGAAACACTTTTCGAGACCTATCGGGCAGAAGATGCCGAGCTCATAGTGGTAGCCTTCGGTGCCTCGGCCAGAATCGCCAGGGGAGCCATAAAAAATGCCCGGGCCGAGGGATTGAGGGTAGGGATGCTCAGACCGATCACCTTATGGCCGTTCCCGTCCGAAAAGCTCAAGGAACTGGCTCGGGATACTAAACAGTTCCTGGTTTTCGAGATGAACATGGGACAAATGCTCGAGGATGTGAAACTGGCACTGGAAGGAGGCGGTGAGGTCTCTTTCTATGGCAGACCGGGAGGAGTAATACCTACTCCAAGTGAGATCCTCAAAATAATTAAAGGGCTGTACCATCAAAAAGGCCTCAAGAAGGCACAATGAAGAAAGTATATTCACGTCCCAAAACACTTACCAGGGTGCCCTTTCATTACTGCCCAGGATGCGGGCATTCGATAGTGCATCGGCTGTTGTGCGAGGTAATTGATGAGCTGCAAATCCAGGACCGGGCCATCGGTATCCCCCCTCCCGGCTGCTCGGTTTTTGCCTACAACTATCTGGATATCGACATGGCCGAATCGGCCCACGGGAGGGGAGCGGCCGTAGCCACCGGCATAAAAAGGGCATATCCTTATGCTCTGCCGTTCAGTTATCAGGGGGATG
Organism: Dehalococcoidia bacterium; assembly: GCA_046498265.1. Classification (GTDB taxonomy): domain Bacteria; phylum Chloroflexota; class Dehalococcoidia; order SZUA-161; family SpSt-899; genus JBGLNL01. The sequence continues at coordinate 11,367 of JAWOBB010000014.1, read as the reverse complement.
GCGACATCGCCGCCATCGGCACCGCCGAGACCATTCACGCCGCCAATCGTGGGGAAAACATCACCACCATCTTCATCAATAATGCCGTCTACGGTATGACGGGTGGCCAGATGGCACCGACAACTTTACTTGACATGACTACTACTACTACGCCCTATGGACGCGACGTGAAACTGGAGGGTTACCCGGTCAAATTAAGCGAAATGCTGGCTCTGGTTAAGGGGGCTGCTTACATCGAGCGGGTAGCTGTGAATTCACCGGTTCATATCAGAAGGACAAAAAAGGCGATTAAGAAGGCTTTCCAGACACAAATCAATAACCTTGGGTACTCGTTAGTGGAGATACTTTCACCATGCCCCACCAACTGGAAAATGACACCCGTTGAAGCCTGGAGGTGGATTGACGAGGTGATGGTAAAGGAATTCCCGCTGGGGGTAATCAAGGACGAAACCGGAGAAAAGGATGCTGATTAAGACCATCTTCGCCGGTTTCGGGGGACAAGGGGTCCTTTCGATGGGGCTCAACCTGGCCCAGGCAGCCATGCTGGAGGGGAAGGAGGTAACCTATCTGCCTTCGTACGGTGCCGAGGTCAGAGGGGGCACGGCTAACTGCACCGTAGCTATCTCCGATGAGGAGATCGCCTCGCCGGTGGCCTCTTCCCCCCAATTTATCGTGGCTTTGAACCAGCCTTCGCTGGTCAGGTTTCAGAACCAGATTCACCCCGGGGGTGTTTTCTTCGTCAACTCCTCGATTACAGAGGTCAGAATAACCCGGGAAGATATTGAGGTCGTGGAAGTTCCGGCAAGCAGGATAGCAGAAGGGATGAAAAACCCCAAGGGGGTCAACACGGTAATGCTGGGAACATTCGTCAAAAAAAGTGGCCTGGTTTCGCTCGACAGCCTGATGAAAGGTCTGGAGGATAGTTTCAAAAAGAAACCGAAGCTGATCGATATAAACAAAAAGGCTTTGCAGGCAGGGTTTGATTTGCTGTGATTGAGGCTTCAAATTCACAAAGTGCCCACAAGCGCCGATTAGTGTCTGGAGGGATAGAGCATGAGCATCAAGCAGATTTCCATCACGCTGGATAACACGCCGGGACAATTTGTGAAGGTAAGCGAGTTTCTGGGAAACGAGGGGATAAACATCCGGGCAATCTCGGTAGCCGACACATCAGATGTGAGCACCGTCAGGTTCGTAACCGACAATCCCCAAAAGACAGTCAATGTGCTGCAGAGTCACGACTACGAGGTGAGGGAAAAGGAGGTGCTGGCGGTGGAAATTCCCGACCACCCTGGCGCTTTACAGGCCATACTAAAGCCGTTGCGGGAAGCATCGATCAACGTTCTCTATCTTTATACGTTTCTAGGGAGAGGGGCGAGCGAACAACCTATAGTCATCATGGGCGTTGACAGGACCGAGGACGCGGTAGAGGTGCTGGCCAGAAACTGGGTTACCACCTTCGGCAAAGAGATTTACTCCCTTTAGGCAACCTTATCTTCGGGAGAATTATCGGGGCACCCTGCCCCGGAACATCGAACAGGTAAAGAAAGCGCAATAGTCCGGATAGTTGAGAATAAAATCCTCTGATTCGGGTTTGCAGATGCGCTGATATTCCTCCCAGTCATCCGATGATAACTCCGGTTGCACATCCACCCAGCGCATTTGAATGAGGGAGACCAGTGCCTGGCGAATATCATCATCAAACGGAGCACGAGCGCTGCCAGCAAAGGTTTTGAAAGCCCGCTCCTCGAGTCCCGCCTCGCGGAACCAACCAAGGGCACACATGAAGTGGGTCTCAGGGCTTTCCCCTTTAACGAAAGGAGCGAGACCGGAAGAAGTGGCGTTCAAGTGAGCCTCCAGCAGGGGATAGCCGGGCAGGATCTGTTGCGAGGACCAGACAAGGATGGCTACCGTGCCGGCGGGTTTGACCACCCGGGCCAGTTCTTTCAGCAGCGGCACCGGCCGCCTGCCGGGGGCATATCCGGCGCAATCGACGCTCCACAGCCAGTCGAAACTGTTATCATCGAACGGCAACTGGTTCATGTCCCCCTGCTGAAAGGAAATCCGCTCTCCCAGACCGGAGTCCCTGACGATTTCCCCGGCGCGGGCAAGGAATTCGGGGCATGAATCGAGGCCGGTGATATGCCCCTCGGGGCCCACCCCCTCAGCCAGTAATAGAGTTTGAAGCCCGATGCCACAGCCGACATCCAGACCCCTGCTGCCGGGGGGAATCGCCAAGTTATTAATCGCCTCACGGAGCATTTCCTCTCGCAGAGGATGAGAAACCAGCAGGCTGTGCATGTAAGCATCGGTATCCATCGAATCCGACTTCCTTAATTCTTATGCTTGTTGTTATTTTAAGTAAGCATACTCGAAATTTTTGCCGCCCACAAGCCTGGCTTGCCCCATATTTATGTGATGTAACCAGGCACTCTAAAGCCATGATTGATTGCATTCTATGAGCAAAGTGTATAAGATAGGGCCAAAACAAAAGAAGAATCTTGAGAAAAAGGAGATTAGCATGGCAGGAAAGATTTGCCCGCTTATGAGCAGTGACCAGGGGAATGGTTTGCAGAAAGTCGAGTGTATTGGAGACGAATGCCAGTTCTACCGTGAAGACTCGGAACAGTGCTGCTTAAACGACATTGTTGAGTATCTGGATATGATGAACACCTCGCTGATGATGAAATGAACAAGCCACAAAAGGGTAAGCACTTTGAGAAGCTCGTGTGGCCCGGGTCAATGGTAATCTTGAGCAATGATGATTCGGCCACGGCCTGCGCTCCTCTGTTCGATATCGGCATATGAACCCGGTTACACAGGGGTCTACTTCTGTAAAGCCGATGATAATTCAGACAAAGCCGCTACAGTTGCAAAAAATCTTCCCGGCAGATTGATTGGAGTAAAATGTACCAGTCGGACAACATCGAAATCCATTACACTTTCAAATTACCGGATGCCACTGAGGAAAACTTTAAAATAATCCTCGATGCCCGAACATTAAAACTCTTAAATCAAGTTCCGGAAAGCCCTCCCGAATGGGCCCGTCTCGATTTCCACCAGTGTCCCAATTGCACCCTCAGCGCTGACAAACATGGGTACTGTCCCTTGATCATGAGCCTGCTCGACATCGTGTCGCGCTTTGAAAAAGTTATCTCCTACGATGAACTGGATATCGAGGTAATAACCGGGGAACGCCGCATTTCCAACCATACATCGGCCCAGCGGGGAATAAGTTCCCTGATGGGGCTCATAATCGCTACATGCGGCTGCCCCCACACACTATTTTTCAGGGCGATGGCACGCTTTCATCTGCCCTTTGCCAGCGACGCCGAAACGGTATATCGTGCCGCTTCGACCTATCTTTTGATGCAATATTTCCGGCTGAAGGAAGGCCATAAATTCGATGAGCAGCTTGAAGGCCTCAACCGGATTTATGAGAACATTCACACGGTCAACTCAGCCGTGGCCGAGAGATTGAGAGCCGCTACCGAAACGGACTCTTCCGTAAACGCCCTCATAATACTGGATACTTACACCATGTTCGTCCCCATCGGTATCGAAACGTCGCTGGAGGAAGTCCGCTATCTCTTCGAACCATATCTAAATGAGATCAACCCTTGATTGAGGTAGAAATTACCTGCGGATTCTAACGAAAGAGGGGAAACTTAAAGTTCTATCTCCATCCCTTCACGGGCCATAAAAGCTGCCGGGAATCGGTCCCTGCATTGAGCTTCTATTCCTCCCAGCATGGAATCATCATGGTCGGGATCATGATGAAAAAGGGCCAGCTTCTTAACACCGGCTCGCTCCCCTACCTCGATTGCCTGCTCCCAGCTGCTATGCCCCCAGCCTTTCCTTGTTAAGAGCTCCTCCGGCGTGTACTGGGCGTCATGGATAAGCAAATCAGCCCCCCTGGCAAATTCAATTACCCGGGCATTAACGCTATCTCCATGCTCAATATCGGTGCAATAAACCAGAGTCTTTCCATTATCATGAAAACGATAGCTGAAGGTCTTTACCGGATGGGGTATTTCCATCGCATCCACGGTGATGCCGTCAGCAATATCCCATGACGCTGCCGGGGTTTGCTCGATGACGATATCCGCTCCCATCTGACTTAAGGGGACGGGGTGAAAATGCGGGGACATGTGTTCCTCAAGGGCATTCCTCAACTCCCCCTCTTCCCGACCCATCCCACAGGTCACAATTGACAACTTCACCCCAGGATCATAACCCGGTTTAAAAAAACGAAACCCCTCAATGTGATCCAGGTGGGTATGAGTCATTAACAAACACAAGTTTGTTATCTCTTCCCGACGCCAGCCAGTCATCTCATTTCCCAGCACCCGTATGCCGGTTCCGGCATCGAGGATACACATTCGATTGTTGCTGAAAGTCACGAGAACACAGAGTGTATTGCCGCCGTATTGAGCAAACTCCAAGCCAGGGGTAGGAACCGATCCCCGTACACCGTAGAATTTAACCTTCATCCAACAAACCCGCCCAAAACCGGTATGCATGAAAAGAAACCGGAAAAATGATGGCCAGCTCCAATAAGGAAATACCGGCCTCTCCCCAACTTATTCTCGATTCAGAAACGAAACAAATCTCTATTCGAGAGCCTGCTTTTTCTCTTAAACCTCGAGCCTACTCGCTATACTACCATACCACAATTATATCTGTCAGCTTTATCCAGAGCCAGCTTGCTTAAAACGCCGATTTAGTTTACCATAAGTCCGGCTAAAACCAGGGAGAATCAGGTGTTCGGTGATGATCAATCAGATATACAGGAACTGCTCAGGAAAGTCCCTCTTTTCAGTGACCTCAACAAGAAAAGCCTGAAAGAGATCGGCGAGATAACCGAAGAGGTAGAGCGGGAAGCCGGCGATGTGCTGGCACAGGAAGGAAAAGCCGGCAAGGCCTTTGTATTCATCGTCGAGGGCAAAGTCAGGGTGGAAAAGGAGGACAAACTGGTCAACCGCCTCTCAGCCTACGACTTCTTCGGAGAGATCTCCTTAATCGACGGGCGACCCCGCACGGCAACCGTCATAGCTGAAACGGATGTCAAGCTCCTCGTTATCCATTCGAGTTATTTCGATGAAATTCTCGATAAAGTGCCCGGACTTTCCAGAAAAATCATGATGTCCCTCTGCAAATATCTACGCCAAACCCAGAAGCAAATCTCCGCTCAACATACGTCTGAGATATAGCATATTTTATCATCTGGCCGGGCAGCAGGATGATGCCATGCCCAATTAGTAAAATTAAGGAGATGGGGGAAGATTCCTCAAACACCCAATAAGCAACACTGTGAAATAAAAATGCCACATCTGTTCTATTCCATTCTCCCTGAGATAACGCGTTATCTTAAAAAGAACAGGGTCAAAGAAAGCCTCATAGGAGCCTTAATAGGTCTGGGATTGGCTCTTCTGATAGCGTTCCTTTCCTTCATAAGGTGGGGCCCAACGGATGCTGTCTCCACCTTCACCACCGACCTGCTTTTCTCCTCCGACAGCCACCCGGAAGAGATTGTGATTGTTGCTCTTGATGATAAAACCGTTGACCAGTCCGGAAACTGGCCTTTGCCAAGAGATTACCTTGCCGAGGGAATAAGCTATATTTCACAGGGTAACCCGAAAGCCATCGGAGTGGACCTGGTATTCGCTGAGGGAAGCGGCGATGACCCGGAAGATGCCAGGCTGATCAGCGTTGTTGAGGCAGCCGGGAACTTGGTCCTGGGACAGGCGGCCTATTTCGAGGGTGGCGATCCGGGCGCAGAACCTCGAGCGGATCAGTTTACCAGGCCATTCCCCGAACTCTGTAATGCAGCCGGTAAAAGCGCTCACCTGAACGTTTATGAAGTCGGCTCCCGCATCCCGGAAATCCCGCCGGTTATAAAAACGGATGCCGGAACCTCTTTCATGTTTTCCCTCCAGGTCGCAGCAATGGCAGAGGGAAAGGGCCTGGAACAGTTTGAATACAAACCGGGGGATTCACTCAAAACGGACGATTGGGAGATTCCACTTGGCCGGGAAGGCGGAGTTGTTGTAAATTACCGAACCGGGCATAACGGTTTCCCCACCTATTCCCTTGCAGATATCCTGAATGAAGATGCCGATATCTCGCCACAGGCTTTTTCAAACAAGGTAGTGCTGATTGGTCCTTACTGGCAGGGAGCCAAGGACGCCTTCCTCACCCCGCTGGGAGAAATGTACGGTATAGAGATTCACGGCAACGCTGTCGAGAGCATTCTGAATCGAGACTTCATCGCTTACTTGCCATCGGGTTTAATGTTTACCCTCCTGATCCTAACAGGTCTCATTCTAGGCCTCGCCCTGGCCAATCTGAGCATCCGTAACGGATTCTTTCTCCTGATAGGTTTTATAGCCCTTATTGTCATTTCATGGGCCGGGCTCTCCGAATCGAATTTCCTCAAGCCCGTTACCGTTGACTCCAGCCGGCTTTTCTTCGATTTGCCATATCCCGTTCTGGCGGTTTCGCTGTCCTTTATCGGCGTCTCAGGCAGAAGGTATTACATAGAACGTGCCAGGAGGAAAAGGATCGCCGGAACCTTCGAGCGATTTGTCACTCCGGGTGTGATGCGCGAAATCCTCAAATCCGACGACACGGAACTGCAGAACCCGCAAGGCAGATTCCAGGAAATCACCGTTCTGTTCATGGATATCCGGGGCTACACCACCATTACAGAGAAGCTGCCCCCTCTTGAGGTATTCGACCTTCTGAATAAACTCTTTGCCATGGTAACCGATATCTTCACCCGTCATGAAGGCACAATCAATAAATTTATCGGCGATGCAGTGATGGTGATCTTCAATGCGCCGCTCCCCCAGCCGGATCATCCGCTTAAGGCCGTACGAGCCGCCTGTGAGATACAGGAAGCCCTGGAATCGTTCGATCCCGGGGTGGATGCGGACATATCCTGCGGCATAGGCATCAATACCGGCATGGCTATGGTGGGAACCGTGGGCAGCGGTAAAAGGATGGAATATACCTGCATCGGCGATACCGTAAATGTTGCCTCCCGCCTCGAGGGACAGGCCAAAGAGGGAATCAAAATAGTCATCGGGCCGGGAACATACGAATATGCTAAAAACGAGGTGGAAACGCGCCTCCTTCCGGAAACCATACTCAAGGGGAAAGCGGAGATTATTCAGCTTTATGAGGTAATCTCTCCATACAAAGCAGGCTGACCACACCCTTAAATTTTTTCGAGCGTCTTTCACAGATGCTCTTAGAGCCCTATCCGGCAGTTAATGTGCCGTCCGGTTTGGAGCACTTGACCATTTCTATCGAAAATGGCAAACTGTGAATACTTGCACAGGAAGTACATGCCAAGAAATCGTAAGACGCCTCATTAGAAAGAGGGCTTCTTCGGGGCAAGCAAGAGGGACATGATACAGGATAAATGGAGGGGTTGGACATGGAAGAAAGAAAAGCCGGGTCCAGTCGCAGTCGCCTTTTTGCTCTATCAGCTTTAATCGGCATCATAATTATTGCCATCGTGGTCATCATATTTGTGGCTTCACCGTTCTCCGACTCCGGAGAAGAGGAAAATGAGAGCAGCTCCACAGCTGCATCCAGCTTCGAAGAAGTTGTTATCTCCACCGCCCCCCAGCAAGACTTACCCGCCATGCCGGAGGGAACGGAGCTGGAAGAAATCCCTTCAGAATGGGAAAACCCGGCCCAGGGCGGTACCTTCACAATCCCGGCAATACTGAGATTCATTGAAGGGGATGTAACCGTCGAAAGAGACGAGGGGATGATCGACGGATATGACATGATGAAATTGTATCCGCGAGATTTCCTCCAAATCCAAGAGGACACCACTGTTACAATCCACTTTTTCGAAGGCAGTGTAAGTGTGCTCGAGGGACCAACCGAGGTAACACTGACAGCCTCTGAAGTTTCCGGCACGGCGGGTGATGCTTACGCCGATATAGAAATACAACTCGATGCAGGAAACGTCATCAACAAGGTGGGCGGCCTTTTCACCGGGCATTCGAGTCACAAAGTGAGCACCGCCAACACCGTTGCCGGCGCCTGGGGAACCATCTACCAGGTTATCGTAAGTGAGGAGGGAGTCACCGAGTGCAAAGTGTCTGAGGGAACCATTAAAACCGCTTACATCGCCATGGATGCGGAAGGTAAATCCAGCGCCCTGGTCACCGTACTAAAGGCAGAGATCAATAACACCATCAGGGTACCGGCAATAAAACCGGACCTGCTGCCGATCGTGGCAAAAAAACTGAACCTGCCGGATCAGGATATTCCCACCATTCGCAAACACCTGATAAGCCTGCTCCGTCAGAAAGTCGCCTTAGTACGGGACACCGGCGATCTACAGCCAACTTCCACTGAACCAACTTCCCCCGAACCCACTTCAACTATCCCGCATCAAATCCAGGGCTCGGTGACCATAAACGGGGAACCTGCTCCCGACGGCACGGTAATCAAAGCCTTTATCGGCTCCACTGAGATAAAATCGGTCAAAACGGTCGGAGCCAGATATTCAATTGAGCTCAACAGCAGATACCTGCTCAGGGATGTGACCCTGACGGTCAACTACATCGAGGCCAAAACAGTGAACTACCAGATAACCTCGGAGGGAAACATTGACCTTGCCATTACTATCAAAACGCCGGAGCCAACCGAAACAGGCTCCTCAATAGAGCAGCCACTTGAAACAACCGACATTGGAGACATTGTTATCTCCCAACCCTCTCCCTCTCCAACCAGCGAACCGGAAATAACCCCGCCACCATTACCGGGGAAAATAATATATGTGGCCGGCTCTAAAGAGGGCCTGAGAAATATCCGAAAAGGCCCTGACACTCAAGAGTTAATTTACCTGCAACCGGAAAAGGAATACTGGATTTACTCGGAGCAGGAAATATTTTTTGCTTCCCTGCCCATGAATCCGGGATGGAATTTTATTATCTGGCGAGATTACCAGAACACTCAAAGCACCTCGGAAACGATGAACACTTCTTCGATTGAAACCAACCTAACCCCGATTGAAGAGGTAATTGAGGATTGCGCCAATGTTCCTGTAATTGTGCTGCATCTGGATAAGGACAAATCCACCCCCTACCTGTACAAGAGCCCACCCGTAGGGGATATTCCCCAAATTGAGAGGGAGCAGGGATATTATGTCCATGCCAACTGGGCAGATCCCAGTCAATTGATATACCTCTCAGGAGCGGAATTGATGGCTGTTGATCCTTGCTTTGAAAACTGACGGGGCCTCTGCCAGCGGCAACAAAGGGAACAGGTTCCCTCTTGTCCGGCATGGTGGGCGATACTGGATTCGAACCAGTGACCTCTTGCGTGTGAAGCAAGCGCTCTAACCGACTGAGCTAACCGCCCAAATCAGGTTCATTTTAGCCCTCAGAATTCCTGTTGTAAAGAGGTCAGGACAGGTCTACCTTAAAAATAAGCTCGCCGCCCGGCCATTGACATTCTTCCCCTCGATAATATATCCTTCATCTCAAGGGAGGGATAGCTATGACTGCATACTGTATGAAGTGCCGGAAAAAAGTGGAAATCAAGTACCCGACCAATGTAACCATGAAAAATGGCAAGCCGGCCACCAAGGGTGTATGTCCAATTTGCGGCACTAAAGTCTTCAGAATCGGCAAGAGTTAAGAAGGGCATTCCGCAAAGGAAAAAACCGGAAAACGATAAACGTTATCGAACCTGCTCACTTCTTTACCGACCAAGTACGACAGGGACACTTTAATCAGGTTGTCCTCTGGTTTTGATGCGCAGTGCCTGAGCATCTTCCATGTAACGTTCCATCAAAGCCGGAGGCCATTTTGTACCACGGTTTCAGATTAACCTGGGCGCAAAAGGTCCAGTTCCAGGCACATCCGCGCGTTACAGCACACGTACAGGCCACCTATTTATCATCGACAAGAGTCTCCTGCCCTGACCACAAACGGATTTTATTTACAGGAGAGACATTGCCCCATATACGTGGTAAAATGGTTAGCAAATAGTCAAGGTGCACAGCACCAGCGAATGAACGGATGGTATGAAAGTTCTAATAACCGGCGGCTGCGGTTTTCTGGGTACCAACCTGACAGGTTACCTTGTCACTCGTGGACATGAGATAAAGGTTCTGGACAATCTCTCCACTGCCTTTCCTTCATGGAGAAGCAATCTATCGGCTCCTGATTCCCGGCTCCCGAATGTTGACCTTGTTAAGGGAGATATACGAAATCGGGAAACGGTAAACGATGCCGTAGCCGGGGTTAATGCTGTTATCCATCTGGCCGCCCTTACCAGCGTGGTAGAATCGGTTGAAGACCCTGAAGAGACCTGGGAGATAAATGTGCAGGGTACGCTCAACCTCCTGGAGGCCTGCCGCCGGCATAAAGCGGAACGGTTTATCTTTGCCTCTTCCAATGCGGTGGCCGGAGAGCAAACTCCGCCAATCGATGAAAACAAGGTTCCGCAACCCCTTTCTCCCTATGGGGCTTCCAAGCTGGCCGGAGAAGCCCTGTGTTCGGCTTACTGGCATTCATTTGGGATAAAGACCGTCTCGCTGCGGTTCGCCAATCTGTACGGGCCTTTTTCCGAGCATAAGACCAGTGTAATCGCGCTGTTCCTGCAATGGATTAGCGGTGGAAAGCCCCTTATTATTTACGGAGATGGTAAACAAACCAGGGATTTCATCCATGCAGAGGATGTGTGCCAGGCTGTTCATCTTTCACTTACATCCGGGGGGCCTTTTGGGGAGGTCTTTCAAATCGCCAGCGGGAAAGAGACTTCAGTTAACAAGCTTGTTAAAGCGTTAGAAGAGGTAACGGGTAAAGAATCCGAGGTCATTCATCAGCCCGAGCGAATGGGAGAAATCAGGCGAAATTTCTCGGATATAACCAAGGCCAGAAAGATGATGGGATTTGAACCGGAAATCGAATTAATAGAAGGATTGAAAAGGCTAAGTTAGCCTTGGAACGACCGCGAGGAAAGCTATATGGCTGATGATAAAACTAAAGTCTCCCGGCCAAGGGTGATCGTTGCAATACCCTGCTTCAACGAAGATCGTTTTATCGGAAGTGTGGTGGCCAAGGCGAAAAAATTTGCCGATGAGGTTATCGTAGTTGACGATGGTTCGATCGATGACAGCGCGGAAGTAGCCGAAACCGCAGGAGCCGTAGTTCACAGTCACGGGAAAAACCGTGGCTATGGCGCTGCCATACGCAGCTGCCTGGAGCAGGGAGCATCAATCGCAAAGCTGCTACACTGGGGATAATGGTAAACAGTCATGAATACGGAAACCCCAGCAATGATAAACATGGGAGAATGAATAGCAGCATATACGGAATGGTTTTTATCATG
>JAWOBB010000071.1:0-45766 GCA_046498265.1 Dehalococcoidia bacterium | reverse complement strand
GAGCCGGTGCTGCGTTGCGGTTGGTTGGAGCATCGGGCCGTGCGCGAGGTCGGCCGGCGGCTGCAACGGGCCGGCGCCGTGGGCGATGCGCTGGAGGCCTTCTTTTTGCGTGACGAGGAGCTGCTGGATTGGCTCTTGGGCGCGATGGAGACGCAGCACGTGGCGGAACTGGTGTCCGAGCGGTACGAATTCGCGTAGAGATACACGTTCTCCAGGAATTTCTTTACCATGGGGGGAATGCTCAACTGTTTCTCGATCACTTCCTCACGAACGGCCATGAAGTTGTCCAGCAGGTTCTCGGCAAACTCGAACCGGCAGCTCTCGGCGCAGTTGCCGCACATGGCACACGAGTACAGGATTTCGCCGAGGTGCTCGCTCCACTCGATATCGTGGTTGATCATGGCCGCCCTTATCAGCCAGTTGAGCCCTCCCGGCGAATACGTCTCCAGCCGGAAGCGGTGGTACATGGGGCAGTTGTAACCCACCGGGGAATAATCGTAGGTCAGCTTGCAGAAGCCACACCTGAAACACCTGTGTACCGTCTCTTTATAATCAACAGCGCTCATTTCTATTTACTCCAGTTCCCGGGATTCATGATTCCGTTGGGATCGAGGGTCGATTTGATCCGCTGGATCAGCTCGTAGGTATTAGGATTCATCTTCTGAGATATCAATCTCTGCATTTCCACCTCGGCCTTCCAGGGGATGCCGCCGACCTCCAGCACGGCCTCGCCGGCCTCCCTCATCGCCTGGCGGGTTCTCTCCACGCTCGCTTCGTCGGCCCGATTGAAGGGATAAACCAGGCAGAAGTTGACATTATGGCAATATCCCAGTATCTGCGAGCCGGTCAGAAAATATGTCCCGTGCCTGGCGGCCAGCTCCCGGCCCTTTTCCCATATTTGAGGTATGGCGTCGATGGGCATAATTCCCCCGCAGTAGCGGAAGCCCCCACCTCTCTCGAAATCGGCGGTCCGGGCCGGGCTCACGTACGGTGGGTGTTCGACGAATCTATCTATCAACTCATACGGGACGGGGTAGAGATAGGTGACCTTTCCCTGCTGTTCGGGGTCTAATTCTGCGGCCATTTTTTCAAATACCGCCTTCTTGTAATCGATTTCCTCCTGGAGCTCACCGGTAACAGTTACGGTGATAAACTGGGGTGCCTCGTCGTTTTCGGTCAGGGCAAACCCGATGACGAAGAGGTTATCAACCATATCCGTCTGGGTAACGCGGTAAAGCACATCCGGCAGCCCGTCAAGGTCGTTGACCACATATCCCACCACATCCATCAATTTTCGCTTTGGGAAGAGCTTAAGGGTCAGCCTGGTGATGATGCCGGTGGTGCCGTTCCAGCCGCAAAAGAGGCTGGTCAAATCCGGCAGGGGGCCTTTGCCGAAGGGGTGAGGAGCCACGGAAGTGGCCCCGATTTCGCAAATCTCCCCGGTGGGCAGCACCACTTCCATGCCGTTAACATGGTGTGAGTTGTTCCCGAATTTGCTGGAGAGGTAGCCGTGCCCCCGTATCACGATATTGCCGGCCACCGTGGCCATGGGGGGTGCTTCGGGGCGGGAGTGCTCCAGGTCAGGGGAATATTTTTCCAGGTAAGTTCCCAGCATCCCCTGAGTCACCCCTGCCTCGACCGTTACGTAGCGGGAGAGTTTGTTCAACTCGATGATGCGGTCCATGCGCTTCATATCGAGCACGATTCCCCCGTTCACCGGCAGGCCCAGTCCGTTCAGGGTAAGGTTGGCCCCCATCGGGGTGATGGGGACTTTATATTCATTGGCCAGCAGGATGATATCGCGAACCTGCCCGGTGGTTCTGGGCATGGCCACGTAATCCACCTGGCGCGGGCCTTCGGTTCCCGAATCGGTAGAATATATGAAAAGTTCCTCCGGTCGGTTGGATACGTAATCTTCGCCGACTATCCCGACCAGCGAGTTATAAATGCCGTCATTTTCCATCAATAGTTCTCCAGGTTGTTTTGTGAAACCGTGTATCAGTTCCCGTATTTTGCCATTATCTCCCTGGCGAAGCTGCGAGCCCGTTCCAGCCTGGCCTCATCCGGCTGCCCTTTGCTTGTGGCTGCCCCACTGGCCAGCTTCTGCATATAGGGGTCTTCGTTGCTTGACATCGCATCGAGAATGGGCTGCTGTATTTCCCCCTGACAACTGAATTCCCCGACAATCTCAGCTCCTTCCGCAGCCTTCCGGCAGGTCTCCAGCCAGCCATCCAGTTCATCGAAGTCCTCGCGCTGAGCATGGGTCATGAACAGGACCACTTTTTTGCCCTTGCATTTGTCCTGCAGGAACTGTTTAACGGGACGTGGGGGGGCAAAAGCCTGAACGGGAAACCCCACAAAGATTAAATCGTATCCCTCAAGACTCGCAACTCCGCCCATATCTTTGATCTCCTTTTCGCCCCCAATCTCCCCAAAGATGGCTTCAGCCACCTTTTTAGTATTCCCCGTCTCCGTAAAATAAGTAACCAGCGTTTTCATAATGCTACCCCCTCGATATCTAGTCTACTCTGTTCTTACTATACTGCAACCTGAGGCCTTCTCTCGAAGTGAACCGCTTCGCTCGGGCAGGTGGGGAAGCAAACCCCGCAGCCGAGGCATCGGTCCAGGTCGACTCTGGCCACCTCCTCGATGGTGATGGCGTCCATGGGGCAGCGGTCGGCGCAGGTGCCGCAGGCGGTGCATTCCTCCTCCTCGATTACCGGCATGAACTCGGAAGGCTGGAGTATCTGGGCCCCCGTCGTGTACTGGCCCATGAGCAGCACGCAGCAGTCGTTGCAGCAGTTGCAGATGAAGTCGTTGGGATCGTAGGTATGAACCAGACCCTCTTCATTGGAGCGGCGCAGGATATCCAGGGCTTCGTCATAGGTGATTTCCCGGCACATGCCGTGTTCCAGGCCCCACTTGGTCATCTCGCCCATGAACATGCAGGTCTCCAGGGGGAAGGTGCAGTGGTTGCCCGGGTCGGCAACCCAGTGAGGCAGCCGGCATGAGCAGGTGGAAATGCCGTAGGGTGCCGACTTCTTGATCTGCTCGGCCACGTTTTCTTCAGGGGTGGCATCCTCAGGCAGAGCGGCCGGGGTCAGCCAGACGCGGGCCACGGGTACTCCCACCGCCGGGAGCCATTTTTTGGCAAACTCGACCTCGAAATAGTGGAGTTTCTTGAGGAGATTCACCGAGTGGGGGAACCGAATATTGCCCCATCCGGCCGTCTCCACCAGACCGGGGCCGGCAAGGCCGATGGTCTTATAGGTAGGGTCATCGACGCCGGGGTCGATCCACATGGTGCCTTTATCGGCCATGGTGTTGAGCATCTTTTTCAGCTTGCCCTTCTCCATACCGACCTTCTGCTGCACTTGCTCGATTTTCCCCCCGTCAAAACCGACCTTGATAGCCACCTCCGCCTCTTCAGGCGTGAACTGGGCACGCAGCACTTCCACAAAGGTGTCCTTGACCATGTGGACGTTGAAGATGGAGTACATTTCGTACAGGTCCTCGTAGATGTCTTTCGATGTCATTCTAAACTCCTTTCGTTTTCTTATTATGTAAGGCGAAGAACACGGCGATGGCACCCCCGAATAATACGACCAATCCGCCAATGAGCAATCCCAGGCCAACTTCAAACAGCCAGGAAACTCTGGCTCGAACCACTACATGCAAGTCGACGCTTTCGTCCTCTGGTTCCCCGCTTAACATGGTAATGATCCCCAGAATACTCCCCTCAGTTCCGCTTTCAAACGGCTCTACCCGAAAACTCACAATATCGCCGCCACTCAATTTTCCCCCATGTCCTATTGGTATGTCACCCGGTTCGGCCACGATGGTCGAGGAGCCGGTATCAAATTTAACTGCTTTAGTTGTCAGGTAACCTTCCTCGTCGGCAATAGCCCGGTCAACCCAGATCATCGTTCCGCCCGCCACGGTGAGCCCGATAGCTATCGAGATTACGATGGCCCCGAAAACAAAGAGGATGATATTTCCCGTGCTCACTTTTCTTCTTTACCATCTGAATTCAGTGTGAATTCCCACCGGCAGGCGATGCCGTCCTTATCCTTTCTTGGCGGCAACTTGAGTGCCCGGCATTTCATCTCGGGATTGATGTATTCGGCGGTGAGCTGCATTCCCGGTACGCAGATATCCTCACAGGCATGTTTCTGGCGGACACTATCCCCGGTTGCCTCGAAGATTTCCAGGGCCGGGCATCGGGTGGCGGTGAGGATCCCGTGGTTCGGATTCTTCAACTCGCACTCGATATCGATCCATCCCGCCTCGCCGGGGGCGAACTGGAACGCTTTCAGGAGGGTGGCCACATCGTTACCGTGGATATTGAGGGCATCCATCGCCACACGGATGTCGTTTTCGCATCCGCCGCGCTTGAGCCAGACCTCCTTTTCCCACTCCAGCGCCTTCTCGAGGCCGACCTTATCGCTGACCACGTCGAACCACAGCCCGCCGAGCATCATGTAAATCAGGCTGCCGGTTCGCCACAGAGCCAGGACGGCATCGGAAGAAAAATCCCCCAGCCTGGCATCCGGTCTGAACTGGCCGCTGTAATCGGGTAAATCCATCATTTCAGCTCCTTACAGAGTTTGGTACCATGAGGCAATTGCCTGCCCAACTTCATCCGGGTGGTCCTCCTGAATGAAATGAAGTCCCGGAACAGTTACCTCCGTCTGATTTGGCCATGTTTGACAGAATTCGAGGGCTTTGCCTCGAATCGCTGCCCCCGGCTCGGCGCGGATGAGCAGCTTGGGCACATCACACTCGGAAAGCCATTGGCCATAGGCTTCCACGATTTCTACCACGTCAGCGGGCTCGCCATCCAGGGGAATCTCCCGCGGCCAGGTTAAGGTCGGACGGCGGTCCTCGCCGGGGTTCAGGAAAGGGCGGCGGTAAGCCGCCATCTCCTCTTCGTTCAGCTTGCGTATCGTCAGGCTGGGCAGAAGGAATTCTACGAACATGTTGTCTTCCAGGATCATCTTTTCGCCTTCGGAGGAACGAAGGCCTTTGAACCCCGCCTCGGCCACTTCGATCAACTCTTTCGATTCCCCTTTCCCCAGTTGCTCGGCGAACTGGGCGGTGAACTCGGCCATCGAATAGGGTTGCACGATTCCTTCCATGTAAGCGATTCCCTTGACTCTCTCGGGATGGCGGCGGGCCCAGTCGAATCCCAGGGCCGTCCCCCAGTCATGCAGCACCAGGACCACATTCCGGTCGGCCTGAATCTGCTCTAAGAGGATATCGAGGTACTGGCGGTGCTCGGTGAAGCGATAGCGCTCGGGGCCGCTGCGGGGCAGTTTGTCGGAATCGCCCATCCCGATGAGGTCCGGGGCAATACAGCGCCCCAGGTCTTCAACGTGAGGGATAACGTTGCGCCACAAATACGAAGAGGTGGGGTTGCCATGCAGAAAAACGATCGGGTCACCCGTTCCCGCCTCTACGTAGGCCATCTTCAGGTTCAGTACGTCAGCCCGTTTTTTAGCATAGCGCTCGCTGGCGCTTATCGGCATGGGTTTCTCCTAAAGGTTGATTTGCTGCCAAATCTGTCGCACGGCCTGGACGCTGGGGGAGTCCCCGGGAAGCTCGGTGATCGGCCTGCCCTGGGCATCGAATTCCGCCAGGTTATTATCATCGGGAACGAATCCCAGGATATCCAGTCCGGCCTCTTCGATCATTCCCGTTATGGTTGGCGATTCCTTCTTGAATTTATTGATAACCAGGCCCGTTCTTACCGGCTCTATATCCATATTCTCCTGGACCACCGCATTGATCTCCCTGGCGGCATGTATGCCCCGAGTGGAGATGTCCGTGACGATTATCAGCAGGCCCATCCCATTTAAGATCCTCCTGTTGACCTGTTCCGGGCCCGCCTCACAATCGACTATGGTGATGTCATAACGGTTCGACAACCGGTCTATCCCGTACTTGAGCAGCTCGTTGGTGGTGCAGTAGCACCCCGGCCCTTCCGGCCGTCCCATGGCCATCAGATGAAAGCCCTTGCCTTCTTCGACGATATCGCTCATGACGTCGCTCATCTGCCTCTGGTATATTTCGTCCCTGGCATACGGGTCCTCGATCATGTCCTGACGTATCTGGGTTACGGTCTTCTTCACCCTCATTCCGAGGGCAAAGGGGAGGCCTCCGGAGGAATCCGCATCGATGGCGAGGATGCTCTGATTTCCCTCTCGGGCCAGCAACTCGATCAATATGGCGGTAATGGCCGTTTTGCCGCTGCCGCCCTTACCCGTTATGGCTATCTTCTGCATTGCCACGTCTTTACTTAAGGAACCTCTGATCAATCCCCTTTAACCCCCAATCTTGGGGGGAAGTTTGAAGCTGGGGAACACCCCCAGACCCCCGAAGTCACCACTTATTCAGAGGTTCCTTAACTTTCTCCCGGCTATCTCTTGCTTTCCACAACCGTGCTCAGAAAATTATCCAGGGCGGCCTTGATGCCTTCTCCGGAAAGGACTCTGGAATCGAAAAGGTCCAGCTGTAGGTTCAAAACAGGGACGCCTAATTCTTCATAAATGCGGTCTTTGACCAGCTTGGCGATGGCCCAGTTGGATTTGCAGGCGATGTGCCCGGCGAAGATAGCGGCATCGGCTTTATAATCGCGGCAAAGGTCAATGGCGGCGTTGAGATAGTTTTCCCACGGCCCGCCGCACTCTCGGGTCATGGGCATGAGCTCTATCTTTTTGGCCCATCCCCTGAGAATATTATCCATCGTCGAGATATCCTCCACCGGCTCGATGGTGAAGTTGTTGTTCATGTGACTGACCGAGACCGCCCCGTACTCTTCCTCAAGCCAGTTGAAGATGCCCATATCGAATGTCACCGCCCCGTAAATCCAGACCAGGCGGAGTTTTTCCTCCTCGAGGTGCCCCTCGTTTTTATCGATCTTGGCTTTCGACTCGTCATATTTCTTCTGCAGGTATTGGACCAGTTCGGGGGTACCGGCCAGGCTCATCAGCAGCCCGTACTCGGTGATCATTTCCAGACTGGAATAGGGTGAGGGAACATGCTGTCTCATCCCGTTCAGCTTAAGGACCAGTTCGTGTGCCTGGTTCGAGTATTTCATTACTTCCTGCAGCCGGTCGAAGTCGAGTTTTCTATTCACCGTCTCCTCGAGCAGGGTTACCAGTTTGCCCAGTTCCCCGGCGGTATACTGGATGCTCCTCTCGTTCCTGAAATAGGGCATATCGATGCAGAAATAGGGGAACCCGAAATAATCGGCAATCTGCGGATACGTAGCCAGGTTGGAATCACACGGATGTGAAGGGTGTGCCAGTAATATCGGGGGCGGAATCTCCCCGGCCAGGCAGGCTCCCATCAGTATCTTGTTATTGGAGCATAGGTAATCGGCCATGTGCTCTTCGCCCAGGTCGATATACCTGTTGGCTTCTCCAAGGCCGGAAATTGCCCCGGTCAGGGCATCGATGACCACGGGCACGACGTCCATTGCCCAGAAGAGTTCGCTCATCACACCAAAATTCACCCAGGCAACCGGCTTTCCCTCCCGCGTTGCCTCCATCACGTTGTCGAAATAAGGGCCGAGATATTCAAAAACGTTCGTGCCCTCGGTTCTGGAACTGAGAAGTTCTCTTATGAAGCCGAAATTGGCGGCTATTTTCTCGTATACATTCTTCTTCTCTTCCATTTTATGCCTCCAGGCTTTCCAGGAATGCCTGCACCCGAGTTCGAAGCTGGCCGGTGGCGCTCAGCCAGTATTCCCTTTCCAGGGAGAGGAGCGGGACTCCCTCATCCTTCATCTTTTTACGGAAGTTGAGCTGCTCACCTCCCCAGAGGTCGCAGTACCTCAGTCGCTGGAAAATCACTCCGTCGGCTTTTGAGTCTTCAGCGGTCTGCCGGGCAAAATCGCATCTTTCGGTGAGTTTTTCCACCATTCGCGGGCAGGAGGGACTGTTCAAATAAGACCGGGCAAGGCTGCGTAAAAGGTCGCCATTCGTCTCCACGGGCTCCCAGAAGTATCTGCTCCCGTAGCAGATGCTGTCGCTGACTATCAATCCGCCCAGTTCCTCGATTATTTCATAGAATGCCGGATTATCGCACCCACCCCCGCCGGCTATGGAAAGCCTGGCCTTGTAATCGGAGATCCCTTTCCGCTGGCCCAGTTCCTCGAGCAGTTGCTTGAGCAATCGGTTGTACCGATCTCGAGGGAGAGTGGTCGAGGCAAGGGTAACGCTCAGGGTCTCCGCTCCGCTGATAGGCGGGTTATCGGCCTTGCGCAGCTCGTAGAGCTGTTTTAAGAGGGTCCTCGTTTCGTTGTAGGTATTGATTGCCTCGAGCAGTCTGGCATCCGTGATTTCTACCCCGAAGAATTCCTCAATGTGATTTTTGAATTCCTCCAGAAATTCCCTGTAAAGAATAATGGCTTCCTCGTTGACTTTGTGCGGCATATCGATGAAATGCAGAAAGGGGAATGCATCGGGCATAATTACGCGGAACAGGTCGTAAAGGCGGCGTATATTATCACAACTGCGGGTGAAAACCATTCCGTCGAGGAAATCGTATTTCCCCTCGAATGCATACTCGAGGCAGGAGCGCACAAAGGAGCAGTTCACCTGACTCATATAAACATCCGCCGAGTTCGTGTTGGTGCATCCTGCAGCCCTGACTCGATAGGGGAATATGCCGGCAGCATAAAGGATCTCTTCGGGCACATAAGTGCAGAAAAACCCGACCACCTTTTTACCCTGCGATTTCCATTCCTGGATAGCCGGATTAACCGGTTCGCTGGCCAGCCTGGTCAATTCTTCCAGTGCGCTCATATCTTCATTTATCTCCTTGCTCAATTTACCTGGTCGTCAGCTATTCCTGCACCCATCATCCCCCGATCAGGCCGGGACGAGGCTCATTATTTCTTCCATACTTCTAGGGTTCCGTCAAAATCGGAATCCATCCCTCATGGGCCAGGAAGAAGTCCTTCCTTTCGGCATCCAGTTGATGAATGTTAACGTAATCATTAGAGGTTCGCTTGGTTTGAGAAAAGGAGTGGTGGCAGCCGTCGAAGTTTATTGAGAAAGACTGTAGATGATCATAAAGGGCCTCAGATGTAAAGTCCTCAGCTCCCATTTCTTCCACCGTTTCCCTGATGGCCTCCAGCAACATAACCGCCGGCTGGACCGTGATGTATCCGACGCCGTTGCGGATGATTTCTTCGGCCCTGTCAGGATGATTCTCCTTAAGGAGCTGTTTGGTGAACAGGGTATACTCGGAATCGTCGGTCCACCATCGGAAAGGCCTGACAGCGTACATACCGTCCATCTCGTCCCAGAGCTCAGCATCATATATCTGACCCATGAAGGCCACATGGGCATCGGTGCCGATGAACTTACCTCTGCCGCCCGCTTCCCGATAATCTTTAACAAAGGTCTGAGGGGGTACGGCAGGAAAAACGTAGTCGCAATCCTTGAGAGCCTCTGCCTGACTATCCCACTTAAAGGTCAACTGGGGAAGGAATCCTTCTACCCAATCATACTCCGGATTGGCATTGGCATACTCCTCGGCAGCTTCCAGAATCGCCTGTCCCGCCGACTCGTTCAACATCGCTCCACCAATGCGAGCCGGCCTGCCAGAGGGGAAATCCGGGTCGTTTTGGGAAATCCATTTCAGGAGGGTGAATATTTGCTCGTCATACCGGGTGTTTCCCAGCGCAAAAACCCATCCCGGAGGGTCGAAAGCGGCTTTGTTGGGCGACATCATAATCATCACTATTTTGTCCTTTTGCAGGAATGGCTTCAGGGTAACTCCGGTTGACGCTACAGTGCCAAATATTACCTTTGCACCTTCCTGTTTGAGCATCTGGTAGCCGGGGACGTCACGTGCCGGGTCATACTGGTTGTCATAATTGACTAATTCTAGTTCGACACCGGGAATGAGGTTTTCTTCATTGTAATAGTCGATCGTATCTTGCAGTGCCATGGTGATGACGGCCATCGCGTTTGAGGCAACGCCGGTGGCATCGGTATGATTGCCAATAGTAATCGTCACCGATTCCGATGGCTCACCGTCCCCGCAGGCAGCCAGCATGGGTAAAGCCAGTAATAGAATCCCCAGCAGGAAAAACCCGATCTTTCTCTCTTTCATCATTTTTCCACCCTCTTTCATAAACGTATTTCGAATATCTGGATTCTACACCCGCTCTACTGATGAGGTCAACGTTTGGGAGGGATTATCAGACTGCCTTTTCTATTCGTTCTGTCCGGCTTATTTCCAGCTTTACCAACTTGATACGAACCATAAGCTGTGTTATAATTAGGATACGAAACATTTTATATGCTAATATTTTTAACACAAACCTTTCTTGGTGTCAAGGACACATTTCGCAGTATATTTCTCTATATAATTAAAGGGAGTTGAGAGTGGTAAAAAAGAGAGGTACAGCAGAAGCATCAGACTACAGGAAATACGTCCCCTTCATGGGCCGTGAGTACAACATGTTCATGCTCATCGGGCTGACGTTGAACGCTATATTCAATGCCAGGCATAACCAGGTGAAGAATCTCGGCCTTACTCCGGCAGAATTTCACCTGCTGCTTCTGGTCTCCGAACTGGGGGGAACGGCCACGCCGGGGAAGATAGCCCAGTGGATGATGCGCAAGCCCCCCACCATCTCCGGCCTGCTGAATCGCATGGAGAAGAGCGGGCTGGTGGTGCGCCGGGGCTACAGGAACAATAAGAAGCTGAGGAAAGTGATAATCACCCCTAAGGGCCAGGAGGCCCTGGCCCACCTTTCCAACGAAAAGGATATCCTCAATATCATCGTGAACTCCCTTTCGAAAGCCGAATATGAGCGATTATGGGCCATGCTGGAGAAACTCAGGGAAACGGCCCTCTCCCTGGCTGGTGAAGCGGAATCCGCCGAAGAAGTTCAGATTATTCCCATCGGCAAGGAATTTATCGGTTAGCTGCCCCGCCTAATTTGAGCTTTGCCCGGTTTTTCTCCTGATAAGAATTAACATCATTAGCTGATAAGTAGCACTAGTTGTCAGCCTTTAGCAAGCCTCGTCTTCAAGTAATTATACATCTTAATCCTTATTGACAAGCCATGACCGTGGTAGTATGATTTGTATCGATGCTGGCAAAGGTGTTATCTGCGGCCGTAATTGGACTTGAAGGGCAACTGGTTGAGGTGGAAGTTGATATTTCCGGCGGGTTACCGGCCACCACGGTGGTAGGTCTTCCCGATACTGCGGTACAGGAATCCCGGGAAAGGGTTCGCTCGGCCATTCGTAATGCAGGCTGTACTTTTCCAATGAAGCGAATCACCGTGAACCTGGCCCCTGCCGACCTCAAAAAGGCCGGACCGGCCTACGATCTCCCTATCGCGGTAAGCATCCTCCTCAGTTCCGGACAGGTTGAGTTCGATGCCTCCAAATCACTTTTCCTGGGAGAGCTTTCCCTCGATGGTTCTTTGCGTCACACCCATGGAATCCTTCCCATGGTATTACTGGCAAAGGAGGCAGGGCTATCTCCCCTCTTCGTTCCGACCATGGATGCCAGAGAAGCTGCTTTGATCGAAGGGGTAACGGTGATTCCGGTAGAGTCCCTTGCACAGCTGGTTTCTCATCTCAGAGGGGATTCAATCATTCCTGAATTCGTACTCGAAGAGGACCCTTTTAAAATGGCGGAACGGTGCAATAACGGGACTGACATGGCCCACATAAAGGGCCAGGAACATGCCAAGCGAGCCCTTGAGGTGGCTGCCGCCGGTGCCCACAATATCCTGATGAGTGGGCCGCCCGGAAGCGGCAAAACCCTCCTGGCTCGCTCGCTACCTTCCATCCTGCCCAAGATGACCAGCCATGAAGCCCTTGAGGCCACCAAGATATACAGTGTGAGTGGATTGCTCCCATCTGATACCCCTGTCGTAGCCCGGCGGCCCTTCCGATCACCGCACTATACCATCTCGCATGTCGGTCTGGTAGGCGGCGGGCGCTGGCCGACTCCCGGCGAGATCAGCCTGAGCCACCGGGGAGTGCTTTTCCTCGATGAACTGCCGGAATTCGGGCAGGCCGACCTGGAGGTACTGCGCCAGCCCTTGGAGGATAAAATCGTCACCATCACCAGGGCCCAGGGCAGCGTGACTTTTCCGGCCAATTTTATGATGGTCGGAGCGATGAATCCCTGCCCCTGCGGCTATTACGGGGACCCGGTAAAACAATGCACCTGCTCACCGTCTCAGGTAGCCCGTTATCAGAAACGCATCAGCGGCCCATTGCTCGACCGCATGGATATCTTCATCGAAGTCCCTCGAATAGAATACGAAAAACTGGCCGATGACCGGCTGGATGAAAAATCGGAGGTAATCCAGGGCAGGGTTGAAGCCGCCCGGGCCATACAGCAGGAGCGCTTCGACGGAACCGAACTTACCTGCAATGCCGATATGACACCCGTGGAAATCCGCGAGTTTTGCCGGACAGAACCAGAAGCCCAGAACCTGCTCCAGGCAGCGGTGAAACAGCTTTCGCTTTCGGCACGCTCGTTCCATCACATCCTCAAACTGGCTCGCACTATTGCAGACCTGGACCTCTCCAGTATAATATCTTCGACCCATGTTGCGGAAGCATTGCAATATCGGCCAAGACATACGGTATAATACAATTAGATGTTTTGGAGAGGGAATTAAGCGGCATTTTAGCTTATGCTCCAAAATATAAATTATTTGAGTCGAGCTTAAGCGGAGATTCCTCAATCAAATTTATATATAGAGAGTTTGTAACAGACAATGAGCAGGAAAAAACGCAAACCTTTTCTTCAGACAAATCAGGGAAGAGGAATTGTAGGCTTAGTTGCTGTCGGGATCGCTGTTATATTCGTGCTCTCCCTTATTCCCCACAGCACTTCAGATGATAACAGAGCGGAAGAAGAAATCGAGGATGTCTATGATGGCAGTCTGCAAATGCTGGGGGTTACCTCGCTTCAGGGAGTTCAGGCAGATGGTCGCATCGAGGATTTTGCCGGCACCGAGGCCGAAGCAACCAGGGATATGACCGACGGCGGCCTGTTCGATATAGCCGATAGTTATGTAAAGAGCGGCAGCATCACGCCGCTCAATGAGATCATCGGGCTAGATACTACAGACTATCGCTACTGGATCGATGCCAAAGGAACCCTCCACCAGGAAGCCCCCTAGCCACACCGCTGCTTTCTTGACCCCCCTCTACCCCCTTGATATCATGGACATGAAATGATCCGCTTCGAAACGCCGCCTTTTCGTCCCCCCAGCGAGGCCTCTTCCCTGCTGGTGAGGGCCACCCGAAACTGCCCCTGGAACCGCTGCGCTTTCTGCTACGGGGTCCACTGGAACCGGGAAAAGCTTGAGCTGCGGCCGGTGGAGGATATCAAAGAGGATATTCGAAATATGAAGGCGCTGGCCGACGAGATTGTTGCCTGGGCCGAGCAGAACGGTTACTCAGATCAGGTCGAGCGGGTGGCCGCCTCCAACGGCGTCCTGTGGTTGAGCGATGAAGGTGTCAAAACCGCTTTCATAGGAGATTCCGACAGCCTCATCATGAAAAGCTCGGACCTGGAGGAAGTGGTTAAATTCATGTACGAGACTTTTCCTACCCTGGAGCGCGTGACCAGCTATGGCCGGGCCAAGACGGCCTTAATGAAAACCTCCGAAGAGCTGACCCGCCTCCGCCAGGCGGGACTTACTCGTCTCCACCTGGGGCTTGAGACCGGCGATGACGAGCTGCTCCAATTCATCGATAAGGGCGCTACCGCCGAGGAGATGATCGAGGCGGGGAGGAAGATCAAGGCAGCCGACATCTCCCTCTCCGAATATGTAATTTTGGGAATGGGTGGCAAGGACAGGTGGGAACAGCACGCCCGGGGGACTGCCCGGGTGCTCAATGCTATCGACCCCGATTTCATCCGGGTCCGCACTCTCATCGTCTTCTCCGGCACGCCGCTTCAGGAAGCCGTTGACCGGGGAGAATTCCGCCAGGTATCCGCCGAAGAAGTACTACGGGAAGAGAGGTTGCTCATCGAGCTGCTGGAGGTCAATTCGGAATTCGTCTCCGATCACGTTTCCAATTACCTTCCCCTCAACGGCAGGCTGCCCCAGGCGAAAGAGGAAATGCTGGAACAAATAGATGCCGTCCTGGCGGCCACGACTGCTTCGAATAAACCGGGACTCCATCGCGAGGAGCACCCCTGATGGCAGAGGTTTTTTACCGCAAGTGGCGCCCCCGAACCCTTGCCGAGGTGGTGGGCCAGGAGCCGGTCACCCGAACCCTGCTCAACGCCCTGGCGACCGGCCGGGTGGCCCATGCGTACCTCTTTTTCGGGCCTAGAGGAACCGGTAAAACCAGCACCGGGCGCATACTGGCCAAAGCAGCCAATTGCCTCCAGATCAAGACCGGCGAACCCTGCAACGAGTGCGCCAGCTGCCGGGCCTTCAACGAGGGGCGAGCCGTCGACCTGATCGAAATCGACGCTGCCTCGAATACCGGTGTGGATGATATCCGCGAGCTGAAGGAGAGAGTCAATTTCGCTCCCAATTCAGCCAAATATAAGGTTTACATCATCGATGAAGTGCACATGCTGAGCACCTCCGCTTTCAATGCTCTGCTAAAAACGCTCGAAGAGCCACCGGAACACGTTATCTTCGTTCTGGCCACCACCGAGGTGCACAAAGTCCCGCCTACGATAACTTCCCGTTGCCAGCGATTCGACCTGCGCCGCATTCCACTGAATGACATGATAAAGCGGCTGGAACATATTGCTGGTGCGGAAGGGATCACTGCGGAACCAGAAGCCCTGGCACTCATTGCCAGGAGCGCCACCGGCAGCCTGCGCGATGCCGAAAACCTGCTGGAGCAGATGGTCGCCTATCATGGGCCGAATATCAATCTGGAAGACGTACGCTCAGAGCTTGGACTTACCGGTGATGCCCGCATCAAAGACCTGACAGGTGCAATCCTGAGCCGCGATATCTCCGGCGGGATGGCAATCATAAATAATGCCGCCGCCGACGGACTGGATTTGCGCCAGTTCAATCGGGAACTGACCGACATCCTTCGTAATATGATGCTCATCAAGGCCGGGGCCGCCGACACCCTCGAACTTACTCCCGAGGAAATCGAGGAAATGAAGGCCGCCGGGGCGGACGTTTCGCTGGAAGAGATATCCCGAGCCATCAAGCTTTTTGCCCGGGCCGATTTCCGCTTCAGTCCGCAATCGACCTTGCCCCTCGAGCTGGCGCTGGTCGATTTCTCCTCTCCCTCGGAAAAAGCAAGTAAAGCTGAACCGGGGCCAAAAACCACCACCCCGCCGAAAAAGGCAAAAACGCAAGCGCCGGTAAAGAGCGCCGCTTCCCAATCACAGGAACCAATTGCCACCCCACCTGTACCCGAACCGGAACCGGTCCGGAGGATTTCCAAACCGGAGGGTTTATCCGATATCGAACATATCAAACAGCACTGGCCTGAATTTCTCAAAGCATGTAAAGGTACCATAGGAAACATCGATGCTTTGCTTCGTAACGCCTGCGAGCCGGTGGCTGTAGAAGGAACCACACTTAAGCTGGGTTTCTATGCCAAATCGGGTTTCCAGAAAGGCAAGGTTGAAGATTCCAGAATCACGAGTGCCTTAGCGGATAAACTGGAAGAAGTATTCGGCACCAGATACACAGTGGACTGTATTACAATAGGGGAAGAGAACAGACAGGCTCCCCCGCCACTCAGCGAGAGCCCTTTGGTAAAAGAGGCCATGGCTCATGGAGCCCGAATCATCAACGAGGAGTATATACGGTGATGGATAAGAAGATGCTTAAACAGGCCCAGCAGCTCCAGGCGAAGATGCTCAAGGCCCAGGAGGAACTGGGGAACACTACCATTGAGGCTACCTCAGGAGGCGGTGCAGTAACTGTGGTGATGACCGGCCACCAGGAGGTGCAGTCGATCAAAATTTCGCCGGAGGTGGTCGACCCTGAAGATGTTGAACTCCTGGAAGATATGATCTTGGCAGCACTCAAAGAGGCCACCCAGAAATCCAGGGAAATGGCCGAAAAGAAGATGGGAGCGCTGACCGGCGGGCTCAACATACCGGGATTATAGTTTTATGAGATCCCCTACAGCAAAAAATCCCTCGACCTCTTCAAAAAAATTGAAGATGAGGAATGAGAAGCTTTGACTTCCCGATACGGAACCGCCGCTGAACCGGTCGCCCGGCTGATTGAGGAATTCCACAAACTGCCCGGCATCGGGCCGAAGAGCGCGGCTCGGCTTGCCTACCACATCCTTCGTATCCCCGAAGAGGGCGCTCGCTCGCTGGCCGAGGCCATCCTTGCCGTCAAAGAGCAAATCACCCTCTGTTCCGTTTGCCAAAACCTGACCGATACCGACCCCTGTGCCATCTGCCAGAATCCGGACCGAGACGCTTCAACCATCTGCGTCGTGGAAGAGCCGCTGGATATACTTGCCATCGAAAGAACCGCTCAGTTCAAAGGGCTTTACCACGTGCTGCACGGGGTGATTTCCCCTATGGAAGGAATCGGCCCGGACGATCTGAAAATCAGGGAATTGCTGGAACGGCTGAAAGACGGCACCGTCGAAGAGATCATTCTGGCTACCAACCCCAATCTGGAAGGGGAAGCCACCGCCATGTACCTCCAGAGGCTGCTTTTGCCCCTGGAGGTAAAGGTAACTTCGCTGGCACGGGGACTTCCTATAGGTGGCGACCTCGAATACGCCGACGAAATCACTTTAGGACGAGCAATTGAGGGTCGGCGAGAGATTTGAGGGGGCATAACCGGCAAACCGATAACTGAAAGCTGGTCAAAAAATGCCTGCACCGAGAACTTACAAGACCGAGGCCCTCATTCTCAAGCATATTGACCTGGGCGAAGCGGATAGAATCATCACCATTTACACCCCCAACAGGGGAAAGGTCCGGGCGGTGGCGCGGGGGGTTCGTAAGACCAAAAGCAAGCTGGGAGGGCACGTGGAACCGCTCACTCAGTGTTCCCTGATGCTCTCCCGGGGACGGAATCTGGAAGTAATCAACCAGAGCCAGGTAATCGAGTCCTTCCTTCCCCTTCACAATGACCTTCAGCTTACAGCTCAAGCCATGTATCTCGTCGAATTAACCGATGCCTTCACCTCGGAGCACATCGAAAACTATCCGGTCTACAAACTCCTGCTCGATGCCCTCAAACACTTGAGCCGGACGCAGCGGGCAGACCTCCTCTTCCGCTACTTTGAAATCCAGTTACTGGGATATGTAGGGTATCGCCCCGAGCTTTATGAATGCCTGCACTGCAGGACTCCCCTCGAGCCCATAGAGAACTTCTTCAGCTCAAGCGGCGGAGGGGTTCTCTGCCCCAGCTGCGCTCACACCGAGCCGCTGGTTCGAACTGTTTCGGTCGATGCGCTCAAAGTGCTGCGCCTGCTCCAGCGCGGTGAGTATGCCCGGGCCAGCCAGTTGCGCATCAGGGGAAAACTGGCCAGAGAAATGGAGGAAATATTGCATGAATATGTGCGATATTTACTGGAAAGGGAATTGCGGTCAACGGGACTCATCGACCTCTTGAAAAAGGATGGGATTGCAGCCCGAACTTTGATTGGAGGGATATAAATACAAAATGAAAGCAGCGGCAGCAGTCGTTTAATATATGGTTACCGGGTTTACTCTTCAATTAGAACCTGCTCCATCACCACATCGTTAACAGGACGATTGCTGGCATCGGTTTTGACCGCACCGATCTGCCCAACCACCTCTTGGCCTTCCATCACCCGGCCGAAAACGGCATGACAGGAAACCCGGGGGCTGGCACAGTTTTTGAGATTGCCCGCGTTATCGTAAGCATCCAGCCAGGGGGTGGCCTTCAGGGTAATGAAGAACTGGCTTCCGTTGGTATCTGCCCCGCTGTTGGCCATCGAAACAATTCCGGGCCCGTCGTGCCGAAGCTCGGGGTGAAATTCATCTTCGAACTTATACCCTGGCCCTCCCCTGCCGGTACCGGTGGGATCGCCGGTCTGAATCATGAAATCATCTATCACCCGGTGGAAAATGATGCCGTCGTAGAAACCCTCTTTTGCCAGCTTGATGAAATTGTCGACCGTTATCGGGGCCTTATCCCGGAAAAGCTCAATGGTGATATCGCCCATATTGGTTTTGACTATGGCAACGGGATTGGCAGCAGGTGCTTCCGGGGCCGTTGGGGAGGGGGTGGTTTGTGCCGGGGTAGGTGTCCGGGTATCCACAGCCTCACCGGTATCCTCGGAATCGGAACAGGCAGCCAGCAAGGCCAGTGCCATCACGATGGTGATTGACATAAGCAGCAATGGTTTGATTTTCATTTTCAGCCTCCGGGTGATTTTGAACTCACGATTATCTTAACCGGGAGCTCAGGATGGTGTCAATGATTCTCCATGTTCAGATGTCCTTCCTGCCTTTTCATCCAGAAAGCCGAGCCGATGGCTATCAGGCACACGACAGCGGCGGCGAGGAACAAATCCTGAAAGATGTCCAGCGCCAGCGGAGGCAGTTCCTCCTCTATTTCCTTAGCCGAGATGTCACCTGCCATCACGTGGAAATGCCCCATTCCCAGTGAATTCATGAAAGCCAGTCCGATTACCATACCGGTCATGCGCATGGCCGTTATCAGGGCCGAAGCGGTCCCCCATTCCGGTCTGGATACCGAGTTCAGCACCGCCGTGGCAATGGGGGCAATGACCAGCCCGAAGCCGATTCCGCAGACGACCAGGTGAACGGTAAGCCAGGGATCGGCCACCTCGAGGGTCCATCGACTCATGAGGAAGAAACCGGCACTGCTCATCAGCAATCCCAGGAAAGTGGGGAATCGATAGCCGAACTTCCGGCAGAGGAACCCCCCGATGACCGCCCCAAGAGGAATCAGAAAGGTCAGCCTCCCCAGCCGCAGCCCGACGCCTACGTCGCTGAGCTCTACGGGAGGGGTGTAAGCCATCACCGGGACAACCACCAGGGCAATAATCAAAGCACCTCCGATAAGCAGATGGGTCAGATTGGCAGAGGAGAATACCAGATTACGAAACATGGAAGGACGGAAGAGGGGCTCCTCCGCGCGCAGAAGCCTGCGCATGAACAGGTAGAAGAACAAAGCCGAACCAATAACCAATCCTGCCATATAGAGTTCTGCGTTCGGCCGATGCAACTGCTGTGAAAGCCCAAGGCTTAAACAAGCCAAAGCGAGGGCAATGAACAGGCCGCCGAGGTAGTCGATTTTGTGGCGGGCTCCCGGTTTATTGGCAATCATGAAATATATCATGAAGATAACCAGAGCACCAATGATGACATCGATCCAGAATATCCAGCGCCAGCCCAGGAACTGGGTTACCGCTCCGCCAAAGGAGGGACCGATCGCTGCACCAAGCTCCACCGATCCACCGACGATACCAAAGGCAATGGGTCTCCTTTCCCCGGGGAAGGAATCTGCAATAATGGCCATGCCGGCAGGGACTGTCGTGCCTCCTCCTATTGCCTGCAGCACCCTGGCAACGATCATAAGGTTAAAATTATCAACCATGGCGATAAAAACCGAAGCCCCCATGAAAACCAGATTGCCGGCTATGAACAGGTGCCGGGGACCGTACACATCGGAGAGACGGCCTGCCAGGAGCAAAACGGCAGTATAGCCCAGCAGGTAACCGGTGACAATCCAGGAGGCAGCATCGAGGTCGAATACGTTCATGTGGACATCGAACATGATGTCCTTCAACGCCCCGTATATGACCGTCTGGTCAATAGCAGTACTGAAGATGCCGAGGCAAAGGATGAAGAGAATGACGTTCGGCGACGAGATTGGGCGTGAGGATATTTTCATAACGATTAATTGCCGACGAGAGGGGATTTTTCACCCTCACCCTGATTCGCCCCCTCAAGGGGGATATATTAAGGCTATTTGGGCAATTCCACTTCCATAGGCTCGTTGAAGCGGGAAAGCTCCAGAGTTCTGACTATGCCCTCGTCCTCCTCCTCGGTTATCCTCCCATCGAACACCACTTTGCGAAGCAGGAAATCCTGTGAACCTATCCAGATATCCGTATCCACACTCAGCCCCCCGGCGGCGTGGCCCACCGCGATGGCATCCAGCACCATGGAGTCGATATCGCCTTTAAGGTGGAAACAAAGGGTTCCGCCCGTTTTTTCAGCATCGAGCCGGCAAAGTCCGGTAACGCTTTCCATCACCGCCTTGATGCCGGTATCCGGCTGGAAGAGGGTGATGGCGGTGAAATCCTCATCGAGCAGTTCCCATTTACCGTTTATAGGATTGGTCATATAAGTGATGGTCCCCACCGTGACAAGCTTCGCTTCCACGAACTGGCCGAACCATTCGGCTTCGATCCTCATATTCATCCTGTCCGGGGGGATGATATCGCCTTCGGCGGTGAGCATCTTGAGCCCCATGGCAATCGGTGTCCCGCCGCCCTCCTCGCTCAACTTGAAATGGAAACTGTCCAGCTCATCCAGTCTGGGCGAGGCCTGGGCTATTATTTCCTCCGCGCTGAGAGAGGGCAGGGGTTCGGTGGAAGGGGCCTCCCCACCCCCTCCACAGGCGGCCAGAAGAATTATCGCCATGAGTCCTGCGGAAAGCGTCAGTTTCATTTTCACCTTTCCTCCAGAGCGTTTTCCAAATCATCACAGCCTGTCATCCCGGTAACCGTATCCAGGAATTGTTTGAGCGAGGAGCACTGCTCCCTCAGCTTTTGCAGGTCCTGCCCGATCGGGCTGGTAGTAGTCGGCTTGTCGGCATAGGTTCCATGAAAGGCAAAATAGGCCTGATTCAACTTTCTTATATGATAACCTTTCGAGGCCAGAAAGTCCCGCATTCGGGCCATATATTCCTCGGCAGCGGCAGCCTCGCCGGCGGCGAGGTACTCATCGACCTTCAGCCTGATGCGGCGCATCTCAAGGTCGAATTCAGAATCAGGCTCTTCAGGAGGAAATTTCCCTTCTCCTTCTCCGTAGTATTTTTGATACACCTTTTCCCCGATCTCCCGGCAAACTATACCGGCCGTCGTCTCGTTCATGGTGATGATATCATAATCCGCCCTCCAGCCGGCGGAATCGAGAACATAGAGGAAGCCCAGCGGCTTGAAGGCCATGTACTGATGGAACCACTCCTCCACGGCTATATCGATGGCCCGGCGTATATCGCCTGTTTCATAGACCATCGTCGGGCAGGTGAACCCCACACCCCCCAGCCCCACCACCAGCGAGGAATAACCCAGGGCATCGACCTGCGACTCGATTGCCTCTTTTTCTGTGGTGGTAAGGCCAGGCTCGAGGGTAATCCTTCTCAGCAATCTGATTTCATCGGTAGGGGATAACACCAGCAGGTTCGGCGGCGCCTCGAACTCGAAATTGACCGGAGGGAAGACCATCTTCGCCGGGATCCATTTATCCAGAGGATTAGTAATCCCTTCCTCAATCAGCACACCCCTGATCTGCCGGGCCAGGATGCGCTCGGCCCTGTCCTCAAGTTCCGATTCCGCATATCCATTTTGCTCGATGGAGGCAAAGTAAACCCTCACCGTCTCAGCCCCGTCGGCGTCCTCCCGGGAGGCGGGTTTGAGCGATTCCCACAGTTGCTGGCCGAGCGTTTCGATTTCCCATTCGGCGATACTGAATTCGCGGGGGTCAGCTATAGCATGGATATCCTGATAAGCGCCGTCATCGGAGGAAGGGGCACAACTTGCAAAGAAGAAGGTGAAGAGGATCAGCGGGATTATGGCGATTCGGGCGAACTTAGCCATAAAGCAATGCCCTATTTCCTGCGTTCGAATACGTAATCGGCCAGGGCCATCAGGGCCTGCCTGAATTCGTTCTCGGGAAGGATGTTGATGGCATCTTTGGCATCGTCCACCAGCCCCCGGGCGATGGCGAATGATTCCTGAATGATAAGCGTCGAGCCCCGGATTTCCTCGACGGCCTGCTCAAGTTCCGCCCCCTCGCCTTTTTGCTCGAATCCCCTTTTAATCGGGTTGCCGTCGGGATGCTGTTCCAGGTAAATAAGTGATGGAAGGGTCAGCACTCCCAGCAGAAGATCGTTGCCCACGGGTTTACCCAGCGTTTCCTCGTCGCTGGTGAAGTCCAGCAGGTCATCAACCACCTGAAAGGCCAGGCCGATGCTGCGCCCGTAATCCTTGAGCGCCTGGATATGGCTTTCATGGGCTTCGCTCAGGATAGCGCCGGACTCGGCGGCCATGGAAAAGAGGGCGGCGGTTTTGCCTTCGATTCGCCGGAAATAATCCCTGCGGTTCTGGTGCCAGTCGTAAAGGGTAAGGGTTTCCTCCAGTTCCCCCTTGGCCAGTGCCATGAGGGTGCGTGCAAAGAGCCGCACCACTCTCAGGTTACCGGGCAGGGCGGCCAGTTCGGCTGATTTGGCGAAAAGGTAATCCCCGGCCATGATAGCGGCGTTGTCTCCCAGCGTGCTGTAAAGGGTGGGCAGGCCGCGGCGCAGGGGGGATTTATCGATGGTGTCATCGTGGACCAGGCTGGCGGTGTGCAGCAACTCCACCGCAGTGGCCATGGGGATCAGGTATTCGAGAGTGAAGTTGTTGAATTTGCCGGCCAGCAGGGTCAGCGCCGGACGCACCCCCTTGCCGCTGCTGCCGAGCGCCTGCTTTATTACATCGGCAAACTGGGGCAGGTCGACTTCGGCCACCTTCCCCAGATTGGAGGCCACCAGTGGCAGTTCCTCCTCTACCGGTGCCAGGATCGCTTCCAGTTCCAAAATTTACTTCCTAAAACCGTCGATTTGCACGAATTATGAGGGTAATCACAGAGGATTGCCCCTGCTCTACGTACCCAATCTTGCTTTTTCCTTTTCCACAATCTCCTCATCCAGCTTGGTAAAAAGCGGCTCTGGTTTAGCCAGGGCCTGTCCCGTGAGGGGAAACTTGAAGTCCCAGCCGCCCTCCGTGACGTCGCCATCGCTCCCCAGCAGGTGATGGACTTTTGCCGAACTGAAGGGCAGGTAAGGATGCAGCACCGTCTTGAGGCAGGAGACAGCCCCCAGCGCTACACTCAGCGTCCTGGCCGTATCCTCCCTGTCCTCCTTAATCGTTTTCCAGGGGGATTTGGTATCGATGTACTTGTTGGCCTGCTGGGCCAGGGCAAAGGCGGTCTTTATCCCCTCCTTGAAGCGGCAGCTGTCGATGGAATTTGCCACACTTGTCAGGGTTCCTCTTGCCGAATTAAGGAGCTCGTTGTCGGCAGCATCGAGCTCCCCGATTTCGGGAACGTGCCCATCATAATTTTTATAGATCATGTTGATTACCCGGTTGACCAGGTTCCCGTAGGTAGCCACCAGCTCGCCGTTGTTGCGTCGGATAAATTCCCGCCAGGAGAAATCGGTATCGCCGGTTTCCGGCATATTTACCGAGAGGATATAGCGCAGCGGATCGGGATCGTAGCGCTCCAGGTAATCGGGGAGCCAGACCGCCCAGTTCCGGCTGGTGGAAAACTGCCGGCTCTCCAGGGTCAGGTATTCGTTGGCGGGAACGCGGTAGGGCAGGTTGAGGTTACCGTATCCCAGCAGCATCGCCGGCCAGATCAGCGTATGGAAAGGAATATTATCCTTGCCAATGAAATAATATGAGCGGGCATCGCCCTCCCAGAAACTGTGCCACGCTTCAGCATTACCGCTGTTTTTGGCCCATTCCCTGCTGGCCGAAAGGTAGCCGATGACGGCTTCGAACCAGACGTAGATGCGTTTGTTCTCGAATCCTTCGACGGGAACGGGGACCCCCCATTCGATATCGCGGGTGATTGCCCTGTCCTGCAAACCTTCTTTGATGTAGCGCATGGTAAGGTTGGCCACACTCGGTTTCCACTGAGTCTGCTCACCCACCCATCCGGTAAGCTGGTCGCTGAAAGCCGAGAGCTTCAGGAAGAAATGCTCCGATTCCCTGATCTCGGGGGGGTTGCCGCATATGGCGCACTGAATATTCAGCAATTCGTTTGGATTGAGGGTTTTGCCGCACTCGTCACACTGGTCTCCCCGGGCCTGGGCCGAATGGCAATGGGGACATTCTCCCACTACGTAACGGTCGGGAAGCGCCCGGTTACAGTTAGGGCAATAGGCCGAAGGCATGGTGTCTTTGTATAGATACCCTTTATTCAGCAAAGTGAGGAACATATCGTGGACCACATCAGTGTGGTTGGGTGTGTGGGTGGAGGTGAAAAGGTCGAAGGAGATTCCTATCTTCTGCCACGAATCCAGGAATCCGTTATGATTGCGGGTGGCAACCTCCTCGGGGCTGATCCCCTCCTTTTCGGCGCTCAGGGTGATGGGCGTGCCGTGCATATCGCTGCCGGAGACCATCAACACATTGTCCCCTTTAAGGCGATGGTAACGGGCAAAGATATCGGCGGGAAGATAAGCCCCGGCCAGGTGCCCCAGGTGCAGCGACCCGTTGGCATAAGGCCAGGCAACACCAACCAGTATGTTCTCAGGCATAACGGGTGTATTCTATCATAAATCGCTAGCGGGAGAGAACGATTCTCACCTGATGCAAAATTTCTGCGAGAGGGTCATTGCTCGGGCGGCTGCTCGGCTTCAGGGGGTTTCCTGACCTTGAGAGGGAGCGAGGCCTCCTGCCTTCCGTCTATGGCCAGGTCCACCGCAAAGTTGCCGTATTTCTCCAGCTTGAGGCCGTTTACATTCATAATCAGGTTGGTGGCCACTGAGTTCTCGGAATTCTCTTTGAAGACAAGGTTGGCATTGGCATTCAGCGGAGGCGCAATCGATTGGCCGTCCTCATCGATTATGTTTATTTTGACCTTGTGCTCCCCCTCTTCGATGCGGGAAAACCTCAGCCTGAGGGCCACGGCACAATGCGGGTGGGATGCGGGTAGCTGCCTGACCCAGATGCTGTCGAAAGTCCCCAGAATATTTAATCTTCCCTGATAATTGGTAGCCGCGTCACAAAGTACGAAAGCCTCGATATCCATATTTGCTGCCTCCCTTGCCAGCCGGCCTGATTGTTACTGCCCGCCCTTCATGCTTTTAATCATAACACAATGATATGTCATTGAAGTCCTCCGAGCCGGAATCCACTCCCCGATCACCCATCTGGATTCCCGCCTTCGCGGGAATGACATGATTAAGTCTTCTGGATTCCCGCCGGGGTTTATGCCGTGCTCGATAGGGGGCGGCATTTCAAATGGTCCTTGCTTTCCTCGAAAATGGTCCAGTATCCGGAATCGAGAACCTTCTGCCGGGTAACGTCGCGGGGCTGATGGCCGTCGTCGATCACCAGCATCCCGTCATTTCGGGTAATCCTCTTCAGTTCTCCCAGGAACTCAGAGGGGTCTTTGATGATGAAGAACATGTCGATAGCGCATACTATATCTGCCGCCTCATCAGGGATTTGGCTCCTGTACCCTTCGGCGAGTATCGGCTCCACGTTCCTGAAGCCCTGTTTCCTGATTCTCCTGTTGACGGCTGCAATGGCCAGTTCGTGGATATCCACGGCATAGACTTTCCCTCTCTCCCCAACTATGGCGGCGAACCTGACCGTGTACCTGCCGGGCCCGCAGCCGTAGTCGACCACCGTCATCCCTTCCCCGATTCCGAATTTCCCCGCCCGCTTTCTGACGTAGGGGTAGAAAAAATCGATGGCAGTGTATCCCCAGTCCATGAGCCTGAACTCAAGGTCGGGCATCCTTTCCGTGCTTCTTCTTTCAACGCTTTTTCTTATCAGCCCCATAATCTTCCCTGGTTATCATGGCTGCTTGGGGATCGAGCCGGGCTGAGGGAACATACCGTATTGCCAGGCGGATTCCTCTATTCGTTCGGCGATTCTCCATCCTTCGGGCGTGCGGGTAAGCTTGTCGTTATAGTAACCCCCCACGAAGAACATCTGCTGTTCTGACTCGCCGGTTCCCATGACCATCGGATTGTAAAATACACACCGGGAGACAGCTTCATCTCCCTGAATCCGAATATCGAAGTTGGTCACTATGTGCTGAGTTATGGGGAAAAGGGCCAGGGCCTTCTCCAGCCATGCCTTGACCTCCGGGTAGGCCCCCTTGATCCCCCCCGCCGCGGTGTAGTCGATAAAGGCATCGGGCGTAAATACGGTATCAAGCCCGTCGTATCGCTTGGAGTCCAGGGAAGTGCAATAGAGAGTGAGGATGTTGCGGATTTCAAGCTCATCGGAAATTTGCTGGATTCGGCTGGATTCGGTCATGGTTCTCTCCTCTGCCAGTTACGGTTCGACTTCCTGGCGGATTTCCTCCTCGCGCGCTTTGCGGAACTCCGCGGCCGCCTTCAGGGCCTCTTCACGGGAGGCGTAATGGTGGTGGTAGAATTTCTTGGAGCGGGGGAATTTCTTGCGCGGACACCAGCTGACACTGAAGCAGGGCAGCTTGCGGCCGTTTCTGGAAAGGCTGTATGTCTCCGATACCCCGATAACCCCGGTTTTGTTGTTCTTCTGGGGCTTGTGCCGGACACGGAAGTTAATGGAGTTCGCCGGGTTTTTGCGTTCGTAATCATCGCGGTATTCGATAGCCCTCTCCAGTGCCGTCTGCCTGCCGCCGTGGACGCCGTCGCTGAACATCTTTGAGTGTACTTCGCCGTCACGATATACGCGCACGAACCATCCGTGGGTATTGCGGGAATCGATCCTGGAAATACCTCTCATTTCCAACCTCGCAAGTGAACATACAATTAAAGGAGCTTTTTCACTATAACATATAAAGCCGGGAGAGAACAAACGCTCAAGTTAACCTGAGCTTGAAACATCACGGGGTTTCCCCTTTTCGCTTCCTGACCGCTTCGGCATGGGCGGTGAGGCCTTCCGCCTCGGCGATGGCTTCGGCATGAGGGCCAAGCTTTTTGAACGAGTCATCACTCAACTCAACCCGGCTGGTAACCTTGAGGAAATCGAGGATATTCACCGGCGAGCTGAAGCGGGCCGTGCCGCCGGTAGGCATCACGTGACTGGGCCCGGCCACGTAGTCGCCCAGCACCTCGGGAGAACTTTCACCGATGAAAATACCGCCGGAATGGCGAATTCCGGCAGCAACCGAATCAGCATCCTTCACCATCAGGCAGAGGTGCTCCGGGGCATAGGCATTGACCAGTTCGACAGCTTCATCCATGCTGCCCGCTACCACGATCCCTCCCCGCTGCTCGAGCGATTTGAGAGCGATTTGTTTTCGGGAAATATCACCAGCCTGGCGCTCGACCTCGGCGCTGACCGCTCCCGCCAGCGACTCGGAGGTGGTAATCATGATGGCCGAAGAAAGCTCGTCGTGTTCGGCCTGGGCCAGCAGGTCTGCCGCACAGGAGACGGGGTTGGCGGAATCGTCAGCCACCACCACGGTTTCCGTTGGTCCCTGGAGCCCGTCGATGGCTACCGTCCCAAAAAGATGTTTTTTGGCCAGCATCACAAAAATGTTCCCCGGCCCGCAAATCTTATCGACCCTGGGAACGGACTGGGCCCCGAAGGCGAGGGCGGCTATGGCCGCCGCCCCCCCGATTGAAAAAAGCCGGTCGACCCCGGCCATCTGAGCTGCCGCCAGGGTAAGCGGAGGGACATGGCCGTTAGATTGGGGAGGGGTTGCCAGGATTACCTCGTCGACCCCGGCCGCCCTGGCCGGTATGGCCGTCATCAGCACTGTAGAGGGATAGGATGCCGTCCCTCCCGGGGCATACACCCCGACCCGTTCGAGCGGTGCCAGCATCTGGCCGACTCCTTCGCCAAGCTCGGTTCGACCCAGTGGCAGCAGGTCGAGTTGGCGCAGGTGAAAATCCTCGATCCTCCGGGCGGCGATTTGAAGCGAGGCCAGTAAATTTTTGTCCACTTTCTTGTCGGCCGATTCGATCTCATCGCGGGGAACCTCAAGCCGCTCCAGTCTCACCCCGTCCAGTTTTTCGATGTATTCAAAGACGGCCGCATCGCCTCTCTGCCGGATATCCTCGGCAATACGGGTCACGACTTCTTCGGCCTTAAGTTTACGACCGAACACCTCGCTTATCCTTTTGCTCACCTGCGGCGGGAGTTCCACTGTCCCGGCGGGCGAGCGTTTGAGCAGGGTGGACCTGGCAGTTTCCATATCACGTATTATTCTCAACCGCTTACTCCCGGGACCGATTCAGTCAATCCCTTTGCAAATACCTTGACCAGCTTGCCGATCCGGTCTTTCTTAATCGGGTCGACCAGGCTGTTTGAATTGCCGATCAGGCAGCCCGTCGATTCAAACAGGGTTTCGATTATCTTCAGGTTGTTCTTCTTTAGCGTGCTTCCGGTCTCGGTGTTCTCAATCAGCACGTCGGCGTCCTCAGGCAAAAAGGCCTCGGTGGCTCCCCATGAGGGGATTACTTTATAGGGTGAGAGGTGATTATCCCGGGCGTATTTATCGGCGATATGCATGTATTCGGAAGCGATTCGCAGAACCGGAATCTCTCCCGACTGCAGGAGCTCTCTCAGTTCACTGGTACTATCAGCAGGCAAATCATTATGGACCACTGCCACGATTCGCACCTGTCCGAATCCCAGGTTCAGCAGTTCCTCAACCGGGCTTGAAGGGAACCGGTATAGCTGGTCGGTGAGCCAGTCCCGGCCGGTGACCGCCAGGTCGAAGTTGCCGTTGGCCACCTGCAGCGGCATATCCTGAGGTCGAACTACCTTAACATTCACCCCCTCAAAAACAGGGCTCGGCCTCCTGGTAGGAAGGGGAGACCGATAACCCTTCACTTTGAAGCCCGCCTCTTTCAGGAAGCTAACCGTGTGAGATTGCTGATGCCCGTCGGCCAGTGCCAGCGAGACCACATCGGCGGGGAAAAGAGAGAATTCGAACTTATCTTCCGAATCAATCTCGGAAATGGTCAATTCCTCCTCCTCTTCCTTTACTCTCGGGTTGGTTTTGTAAAATGGCGCCAGCAGTGAACTGAGGTCTTTCCGCTCCAGGCTGTTTCGGTTGGCAATAAGCCAGGCATTGCCGGAAAGGATGCTGGCTATCGGGATGAGGTCTTTTGCTCCCAGTTCTTCTTCCGATGCTGCCGAAACGATGGCCAGGTCGGCATGTTCCGGGGGATAGACATCGGTGGCTCCCCATACCGGGAATATACGGAAATTGGGCAACTGGAGCTTCAGCACGAAAGCCTCAGCCAGATTAGGATACTCGCTGACGATGCGCACGGGACCGGGCATTGACTTGACGTCCTCCACCGAATGCAGACCCGAAAATCTGCTGGTGCACAAATAAAGCTCGCGCTGCCCGTATCCCAGATCTCTTACCTTGACGATATCATCACTGGGATACTTGACTACCAGCTCCTGGGTCCAGTCAGAGCCGCAGATAGCCAGGTCATAATTGCCGCTGGCAACCTGGATAGCGATATCCTTTTCATGGAGGACCTTGGTGAACAGCTCTGGAAACGCCCGGGATTGGGGACGGTAAGAACGGCTCGATTCCGCGTAACCAATATAATCGAACCCCGCCCTTTCGAGAAAGGCAGCCGTATATCCCTGAATCCAGCCCTTGGGGAGAGCCAGCTTCAGACTCATTTTGTTGCTCCCGCTTTTAGAGCTTCCAGGAGCCGTTTGCGGGAAAGCCCCGGTTGTTCCTCGCCGGTGGTCATATCTGTTAAGCTGAATCGTATTTGCTTTCCCTTTTTCTCACAGGAGACGAGCCAGTGGTAATCAACCGGCTTTTCTTCCCCGAAGTCTATCTGGACTATGTATCCTTCAGCCCGCAGCACACTGGCAACTTCAAACAGATTCTTCATCCCTTCGATCGGCTCGATCTTACAGTTAAGCAGTATCTTTACCGGCCCGTGTTCAACTTCTTCGATTCTTACCGGATCGATCCGCTCGGTAAAGAGGGCAAAACCGGAAGCGGGAGCACTGTCCCCACCTACGAGGGGGATCAGTTCGTCGTAGCGGCCTCCGTTGCCAAGCAGTTTGCCGTTGCTGTAGAACTGAAAAACCATGCCGGTGTAATATTCAAACCCTTCCCCTGAAGCAAAATCGATCTCATAGTCCTGCCCCATGCCGTCCATCAGCTCGGCTATTTGCTCAAGGTCTTCTATAGCAGGTTTGACCGCCTTCAAATTTTTCGGCAGAACACTTTTTAGATTTTCCATAAAGCCGGAGGATTTGCCCCGAAGGTCAAGCAGCAGGTTGAGGAATCTCTTGACGGTTGGTGATTGAGATTCGATTTCGTTAAGGATGCTGGTATCGCCGGCGAGGATTTCCTTGAGCCGGTGGGCCTGTTCCTCATCGTCAAGGCCCATCTCATTGAGCAGCGTTTTGAACAACCCTACGTGGGAAATTTTCACACTTACCGGCGTCGTACTCAGATTATTGAGTATCTCCAGGGCCAGCATGATAAGCTCGGCATCCCCTGCCGGTTCCGTTCCCCCGATCAACTCGGCCCCGCACTGCCATCTTTCCCTCGATTTCTGCCCTGTTCCCTCGAATGAGAACATATTCTCCACGTAGCAGAGCCGGGCCACGGGCACATCGAGCATGTTTTCCACATAGAACCGGGCGGTGGGAATGGTACCGTCCGGTCTCAAGACCACTCGCTCACCGCTCCATCCGTCCCAGTCCAGAAAAGTGTATACCCGGCTGAGCATTTCGGGAGTGAGCGTCCCTGCCGAGGTAAAAAGGTGCAGGTATTCCAGGGTGGGGGTTCGGATTTCCTTATAACCCCAGGCCAGGCACCAAGTTCGAAACACCTCTTCTATGCGACGAAATCGCAGCATATCCTGCGGCATCAGGTCGTTAGCCCCTTTACATCTCGGAATTTTCATATCTTACTCCCAAGGGATATCAAACTCATTCTATCCGAATATGGCAGGCTCTTCAAGAAAGTCCTTTATTTCCCGGCATCCGAAAGAGGGTTATCAATAGCAGAAGGAATAAAATCACATTATGGCAGCCAGAGTAGACCAGCCGAAGTCCTTTTCGCCACCGCCCTCGCCGGTTAAAGGGTTATAGTATTCTCGAAAACCTGACTGCGCTACCAGTTTCCGGCTCGATTCCGCTATTGCGTCGGCAAGCTCAGGGTAGCCGTGTTTTTTGAGCCCGTTGACCAGCAGCCAGTTGGTGTTGATCCAGGTCGGCCCCCGCCAGAGGTATCTTTGATTTTGAGGCTCGAAGTGCCGGCCGTTCCGGGGAACGGAGGGGACCGGGAATGGGAGCCAGAATTCGCTCGTGTCGGTTAGATGCCTGATCATCGCTTCAAGCCTGGAGCGGGGCACATTACTCAATGCCAGGGGCATCAGCGAGGAGATGCTCGGCTGGCCGATGAAACTATTGTTGTTCACGTCAATATCGTAGTAAAGCCCTGTGGCATTGTCATAGCATTCCTCCAGGATTGCTTTCCCCACATCACGGCCGCGGTTTCGGAAGAGATCCGCCTTCGAAAGCTCGCCTGTGGCCTTAAGCATCTCCCCCAGAGCATCCATGCCCAGGGCATAAATGGTATTGAACAGCACCTCGCGGACATTGAAATAACCCCGTTTAAGGACTTCTTTCGAATCATATTTGTGCCTGGCCAGCCTCAATTCCATGGTGTAAAGGGCAATGTATCGGCCCAGAGGAAGGTTCACCACCCTGCCGAGCACTTCATCGAAAACGGGCTTGTGGTCGAGTCCGCTCTCCCACGGCGAGATTATGGATACCAGAGGTGACCGGCCAAAACGACGGCTGGCCTCCAGCCAGTTAAAGTGCCTCTCAAGGAAAGGGAGAGCTTCGTGC
Organism: Dehalococcoidia bacterium; assembly: GCA_046498265.1. Taxonomy (GTDB): domain Bacteria; phylum Chloroflexota; class Dehalococcoidia; order SZUA-161; family SpSt-899; genus JBGLNL01. Next base: position 14,012 of record JAWOBB010000071.1, on the reverse strand, counting down.
AGAAAGGTGCTATCCTCGGTACTTTCCCAGATTTCCTTAACCGCCAGGGCCGCCACTGGCGGCTGCACCAGCGGGGAGCGGCCGGGTCGGGGCCAGTAACTTCGAAGCAACTGCTCCGTTAGATTCCTCAAGCCCCGGCCGTGGAAGATAATGTGAGGAAGAACCCCTTCGGGCGACATGTTCTGCAGCAGGGTCAGTATTTCCTCCCTGGCGAGATTGGGCCTCCCCAGGCGGCAATTGACGATAGCATGGAAGGAGGAATCCCAGGACCACTGGTGGGGATATTTTTTAGGAGAGGGAGCCGTGTAATAATAGCCCTTACCTCTGCGGGCATTGGCATCCAGCAGGTGCCTGGCTTTTTCTGCTAAAGGCTCGGTAGTCATCGATTCCCTTTCACTTCCCTTCGGTAAAAGGGAACAAGAGGAAAATTTTAAACCATCCGATCACCCATCCTAAATCCCTGATCCCCGATCCCTGATCCCCGACTCAACTCCCTCCCCCTACCAGGCAGTTCCTGATGCGGATATGAGGGCTGCCGTTGGAAACCGGCAATGGGCTTTGCCCTCCCTTTCCACAACCTCCCCCCTCATTCATGCTCAGATCGTTGCCGATGACATCGATGTTCTCCAGGGTGGTAAAGACGTTCCCCGAAAGCACCACCGGACGCACCAGCTCGGCGACCCTGCCGTTGCGAATCATGTAGGCCTCACCGGCGGAAAAGGTGAACATCTCCATGGAGGTCATGCCACCATACCAGTTGCGGGCATAAACCCCTTCTTTGATATCGCTGATCATGTCTTCAAAAGATGTACCGTCCGGTTCGATGAAGGTATTGGTCATCCTCACGATGGGCTGGTACTGGTAATTAATGGCCCGGGCGTTGCCGGTGGGCTGTTCGCCCATTTTGGCTGCCGTCTCCCGGGAGTGGAGCCTGCCCACCAGTTTACCCTCTCTGATGAGATAAGTCCGGCTGGCGGGAGTGCCCTCGTCATCGTACTTAAAGCTGCCGCGCAAATTCGGCACCGCCGCGCCGTCGACGACGTTCAAATGCCTGCCGCCGAAGGTCCGGCCCAGCACCATGATCTGGCGCATCTTTTCGTTCTCATAGACGAAATCCGATTCTGAAAGATGCCCGAAGGCTTCGTGTACGAACACCCCGGCCAGCACCGGGTCGCAGACAACGGTGTACTCGCCCCCTTTGACCTGTGGGGCATCTAAGAGTTCCGAGGCCCTTAGGGCCATTTCCCTTACATCGTCGTGGAGGGTCTCTACGAATCCGAACTCCCCACGGCTGCCCAGGCTGAGATGGGACTGCTGGACCTCCGAACCGTCGCGGGCTACCGCCGCCAGGCGAATGGTCACATCCGGTCTCGACTGCTCGATGTAACTCCCCTCGGAGCTGGCGAAGATTTTCCTGCGGTGTGAATCGGAGTAACCGACGCTGGAGGTCTGAATCCGGGGCGCATTCCAGATTATTTCATTGTACTCGTCAAGTATTTCCTTCTTTCGGGCCAGGGGTACGTCGGTGGGATTCTTTTGAACCGCGGCTTCGTCATTATCCACTATGGGTTCCACAGGGGCAAGCCGGCTTGTTTCGTGGCTGGCCAGCCGGGCCTGCCTGACGGCCAGGTCGACTTTGCCCTTAAGGTCGTCGAGGTTGTTGAAGGAAACAAATCCCCATCCACCCCTGACCAGGGCCCGGACACAGCCGCCTCTTCCCGTGGTCCGGCCGATATCCTCAATCATCCGGTCGCGATACTGGATGCGCGCCGACTCCGTTTCCTCAATACGGATTTCTGTATAGTCAGCATCATGACCCTTCAAAGCTGCTTCTATTTCATTACGCATAACGAGCCTTTCGTAAATTACTGTACGTTAGAACAATTATATCATCATTATACGAAGAATATGGAGTGACAGCGAAGGAGAGAAGAGGAACCGCATGCCAGGATTATGCGATGCCGACTTTGCTCAGTTCATCGAACCTGGCCAGCATATATGCAGTGGCCTCGTTGAAAATACCGAAGAAATCCTCAACGTCCTGGGATTTGAGCATCATGCTGGAATACCCGCGGCAATCCTCCAGGAACATTTGCCAGGTATCAGCTTCAACTCCAAGGGCTTTAAGATTTATGATCCTGTCAGTGGAAATACACTCCCGATACCTCAAATGGAACATACCGGTATAATTTTCCTTGGGGTAAACTAGCGAAGAAAGATAGCCTCGAAGCTCCTGGTGGAAATTCATGTACAAATCGACGGTATCCTTTGACAGGGTGAAACGCAACTCATCGATCAGTTCCTGCGCCTTGAGATAGTCATTGCGAATCTCTTCCTCCGATTCTTCTGAAGCCCTCTCGAACTGCCAGACGGTCAACATGGGCTGCAAACCAAGTTCAAAACACAAACGCGCTTTGTTGAGAGTATCAGCCACATCAAATGCCTCCAGCCACTGCAAATCCCCAATCAGCTTCCGGGCTCCCGCCCCGCAAGCCTGCCATTTATGCCTTTCCTGAGGGCTCTCTATTTTCAAGCCTACGTTCGTCTCATACACGCTTACGACATGAGCGATTTGATCTCTTGGTTTTTTCCAAAAACGCAGTTTCATGGGTTACCTTCCCCGTCCTGATTGTTTAATTATAGTCCGAAAAAATGGTTGACACAATAGGACGAATTCCAATATGAGGGCAAATTATATTACGGATTTCAGCAATAAGAAATGGCATCCAGCTGGCCATATTCTTCTGTGATCTTTTTGGTAAGCACTTCGATCTCAGATATCCGGGAAACATCCGTTTCTATGAAAACAGCTTCACCCCCGGCTTCCTGGATCTTCCGCACCGTCTCTTCCCCGCCCTTGACGTCACTATCGGCAACCACAACAAAGGCCCCTTCAGAAGCAAAAAATAGCGCCGTGCCCCTTCCTATTCCGTTACCCGATTTGGTGACAAGTGCTACGTGCCCCTCCATCTTGCCCATTGACGTACCCTCTAGTAAATTTATTACGAATATATAAATGCCGAATTATTAAAACATAAACGGCTTAATGGTGTCAATGTGTTCGATCAGAATAATGATGTTGTAATAAGAGGTTGTTCCAGACTGATGAGTGTATTGAAGAAGATGAGCCTCCCGCTTGACGTCCCTTTTTGCTGGTGATAGAATCATACTGCTTTTAGACCTTAAATTCGGTATACATTAATTTATATACAGCCAGAAAAAAGGAGGCGGAGAGGGTTGCCGGTTTACACAAATGCAAAAACCCCACGCGTAGTTACGGGAGGAAAGCAGACGCGGTTCATCGGGCTTATAGTCGGGATAATCTTGTTACTCTCTTTGCCTCTATTATTGACATGCAGTAATGGTGACTCGACTGCCACTGATAATGATAGTAACCCCCCTGAAACCAATGGGGAAGTCACCATTACAATAGGCAATCTTACCGACCAGACAGGAGTAGCGGCGGAAGCAATGTACTACGTTGGGCTGGCGCTCAACGATATAGCGGAATATTACAACCAGAACAACCTCATCCCGGGCGTTAAATTAAAAGTAATCGACTACGACGAACAATACGATGCCTCCAAGGATATACCGGGCTACCTGAAATTGAAGCAGGACGGGGCTGATTTAATCTGGACACCGGTTCCGCAGGCTGTTCCGGTGCTCAAACCTTATGCCGACCGGGACAAATATGTTGTTTTCACGGCTTCTGCCAACATGGAGGAAAGCGAACTGAATGGGGGTTACGTCTTCAGCCTGGGAATAACACCTGAGAATGAAGGCTACTCATTCCTTTCCTGGCTGGCCGAAAACGACGAGGATTTCCCAATTGACAGGCCTGCCAGGATCGGGGCAGCCGCCTGGGATGATGGTTACAGCAATTTATTATACGGGGCGGCCGAGGAGTACGCCAGAGCGCACCCTGAGCAATTTGAGTGGGACCAGACTTTCCTGACTAATTTCAACTTTGACTGGACAACGCAGGCAGAAGAATTGAAAGATTGCGATTACGTATTCATCCCCACCCCACCACAGATTTTCATGGAGGATTTCCGCTCGGCAGGGGGCACCGCCAAATTCATCGGAACCGATTTGCCGCTGGCCTTTTTACGATTTTTTGACAAGGCTGACTTATGGGAACAAGCCGACGGGTCATTATTCATCAGGTCATCACGCTGGTATAATGAAACGGGTGAGATGATCGATGTTACCAACCAGTTACTGGAAGAAAAATACTTTGCCGAGAAAGCGGAGGACATACTGAGCCAGGGGTGCACATACATTGGAACGAAACACGCCTATCTCATGCTTGATATCGTAAGGCAGGCTGTTGAAGAGGCGGGCGCGGAGAATTTTGATTCAGCGGCCCTTTATGATGCGGCAATTTCCTGGAGCTATGAATACGAGAACATCCCGGATTTCGCCAGTTTCGACGAGGAAAAAAGAATTTCTCAGAACTATTATGCGATTTATGAGGCGAGAGCATCGGGTAAAGATATTTACAGGGTTCATGATGAATGGCTACCTTTTGTGGATTCTCCGTAAGTAACAAGGAGTCAGGTTTCTTCAATCATCACGGGGGTCGGGAAAATCGAGGGGCTGTTCCCACCCGAATCTCTCAAAGGATCGCCGGTACCATCTGTCTTGACGTCGAAGTTATACAAAATACGGGTTATCTATGCATACCTGCCTTTAATGCCCGTGCCAAAAACCACGATTATGAGCATCAATATCAATGTGCCACAAACTGACTAATCTTTAAATGGGGGGTTATATGGTTATGCTACAGAGAACAAAATTTGCAGGGATTCTACTGATAACCCTGTTTTTGATATCAGGCATGGTAGTCGGTTGCAGCGCCAGCGGGAATGAACAAGTCGAAGAAAACGATGTCGAAGATGTCGTCATTACCATTGGCAATTTGACCGATAAAACCGGCGTGTCTTCAGGCCCGGTGTCCATCATCGATACCGCCCTGGAAGACATGGTCGAGTATTACAACGATGAGAACCTGATCCCCGGGGTCAAGTTAAAGATAATTGCATACGACGGACAATGTGATCCATCCAGGAGCATACCGGGATATGAATCACTGATAGCCAGAGGAGCCGATTTTATCTGGGTACCTTTACCCCCATCAGTTCCACCACTGAAAGAAAGGGCCGATGAAGATAAATACGTCCTTTTTGCCGCGACTGCCAATATGGATTCAGCAGAGCTTGAAGGGGGATATATATTCAGCCTTGGCGTTTCCCCCGAATTTGAGGCATACACCCTGCTGGAATGGATAGCTGAGAATCATGAAGGTTTCCCTCAGGGCCGCCCGGCCAGAATCGGCGGGGCCGCGTGGGAGGACGCTTACAGCAATATATGGTTTGCCGCAGCCAGGAAATACGTCGAGGCAAACCCGGATAAATATGTTTGGGAGGGCGATTTCCAAACCGAACTTAAGTTCAGCTGGGATAGAGAAATAGAAGCCCTGAAAGATTGTGACTACGTTTATTCCCCCGTACCTCCTCATGTGTTTGTAGATGATTTCAGAGATGTTGCGGGTGAAAAGGCAACCTTGATTGGCACTGAGGTGCACTGTGCTTTTATGGGATTGATAGAAAACAACGAACTGTGGGATGAGCTGGATGGCTCGCTCTATATCAGGGTAACTCCCTGGTACCACGAAACGGGCCCTATGATCGATTTGATCAATCAATTGCTCACAACAAAACATTCACCCGTCGAGGCCGAAATGTTTAAAGACGATGGCGTTACCTATCTTTCCGCCAAGCAGGCATATCTTATGCTGGATATCGTGAGGAAGGCAGTTGAAAAGGCAGGCCCTGAGAACTTCGATTCTCAGGCACTATATGAAGCAGCCACTTCCTGGAGTTTTGAAATGGAGGGCATTGAGGATTTCTGCAGCTTCACTGATAAGAAGCGAATGTCACAAAATTACTATTCGGTTTACGAAGCATCAGGCGCCGACCGGAATCTTTATAGAGTTTCCGATTGGATGTATCAGGTAACCGAGCCCAAATAGCTCCACTTGTACAGGAATAGACTGCTGAACAGCAGATAGCATGCCAAGGAGTATGGTCCTTGTTCGCCTCTTTTGGCAAGGGGGAGATGCAGGGTGATATAAAAGGAGCTTATCGTTAGCAGAGATGTAATTTGTGAATATGGCGGGTAATTTGTATACTATAACTTATGATTGCTATTGAACGGATTTCCGCCCTCTCAGAGACAACAACTTTATACACACTTTCTGTCAAAGCATGCGCCACAATTGATTTTGAGCATTTTGCAATGTCTTCGCCATGCCTATGATAAGGGGAATCTCTTTGAAAAAAGCCTTTTTTTCGAAGCTGCTTAAACGTAAAACAAGCAGGGAACCACACAAGCCTGCTGATAGAGAATCAGCAAGTCATGGGCCCTGGTATATCCTGAAAAAACTGAAAGGGCCGAAAAGCCTTCAATCCCGGATAATCCTCCAAATGCTTCTTATAAGCCTCGTTCCTATATTCGTCATGGCCGTAGTGATTTATGTAGGAATGTGGAATTCACAGGAATCGGCCAGCAACAGTGTCGATGAAAGCCGTACCGCTTTGCAGGAGGAAACCATCGGGGCTAATAAGGCCGGCCTGGCCTGGCTGCTCTCATATGACATGGAAAAATGGGCAGCCCAGCGGATAGAAAACGTCCGATCCTGGGTGTGCAACGACCATGTAATAGAAGCAGCCAGATTCAAAGACGATGAGGCTATTTGCGATGCAGCCAGGAAATACCTGGGTGATGAAATCATTGACATGGCGGATTTTGCTGATATCTATCTCGTAAGTTTATCCGGCGAGCTTATTACTGAGGAAATCGGCTATTCGGAGCCGGAACTGGACGCATACAATTCTTCATGGCGAATGGGGAAAAAACAGGGACTTTATATAAGTGATTTATACTTACCAAAGAAAGGTCTTTCCACCACTTATCATATGGACGTGGCGGTATTGATAAAAGATATGGTTACCGATGAACCCCTGGGGGTTCTGGTCAGCGTGATGCAGGTTTACCCTTCATCTCTGGGGCAGGAATACGAATCGAAGATTAAGGGGCACCGGATAGTGGTATGGGATAGTGTCGGCAATATTATCACCGACACGGCCAACGAAAGACGTTATCTTGAAGATGATATTTCCGACTGGACCGACGCCGAAAAAGCGGTGATGGCACAAATCACCAATAGTGCTGTTCTCATAGAGCCGGACTATTTTATCAATGATGAGGTCGTGGCCGGATATGCCCGCGCTGCCAATGAATCGGTAGATACCCGGATTACCGGATTTGCGGGGCTGGGATGGACCGTGATGGTTGAACAGGACGTGGAAACGGCTTTTTCTGCCCTCGAAAGCATCGAATTGCTGGCAATCAACCTCGAGGAAAACACCCGCAATACCGTGTTTATGAGTGTCGGGATCTTTGCCATTGTAGCCATTCTCTCGCTGGCAATAGCATTATGGCTCAGCCGGGTATTCACAAGACCTATCCTGAATTTACATCAAGGTGTGGAGGAAATAATAAACGGAAACCTGTCTCACCGGATAGGCAGCATGGAGGAGGACGAGATCGGAGAGCTGTCAAGAGCCTTTGATGAGATGACTGTAAGTATGCAACAGACACAGGATGAACTCAGAGACTACAGCCTGAACCTGGAACAAAAAGTCGAAGAAAGAACCGATGAACTACAGAGGGAGCTGACTGAACGCAAGCGGATTGAAGAGGAACTGAGGAATAAAACAGCCATGCTGATCCAAACGGAGAAACTGAGCTCCATGGGTACCATGGTGGCCGGTGTTGCCCATGAGCTCAACAATCCCATGACAGGTATTATCCAGTATACACAGTTCTGCCTCCGCCGTACTGAAGAGGAGGATCGAAGATACTCGGTACTCAAGGATATTGAGCAGGAAGCCCGCCGCTGCTCCGAGATCATCCGCAACATGCTGACATTCTCGCGCATGGAAGCTGAAGGAGAGGAAAACTACCAGCAAGAAAGCATTCCGGCAGTTGTGGACAGGGTGCTCCAATTGCTTGCTTATCGAATTCGAGCCGAGAACGTCACCATAACCCAGCACCATCAGGAAAATATGCAGCCCGTTCCTATGAAGGTGAACAGCATCCAGCAAATATTTCTCAACCTCCTCGGGAATGCCATGGATGCTCTCCAGGAAAATGATGAGAAATCAATCAGGATTGAAAGTTATATCAATGACGGATTTGCCAGCATAAACGTTATAGATAATGGTCCGGGTATTCCTCCAGAGGCATTGCAAAAAGTCTTCGATCCGTTTTATACTACAAAAACAGTAGGAAAAGGAACAGGCCTCGGCCTTTCCATATGCCAGAGTATTTGCATACAACATGGAGGGCGCCTTGAGTGTGAAAGCAAAGTAGGGGCGGGGACTACATTCAGGGTTGTTCTTAAAGCCGAGAACGATGCAAATAACCAAGAGGAGGAAGGTTAGTGAGTAAACGGATACTTATCATCGACGACGAAGAGTCAGTCCGGAAGGGGTTCAGTTTAAGCCTGGAAGATGCCGGATACGAAACGGACACCGCTGCTGATGGCTTGAAAGGTGTGGAAAAAGTCAAAAACTCCCAATATGACATGATTCTTCTGGACCTGAAAATGCCGAACATGGATGGGGTAGCTACATTGCGCGAGATACGAAAGTTATATGAAGACCTGCCTGTCTATATCATAACCGCATTTCATGCCGAGTTTTTCGACCAGTTGCAGAGTGCCACGAAGGAAGGAATCGAGTTTGAACTCCTGAGAAAACCGATTGAGAGCGACGACCTCTGTGCCATCGTGGATGGTGTCCTCGGATAGTGTGCCCCAAATGAATCGTTACCCGGTTTTAATTTACTTATTGATTATGCGGAGTAGGTAGCCAATATGACACCTGCATCAGAATATATACTAAAGTTATATACGACGGGTACCACTCCAAAACTTGAGAGCGGGATTGGCAGCTTGTTACGGGCTTTCGATCAACATTTAAAAGGACATTATGAGTTCCGGATTATTAATATCCTCGATAATCCTAAGCTGGCTGAAGTCGACCGGATACTCGCCACTCCCACCCTGATAAAAGAGGAACCACCACCGGTTAAGCGGGTTATCGGCGATATATCGAATACCGACAAGGTGCTGGCGGGACTGGACATAGCCAAAAGGAGATTTTAACATGGATTCATCCAGATATTTATTAAAGCTATATGTCACCAATATGACTCCAAAGATTGAGGATAGCATTGGAAAGCTGCGCCAGGTAATATGTGACCAGGATCTGGAAAGCCAATATGAACTCAAGATTATTAATATCCTGGAGAATCCTCAACTGGCCGAAGGCGATCGCGTGCTCGCCACTCCAACATTGATAAAGGAACTGCCAGCCCCGGTCAAACGGCTAATCGGTGACATTTCCAACACGGATAAAGTACTGGTAAGGTTGGACCTGGTAGATGGAGGAAATTGACATGTCGACATATTTTTTGAAATTATACGTCACCAATATGACCCCAAAGATCGAAGGTTCTGTCGAGAAGCTGCGCCAGGTTTGTGATCAGGAATTAAACGGAGAATATGACTTTAAAATCATTAATATCCTGGAGAATCCTCAACTGGCCGAAGGCGATCGCGTGCTCGCCACTCCAACATTGATAAAGGAACTGCCAACACCGGTCAAACGGATAATCGGTGATATTTCCAATACGGAAAAGGTGCTGTTCGGGCTGGATTTGCTGAAGAAAGACTAGCTCCCCTCAAACATCATAGCTTTTCCGGCGAATCCGCCGCCACAATCCATATATCCTTCTCATCGGATGCCAGGTATGGTCAACCCAGGCCTTCTTGAGAGAATTGCTGGTAAGCATGGCGGCGAAGTTGAGAACCTTATGAGGGCCAAACCAGCTCGCTATGTTGGAGGAAAAAACAGCATTGAATTCATCCGACCCCAGATCGGTCGTCTCCAGCAGGGCAGTCTGGGAAATTGCCGAGGAAATTACCGTCCAGATGTTTGGTGTCTGCTCCACCAGCTGCAACTGGACAATATCCCGTCCCATTGATCGGTCCATAGTGGAGTAGTCTTTCCGAAACGCCAGCCAGTATCCCAGGAAGAAGCTGCCTATATATCCTGAAAAGCTCCCCAAATGGGCAGCCAGGACAATAACCCACGTATCAAGCTCACTGGTTAAAAAAGCCGCCAGTGATCGGAATACAAATGCTCCCACGCCCGCTGAGAGCTGAACTATTACCAGTTTCCCGCTGAAGAACTTCCTGAGTTTATCTATCAAAATACGACCAACCCGGGGGAGGTCAAGCGTTACGGTAACTCCCCTCCAGCGTTACACCAGTTCGTCCAGCGCCGCAATGACTGCATCAGTATGCTCCGGCTTGCCCACTGTAATGCGAATCATATTCTCAAGCCGCGATTTGTTGAAATAACGTATAAAAATCCCTCTTTTTTCGAGGTCCTGCTTGAGCTGGAGGGCTTTGCCTTTAAGTACCCGGCAGAGGATAAAGTTGGAACGCGAGGGTATCGGCTCGAGCGTCCCCTGCTCTTTGAGCTTGTCAAACAACCTCGACCGCTCGGCGATGATGGTCTCGACATTAGCCTGCATATATTCCATATCCGCAAAGGTCTCCCGCACCGCAATCTGGGCGGCGATGGTCACATTATAGGGCATCTTCATCCTGTAGATCACCTCGTTGAGCTGCGGCGGCAGGATGCCGTAACCCACTCTCAGGCCGGCCAGGCCGGCCCACTTGCTGAAAGTACGCAAAACCACCAGATTGGGATACTCAGGGACGAGGGAGACAACGCTCTCCCGGGCGAACTCGTAATAAGCCTCGTCCACCACGATCAACGAGCCGGTTTTGAGCAATTGTAAGATATCATCCCTGCTCGCCAGATTGCCGGTGGGATTGTTGGGAGAAGCTATGAAAACCACTTTCGTACGAGAATCGATGACCCCCTCCATCGCCTCCACGTCGAGACTGTAGTCCTCACGCCGGGGCACGCTGACAAGTTCGCCCCCGTTCACCGTAGTGCTGAAGGGATACATCCCGAAGGTCGGCGGGCAGTTGATTACTTTATCCCCCGGCTCCAGGCAGATACGCAATATGTTATCTATCAGCTCATCGCTGCCGCTGCCGGCGGCGATATACTCGGAGCCGAGCCCTACATAATCCTCCAGCAGCTGCCGTAATTCCCGATTCAGCGGATCGGGGTAAATATTGTAGCTGTCCGCCCCGCCCAGCGCCTGCGGAACACGCGGTGAACAGCCGTACGGGTTTTCGTTCCCGTCCAGCTTGATAACCTCATCTGCCGAGACGCCGGCCCGCTCCGCCAGGACCTCCACCGGGTCGATGGGTTCGTAAGGCTCGAGGTCATTAAGGTGTGATCTTATGAAATTCATGTTCTCCAGAAACTACCTCGACTTCGGTAATACTATAATTGAATGCAGCCTCAAGGGCAAGCCGACACACTGGCTGAAACGAACCGGACATCGACATTGCAGGCCACTCCGGCTATAATGTGGAAATGATGGACTCAGGCAAAGAATTCTCCATTCGGGTAGACGGATTCAAAATCACCGGCCAGACATATTACCCGGAGTTGATGCAGGAACAACATCCGGCTCTCATTATCTGCCACGGGATACCGGCTGCCGAGCCGACTCCGGGAGACAGGGGATACCCTTTGCTGGCCGAAAAATTTGCCGGCGAGGGATTTATCACCTGTATCTTCAATTTCCGGGGGTGCGGCGACAGCGAGGGCAACCTCGATTTGCTGGACTGGACCCGCGACCTCGATGGCATAATAAGTTATGTTGCCGGGCTTGAGGGAGTGGACAGGGCTCGCCTCTCCCTGATGGGATTCAGCGGCGGGGCGGCCGCCTCGGCTTACGTGGCTGCTCACAACGAGCGCGTATCGGCGCTCATCCTCTGCGCCTGCCCGGCTCGATTCTCCATAGGCGGCCTGGGGCAGAGCCCCCAGGAATTCCTGGAGCAATGCCGCCGGGTGGGAACGGTTCGGGACAGCGACTTTCCCCCTTCGCTCGACGAGTGGGCGGGGCATTTTCGGCAGGTAAGCCCCCTCGATTGCATTGACAGAATCTCCCCCCGGCCATTGCTTATCATCCATGGCGATGAGGATGAAACCATTCCTCCCGACCATGCCGGGCAGCTCTATGCCGGGGCAAAGGAGCCCCGGGAACTGGTAATGATTGAAGGCGGAGAGCACCGGCTGCGCACCAATGAAAAAGCGATGGCCCTGGCTCTCGACTGGCTCAAGCGGGTAAATAAAAACAGGGGCAGGTTCGAAACCTGACCATGAGAGGCTGAAACATGCGCATTCTGATAGTCACCCAGGGCCCTTACGGGGAGCGGATTGCCAGGAATATCGAGGAGCGCAAACCGTCGGACTGGGAAGTTATGACCGTCACTCTGACAACGGCGCTGCCCCCGCTTATCGATGAACCGGAGGATTACCTGCCTGCGAACCTGCCTTCCTCCGATTTAATCGTTTTCCTGAGCGAGACGGAGCAGGCTCCCCAGTTAATCCCGGATGTCGTGGACATGACGGGGGCGAAGGCCGTTATAGTGCCTGTCGACAATTCCCAGTGGGTACCGGAAGGGCTCAAGAATCAGTTGAAGAAAGAGCTTACGGCCAGGGGGATCGTCTCAGTCTGGCCCAAGACCTTCTGCACCCTGACGGAAAACAGTTACGGCTATCGCCATGCCACTCAGCCCTATAAAGACCCCACCATCGCTGAATTTGCGCGATACTTCGGCAAACCTGAGCTTTCCATCACCATTAACCCGGAAACAAGGCTGATCGAGAATGTCGAGGTGATAAGAGGGGCTCCCTGCGGCTCCACCCACCATGTGGCGGCCGGGCTCATCGGGGTGCATGCCGACGAGGCCGAGCTCAAGGCAGGCCTCCTCTGCCACCACTACCCATGCCAGGCCTCGATGCAGAAGGAGCAGATAGACAAGGCCCTTTACGATACGCTGATGCACCTTTCGGGATACCTGATCAAGGAGGAGGTGGAAAGGCAGGTGAAGCCGTTCAAGACGCCGCCGATTCAGATCAGGCCGCCGGGGCAGTAGGGTGCCGGTTCACAGTTCTCAGTTATCAGTCATCAGTTCTTAGTCTTAAGTCCTTAGTCCCACCCTTCCCCACTTCTCCGGTTCCCCGACTCCTGACCCCTGACTTAATTAGTTCTGAGTTCATAGTTCGCAGTTCTAAGTTCCCTCCCCTCCAGACTGACGACTTTACCCTACCCGACTTGGTTATTCGTTTGTCTCTTGTTTCTTGTTTCTTGGTTATTGTCTTTTGACTTTCGACTCTCGACTTACGACTAACGACTCGGCACTCGGTACTAACTCACTCAGCACTCGCAACTCGGAACTTCGTATGCTATAATCACCATACTGATGAACGGTACCGCGAACGTAGTATTCCTTCACTTGCCTGATTGTATGATCAGTTAGATACCGGAGGAAAATGATGTTGACAGAGTATATTGAGAAAGCGATGCGTAATGCATACTATGAAAAGCTGGATGACGGGAGTTATGGTGGGAAGATTCCCAAGTGCGAAGGCACCGTTGCTTTTGGTACAACGTTATACGAATGTCAGGTCGAGTTGCGAGAGGCTTTAGAAGGTTGGTTGATTGTCAAGATCAGGCATGGTGACGAGATTCCTGTCATTGATGATATTAATCTGAATAACGCGCTTCGCAAGGAAACCGTAAAGCATGGCTAGTGTCCCGTTTGATTAATTCGTAGAGTAAACCACCTTTTTCTTCTTTAGTCTATCAACGGCATCTATTATGGTTTGAGCGTTTTTAGTCCAGACAAAGGGTTTTGCAGATTCAGCATTATGCGCTTTGATATACCGACGCAACTCAACCTGTAATTCTTTCACGCTGGTAAATACACCTCGATAGAG
>JAWOBB010000004.1:0-16566 GCA_046498265.1 Dehalococcoidia bacterium | reverse complement strand
AATACCTGGCAGTCGACGGGGTTGAGCGAATGCACCAGCTACGACTTCCAGGTGAAGACGAGAGACGATTCGAGCAACGAGAGCACGGCGTCGACGGCAGCGGGAGACACGACGGACGACTGCACGGCACCTACCCAGCCGACCTTGACGGTGGGGACGGTCACGTGCACGACGATCGACATGAGCGCGAGCGGGTCGACGGATGCGTGTGATGCGACGCTGGACTACTACTTCTGGGAAGTCGGCAACGAAGCGGGCAACAACAGCGGCTGGCAGGCGGGCGATAGCACCTGGCAGTCGACGGGGTTGAGCGAATGCACCAGCTACGACTTCCAGGTGAAGACGAGAGATGACTCGAGCAATGAGAGCACGGCGTCGACGGCAGCGGGAGACACGACGGACGACTGCACGGCACCGAGTCCCGACCCGATGACGTTCGCCACCGCACCGGCGTCAACCGGGACCAATTCGATAGATATGACGGCCACTACGGCCAGCGATACCTGCGGTACGGTGCAGTACTACTTCACCTGTGCATCCGGTTCCTGTCATGACAGTGGCTGGCAGGCGAGCACTTACTATGAGGACACCGGGCTGACCTGCGGGACCACCTGCACGTACACGGTGAAGGCACGTGATGATGCCAGCACGCCTAATGAGACGGCGGCGTCGGCCGGGGCGGATGCCCAGACCGATCCCTGCGCGTTTGATCTGGTGGTCGATCAGACCGGGCAGTGTTGCGACGTTCAGGTGGGCACGCCGGTAAACCAGACGGTAACTGCCGGGGGAAGCCAGTCCTTTGCCATAGATTACGGCAGCGACGTGCAGCTTACGGTGGTAGCGGGAACCTTCTGCCGGTTCGATAACTGGACCGGTTCGCTGAGCGGCACCGGCAATCCCGATACCATTCACATGGATGGCGACAAGTCGGTGACGGCACAATGCAGTGATCTTATATCGATATTAGTGACCTTGCAGGGAGATAACAGGCCGGAGCCCGATGGCTGGGAAGTTCCCCTTTATGTGGGGTTCTATCCACCGGGCAGCTCGAATGAAGTTCTGTTGAATCCCGGTTCGGCTACCTACTATTTCAGCGGGACCGCTACCTGTGTTGGCCCGCCGGTGGTGAGTGGGACCAGCGCAAGGCTGATCGTGGGTCCGGTAAATTCCGGGACCTATGATATCACTGCTGACAGCACCACCACCCTGCTGAATGTGAAGAGGTCGGTATATATACCGTAACGTGAGATCGAATAAAGCAGAAGAGGCGGGGCATCGCAAGATGCCCCGCCTCTTATTTATGCCAGGCGCAGGTTTAATCAGCTCACAGCTCCCCCGGCCCGCCGATCCGGCCCAGAATGGCGCTGGCCGCAGCCACCGCCGGGTTGGCCAGGTAGACCTCGGAGGTGATGTGCCCCATCCGGCCCTTGAAATTGCGGTTGGTAGTGCTGAGGCACCGCTCGCCGGTGGCCAGGATGCCCATGTATCCGCCCAGGCAGGGCCCGCAGGTGGGGGTACTGACCACCGCCCCCGATTCGATAAAAGTCTCGATGATGCCCATCTTCATTGCCTCGAGGTAAATCTGCTGGGAGCCGGGGATGACGATGCACCGCTTGTTTCTGGCAACCTTGTGTCCTTTGAGTATGCCCGCAGCCGTAATCAGATCGCTCAACCTCCCGTTGGTGCAACTGCCGATGACCACCTGGTCTATTTCCACACCCCCCACCTGGCTGATGGGCCGGGTGTTTGATGGCAGGTGAGGAAAGGCCACCTGGGGCTCGATCTGTGAGGCATCGTATTCGATGACTTTTTCATATTCGGCATCGGCATCGGGTTCAACCGGCTCGAATTGACGGTGTGCCCGTGAGTTGACATAATCCAGGGTAATCTCGTCGACGCAGAAGAGGCCGGCTTTTGCCCCCGCCTCGATGGCCATATTGGATATGGTGAAGCGGTCGTCGATGGGGAGCGAGTCGATGGTTTCTCCCTCGAACTGCATTGCGGCATAATGGGCCCCGTCCACTCCGATATCTCCGATGGTATAGAGAATCAGGTCCTTGCCCCCCACCCACGGCTGCAGCCGGCCGTGATAGACGAATTTGATGGTAGGGGGAACCTTCATCCAGATCTCGCCGGTGGCCATCGCTGCGGCGATATCGGTCGACCCCATGCCGGTGGCGAAAGCCCCGATTGCCCCGTAGGTGCAGGTGTGGGAATCGGCCCCGATAACCACATCCCCGGGAAGGACCAGTCCCTTCTCCGGCAGAATCACGTGTTCGATGCCCATCTGGCCCACTTCGAAATAGATGACCCCCTGCTCCAGGGCGAACTCGCGCATCACTTTAGCCTGTTCGGCGGAGGGGATATCCTTGTTGGGGACGAAGTGGTCAGGTACCATTACCACTTTCCGGGGATCGAAAACCTTTTTCACCCCGATGCGCTCGAATTGCCGGATGGCGATGGGGGCGGTGATGTCATTGGAGAGGACCATATCGACCCGAACGTTGATGAGTTCGCCGGGCCGGACCTCTTTTTTGCCGGCATGGGTGGCGAGTATGTTCTCTGCGATATTCATGCGCCTAACGACTTTTGACTAAGGACTAAGGACTTTTGACGAACGACTATTGACTATTGACTAAAGAGATTGTCTCAATCGTTTATCTTGGGGATTGCCAGCATTAAGGCAATCATCACTGCGCTGGCCCCGGCGATAAGGTAGAGTCCTGCCCCGGCGGCGAGGCCGATGGCGGCAATTGTCCAGATGCTGGCGGCGGTTGTCAGGCCGGCTACGGAACCCCTCTCGCCGTGGATAATGGTGCCGGCCCCCAGGAACCCGATGCCGGCCACCACTCCGGCGGCAACCCTGGAAGCGTCGACCAGGTCAGCTTTTTCAAAGCCTTCAATTGAGACCACCGTAAACAGGGCGGCTCCCATACATATGAGGGCATGGGTACGCAGTCCGGCAGGTTTGCCAGCCAGTTCCCTTTGCAGGCCGATGACCGCCCCCATTACGGCCGCAAAGAGAATCCGCAGTATCATCTCGGCTTCGGTGCTCATTTTCCCCTGGCAACCAGCAGCCGGTTCAGCGCATTCATGTATGCCCTGGCGCTGGCCACGATGATATCGGTGTGGGCGCCGCGACCGGAGTACTTTATTCCGTCACTCTCAATCCGGATGGTGACCTCGCCGATGGCGTCTATCCCCTCGGTGACCGATTTGACACTGAATTCTATAAGTTCGTTGGGAACTTTGACCAGCCGGTTAATGGCCTTGTAGACGGCATCCACCGGCCCGGTGCCCTGGGCGGCATCGGCTAACTGCTCCCCATCCGGTCCGGTGAGCTTGACCGAAGCGGTGGGGAGGCTGGGGTCGCCGCAGGAAACCTGGAGTTGTTCCAGGTGATAGGTTTCGGAGACGGTGCGCAGTTCCTCCCCGACCAGTGCTTCGAGGTCACGGTCGGTGATTTCCTTCTTCTTATCGGCCAGTTCCTTGAAGGCGCCGAATGCTCGGGTTATTTCGTCATCTGTCAGTGAGTATCCCAGGGATTCAAGCCTTTTCTTGAAGGCATGCCGCCCGCTGAGTTTGCCCAGCGTAAGCACTGTGCCCGACCAGCCGATTGATTCCGGGTCCATAATCTCATAGGTGGATCGCTCCTTGATGAGACCGTCCTGATGAATGCCCGACTCGTGCCGGAAGGCATTGGCCCCCACGATGGCTTTGTTGGCCTGTACGGGCAGCCCGGTGAGATCGCTTACCAGCCGGCTGGTCTTGTAAATCTGGGTGGTATCGACATCGGTGTAGTAATTGTAAAGGTCGCTCCGGGTCTTCAGCGCCATTACGATCTCTTCCAGGGAGGCATTACCGGCTCGTTCCCCGATCCCGTTGATGGTGCACTCGATCTGCCGGACACCGTGGTCCAGCACGGCCAGGCTGTTGGCCACGGCCAGCCCGAGGTCGTTGTGGCAGTGCACGCCGATGGTTGCCTTATCAACGTTGGGCACATGCTGGAATATGCCGTCCATCAGTTTGCAGAACTCTGAGGGGATGGTGTAACCTACCGTGTCCGGGATATTTATCCAGTTGGCACCGGCGTCGATTACTGCTTGGAGTATTTGATACAGGAACTCCGGGTCGGAACGGGTGGAATCCATGGGAGCAAATTCGATGTTATCGAGGTATTTTTTGGTGTGTGCCACCATGGCACGTGCCTGTTCCAGTACCTGGTCGCGATTCTTTTTGAGCTGGTGCGACATATGGATTTCAGATGAGGACAGGAAAAGATGAATGCGAGGGTCCTCGGCCCCCTTTATCGCTTCCCAGGCGGTATCGATGTCTTTGGCGTTGGAACGAGCCAGGGCGCAGACAGTAGTCCCCTTTATTTCCCGGGCGATACTGCTCACCGCCTCGAAGTCGCCCGGCGAACTGGCCGGGAATCCCCCTTCGATGACATCCACGCCGAGCCGTTCCAGTTGTTTGGCAATCTCCAGCTTTTCGGCGGGGATCAGGGACGCGCCGGCGGCCTGTTCACCATCGCGCAATGTTGTGTCCAGGATGACGATCTTTTCCATGATTACTAAACAACAATCAACCAGCTGACTAACGAACTAAAGAACCAGCCAACTATTTCAGCCAGGGCATCATCCCACGCAGTTCTTCGCCTACTTCCTCGATTTCGTGCTCGGCTTCGAGCTTACGGAAGGCGTTGAATGAGGGAGCCCCTGCCTGGTTTTCCAGAATCCACTCGCGGGCGAAAGTGCCGTTCTGAATCTCCTCCAGTATCTTCCACATCTCTTCACGGACTTTGTCGTCGATGACGCGCGGCCCGCGGGTGTAATCGCCGTATTCGGCGGTATCGCTCACCGAGTAGCGCATGAACTTGAATCCGCCCCGGTGAATCAGGTCGACGATCAGTTTGAGTTCGTGGCATACTTCGAAGTAGGCAATCTCCGGCTGGTAACCGGCATCAACCAGCGTCTCGAAGGCGGTCTTGATCAGTGCCGTTACCCCTCCGCACAGCACGGTCTGTTCCCCGAAGAGATCGGTCTCCGTCTCCTCGGCGAAGGACGTCTCCAGGATTCCCGCCCGGGCTGAGCCGATGCCTTTCCCGTAGGCCAGCGCCTTTTCGAGTGCCTGCCCCGAGGCATCCTGATGTACCGCCACCAGGGCGGGGGTGCCGGAGCCCTCTTCATAAAGCTGGCGCACGATGTGCCCCGGGCCCTTGGGGGCAATCATGGTCACATCGACATCGGCGGGAGGGACGATCTGGTTGAAGTGGATATTGAACCCGTGAGCGAACATGAGCATCTTGCCTGCAGTCAGGTTCTTTTCAATCGATTCCCGGTATATCCTTGGCTGCATGGTATCGGGAACGAGCATGATGATGATATCGGCCTCTTTAGAGACGTCACTGGCGGAGGCAACTTTCAAGCCTGCCGCTTCGGCATTTTTCCACGGCTCGCTGCCGGCCAGTTCGCCGACCATGACCTCACAGCCGCTTTCCTTCAGGTTCTGAGCATGGGCATGACCCTGGCTGCCGAACCCTATGACGCCGATGGTTTTGCCTTTGATGAGCTCAAGATCGGCATCGTTCTCGTAATAAATCGTAGCCATTTTTCCCTCCTTATTTGGTGGCCGTTTTTGATTTTTTCTCTTTTGATGTTTTTGATTTTCTGGTTTTTTCCGGCTCCTGCTTTTGCAGCGGCCCGAGTGTCCCTCGCGTGATGGCGATCCGTCCGGTACGTGCCAGCTCCACCAGTCCAAATCCCCTGAGCAGCTCAATCAGTGAGTTTACCTTGTCTTCGTCACCGGAAATTTCGATCACTATGGAATCAGGTGTCAGGTCCACGATATTGGCCCGGAACACGTCGGTGGCGATTCGTACAATTTCCTGGCGTGTTGTCGAAGTTGATTCCACCTTGATAAGGGCCAGTTCCCGGGAGATGATGTCTTCGTTGGTTATATCGGTTATCTTGACCACCTCGACGATCTTATCAAGCTGCTTGCGCACCTGTTCCACGGCGGTGGTGGCGCCGTCCACACTTATCACCATCCGGGAAAGACCGGGGGTTACCGAATGCCCCACGGTGATGCTGTCGATATTGAAGTTACGCCGGCGAATCATGCTGGTTACCCGGTTCAGAACACCGGGCCTGTCCTGGACCAGCATTACCAGAGTATGCTTCATGGTGGCCATTTTTATTTCCTCCGTTTTCGCACTGAGCCGAATCGTCTGCTAAAAATTACTGGTTGCCCGGGGTGATCCGGGCAGAATGACTTCATCCCGTGGGTCTGTGATAATCTCCGATAAGTCGGTTCCCGGTGCGACCATGGGGTAAACGTTCTCCTCGGGTTCGATCTGGAAATCAATGAGGAACGGCCCGGGAATGTTCATTGCCTGCTGAATGGCGGGAACCACCTCGGTTTTGCTGCTGACCCTGGTGGCGGCTATGCCGTAGGCTTCGGCTATCTTGACGAAATCAGGCCCTGCCAGGGGTGTAGCGGTATAGCGCCGCTCATAGAACATCTCCTGCCACTGCCGCACCATGCCCAGATAGCCGTTATTCATGATGGCTATTTTGACGCCGATGTTTTCCTGGGCTATGGTGGCCAGCTCCTGGATTGTCATCTGGAAGCCGCCGTCGCCGGCAATGGCCCAGACGATGCTGTCGGGGGTGCCCACCTTGGCTCCCATGGCGGCGGGGAGTTCGAATCCCATCGTCCCCAGTCCGCCGGACGAGATAAGGGTATTGGGTTTATCGTAACAGTAGTGCAGGGCCGCCCACATCTGGTGCTGGCCGACCCCGGTGACGATGGTTGCCTCCCCGTTGGTGATCTCATAGATTTGCCGGATGATATATTGCGGCAGGAGCTCTTCGCTTTTCCTCATGGTGAACATGGGGTGCTGCTGCCGCCACTCCTCGATCTGGTGAATCCAGTCGGTATGGGTGTTGGATTCGATTTTCTGGTTCAATGACTGGAGGATGTTTTTAGCATCTCCCACTATAGGGACAGTGGCTTTAAGGTTTTTGCCAATCTCAGCGGGATCGATATCGATATGGATGATCTGGGCATTGGTGGCAAATCCGGCTACCCTGGCTGTGGCCCGGTCGTCGAAGCGCATGCCTATGGCGATGACCAGGTCGGCGGCATCGATGGCCAGATTGGCATGAGCCATCCCGTGCATGCCCAGCATGCCGAAGCTCAGGATGTGGCTTTCCGGAAAACACCCGATTCCCAGCAGGGTGTTGATCACCGGCAACTGGGCTTTCTCGGCCAGTTCCTTGAGCTCATCATAGGCGTGCGAAATGGTAATTCCCCTGCCGGCGATGATGACCGGACGTTTGGCCTCGTTGATGAGCCTGGCTGCCTTTTTGATTTGCAGGGGATGACCCTGGAAGGTGGGTTCATACCCCGGCAGGTCAAGTGGTTCCGACTCCCTGTAATTGCTTTCCTCATCGAATACATCTTTAGGGATATCCAGGAGCACGGGTCCCGGCCTGCCTGTGCTGGCTATATAAAATGCCTCCCTGACCACGCGGGCCATGTCATCCGCCTTGAGTATCATGTAGTTGTGCTTGGTAATCGGCACGGTGATGCCGGTGATGTCGATTTCCTGGAAGCCATCCTTGCCGACGAATGGCCGGGCCACCTGTCCGGTGACGGCTATCATGGGCACAGAGTCGAGATGGGCGTTGGCAATGCCGGTTACGAGGTTGGTAGCCCCGGGCCCGGAGGTGGCAAAGCACACCCCCACCTTCCCCGAGGCGCGGGCATAGCCGTCGGCGGCATGGGCGGCTCCCTGTTCATGGCGGACCAGGATATGGCGCAACTGTGGATACTCGGGAAGGGTATCGTACAAAGGCAACACGGCCCCGCCGGGGAAGCCGAAGATGACCTCTACCCCTTCACGAATGAGGGTTTCGCAGAGTATCTGAGCACCTCTTAATCTGGCCATTTTCCTCCTCGACCGTATGCTATTGGCCGAAAACCGCCCCGGTATTGGCGGATGTGACTTTCTCCAGGTAGCGCCTTAAGTAACCCGATTTGATTTTGGGTTCGAAGGCCGGCAATTTTGCCAGCCGCTGTTCGATTTCCTCCCCACTCAACTCGACTTCCAGGATATGATTGGGAATATCAATCTTTACTATATCACCATCCTTGAGTGCGGCGATAGGCCCTCGTTCCGCCGCTTCCGGTGAGACGTGCCCGATGGAGGCTCCCCTGGTGGCCCCGGAGAAGCGCCCGTCGGTAATAAGCGCTACCTTCTCTCCCATTCCCATGCCGGTGATAAGCGAGGTGGGCGTGAGCATCTCCGGCATTCCCGGCCCTCCTTTGGGCCCTTCATAGCGGAGCACCACCACCTCGCCTTCTTTGATAGAGCCGCTCATAATCCCTTTTGTGCCCTCGTCTTCCGAGTCGAACACCCTGGCCGGTCCCCGGTGCACCATCATTTCCGGTGCGACTGCCGCACTCTTAACGACAGCCCCGTCCGGAGCCAGGTTCCCGAAAAGAATGGTCAATCCACCGGTGGGCGAATGCGGATTCTCACGGGGACGGATTATGTCGGAGTCTTTGACCCTGGCTTCGGCCAGATTTTCCTTAACTGTTTTGCCCGTGACGGTTTTGGCATCGAGATTGAGCAGGTCCTCGATGGTTTTCATCAGCCCCGGGATACCGCCGGCAAAATCGAGGTCCTCGATATGATATTCGCCTGCCGGGCTCAATTTGGTCAGGTGAGGCGTCTTTTTCCCGATCTCGTTTATCTCCTCGAGAGGGAATTTTATACCCGCCTCGTTGGCGATGGCCAGCAGGTGCAGCACGGAATTGGTGCTGCCCCCCATGGCGGTATCTACGGTAAAGGCATTGCGGACGGACTCCGGCGTGATGATATCCAGCGGGCAGATGTTCTTCTCCAGCAATTCCATCACTTTTCTTCCCGCTTCCCGGGCCATGATTATCCGTTGCGAGGTAGCGGCGGGAACCGAGCCGTTGCCGGGAAGACCCATCCCCAGGGCCTCGGTCAGGCAGTTCATGGTGTTGGCGGTGAACATCCCGGCGCAGCTGCCGGCACTGGGGCAGGCTGTCCTTTCCAAATCGTGAAGTTCGGCTTCGGTTATCTGGCCGCTGCTGGCCTTACCCACGGCTTCGAACATGTTGAAGACGTCGATATAGGTATCCCGCTCCAGACGCCCTGCCAGCATCGGGCCGCCGCTGATGAAAATGGAAGGAATGTTGAGCCGGGCTGCTGCCATGAGCATGCCGGGAACTATCTTATCGCAGTTGGTGATAAATACCAGTGCGTCGAACATGTGGCCCTGAACCACGGTCTCGACGGAGTCGGCAATCAGCTCCCGGCTGGGGAGACTGCATCTCATGCCCGGATGATTCATGGCGATACCGTCGCAGATGCCGATGGTGTTGAATTCGAAGGGAGTCCCGCCGGCGTTGTATACCCCCTGTTTGACCGCTTCGGCGATGGTTTTCAGATGTATGTGACCGGGGATGATTTCATTAAAACTGTTAACGACGCCGATGAAGGGATTATTTATTTCCTTTTCGCCTAAACCGAGCGCATGCATCAGGGAGCGATGGGGTGCTCGCTCGATGCCTTTCTTGGTGATATCGCTTCTCATCAGTCGATCTCCTTGCCCTTCTGATTGCAAAATTAACCTCTTTTGAAATTAATGATTTTATGAGCAAAATGCGGTTAACGGGAATGACTATAGTATAGTTTACATTGGCGTGTCAAGCAGATAGAGTTGTATCAGCGTCCACATCTACCGATGAGATTCCAGGTTCGAGAGAAACCCTTTATTAAGGTTTTTATCGGTTAGTAGCTGGCCTCCGGCCACCCGCAGTACGGTGACAGAATTATGAACACAGCCAGATGTCCGAGAAGGAATGCTATTGCGGGAATGCGGACTGACCACCTGAGTGGCCTGTTTTCTATTCTCAACGAAGCCTTGAGTATTTGATGAATAGCCAGTCCCAGCACCAGGCATACGGCCCCGATAGCCGGGTAAAAGTAGAATTTGAACATTACCCGATCTGTGACAAGCACGACGGGAATCCATATCAAATATGTGCCGATAAACCAGGAGAGGCTGAAAGTGGAGAGGGAGGAGCGCCTTATCAGCCCATAGAGAGCCAGGCACATGCCCGGTATTACCAGTGCCCAGAGGGTCCAGTTGGGGGTTGCCTGATAGGTGGGGGAATACCAGAACCACATCGGCTCAGGGGAGAAGAGCCAGTCCCAGGGACGGGCCTCGGCCGGGTGGTCGACGGAGGCAAAAGTCAGTGTTTCGGCTGTATTGATCATTTCATCGAACCTGTCCCAGGGGGCAAGCCACTTGCTCATGGCAAGGCGGTCAAACAGGGGCATCAGGGCAAAGAATGCTGCCGGAGCGGCGAAAAGGAACTTGACTCCATCCAGTTTCGGTTTTCTTCTTACCAGCAGCCAGTGAAGCAGGATGATCCCTCCGGCAAAGGCCCCGCTCAGCTTGGCCAGAGCGCTCAGGGCCACGGCGATTGAGGCCGGCAGGTATTTGTAATGCAGATACAGCAGGAAGGAAGCCAGCATCAGGGTGACGCTGAAAACATCCAGCATGGCCACACTTGACATAACAAAGCACATGTTCTCGAAGGCGAAGAGGAATGTAGCTATAAGAGGAAGCCATCTGCGGGAAGTCAGTTTCTGGCAGATGAGGTAAAAAAGGATAATTGAGGCTGTCCCGAACAGGATGGGGAAAATGCGCCATCCAACAGGCTTATCGCCAAAGCACTCGATGCCCCCTGCAATAAGCAGTTTTCCCAGTGGGGGGTGCTCCGGGTTGTACTTGGCATCCGTCAGGTCCTCGCCTTCGAGAAGGGCGTTGGCTTCGGGTACGTAGTGCTTTTCATCGAGAATCTGGGAACTGACATCGGTGATGATGACCAGATGCAGAAGCAGAATCACCATTGCCAGGAAGAGAGCGCATATATTCGGCCACTCTCTGAACCATTTAACGAACCTTCGAAGAAGAGGTTCATGGTATTTCGGGGTTGAAGGTAGGCAGCCATCCTCCAATATAAACTCTTCCTCTGAGTGGGGAATTGAGGGAGTTGTTTCGAAGCTGTTAAGCGGTTCCTCAAATGCCATTTTTTGAATGTTTTTTGAGTTTCTTTTAGTATACAGGTTTGTCGCGTAGGGGGGAAGCTTGGTCGGGGGATGGTCAACTGATTTATATTCGGTTATACTTGGATAAAATGTGAATGCTTCATCTTAGAATTTAATATGGGGGAGTTATGCGAACTGCTGCCATTAATCGGGAAACGAAGGAAACTCAGGTCACGCTAGAATTAAACATTGATGGTACCGGTGCCTGTGAAATAGACACGGGAATCGGGATGTTCGACCACATGCTGGAACAACTGGGAAAGCACGGGAGGTTCGATTTGAAGCTTAAGGCCAGGGGAGACCTGAATGTCGATGAGCATCACACCGTCGAGGATGTGAGCCTTGTGCTGGGCCAGGCGTTTGCCGAGGCCCTGGGCGAGCGCCGGGGCATCGTGAGGATGGGGCATGCCCTGGTTCCCATGGACGAGGCTCTGGCACAGGTGGCGGTGGACCTCTCCGGGCGGGGCTATGGGGAAGTGGAAGTCAAGTTCGAGAAGGAATACATAAACGAGCTCCCCACCGATCTGATAAAGCACTTTTTCAAATCATTCGCCATTGAAGGCAGGATGAATCTCCATGCCGGGCTGCTTGCCGGCGAGAACGACCATCATAAGGCCGAGTCCATGTTCAAGGCCCTGGCCCGGGCGCTGGATACAGCCACCCGCATTGATGAGCGAATTGCCGGGGAGATTCCCAGTACCAAAGGGATATGAAATGGAGTTCAAAAGCGGGCGGCAATTACCGGGGGCGTGCCTTGCCGGGCATCTCAGGAGCTCATTTGCCTTTGCGGAATTGTGAGGGGATGAGGTCTCCTACTTTGGCGATTGCCACTCCTATTACTGAATCGGATGCCCCATAGTAAATAAGCAATTCGTCTTCAGCTTCCAGAAAGAAAAGATGCTTTTCGCCGCGGGGCACGGCTCCGCAGGTGAAGACAACGTTAGGTACCCATGATTCATTGCTGATTCCGAGCTCCCACTTTTCCACCGGCTCCAGGACGTGGTTGGGCGAACGGTAAATAAGTTTTGAAGGATCAGACAGGTCG
Organism: Dehalococcoidia bacterium; assembly: GCA_046498265.1. Lineage (GTDB taxonomy): Bacteria > Chloroflexota > Dehalococcoidia > SZUA-161 > SpSt-899 > JBGLNL01. The sequence goes on along the minus strand of JAWOBB010000004.1, from coordinate 4,366 downwards.
AGCAGCATTACTCCCAGCCGGTAAACGTGGGCAAAATCGACCCCATGGGTAATCAGCAGCCAGCCGTATCTGGTTTTCAAAGGCTGGGCACCGGCCCCGATTTTTCGCCCGTCCCACATCATTCCGGTGGAGGTTCCTGCCAGAATCTTATGTTCCCGCCGCGGCCATGGGCAGCGCATATGCGGGGAAAAGGTAATCCACATGTGGGGGTCCACCCGGTGCAGCATGGCGAATTTGCCGTTGAATTGCTCGGGGAAGATGGCGGCGTCTTTATCGTCGAACCCGGGGAAAACGAGCCCGTGCCGCTGCCATCCCGCCCAGTGGTAACTCAGAAAATCCTTCACTTTGATGGAGGCGAGGGCAATTTGAGCGATCAATCCGTCGTAGGCGGTGTAGGCCATGTAAATCCGATCCCCCATCAATGTGAGCCTGGGGTCTTCGCACCCCATTTTTTCACTGGACGTTTTGGGCTCGAAGATCGGTTCCTCCAGTCGTTCGGTGAAGTTCAGTCCGTCTTCGCTTACTGCCAGCCCTATCCGGGATATCTCGTCTTCCCCGAAGGCACGGTAGACGAGGTATATTTTCCTGTTCATCCTGATAACGCCGGCGTTGAATACATATTTGGATTCCCATGGGTGTTCCTTGAGGGGCTTGAGGATGGGATTGCCCTCATATCGCTTCAACTCCCTTGCCGGTGACTGTTCGGGAGCGGCGATAGTGTTTTCCTTTGGCAGCACTTCTTCTATCCCCTTTTCTCTTCCCAGAAGAATCGGTGCCAGGTTTTCCCATTCCCTTCCCTGTTCGATCAACTCAAAGATTTGCTTTTCAACTTCTTCCTCTCTCCCTCCGATAGCTTTGTAATATTCGATCAGGAACTCCCGCGAAGCCCAGTCCCTTTCCACGTGCGCCGAGAGTGGTGGGGGCGATTTCTTTCCGCCCCTGAAACTGTAGCTGGCCCAGGACCAGGCCGAACAGGTAACGAATTCACCGTCGGGCATAATCAGGGCCAGGTGATAGCATTCGGCCAGTTCTTTGAGGTATTGATATCGGGTTATCCTTGCTTCGTCCCTGCCTTTTTCTTCCCGGGCGACTTGCTCGGCGATGGATCCCATCCGTTCCCTTAATATCCGATGGTGGCCGTCCTCAAATATATTGTGTGCTGACAGCGGGTCTCTGCCCCAGTGGTTTCGCAGGGAATCAATCACCTTTCGGCCAAAATCCTTTCTTCCTTTGGCGAACTTTTCCCAGATTTCGCTGAATCTTTCAGCCTCTACGATGTTCTTGCCCACTGTGGTCAGATAGCGCAGTTTGGGGAATTCACCTCCCATTCCTTTATGGAGGGTGCTTACCCCTACTCGTGAGGTGAGTTTATCCAGTGCGGAAGGATCGCGCATTTCCACCAGCGAAGGAAAATCCTGATGACGTACTACGAGCGGTTTTATAGGCTGGAGGGTGAAGTGTTCCGGGCGGAGGTCCTCTGCTATAAGTTGCCACATCTTCTGAACATAGTCATGTCCCTCAGCCCAGCTGCTCAGAGCGAGTATATCCAGGGAATCATGTTTGGTGAGCAGTTCATCTAGGGTATTACATCCAAATTTGGTGATAAGATTAAGCGGGGGATAGTAAGCCAGAAAACGGCTGGCCATCTCGGGAATCAGGGCAAACCCCTCTCTTTGCGGGAAGTAATGGAAGATAAGATCTACCATCTTCTGGGTGCCTTTGAGGGTTGAAAGATTTATTCCCGGCAGGATTTCTTCTTCTATGGATTTCATGAGATCCTTGATGGCTTTGGATATCTCCATGGAACTGGCTTCTCTGGGCACTTTCAACCTTTCATAAATGAAGCGGTCAAATTCCTCTTTTTGTCTGGTGAAAATTCTGTTATAGATTTCGTTGGCCCGGACCAAAGTGCCTTCCGGGGAAATCAATTCGGTGGGGACTATCAGGGGGGCGCCGGGTATGAATTCTCGATAGGTTATCTGGGGGACGGAAGGTCTGATTGCCTCGGCTGACAGTTCCCAGCTATTGAGGAAATCCGGTTTGTGGCGATTGAAATCTGCTGCCAGTTCTTCCAGCTTTTTTTCGGATTCCAGTGATAACATTCGCTCCTTTTTTTCAGCTGGCAGGAATTCCAGATCCCGGTCCATGGATTTAAGGTGGAGAGCAAAATTGGCTGTGAATCCATTAAACAGGGGGACGAGGGAATCGATAACATCCGCTTTGGTGAAGCGTTTGCCAAATGTATAGGCCAGTATCATTTGATAAATTATCCGTACCCATAAGTCACTGTTGAAATCAAAATTGCTGTCTTCAGTTTGTGTCAGTTCCTCCAGTTGCTGGTAGGTTTCCGGCGTGAAGATGCCTTTGTAAAGAGGGTAAAATTTGTTGAATCCATCTTTGTATTTGATTATGGCCTGTTGTGAATCTATATCGACTTCCTCGGGCTGATGCGGTTTCCTGGTTCCAAAACTTGCCCCAGGTCTGGTGAGAGGGAATTGATGGGTGCCTGTTTTTTCTTTCCACCACTCTTTATCTGCTATTATCCGGCTGAATAATGTGTTCGCTACTTGCCGGAATACCAGTTCCCTTTTTGCTCCCGAGGGGTGGTGGATTTTAATGCCGAGGTTGGCTTCGCAGATGCGGAAGTTGTTGACAATGGCGTCGGTAGCTATGGAACCATCTATGCCGTATCCGCCTGTTTCCTCGTTCCACAGTAGATCTGTAGCTTTAAGGTACTGGCGTATGAAATCATGTGAGATGCCCCATTGCGAACCTACGACTCGGTGAATCGGATGACTATAGATGGCGGTGAGTACCGGACAGGCGAACAGAACTGAGACGGGCGCTTCGAGTGGATGGCGATTGAATCGAGAGAAAACAATATCGGCTTCGCCTTCCTTGATGGGTTCGAGAAGCAGGGGAATCCAGTCTGGTGTTAGCCCTTCAGTTCTCCCGGACTTGTCGCGGCTTTTCAAATCCGCCTCCAGCACGATAAGGTCAGCGCTGAGGATACCCGCGATTTCAGCTATTGCCCGTACTTCCCATCCTTTGCCGGTTAGCTGATCATCGTTTAATAGAAAAGATATCGTGGGGATTTTGCTGTCCGGGGGGAGGGAGTTGATTGCTTTAAGGGCTTCTGTTCCGGCAGGGGAACCGGCGGCCACTATCATTGATTTCGAATCGGGGTAAAACTTCCTCAGCCCTTGTCTGGCAGTTTCGACTACATGTGCAACACTATCGGTTTCGTTGTAAAAGGGTATGCCAACCACGATATCTCTTTCCCCGATTTGCATTGCCTGCACAAGAGGGCCTTTTAATTCTTTGGTAAAAATGGCTTCCGCTTCCTCGAGGACTTTTACCTGTTTGTTATTATGGTTGGCGGGAGTAGCGGGCATCGTTAATTACCAGCATGTTCAGAGGGGCGAGTTTTAAACTCGCCCCTTTCCTTTACCTCTGTAAGTAATGAGATATCCCTGTTATTTAAGAATAACATATCCTTGTTTGAAAATCAGGTCATTGTGCCGGGATTTTCCCGGCTGTCACGAGTCTGATTTCCCTTTTCAAATTGACTCTCAATTTGAAAGTCATATAGCAATTGTTTTAAAGTAATAGGGTCAGCCGATATTTCTTCATTGCTGCTGCCGGTTGTCAGTGCAATCAACGGATCTTTTGCGGGAGCTTTGACTGATTTTGTTGTCGGTATAGTTGTTGCCGCCGTTTCAGCCAACTCGTAGTGCTTGAGGGCCTGATTTTTCCATGAAAATTCATGTGCGTATTGCAGGGCGTTCTTTTCAATCTCCTCGGAAATTTCCGGATTAAGTATTGAATCCCTTATTTTGCCCGTGAGCCTGTCGATATCTGTATCCACCAGTTCCCCTGCTCCCTTCAGTGTTTCTCCTATTCCTTCCATATCCCTGCCTGCTATAATGGCTCCGGTGCCCAGTGCATGGGCCATTATTCCGCTCTGAGTACAATCGGCAGGCCAGTAGAAATTGATATCGAATGCCCTTTGGGCCAGCGGCAGTATGCTGTCGGGCAACCATGTATTGAGCAGGATTGCGTTTGGCTTGTTAAACTCGGAACGAAGTTGCTGGGCATATTTGCTGTGGGATTTTTCCCGGGCTCTTCCAATACGCATTGCAACTACTCTTTTTTGTGGTAGTAATTTTTGCAGATTTTCCCGCACCATATAAAGAGATTCCGATTGCTTGAGAGGGCACAGGAAACCGGTTTGACCCAGAATCACGGTTTCGGGACCGGGGCGCGTCGACCTGGTCAGGAGGGCGGTTATCCTGGGGCCATGACACACGGGTCCCGATGAGAGGAGCGTATTCAATGAGAACTGTTTCATCGCTTTTCAGAATCC
>JAWOBB010000038.1:0-9200 GCA_046498265.1 Dehalococcoidia bacterium | reverse complement strand
TTTACCCCTTGATACCGGCCGTCGCCGGTCAATGGCGCATCGCCTGCATTATGTTGTTTGTGAACATCGGCGTCCTGACGTATTATATCTATCCCGAAAATTATGGTGATCTGCTGGTACGAAAATCGGAGATCATCTATATTCTATTTGCCCGGAATGTCCTTCTTTTGATTCTGCCATTCGGCTTGATTCACTGGGCCCAGTTATTCCATCGAGGACAGGGGACGACTCCTGGCGTTTCTTGGGGGAAAAACGGTTAGCATAAGACTCGAAAATCTTATCTTTGTTTGCACCGACAATCCATCCGAAGGTTACGCACCAAACTGACGGAAAGGTACACGTGACAATCTAGTAGCTTGTTTCTCAAAAATTTAGTTGCGTCTCAAGAAAAGCGCCTCCACATTTAGGTATGAAGGCGCTCCTATTTCAATCCACGCCCCTACGCGAGGGACAACTGTTAGATTCGTTTAGCTCAGCTCATCCAGCACATCAAGCTCCTGTTCCAGAGTATCGTCTCCGATGGCCTCCAGCTCAGCCTCGAAGTATTCCATAAATTCTTCGAAAAGGTCCTCGTATTCCTCCGAGACCGTCAGGGGCATAGATTGCCGTTCCCATTTCCCCAGCATTGGCTCAGGCGGCGGGACCGGGATCCCGATTTCATCATCCACCATCGGTTTCCAGGGTCTTACCCAGTCGTCGTGTTCGCGCTCGTCGATCATCCAGTCAACCAGGAGGCTGGCATAGCGGGAAAGCAGCACGCCCTTGCGGATGCCGGTGTTGGCGAAGAACTCGGCCTCTTCTCCTTCAAGGGTGATTTCGCTCTCCACGGTCTCATCGTTCCCCTCGCGGCCCTCGTAGCTGACGGTGAGGGTCAATTCGTTATCGGAGGAAAGTTTTTTCAGCTTCAGCAGAACGAGGCCGCCGCGGGTTTGGCCGCCCTCGGTCTTGGAGGGGAACAGGGTATTCACCTTCATCAGCTCGCCGGTGGCCTCATCGGCCTCGGGGCTGCCGAAGACCTTCTCGATCTCCCAGCCGTCTGCCTCGAGCTCCAGCTCCAGGTCGAACACCAGCGGGGTGACCATGTATTCGAATTCGTCGTCCATCCGCTCCTCGAATTCCTTAGCGGAGTGAACCGAATAGTAATTGGCCCCTTTTATTTTGGTGATATATTCGATTAGTTCCGTATTGAAATCCACCCCAATGCCGATGAAAGTGCTGTAAAGGTTCTCTTCTGAGTTGTCTCTGGCCATTCCCAGCAGACCGCGCTCGCTCGTATCGCCGGTGTTGGGCATGGCGTCGGTCAGGAAGATAATCCGGTTTTCATAGTCGGACTGATCCGCTTCCAGGAATTCGTCGAAGAGATCGGTTCCCATGGCCATGCCGGCGGCCAGATTGGTGCTCCCCCGGGCGCTGATATCGAGTATATGCTCTTCGATTGCCCCCATATCGGTTTCACCGACCGGGTTCAATGGCTTGGCCAGGTGGGCGTTTCCGTCGAAGAGGACCATGCCGAAGCGGTCGTCCTCATTCAGATGGTCCAGCAGAGCCGCCACCGATTCGGTGGCGATTTCCATCTTGGTCTTGCTCCAGTCCTCCTCCGCTCCTTCGCGCTCCATGCGATTGCCGAACCGGTCATAGTAGTAGCGGTCGAAGGGGGAACCCATCGACCCGGATATATCCAGCACTATCACCAGGTTGAGATTTTTGCGTTCGAAATCGCTTTCCTTCATCCCCGAATTGAGGCCCACGGCCAGGTAATATTCCACCTCGCCGGAGAATGGGTCTTCGGTGACCGCATAGCTGTAGGAAGGGCAGAATAGGCTGTCGCAAGGCTCCTGCTGGCCGGTGTCGAAGTAATAATCATAGAAGAGCCCTTCGTAAGTGACGTCCGTGGGCAAAGGAAGGTGGCCGTTCTCGATGTTCTCGCGGAAGTTGTTGATATCCTTGGCTCCTCCGGTGGAGAATCCCAGGTTTCCGGAAGCTCCGGCGGAATAAGCGGTGGCGCTTTCTCCTACCGGAGCTACTATTGTTGGCGCCGGTGCCGAAACGGGGGGTTGAGCTCCCTGCGGGCCTGAGGCTCCTATGACTCCTTTAGTTCGATAATTAGCGTCGTTTGCCCCTGACTCATCGTATTGCCAGTCGTCGACTTTGACCGCTGCCGGCTTTGGGGTGGGGGTTGGCTCGTTTTTTTCGGGATTGTCCCCGTATTGCCAGTCGTCGATTACGGTGCTCTCCTCGATACAGCCCCCGGCAAGCACCACCGCCAGGCAAATAATCATTGCCAGCAATCCCGATCTTATCGCTTTTTTTGAATCTTTGGCTCGTTTCATGATCCCTCCTTTCATGATGGTTTTGAAATAAAGACGCTCATGCCCCGAAAAGCGCTCACCGTTTTATTTTTCAGCTTGCCTGTTGATAAGCTTGTTGGCTAACATAGTAATGCAAAAGAGGGGTCCGCTATGGCTGATTTACCCGACTTGGAGGCACTTTGGAAGGAGCAGATGGCACGAGCCTCCCTCAAGTGGGAGGATGAGAAATTCCGGTATGAGCGGACACAATTGCCGCCACTCAGCTTCAGGACCGGTAATTATGCCGAGGAACTGGTCGAACAATTAGCTCTTTCGCCGGGGGACACTGTCCTTGATATCGGCTGCGGCGACGGGGCGATCGCGGTCCGAGTGGCCAAAAGGGTCAGGCAGGTCACGGCGCTGGATGCCGACCCGAACCTGCTTTTCCCGGTTACGCAACGAGCTGTAGCGGAGGGGATAACCAACCTCAGCTTCCTCAACCTGGACTGGCGGGAGGCACGTATTGGGCCCGATATCCCGGTGCACGATATCGTGCTTGCCTCCCGCTTCCGCCAGATAACCGATCTGCGAGGATTCCTGGAAAAGATGAACGCTGCGGCCATAGATAAGTGTTATCTGACCTGGATAGCTGAGAGGGAAGAGATGGATGCCCGAATATGCCAGATTTTGGGAAGGGAGTACCACCCCCTGCCCGATTATTCGATTATCCCGAAGGTGCTCCATGATTTGGGCATCGAGGCCCGGGTCGATTTCTTTTCCACACGAAGCACCCACCGGTTCGAAAGTGAAGAGGCAGCCATCGAGGAGGCTGCCCGCGGATATGAAGTGCAAACCTTTTCTCAGCAGGAGCGTCTATCATCCCTGGTGCGTTCCGGGCTTGAGTATCGGGAAGGGTACTGGTGGCGGGATATAGATGCGAGGTGGGCTCTCATCTGGTGGCAGAAATAACCCCCTCTTTCGGGCTCATTTTATATTGGTAAACCTGTTGGCGGTTGTGGTAAAATATAATAAGTCGAGTAAAGATCAAGGTTAATACTTAAAACCAAGTCTCCGAGCCATTACTCCTAAAGCTTAATGCTATGGAGGATGGACGAAAGGGTGCCGCTGAAAACGGCGGTGCCTCCCGTGTTTGGAAAGGAGAGATAATGGGGAAACCTTATTATAGTGCGTGGACATGCCTCACTGAAGTGAGGCGTTTTTATTTTCCCGCATCTTGTCCCCCTAACTCCTGTTGCCTCATCTTAAGCCGGCAGCTTATCCGCCGGACGCCCTCGGAGATCAGGACTGGCGGGTGATTTGATGAAAAAAGCATTTCGAAACAAGCTCACACTCCTGTTCATATTTCTGGGGCTGCTGATCCTGCTCTTTATCTTTGTGCCTTTGCTCAAGATGATTCTCGGGTCCGATCTCGGCATACTCTGGGATACTTTCAGGGACGAGCAGTTTCGGCAATCCATCTGGTTAACCATATACACCGCCCTCATTGCCACCGTTGTGGGGCTTCTCCTCGGCGTTCCCCTTGCCTATATACTGGCCCGATACAACTTTCCCGGGAAAAAGTTCATCGAAGGCATTATCGATGTGCCCATTGTAGTTCCTCACTCTGCTGCCGGCATAGCCCTCCTTTTTGTTTTCGGGCGGCGGTTCTTCATGGGGGAAGCCTTCGAACCGCTGGGCATTAAATTCGTCGGTGCCGAGCCTGGAATAGTCATCGCCATGATGTTCGTCAGCGTGCCCTTTCTCATCGATTCCGCCAAGGACGGATTCCGGGGCGTCGATCCCCGGCTGGAGAAGGTGGCCCGAACCCTGGGGGCATCGCCGTGGCGGACCTTTTTCACCATATCCTTACCGCTGGCCTGGAGGAGCATCCTCTCCGGCAGCGTCATGATGTGGGCCCGCGGTATGAGCGAGTTCGGCGCGGTGCTCATACTCTGCTACCATCCCATGGTGGCCCCAATACTCACCTGGGAACGTTTTAACAGCTATGGGCTGGATTATTCCCGCCCCGTGGCTGTGCTGACCGTTCTCATAGCGCTGGCTATCTTCGTTACTTTGCGCGTAGCACTCCAGAGGAGTGATAAATCGTGATCGCCATCAGGGATTTGACCGTCGACCTCGGCGACTTCGTTTTACAGGATGCCACCTTCGAGGTTCGGGCGGGGGAGTATTTTATCATCCTCGGCCCCACCGGGGCGGGAAAGACGGTGCTGCTGGAGACGATCGCCGGGCTTTTTCCTGCCAGGGGTGGGGAGGTCTGGATCGATGGCCGCAACGTCACCGATCTCGAGCCGGAGAAGCGGGGCATCGCCTTCGTCTATCAGGATCACGTTCTATTTCCCCACCTCTCGGTATGGAACAATATCATCTTTGGGCTCAAGCGGCGGAAGAAATCCCGGGACGAGATCGAGGAAACTGCCAACTGGGCCGTCGACCTGCTGCGGATTTCCCATCTGGTAAAGCGCAAACCGGATACCCTCAGCGGCGGCGAGAAACAGAAGGTTGCTCTGGCCCGCGCCCTGGTGGTTCAGCCCAGGGTCCTGTTGCTCGACGAGCCGGTAAGCGCGCTCGACCCGGAGACGCGGGAGACGGTCCAGCGGCAGCTGCGTCGGATTCATGATCAGCTCGATCTCACCATCATCCACGTCACCCACGATTTTGAGGAAGCGGTTTCCCTGGGGGACCGGATCGCCGTTATCGGGCAGGGGCGGGTGATTCAGGTGGGCACGCCGGAGCAGATCTTCCGCCGGCCGAACTCGGAGTTCGTCGCCAGGTTCGCCATGGCCCGGAATGTGACCACTGCTGATGTTGAGGGTGGGGAGAATGGCCGGGCATTCGCCCGAATCGGCGAGGCCAGGCTGGAGGTCCTTACCGACTTGCGGGGGAGGTGCCACCTTTCCCTTCGCCCCGAGGACATCCTGGTCTCGACGGAGCCTTTTCAGTCGAGCGCCCGCAATTCGTTCAGGGGGATTATCACCGATATTCTGGATAGAGGGTCGATGCTGTATCTTACGGTGGATGTGCCGCCGGTCCTGATATGCCTGATAACCCGGCGTTCTTTTGAAGAAATGAATTTGAGGGAAGGGGGTGAGGTATATGCAACCTTCAAAGCCTCGGCAGTTCACGTTTTCTAAGGATTATCTAAATACTGCGAATTAAAGGAGGGTAAATTTGAAGAGCAAGTTACTTGAAATTTTAGCGGTTACCGTGGCATTGATCCTGATACTGACGATGGCAGTCGGCTGCGGCGACGATGATGAGGAAAGCCCGGCAACTTTGCCTGAGGATACATCGTCTGAGCTGAAGGGGACTCTCACCATCTTCCATGCCGGCAGCCTGGCGGTGCCTTTCAGCGAGATGGAAGTGGAATTCGAGAGCATGTACCCCGGCGTTGATGTCCAGTGCGAATCGGCCTCCAGCGGTGTGACCATCCGCAAGGTTACCGAACTGGGGAAAAATGCGGAGATTATCGCCTCCGCTGACTACTCGCTTATTCCGGCCCTGATGTACCCGGACTATGCCGACTGGCATGTGACCTTCGCCAAAAATCGCATGGTGCTGTGTTATACCGACCGGTCGGAATATGCGAATGAAGTGAATACTGATAACTGGTACCAGATTCTGCTCCGCGACGGTGTGGAACATGGCCACTCTGATCTGCTGGATCCCTGCGGCTACCGGACATTGCTGGTATGGCAGCTGGCGGAAGAGTACTATGGTGAACCGGGCCTGTACGAGGACCTGGTGGCCAGCTGCCCGGAGAAGAACATCCGCCCCAAGTCAGTGGAACTGGTGGCCCTGCTTCAGAGCGGCGACCTCGACTACGCTTCTGAGTACAGTTCGGTGGCCATGCAGCACAACTTGAATTACGTAGAGTACCCCACCGAGATCGATTTGTCTGCCGTAGAGCACAAGGATTTTTATGCTCAATCCAGCATTGAAGTCCCTGGAAAAGAGCCCGGAGAGACGATCACTCAGATTGGGAAGCCCATAGTCTATGGTGTCACCATTCCCGCGAATACGGAGAATCCGGAACTGGCCATAGCCTTCATGGAATATCTGCTGGGCGAAAAGGGGCAGTCCATAATGAACAGCAACGGCCAGCCATCGATTGTGCCTGCCGTTGCTGATGACTTGGGTAATCTGCCCTCCGAGTTGCAGCCCCTGGCAGGTCAGTCCCAATAAACCATATTTACTGTGGGCCGGATGCCAGCAGAAAGGGCGGGGTCAATCCCCGCCCTTTGATTCAAGTTCAATGGGTCTTGTTCAGATAAAAATCATTCTCACCAATCAACACGTACGCCGTGAATATTGGCGTGTCTCACGGGCCATCATTTGCGGCGTTTTTTGCCGCCTCCTTTGAAACCACCTTTCTTGCCTTTGCCGGAAGGAGCCGATTCGGTTACATCCATAATCTTGCCGTCCAGGATCTGGCCTTTAAGGCCTTCAATCGCGGCTTGACCCTCTTCAGTTGATGGCATAACAACACTGCCGAATCCTTTGGATACGCCATTGCGGCGGTCTTTGGCCAACTTTACCGAAGTGACCTCCCCGAAAACTTCGAACTGCTGGCGTAATTCCGCCTCGGTTAGCTTCCGAGAGAGATTGCCAACATAAATGTTCAAAAGAAGTTCCCCCTTTTCCTCAATAGCAATGATACGTTTGTTTTATTCGCTGTTTTGTTTCGAAGGTGCGATATTATACCGCCTCTTTTCGCTTGCCGTTATTTTATTTTACCATCTGCTTGCTGTTCTGTTTGCCGTGTAGCATTCTTTGCAGTATACTGGTCTGCCTTCACGTGGCTCGAAAGGCACTTCAGTTTCGACACCGCATGCAGCACATACAGCAGGATACATTCGGCGGGGACCATTGAAGCCACCCCGTTCTGCTTTTCTGGCTGTACGGCATTCGGGACAACGCTTGGGCTCATTGGTGAAACCTTTGGTGGCAAAGAACTCCTGCTCCCCCGCAGTGAAGGTGAAAGCTGCTCCACAATCAACACATTGCAAATCCCTATCGATGAAACTCACTGGATGACCTCCTTTCTCTGATATTTTTCGGCTAACCTTGGTCATCCAGTGCCTTTGGGGAACCTTGCCAGGGGGAAACCTGAGGAGGTACCTTGTGGGATGGGTAACCTTGTTATGCCTTTATGGGAGAGTGTACAACATGTTCAGAGTATTTGCAACCATGCTGCATACTCGCTTTTAACTAACCAACCCTGCCTGGGTTTTTATCTTATGTGATATCCGGTTATTTCGGGCCCTGATTTATCTAGAAGAAAAATCTTTTCCGAGAGAGGATGAGATTAATGGAATTGATAATGCCCTTCTCTATTCCCCAGTTTTCTTACGCTTGTCTCGTACGTATACCGACTTGGCAGGAGAATTTTCTGAAGAGCGCTCATTTATCTCGAACAGCCCGATTGCTTTTATCAATTCCCCCAGCTTGTTATATCCATAGTTGCGGGGGTCGAATTCCGGGGCTTGATTGGAGATGCTGTGTCCCACATTGCCAAGATAGGCCCAGCCGCTCTCGCCGGCGGCGTTCTCCACTGCTCCTCTGAGGAGATTGACCAATTTTGTATCACTTCGCAGTTTTGACAGGCTGGTTTTCTTTTTCGTAGCGGTGGAGGTGGTGTCATCCTTGCGCAGGATTTCCGTATAGATGAACTTGTCGCATGCATTGACTAATGGCTTGGGGGTCTTTTTCTCTCCGAAACCCAGCACGAGAAGGCCGGCCTCACGAATCCTAGATGCCAGGCGGGTAAAATCGCTGTCACTGGAAACAATGCAAAAGCCATCAAGCTTCTCGGTATATAGGAGGTCCATGGCATCTATAAGCATGGCACTGTCGGTAGAATTCTTACCGGCAGTATATTCAAATTGCTGTATTGGCTGGATTGCGTAGCCCAGGAGTACCTCTTTCCATCCTTTAAGTTTGGGGTTGGTCCAGTCTCCGTAAATGCGCTTTACGCTGGCAACCCCATATTTGGCTATTTCAGCTATTAGCCCATCAAGAATTGCGGGTTGGGCGTTATCCGCATCGATTAGCACCGCCAGCTTTTTGGGTGTATTGTTTTGTTGGGTCACTTTCTCTCTTCTTACTCAGCAGCTATTTCTACACACAACAAATCATCAGGTGGAGAAACGCATTAAATTACATTCATCCGCCTCAGTTAGAGTTGGTGTACAGTCCGTTATTAATTCAGAACCGGGTAGAATCCGCTCTTAGCCTTCGTATTTGAAGGATACCTTAACCTTGGCACGGTAGGCAATGACCTTGCCTTTCTCGATCTGCATATCCAGTTCCACGATCTCTGCTATGCGAAGCTCCCGGAGGCTTTTGGAAGCTTTTTTCACCGCAGCTTCGGCGGCTTTTTCCCAGGATTCCTTGCTTGTGCCTACCAGCTCGATGAACTTGTAGACGCTGGTGGTGTCCGCCTTTTTGGTTGTGGCTGCCTTTTTGGCCATATTTCCCCTCCTTAAAAATGAGTAAACCTGGCTTGCTAATTTAATCGTGTTTTAATTGCTAGATTAAACTCTTTGAACCTAAAAGTCAATAGGTAACGAATATATTAGCTAAAAAACACTAAGGCGGACAATGTCTGTTTGGCTTTTGAGCAGTATCATTCCCCGGTGCCGGAGAATCTCAGAATCTCGGCGAAGTTGTGAATCTTGACGAGATTATTGCTTTCCATGGAACCATCATAGGTGAGGGAAATCCATGGTTTGTTATAGTAGGCGCTGAGGTGTTCGGACATGGCGGCTACAATCCCACCGGGCATACATCCGTGGGGCATTACCGAAATCACTCCGGCGAATTTCGGGTTTTCAATCCACTCGATGCCAGTCCCGACGCTAAGGATAGCTTCACTGCCGCACCGGGGTGAAA
>JAWOBB010000065.1:0-6027 GCA_046498265.1 Dehalococcoidia bacterium | reverse complement strand
CCTGCTGATCCAGCAAATGCTCCGCGGACAGCCCGAGCTGATCTCCTTCTCCCTGTAGCTGCTCTCATCATCTGGACCCGCCGACACGATCTGGATGAAAAGGAACCTGTAAATTGGTGCATTTTCCTGCTGGTCATCGGGCTGGGTATGCATATCGCTGGATTCATTCTGATGAGAAATCTTATCAGCGGGCTTTCTTTGTTCCTGACCCTGCCGGGATTGATTCTCCTCTTTAGAGGTGAAAAAGCTCTCAGGGCTCTTGCCTTTCCCATATTTATGCTGATTTTCATGATTCCCTTCCCCTGGGTAATAGAGGAAGTGGGGGTATGGATGCAATCCTTCGCAGCTCGTTCGTCAGCATGGTTTGTCGATCTGTTAGGGGTAGAGGTAACCCGCACCGGATCGGAAATCAAGCTGGCTGATGCTGCCTTTAAGGTGGATATGGCCTGCAGCGGGATGCACAGCCTGATAGCGCTGCTGGCCCTGTCTGCCATCTTTGCTTACGTGCTCAAAGGAACTTTTACCAAAAAGGCTATCCTGTTTCTCCTATCCATCCCGGTAGCCATTTTAGCCAACTTGATCCGTCTGGTATCCATCCTGCTTATAGGGGAAAGGTGGGGAGAGGATGTAGCTACGGGTTTCTATCATGACGCTGCCAGCCCCTTTCTCTTTTTGGTGGCCATAATATTTATGGTGCTCATTGCCAAACTGCTGGGATTTAACCTCCGGGAAATACCGGATTAACTGTATCTCTTCCCTAAAACCCTCACTCAAACTTATAATTAGACTGAATACATGTTGCTCTTTGCCCATACCGGAATCACATTAGGCCTGACTTTAGGCTGGGAAAAAGGACTCGGCAGGCCGATTCCATTGCCGTCGAAAATCATTCCCCAAAAATTTGACACAGTGGCACGGGAAATCGATTACCGTCTGGTTTTAGTGGGATCGATGCTGCCGGATATCATCGATAAACCAATTGGCCATTTTTTCTTTGCCGATACCTTTGACAATAACGGACGGATATTCGCTCATACCCTGCTGTTCTTTTTGCTGCTGCTGGGCTATGGACTGTTTCGTTTCTTCCACTACGGTAAAAACGGGGTTCTGGTAGTGGCCCTGTGTTCCGGCTTTCATCTTATTCTGGATGAGATGTGGCTCAATACCACCACACTCTTCTGGCCGATGAAGGGATGGGCCTTCCCTGAGTCGGATTACGAAGACCTGGAAGACTGGCTATCATTTGTGCAGGAATCGGCTCAAACAGAGTTTTTGGCCTATATATCCGAGACGATTGGGCTGGTGATACTTCTGGCCGTTGCCTTGACGTTATGGAAGAATAAAAAGGTGCTGAGTTTTTTGAGGCGTGGAACCGTCTGATGGATTATGATGTTCTGGTAATCGGGGCCGGGCCGGTAGGAAGCCGGACTGCGTTCAGGCTGGCCGAGCAGGGCTACAAAGTTGCTGTTATGGAAAGGCAGGCTCAGCCGGGGCATAAACTCGCCTGTACCGGCATTATCGGGCGGGAGTGCTTCGAGGTTTTCCAAATTGACCAACGCTGCATTTTGCAGGAAGCCCGCTCTGCCAGACTCTTTGCCCCTTCGGGAGAATCTATCAGGATTAGCCGTGATGAGACACAGGCCTATATAGTCGATCGGCTTGCCTTCGGCCGCTCGCTGGCAGCTAAGGCTGGCAATGCCGGAGCAGAATACCTTCTTTCCACCCAGGTGGATGATATAGCTGTTTCTGCTGGTGGGGTTGAACTGGCGGTAACTCGGAACGGCGAGTCCTTCAATATAGTCAGCAAAGCGGCCGTCATCGCTGGCGGATTCGGCACCGGTCTGCCCCGAAAGCTGGGCATGGGCAAATTTAAGTACTCGATCACCGGGGCACAGGCCGAGGTCCCGACAAGAGGGATTGAGGAAACCGAGGTCTATTTCTCAAACAGAACTGCCCCAGGTTTCTTTGCCTGGCTCGTTTCCATTTCGGAAGCAAAAGCAAGAGCGGGGTTGTTTGCCAGCCGAAAACCGGGGGAATATTTGCATGATTTCCTGGAGTGGCTTGCTGCGGAAGGGAAAATCATCGATGCCCAACCCCTAGTCCATTATGGTGGAATTCCTCTCAAACCTCTCCCGCGAACCTATGGGGAAAGGGTTCTGGTGGCGGGAGATGCCGCCGGGCAGGTCAAGCCGACCACCGGCGGCGGGATTTATTACGGCCTTATCTGCGCCGACTTTGCTGCCGAGACGCTCGATCTGGCATTCCAAAAAGGTGATTTCTCGGCTCAAAGTCTTTCCCGATACGAGAAAATGTGGAAAGCCAGGCTGGGTCAGGAACTGCGGATCGATTACTTTGCCAGGCGGCTGTACAATAGGCTCTCCGATAAACGGATAAACAGCATTTTCAACATCGTCCAAGACAACCGCATCCATGAGGAACTGCTCGACTCGTCCTACCGGTCCTTCGACTGGCACGGCGAACTGGTGCTGGACGGTCTCAAAAGGCTCACTCCCTGGTGGCAGCTTTTCGGCCATTATCTTCCCTCGTATCTGCTCAAAACCCTCAGAAGCAGGTCTTGAGATTGACACAATCATTTCACCCTTGAAACCGGCAAGGTAAACCCCTATAATTTAACCGGAGTTCCCCATCAAAATCCCCGGGAATTTGCTCGAAATGAGTGTAGTTGATGAACTGGCCGCCATAAAACCTGAGAAGGAAATGGCACTGACCATCGGGGTATTCGATGGTGTCCATCCCGGCCATCAACACCTCATTAACTCCCTTAAGGCAAAAGCCGATGAGACCGGCCTGCTCAGCGGGGTGATTACCTTCGGATGGCATCCCAATGCGCTCCTTGCCCCCCAGACAGAACTGCCCTATTTGACCAGCCTGGAAGAACGGATAGAGCTTATCAAGGGCCTGGGAATCGATTACGTAATTGTCCTTTCCTTTACCCAGGAACTGGCTCAAATGTCAGCCCGGGAATTTATCGTGTTATTACGAGAATACCTCACCCTGCGGGCGCTGGTGCTCGGGCCGGACTTTGCCCTGGGAAGAGGGCGGGAAGGAACTACGGACTTTCTCCGACAGCTTGGTGAGGAGATGGATTTCTCCGTTGATGTGGTCTCTCCTATTAAGATCGGTGACAGGGTGGTGAGCAGCACGGCCATTAGGAATGCCTTGAGCGAAGGCAACATCAGGGAAATCACCGAGCTGCTGGGCAGAAGGTTCATGCTACACGGCACGGTAGTGCACGGCGACCATCGCGGCGGCAAGCTGCTGGGATTCCCCACCACCAACCTGAGCGTCCTGCGCAACCACGCCCTGCCTGCCGACGGCACCTACATCACGCTGGCCCACGTGGGTGAAAAGGCTTATCGGGCGGTAACCAACATCGGGCTCAGACCTACGTTTGGGCAGGGTGAACGAACCATAGAAACACATATCCTCGATTTCGATGGGGACCTTTACGAGCAGGAATTCAGCATCGAATTCATCAAAAGGCTCAGGGGGGAAAGGAAATTCGATTCGCTGGAAGAGTTGACCGAGCAAATCAGCAAGGACGTTGACCTGGCCCGCCAGATCCCGATCGAGACGGAACAGGCCAGCCTATCTACATGAGCGATAATATCGATTTTGTACTCAAACGAGGCGTCGCCGAGGTCATCGTTGAAGATGATCTCAGGCGCATGCTGGCGGAGGGCAGGCCGCTGCGCCTGAAAGAAGGATTCGACCCTTCCCGCCCGGATATCCACCTAGGTCATGTAGTCGGCCTGCGCAAGCTGCGCCAGTTTCAGCAACTGGGGCACAAAGTCATCCTCATCGTCGGCGACTGGACGGCTCAGATCGGCGATCCCAGCGGCCAGTCCCAGATGCGCACCATGCTGAGTGCAGATGAGGTCAAAGCCAACGCCGAAACCTACATGAACCAGTTTTTCAAGGTTATCGATCGCGATAAGACCGAGGTGCGCTGGCAGAGCGAATGGTTCGGCGATTTCACCCTGGCCGATATCATCAGCCTGACCAGCAAGTTCACCGTGGCACAAATGCTCGCTCGTGAGGACTTCTCCAAACGGTACAAAGAAGGGAGTCCTATCGGCATCACCGAGCTTCTCTACCCGCTCCTTCAGGCCTACGATTCGGTGATGATTGAATCGGATGTCGAGTTCGGGGGCATCGACCAGAAGTTCAATTGCCTGCTGGGCCGCGAGCTGCAGGAGATGATGGGGCAGAAACCGCAACAGGTTTTCTTCACCCCGCTCCTGGTCGGGCTCGAGGGCAAGATGAAGATGTCCAAGAGCCTGGATAACTACATCGCCATCGATGAGCCGCCCAACGATATGTACGGCAAGGTGATGTCTCTCACCGACGAGCTCATCATGGATTACTTCGAGCTGCTGACGGATGTCCCCGACGAGGAATTGACCGAATTCCGCCGGCAACTGGAGACCGATTCGATAAACCCGATGGAGCTCAAAAAGCGCCTGGCCAAAGAAATTGTGGCCCAGTTTCACAGCTCGGAAGCTGCGCGGGGGGCAGCCGAGCACTTTCAGAAAACGGTGCAGAAAAAAGAAGTCCCTGATGAGATACCAGAGGTTTCTGTCGACAAATTGAGAGAGCTTCACCGGAAGTCCCTGGTCGAATCACATCGAGAGGGTGACGGGGAAACATTCGAACAGTCTTTCCTTGTGGAAGGACGAGAGGTTCTAAGCCAGGGTCCTACCAGCTATCTTGTCTCTATACCGATTATTCTTAACGAAATGGGTTTGGTTGAAAGTAATAGCGAGGCCAGAAGATTGATCAAACAGGGAAGTATCCAGATTATCCGCCGGGAGGGAAATAAACGAACCGTTTCTGAGGACAGGGATTCAATTGAGGTGGGTGATATCATAAAGGCGGGCAAGCGCCGCTTTCTGCGAATTGTTGATTGATGAGGTTGCTTCCGGCTTTTCTGAGTTCCTGTAAATCAGAAATACAATTTAATACGATTAAAATAAAGAGGAGAGAATAAATGGCACACACCACACACGACGAAGTATACGCCGAATACAACGCCAAGAGGGGAAAAATCCTGGCCATGGGCGGGGAAAAGGCGGTCGACAAACAGCATAAAGACGGCAAAATGACCGCCCGCGAGAGAGTGGAGTACTTTTTCGACCCCGGCACATTCACCGAGATCGGGATGTTTGTCAAGCACCGTACCACCGCTTTCGGGCTCGATTCCAAGGACATCGCCGCCGAGGGGGTGATAACCGGCTTCGGTAAGGTCAACGGCCGCTACGTCGTGGTCGCCGCCGAGGATTACACCACCATGGCCGGCACCTTCGGCGAGGGGCATGGCCGCAAGTTCGCCCGGGCCATGGATTTTGCCAAGGAGAAGGGCTGGCCTTTCGTGGGCATGAACGATTCCGGCGGTGCCCGCTTGCAGGAGGGAATGGATACCCTGGAATCCTATGGCTGGCTGTTCAACTCGCAGATTCGAGCCTCGGGCATCATCCCGCAGATTGCCCTGCTTATGGGTCCCTGCCTGGGTGGGCAGGCCTACCACCCCATTATGCAGGATTTTCTCATCCAGATTAAGGATACCGGATTCATGGGAATCGCCGGGCCGGCCTTCGTCAAGACCCAGATCGGGGAGGAGATTACCCTGGATCAGCTTTCCGGCTGGCGAGCCCACGCGGTCAAATCGGGCCAGACTCACATATTGGCCGAAGATGATAAAGACTGTATGGACAAATGCAAAAAGCTCCTAGCATTCCTACCCTCGAACAATAACAAGATAACCAATCCCCCACCGCGTATCGAAACGAAGGACGACCCCAACCGGGAGATCCCGGAATTGAATGAGATCGTGCCGGTGGAGCAGTTCCGGCCCTTCAACATGATGGAGGTCATCTCCCGGATAGTCGATGACGGTGATTTCTTCGAGACCATGGGCCTTCATGCCACCAACCTGATAACCGGTTTCGCCCGATTCAACGGGCGGCCCACCGGAATCGTGGCCAACCAGCCGATGCAGAAGGCCGG
>JAWOBB010000024.1:0-10296 GCA_046498265.1 Dehalococcoidia bacterium | reverse complement strand
GGCGCCACCCACCCGACGGTCCTGGCCGAGGAAGGGGAAACGTATCGGAATGACATGATCGAACAGCCCCAGCCGAAATATGCGTTCGATAATCTCATTCCGATACGTTTCCCCTTCCTCGGCCAGGACCGTCGGGTGGGTGGCGCCGAAATAGATGTAAACGAAATCGGGGAACCGCTTAACGACTTCCGGCAGGGCTTCGATAACGTACTCCAGGCCTTTCCCCCGGTTGAGCAGGCCGAAGGTTGACAGGACCACGCGGTCGGAAAACCCCAGGGTCGTTTTCGCCTGCCGGCTCGAGGTGAACGGCCTCGAGTGAATCCCGTGCGGGATGATGGTTATCCGGCTGCTCGGTATCCCGTATTCCCGAACGAGAATCCGCTTGGACATATCGGTCATCACGGTAATGCCCCGGACATTATCGGCCAGGGATCGGACCACTTGTTTTTGTTTGAGAACCGGCTCCGGCATAACCGTGTGAAAATTGATCACGGAGGGCTTGGTCAGTGTATGGCAGAAAGGAACCAGGTATTCGCCCCACTCGCCGCCGAAGATGCCGAATTCATGCTGGATGTTGACCAGTTTGATATCGCCGGTCCGGTTGATGCGGCGGGCGAGCTTGACGTAGTCATCGGGCCTGTCCTGATTCAACTGATAGGCTACCTTGCGGGGATACCTGTAGCCGGTGATATCGTGGATATTCATGGCGGCGACCCTGGAGGTGATCATCGGAGAAAGCATCTCATCCATGGAATTGACCACATCCTGGGTGAAGGTGGCGATACCGCATTTACGAGGGGGAAAGGTGGTCAGGTACAGGATGGAAGCCCCGTTCGTTTTCTTCCTGTGATCGGGTGGTTGTAAATGGGCAGTTGTTTCAGGCATGGCAGGGCTATCCTTTCCAAATTCTTTTTTTCAACGTATCTCGCTCTGGCAGCTCCCGATGCCGCCGCGGTAGAAATTGAATTGCACGTTGGGATGATCCGCCAGCAGCGACATGGGCACCGAGGTATCTATGATTTTTTCTGAAATCATCAGCGTCGTCAGACGCATTCCGAAGGGGTTGTCATGGTGGCCCGGATGCCAGATGGAGACCTTCTCCGCCTTCCAGGTTTCCACCGGGCCGACGGTAATCGCCTGATTTGGCATGGCGTGAACCATACCGGAAGCGGAAGTTCGAGCGTTCTGGATGAGCGTCAGAGGGTGGAGGTCAACTATACGGGTGCCGAGTTTGCGGAATTCTTCGGGGGGAGGTGGGTTGCCGGTCCATTCCCCCTCCCGTCTGGGGGGATCGTTGAAGGCCCAGTGCTTGACTTCTCCCTGCCCCCCCTGCATGATTACGCAGCGCACCCTGCCCCAGCTGTGGACGTAATCTTCCGTATTGGTGCGGGGGAAATGGATATTCTCCAGTGGCATCATCAGGTCGTCCCTGATTTTGCTGAAGCAGAGGTCCATATCCGTTCGGGCAAAGCTGAGGGGAAAACCGACCCCGACAGTCTTGCCGTTGACCACCCATTCATCCATGCCCCAGAAATGGCAGTGCGAGAGGTCCAGTTCCAGTTCATTGACCAGGCTTGCCACCAGCGGCAGCTGTTCGGTGGGCCCGATGGGACCGCAGATACCTGCCGGCTCCTCCTCGGCTGCCTGCTGCCAGGCATAGATATATTCCATGGCCTCAGCCAGGTAGAATTCCTCGAGCGTATCATAGAGCACCACGCTGAACCCGTCCCGGCCAAGTCCGGAAATATCATCGGCGGTCAGCTTTGCGGCGGCTTCGAGAATCTTATTATCAAGAGTTGTGTAATCCCACCACTGGGGGGCGATGTTGCTTACAGGTCTCATTTTTCCTCCTATCGGGAGCAAACGGACTTCCGTTTACGTCGGACCCGGGAAGGCCGAATAGCGCCAGACGCTGAAGCCGGATACCCCGTTGACCGGGTACGCTTTTACCAGTTCCAGCACTTCGTTGAGGTTTGCCGTGGCCACTGCCAGGGAAAAATCCGCGGCACCGTAATACATGCGAATGGTATCATCTTCCAGGACCCAGCCGCAAGGGAAGACCACATCGTCCACATCCCCTTCCCGCTCGTAACTGGCCTGCGGGCCGAATACCCAGGGGTCCGTACGATGTGTCAGGCGGGTAGGATTATCCCTGTCCAGGAGCGCCAGCCCCAGCCGGTAGATCGATCCCGAGGCAGTGGTGCGCACCCCGTGGTAAAGGATCAGCCAGCCTTCGTTGGTCAGCATAGGCGGGGCCGAAAGGCCGATCCTGTTGGCATCCCACCAGCTCCCCTCACGGGCCGAAATCACCTGGCAGTGATCTCCCCAGTGCCTTAAATCCGGCGAAAAGGAAAGCCAGATGTGGGCACCCAGTCGCCAGAAAGTGGTG
The DNA here is from genome assembly GCA_046498265.1 of Dehalococcoidia bacterium. GTDB lineage: Bacteria > Chloroflexota > Dehalococcoidia > SZUA-161 > SpSt-899 > JBGLNL01. The sequence continues at coordinate 7,907 of JAWOBB010000024.1, read as the reverse complement.
GGTACCGGCCGGTGAAGCATGGCCCAGCGATCGCCGAATCGGACCGGGAACATGGCGGCGTCCTTATCCTCCGGCGGCATCACCGCGCCCAGCCGCTTGAACGAATGGAAATCCCTGGTGGTAGCCAGCGAGACGAGCGGTCCGGCCTTTGAATAAGCAGTATAAGCGATAGCCCATTCCTGTTTTTCCTCAAGCCATGTTACTCTGGGATCCTCGATTCCCCAGATCTCCTCCGGCCAGTCCTCGGGTCGGGGTATGAATGATGGTTCGGGATCGATCTGCCATCCTGTGATGCCGTCGCCGCTTCTTGCCACGGTAAGGTGTGATATCCCCCTGAAATCCTCCACGCGAACCAGGAGGACCGTCATGCCCCCCGATAGAGCCGCCGCTGCATTGAATACGGAGTTGACCGGGTACGGCCACATATCCGCTGTAATAATCGGGTTATTGGGGTGGCGTTGAAAAAGCTCGTGTCTGTTCATTATCCCTGTATGGTTTTGCCTGAATCTTTGATCAGTGTAATTCGCTCCGGATTCATAACCCTGATTACCTTAAGCAGGAGGCTGCTGATACAGACGAGGGGAAGAACCACGATTGAGATCAGCACAAACAGCATAAACCAGCATTTCTCCATCCAGTTTTTTTCTCCTTGATGTTCGTTATATGTGACGGGCAAGCCTGTCAGGCCTGCAATTGATGGCAACAATTACGCAAAATACCAGCAGTGTTATAATAATTATTTTCCGATACATTCTTAAACTCCTGAGAGAAATTGTTGCCATAATTCCAGTATGCTCTTCTATCATGAGAAAAAACCAAGAAATGCCATAGCGAATCATTTGAAAAACCTTGGAATTTCATTAGAAAGCGCTTAACTCATAGCACAAAACCTCAGTTTTCCAGTGCATTTCTAAGGTATTTCTATTGAGCTTTTAAGGCAGCCCCCTTGTGTTTGTGGGCGGTGCAAATTTACACTATTTGCGGTACGATGGTATCGATGAGGTATCCAGCCAGTGAGAAAAATTGCCGAAATATTCAGGCCTAAAACGTCCCTTTCCGATGAGGAAGCCGCGGCAGGGCTCAAGTGGTGGACACGTGAGGGAACCGCTTCCCAGGGATTCTGGAGCATTACCACCAGCGGATTCCTGGCTGCTTACGCCCTCACTTTAGGCTGTAACAACTTCCAGATTGGGGTGCTGGCGGCGATACCTTTGTTGACCCAGCCTCTTCAGATAGCCTTTATCCCCCTGGTTGAAAAACTCAGATGGAGAAAAGCCATAGCTTTTGGGGCTTGGGTCCCGGCTCAGTTGCTGTGGTTGCCTGTGGCCCTGATACCGTTCTTTCTCGATGTGCCCGGTGCCAGGGCGATTGCCGTGCTGCTGGGCCTGATGGCCCTCCGCGGGGTGTTTGTGGCCGCCTGCGTCTGCGCCTGGAACGGGTGGATCCGCGACCTGATCCCCCAGAGCATCCTGGGAAGCTCTTTTGGCCGTCGCCAGGCCAGGGCGACGCTGGTGGGGATGGTCTTCGGGTTGCTGGCTGCCTATTTCGTCGATTACTGGGAAGGCAGTGCCTCCGGGGATTCTGAGGTCTGGGGTTATTCCTTTGCCCTGCTGTTCGGCATCTTTTTCCTGGGGCTGGCCAGTCCTGCTTTCATCCTGAAGATGCCGGAGCCCGCCGTCCAGCCACCTCCCGGCCCACAACCATCGCTCGTTTCCATGATGTGGGAGCCGTTTCGGGACCGCAATTACCGTCCGTTGTTGGGTTTCCTGTTCCTCTGGGGGATGGCCCTGAACTTGGCGATTCCTTTCTTTGCCGTCTATATGCTCCAGCGGCTGGAGCTGCCTCTCACCGCCGTGATCGGGTTCAGCGCCCTCAGCCAGATGTTCAACATCTTTTTCCTTCGCATCTGGGGGAACTTTTCGGACCAGTTCGGCATCAAGACGATCCTGGCGATGTCCGCTTCGCTGTATCTGCTGGTCATTCTGGGATGGACCTTCACCACCATGCCGGAGCGATATTTTCTTACCATTCCACTCCTGGTGATTCTCCATATCCTGGCCGGCATCGCCTCGGCTGGGGTGACGCTGGGGACGGGAACCATCGCCATGAAAGTGGCTCCATCAGGGAAAGCCACTTCCTATCTGGCGGTGGCCGCCATGGCCACCAGCCTGGGAGCGGGACTGGGGCCGCTCATCGGGGGCCGGTTTGCCGACTATTTCAGTGTGCGCAAGCTCAGTATCGATATCAACTGGATCGACCCCGACGAAATAATAGAGCTTTCCGCAGTGAGCTTTACCGGGTTCGATTTCCTGTTTGGTATTGCCTTTCTGGCAGGCCTGTTTACGCTCAATGCCCTGTTTGCCGTGCGCGAGGAGGGCGAGGTAGAGCGAGATGTGGTGCTGAACGCCTTATATCATCCCGGGCAGCAGTTCACCCGGCCGATGACCTCGGTTCCGGGCCTGAACTTCCTGGGCCAGTTTCCCTACGGCTTCATGCGGCGGATGCCAATCCCCGGCCTGGATGTGGCCCTCGGGGTGACCTCGTACCAGATTGCCCAGACTGCCAGAGTTGCCACCGAGGCGGCCATCCGGAGCGGCGCGGCCACGGCCAAAATCTCGAAGGGGCTGCAGGAAAGCCTTTCGCTGGTGGCTGGAAAATCATCCCGGCAGGGAGAACCCGGCCATCGTTTTGAGGTGGCTCGCCAGGCCCTCAGGGGAGCCATCGGAGCTATCGATGAAGCCAATGAGGATGTGGAACGGCTGTTTCGTTCGGCTTTCAACGGTGTGCTGCGGGCTTTCGGGTGGGAGAGGCTCGACTTGAGCGAAGTGATTCGCGGGGCCAGTTACGGGGCGGTCCAGCAAGCAGGAGAGACCGGCGGGGACACGGCAAAGGCAGCCCGGATGGCCATCGATGCAGCTCAAGCGATGGCCCAGCGAACGGGGCGCGATGAAATGGATGCCATGACCGAAGCGGCCGCCGGAGCCCTGGAGGCAGCTACTGCCATCGGCCCGGATGAAGCGGTCAAGGTTGAGCAATCCATCCCCGCCGATCTCTTGCCGGAGAGCTCAGAGGAAAACCCTCAATAGTTTCGATAACCGCTTTACCGGAAAAATGTCAGTGCCGAAACATCCCTGTAACATATTGGGGATAGGATGAAGAAAGTGAGCAGACTGGTGCTAAAGGATGCTGGAATGTTAATATAAGGAAAAGTTGCAATAAAAAGGGATTTGAAAAACCCTGACTCCATAAAGATTCGGATCCCAGAAGTTACTTGAACGAACTTTTAGCACCAGGAGGAAAAATGACCTCAGTAAACGAAAGCAAAGAAAATGTGCTTGCCAAATGCCGGGAGCACGATGTCAAATTTATACGGCTGTGGTTTACCGATATCCTCGGTTTTCTGAAAAGCATGGCGATTACCGTGGATGAGCTGGAGAGGGCCCTGGAAGATGGAATGGGGTTCGACGGTTCTTCCATTGAGGGTTTTGCCAGAATCGACGAAAGCGATATGGTGGCCATGCCCGACCCTGGAACTTTTTCCCTGATACCCTGGCACAAGGAACATGCCGTAGCCCGCATGTTCTGCGATATCCTGCATCCCGGCGGGGAACCTTTTGAGGGCGACCCCAGATTCGTGCTCAAACAGAACCTCAAAAAAGCAGCGGATATGGGGTACACCTTTTATGTGGGTCCGGAACTGGAATTTTTCTACCTGAAGGACGACCGGGCTGCCGAGCCTCTGGATCATGGCGGTTATTTCGATATGACACCCGCGGATGCTGCTACCGAGATGCGCCGTAATACAGTCCTGGCTCTTCAGGATTTCGGTATCACCGTGGAATTTGCCCATCACGAGGTTGCACCCAGCCAACACGAGATCGACTTAAGATATACCGAAGCTATGGCAATGGCTGATATCGTTATGACCTACAGGATAGTGGTTAAGATCATCGCTCAGCAGCATGGTTTCTATGCCACCTTCATGCCCAAACCGATGACCGGCGTTAATGGCAGCGGGATGCATGTGCATCAATCACTATTCAAGGATGGGCGTAACGCCTTTTTCGATGAAAAAAACGGCTATCATCTCTCGGAGGAAGCCAAGTATTATACCGCCGGTCTGCTCAGGCATTCCCGTGAAATAACACTGGTTACCAGTCAGTGGGTAAATTCTTATAAAAGGCTGGTGCCCGGTTATGAAGCGCCGGTATATATTTCCTGGGCACGCCGCAACCGCTCCGATCTGGTCCGCATTCCGGAGTATAAACCGGGAAAAGAAGATGCCACCCGGATAGAGTATCGCTCGCCTGACCCGGCCTGCAATCCTTACCTTGCTTTCAGTGTTATGCTGGCTGCCGGGCTGGAAGGCATCGAAAATAAGTACCCCTTGCCTGATCCGGTGGAGGAAAATGTTTTTGCAATGGACCCGGAAGAACGCATAAGACGAGGAATCGATACCCTGCCAGGGAATCTCTCCGAGGCAATCCATCATGCCGAGCGGAGCGAATTGCTGAAGAAAGCCCTGGGCAATCATGTGTTTGAGAATTTCATCGCCAACAAAAAGATCGAATGGGATCTTTACCGGACCCAGGTTACAGATTACGAGTTAAACAAGTATCTGCCCATTCTGTAGGTCTTCTCATTAAATGTTTAGTTGGTAGCTCTACGCAAGGCTGCCTGATAGTCTGCATGTAAATTATTATCATGGCATAATCAGCGGGAAAGATCATGAGTTCAAATTTAATCATTCCGCCAAATTATCGACCGCTTTTGGATGGTTACGAAACGGAGCGTGCCATCCATTGCATTAAAACGTATTTTCAGGAGAACCTTGCCTTTGAACTCAACCTTGTAAGGGTCACGGCACCGCTCTTCGTTCGTGACGATACCGGCGTCAATGATAACTTGAATGGTGTGGAACTTCCCGTTTCATTTCGCCCCAAAGACCTGGATACCAATGCCGAGATTGTCCAGTCACTTGCCAAGTGGAAACGGTTGCACCTGGCGGATTTCGGCTATCGGCCGGGCAGGGGTATATATACCGATATGAATGCAATCCGACCCGACGAGGCCCTCGATAATCTCCATTCTTTATATGTGGACCAGTGGGACTGGGAGAGAGTGATGCACCTTGAAGAACGCAACCTCGAATTCCTTAAGAAGATTGTTCGTCGTATTTACGACGTAATTAAGCGCACCGAAAGGTATATTGGCTATTTTTTTTCTGTCATCGAGCCAATCTTGCCGGAGGAAATTACCTTTATCCACAGTTATGAACTGGAAGAGCAATATCCCGGCCTGGAACCTGTGGAACGTGAACTGAGATTTTGCCGTGAGCATGGAGCCGTTTTTATAATTGGCATCGGTGGGGCACTGCGCAACGGCCTGCCTCATGATGGCCGATCACCGGACTACGATGACTGGTCAACCCCGGCGGAGAACGGTTATGAGGGATTGAACGGAGATATTATAGTTTACTATCCCTTGCTTGACTGTGTTTATGAGCTATCCTCCATGGGAATCAGGGTTGATAGAAACGCCTTAGAGCGACAACTGGAAATCAGGGGAAATCAGGATCGAAAAACACTTCTGTTCCATCGCCGATTGCTCTCGGGTGAGCTTCCCCAGACCGTCGGTGGAGGAATAGGCCAGTCCCGCCTGTGTGCCTTTTACCTTCGTAAAGCCCATATAGGTGAAGTCCAGTCGAGCCTCTGGCCTGAGGAGATGATTCGAACTTGCCGTGAGCACAACATTACACTGCTCTAAATTAAGATACTGGCAGTAAATCACCCTCTCTACCCGGCTTTGTGCTTGACAGCAGAGGGGTTTTTTAATATTATGCAGCCAGTGGCATTATGACAGAGGCCGACTTTGTCATTAATGAGTTTCCGAGCCCGATAAAAAGAATCCTCAACAGTCGGGATTGCGTTTTCACCCCCCTTAAATTGAATCGCTCCAGCTTTATTCATCCAAGGATTATATCTAATTGTATTCCCCATCACCCGGTCTCGCTTTTAAATTTTTGCTTTATCCTGCATGTTAAGCTAGGGACAACCTAAAATGAGGTGCTAATGGAAATAAATGGGATTGCTTTTGACAATGAGAAGTATCTTGCCGAGCAGACCAGAGCTATCCTCGAGCGCATAGAGTGTTTTGATAATAAATTGTACCTCGAGTTTGGCGGAAAGCTGCTTTTCGACTATCACGCAGCCCGGGTGCTGCCGGGGTTCGATCCCAATGTCAAGATGCGCCTTTTGAACCGGCTGAAGGACAAGGCGGAGATTATCATCTGCATCTTTGCCGGCGATATAGAGCGCAAGAAAATGAGGGCTGATTTCGGCATCTCTTACGATGCGGATACCTTCAAGCTGATCGATGACCTGCGCAGCTGGGGACTGCAAGTGAGGGCTGTGGTGATAACCCGCTTCACCGGCCAGCCTGCAGCCGAAGCGTTCAAAAACAAGCTGGAAAGACGGGGAATACAGGTCTATACCCATCCTCCCATCGAGGGATATCCCACCGATATCGACCGGACCGTCAGCGATCAAGGGTACGGAGCAGCCCCTTTCATAGAAACTGAACGCCCCTTGGTGGTGGTCAATGCCCCCGGCCCCAACAGCGGCAAGATGGCTACCTGCCTGGCCCAGGTTTACCATGAGCATCGGCGAGGCATTAATGCGGGCTATGCCAAATTTGAGACCTTCCCCATCTGGAACCTGCCCCTGAAGCATCCGGTCAATGCCGCCTACGAAGCGGCCACAGCGGACCTTCGGGACGTGAACCTGATCGATCCTTTCCATCTTGAAGCCCACGGCGTCAAGGCGGTCAACTACAACCGCGATGTGGAGGCATTTCCATTACTCAGAAGGGTTCTGGAGAGGATAACCGGCTCGGCGGCCATGTATCAGTCCCCCACCGACATGGGGGTGAACCGGGCCGGGTTCGCTATTATAAATGATGAAGTTGCCGCAGAAGCGGCCCGCCAGGAGATCATCCGGCGCTTCTTCCGGTATTCCTGTGAATATATAGCAGGGCAGGTCGATGCGGAACCCGTGCAGCGGGTCGAGCTGTTGATGGAGGAGTATCAAATCAAGCCGGAAAACCGTCCCCCCGTAATGCCGGCGCGTAAGGCCGCCAGCGAAGCGGAGGCAACCGTAGATAAAGGTCACGGGGGAATATTTGTTGGAGCAGCTCTCCAGCTACCCGATGGGAGCATTGCCACAGGGCAAAACTCACCGCTCATGCATGCCTCCTCCAGTCTGGTTCTAAAAAGCATCAAGCTACTGGCGGGGATTCCCGGGGACCTGGAACTGCTGGGTGAGAACATTATCAACTCCGTGGCCAATTTGAAAAAGGATATTCTCCAGCGTGAGGCCGTCAGCCTTGACGTACGCGAAATGCTGGTGGCCCTGAGCATCGGCGCGATTACCAATCCTACGGCCAGATTAGCCATGGAACAGTTGCCCCGGCTTCGTGGATGCGAGGCTCACGTAACGCATATACCCCCCTCCGGAGATGAGAAAGGGCTGCGCATGTTGGGAATCAACCTGACCAGCGACCCCGCCTTCGCTTCGGATAAACTCTTTGTTGCCTGAGGAGTGGGCTGATTGAAAATGCGAAGTTAATTAGTTTTCCCCTGAGCTTTTTGTAAAGTTACTCTCCGTGTCAAATCATTAATACCCCTGACCGAAGGTCAGTTCTTCCATCATATAAAATCTAACCGAACGACCTTGAACTCTCTTATGGGGATCGATACTGGGAGTTCCCTTCTTTGCCTTGTAAGTATCGAATAACTCACGAAGCGTAATGTCGATCCTTCGTTTGAGTTCGGCAGGATTCAGACTGTGATAGGTTGCTTCAAGCTGTAGTTTCGCTTTCTGTGATAATTGGCCGGATTCAATCAATCT
>JAWOBB010000054.1:0-89141 GCA_046498265.1 Dehalococcoidia bacterium | reverse complement strand
ACCTTGCAGTCGAACTGTTTCAGCGCCATCCTCTTCCATTTGGTGGCCGCCTGGACCACCTCGGCCTGGATGCACGGCTCGCGGACCCCGGTGGGATTCCCCTGCGGGCTGGGCATCGAGCCGCGCATCCAGGCCGAGGTGGTCCAGGCGGCCACCAAATGGAAGAGGATGGCGCTGAAACAGTTCGACTGCAAGGTTGGAGAGGGCATCTGCACCGATATGCGGGCCGTGCGCAAGGACTACTTTTTGGACCATGATCACAGCTCATATGTGGACCAGTGGGACTGGGAACGGGTGATTACCAAGGAAGACCGCAATCTAGATTTTTTGAAAGAAGTGGTAAGAAAAATCTGGAAGGTTATCTACGGAGCCAGCAAGCTGGCACAGGAAATCTCGCCCGCCCTGAAAACGGATAAATACCCCGATTTTCCCGAGGAAATCGCATTCCTTCACGCCGAAGAGATCCTTAATATGTACCCGGACCTGCCCCGAAAAGAGCGGGAGACCCGGGTCATCCAGGAATATGCCCCGGCGATTTTCATCATCGGTATCGGCCAGACCCTGAAGGACGGGTACCCCCATGAAATGCGGGCAGCCGATTATGACGACTGGGTAACCCCGACCATAACTAAAGACGGGGAACAGTATTACGGCTTGAATGGCGATATCCTGGTGTGGAATCCGGTGACAAAACGTCGCCATGAGCTGACCTCGATGGGAATAAGGGTTACCAGAGAGACCCTCAAGATGCAGCTGGAACTGACGGGACAGGAAGATTTCCTTAACCACCCTTACCACCAGGCGATCCTCAACGACGAGATTCCGTTGAGCATCGGCGGGGGCATCGGGCAGGCCAGGACCTTCATGTATCTGCTGCGCACAGCCCACATCGGGGAGGTCACCGTTTCGGTGTGGCCGAAGCAGCTCAAGGAAATCTGCGCCAAGAAAAACATTTACGTACTGGAATAGGTTACTACTGTGGTTGAACGCACCAGAATCAGCGAGCTTTTGCGCTCCGATGAGCCGGCCGATGAGGTCCTCATTAAGGGATGGGTCAGGACGAAGCGCGATTCCAAAGGGTTTTCCTTCATCGAGGTAAACGACGGCTCAGGGGTGAATAACATCCAGGTGGTCGCCGAGAGATCGCTGGGCAATTACGCTGATATCCTGCGCCTCACCACCGGCTCGGCGGTGGCGGTTTGGGGCAGGCTGGTCGAATCTCCCGGGAGCGGCCAGAAATGGGAGATTCAGGCCGATAGTATCGAGATAATCAGTATCGCCCCTGAGGACTATCCTCTTCAGAAAAAGCGGCACAGCGATGAGTTTTTGAGAACCATCGCCCACCTGCGGCCGCGGACCAACAAATACGGGGCGGCCTTCAGGATCAGGTCCGAGCTTGCCTATGCCATCCACAGCTTTTTCCGCAACCGGGGCTTCAAGTACATCCATACCCCTATACTTACTGGCTCCGATTGTGAAGGGGCCGGCGAGCTTTTCAAGGTGACCACCCTCGATGCGGAAAATGTGCCCTGGGTTGAAGGTAAACCCGACTATTCGGCCGATTTCTTCGGCAGGCAGACCGGCCTGACCGTCTCCGGCCAGCTGGAAGCAGAACTGTTCGCCATGGCCCTGGGGGATATCTACACCTTCGGCCCCACCTTCCGGGCGGAGAATTCCAATACCTCGCGGCATGCGGCTGAATTCTGGATGATCGAGCCGGAGATGGCGTTCTGCGACCTCGAATGCAACATGGAGGTTGCCGAGGAGATGCTGAAGTACCTGGCTGAGGCTGTAAAGGAAAACTGTGCCGAGGACCTGGAACTGTTTACCAGATTTGTAGATAAGGAACTCCCCGAAACAATCGACAACGTCATTTCCTCCAGTTTTGAGAGAATCAGTTATGAAGAGGCGGTTGAGATTCTGGCCGCTTCCAAGCAGAAATTCGAGTATGAAGTCAGCTTCGGGAAAGACCTTCAGTCCGAGCACGAGCGCTACCTGACGGAGAAGCACTTCAAGAAGCCGGTGACCATCTATAATTACCCTAAAGAGATAAAACCCTTTTACATGAGGCAGAACGACGACGGCAGGACCGTGGCCGCCATGGATGTGCTGGTGCCGCGGGTAGGGGAGATCATCGGCGGCAGCCAGAGGGAGGAGAGGCTCGATAAACTCGAGGCACGGATGAAAGAGCTGGGGCTGCGACCTGAGGATTACTGGTGGTATCTGGATTCGCGCAGATACGGGGGCGTTCCCCACAGCGGCTTCGGACTTGGCTTCGAGCGCCTTTTGATGTTCTTCACCGGGATAAGCAATATCAGGGACGTCATCCCCTTCCCCCGAACGCCGGGAAACATCGAATTCTGATTGGCTTGAGCTTGCCTTGCCATCCGCTCCGGCCAAATTGCCAAGGATCGAGCCTTCCGATATAATCACAGATGCGATGCCAAACAAATACCGAACCCATAATTGCAATGAGCTGAATTCGGCTCACGTCGGGCAGACTGTCACCGTCTCCGGATGGGTTAACCGGGAGCGCAACCTGGGCGGAAGGATATTCGTCGACCTGCGCGACCTTAACGGGCTGCTGCAGGTCAATTTCGACCCGCAGGCCAGTCCCGCCGCATACAAAGTCGCCGAACAGGCAAGGGCGGAGTATGTCATGCGGGTCTCCGGAGAGATCGCCAGGCGGCCGGAAGGCATGGCCAATCCCAATATGCCCACCGGCGAGATCGAGCTGGTTGCCACCGAAGCGGAGATATTAAACCAGGCCAAGCCGATGCCTTTCATCCTCAGCGACGAGGCCGAGACCGATGAGAACATCCGCCTGAAATACCGCTACCTCGACCTGCGCCGCCCGCGGATGCAGCGGAACATAATCCTCCGCCACCGGGTAATCAAGTTCATGAGAGATTTTCTCGATTCGAGGGGGTTCTTGGAAATCGAAACCCCCATTCTGCTCAAGAGCACTCCCGAGGGGGCACGCGACTACCTGGTCCCCAGCCGGCTCTATCCCGGCAAATTCTACGCCCTGCCCCAGTCACCGCAGCAGCTGAAGCAGCTTCTGATGGTTTCCGGGTTCGAAAAATACTTCCAGGTTGCCCGGTGCTTCCGCGATGAGGACCAGCGTGCCGACCGCCAGCCGGAGTTCACCCAGCTGGATATCGAGATGAGCTTTGTGGAGGAAGAGGATATCCTGGAGCTGATGGAATCGCTCTTCACCCGCCTGATGGAGGAAATAAAGCCGGAAATCAGGATCACCAGGCCGTTTCCCAGGCTTTCCTATGCCGATTCCATGGCCCGCTACGGCAACGACAAGCCTGACCTTCGTTTCGGGCTGGAGCTGGCCGATATCTCCGACCTGGTGGCCGGCTCCGAGTTCGGCGTCTTCAGAAATGCCATCGAATCGGGCGGCATCGTCAAATGCTTCGCCGCGCCCGGATGTGCCGGCTATTCCCGCAAGCAGCAGGACCGGCTGGTGGAATTCGTCAGGGAGCGTGGAGCCGGGGGGCTGGTGGTCATCGCCCTCGAGGGCAATCGCGGTCAGTCGATAGATGCTCTCACCATGGAGCAGGTGCGTTCCCAGGCAGCCAGGTTCTTAAGCCTCGATGAGGTAAAGTCGATTGCCGAAAGGCTGGGTGCCAACATGGGAGACCTGCTGCTCATAGGTGCTGACCGGGAGGACATCGTCAATACCGCCCTGAGCGCGCTCCGAGTGGAGATGGGCGACCGGCTTGAGCTGGCCGACCCCAACCAGATGATCTTCGCCTTTATCCAGGATTACCCCCTCTTTGAGTGGAACCCGGAACGGCGGGGCTGGGATTCGATGCACCACCCCTTCACCTCCCCTCGTGATGAAGATATTCCCCTGCTCGATACCGACCCCGGCAGGGTCAGGTCCAAGCACTACGACTTCGTCTGCAACGGATTTGAGCTCTCCAGCGGCTCAATCAGGATTCATAACAGTGAACTGCAGCTGAGGATTTTCAAGATGCTGGGATATGAGGAGGAGGAGATTCGGGAACTCTTTGCCCACCTGCTGGAGGCGCTGGAATTCGGCGCCCCTCCCCACGGCGGCATTGCCCCCGGTATCGATAGATTCCTCATGCTACTGGCAGGCGAGGAGAACATCAGGGAAGTGATCGCCTTTCCCAAGAGCAAGACGGCCCAGGACCTGATGACCAGCTCACCGGACGTCATTTCCCCCGAACAATTGAGGGAGCTTCATCTGGAAATTCAGCAAACGAAGGAGTCACCGCCTGCCTGAGAGGGAGAGAAGATTATGGCACTTCAGGGATATGAATGCAACCGGTGCAAAGCCAGTTTCGAGGAGATAAAGCCTTCTCAATATCTTGATTATGAAATCAAGTGCCCTTACTGCGGCAGTACGGACGTTACGGAATCCGATGCCGCCGCCGAATACCTCGAGCTAATCCGGGAATACGGACGAACCGGCGGCTGATGCTGAACATCCTTCAGGCCGTGAGCCTGATGCAACAAACAGAAGAAGGCAGGAACCTAGTGGTTCCTGCCTTCTTAAAATATCAGCTAACTCTAATCTACCCGGCGCCATTGTTTTTCGCCGGGGTGCAACGCTTTCCTCTTGAAAAAGGTTCTCTCAGGCTACCTGCCCCTTAGTCAACCATGCTGTAGCCGCCGCTGACGCTGATGGTCTGGCCGGTGATGTAATCGGAAAGGCTGGAGGCAAAGAACAGCACCGCCTTGGCGATATCGGTATTGGTTCCCAGCCGGCCGATGGGATAGGCCTTCTGCATTTTCTTTTTCTGCTCCTCAGGGATCTTCTCCTGGGTGATTCCGGCCCCGAAACCTTCTTTGGAGAAGATGCTGATGTCGCTGACCTCATCTTCACTGCTGGGAATGGTTGCCCCGGGAGCTACGCAATTGAAATTGATGTTGTTCTTGCTGTACTCACGAGTCAGTGCCTTGGAGAGAGCGATAACCCCCGCCTTGCAGGCGCTGTAGACCGCCTCGCGGAACTCGCCCATTCGCCCGGCATCCGAGGTGGTGCTGACAATCTTGCCGCCGCCGTTCTCAATGAAATGGGGAAGCACCGCCCGCGTGCAGAAGATATTGCTGCGCAGGTTCAACTTCCATTCCTTCTCGTACTCTTCCAGGGGTTTTTCCAGGAAGAAGCGGTCGAAGGTCCACCCCACGTTGTTGCAGAGAACGTGGATTCTGCCAAATTCGTCGATGGCTTTTTGAACCATTGCCTGGACCGAATCGAAATCCGTCACGTCGGTTTTGACCACGATGGTCTTGCCGCCGGCGTTTTTTCCGTTGGCTATATCGGCCACTTTCTGAGCAGCTTCTTCCATGATATCGGCGATAACCACGTTGCAGCCTTCCTCGGCAAAGGTGAGTGAAATCGCCCGCCCGATATTCGAGCCTCCGCCCGTTACGATGACTGTCTTGCCTTTCAATCCCAGATCAATTCCCATTCTTTTGAGCCTCCTCTAAATGTTTTATAGTACGGGGTGAAATAATCACGCCAAATAACCATTATATTTGTTCGAGATGGCCGGTGTCAATTGCCTCCAAAGCCGGCAATTCAGGCTACCCGCACCTCAAGACCTTTACTCTCCAGCCTGGTTCTAACCTTCTCCTGTTGCTCTTCGGGGTATGGGGGTACTTCAGCCAGGGGGTATTCCATGCCCAGCCTTTCGTATTTTCCCATTCCCATGCGGTGATAAGGCAGGATATCGATGCGGTTCAATTTCAGGCTGAGGACGAAATCGGCCGTGGCATCTACATTCCCGTCGCTGTCGGTGCAGCCCGGTATCAGGGGGAACCTGATCCACATAGGCTTGCCGATTTCGGCGATTTTGCGGGCGTTTTGCAGAATGATATCGTTGCTTACGCCGGTGATTTCCTCGTGCCTGACCGGGTCGAGGTGCTTGATGTCCATCAGTACCAGGTCGGTATGTTCAAGTATCCGCTCCATCGTTTCGGGGGGCACATAGCCGGTGGTATCCAGGGTAGTGTGAATTCCATTTTCCCGGCAGCGCTTCAACAGCTCGATGAGGAATTCCGGCTGCGCCGCAGCTTCCCCACCGGAGGCGGTCATTCCTCCGCCGGAATTGCGATAGAAAGGCGTATCCTGCTTGATGATATTAAGCACTTCGTCCAGGGTCATCAATTTGCCGGTTATTACTCGTGCCTCCTTGGGACAAACCACCGTACAGGCCCCGCAGGCTTTGCATTTTGAGCGATCAGTGATGACCTCATCGTCGGGCCCCACCGAAATGGCTTCGTTGGGACAGACCGATATGCATCGGTGGCAGCGGGCACACAAAGATTTGAAATAGAAGAGCTGGGGCAGGCGGGATTGCGATTCGGGATTGTCACACCACAGACATCGCAGGGGGCATCCCTTGAAAAAGACGGTGGTCCGAATACCCGGCCCGTCGTTTATGGAATAGCGCTGGATATCGAATATCCAGGCCTTCAGTTCCTGCCCGTGGTCTGAAGAATACTGATCAAGGGAACCGCTGCCCGGTTTTTCTTCTGCCATTTTTTATCTGCAATATCGCTCCATTAAGGCACGCTCAATTATATCAGACCGCTTCGATGAGTGTAAATCGGGAATGTCCGCCAGATTCCCCCGACCGGTTAAGAAGCGTCTTTCATGGTCAACCGAAGACCGGTGTGCTATTCTATTTTCGCAAGATTTGAATTGGTTGAGAGGCGGGATGTCCCCCGAGCCGGTTAAACTGAAAGTACAGGTGCAGCCCAATTCCAGGTGCAACGAAATCCTGGGATTTAAGGACGGCATTCTGAAGGTTAAAATCTCCTCACCGCCAGTTGAGGGAAAGGCGAACAGGGCCCTGGTCGATTTCCTGAGCAAGTCTCTGGGGATTCGCAAAAGCGATATTAGTATAGAAAAGGGAGAGACCGGCAGGAGAAAGACGCTCCTGCTGGAAAGGATAACTCACTCCCAAATTGAGGAGCGCCTGAAACTGCAGTCTTGAGTTGACATTATGGCACGTGATTATGTTCACCTTGCTCATCAGGGAGAGGAAATCGGCTGGGAAATCAGGTCCTACAGCGCCTCGGAGAGTACCTTCGAATACAAGGGCCGGGAGGTGCTGCTGGTGGAGGTGGAGGCCGGGGGATGCAGTTTCTGTGATGGGAGCTATGCTCACAACCTCACCGGGGCCAACGTGGAGGGATACGTCTTGAGGTGGCAATACCGGCAGAACGAGGAAGGGATGCCCGTTTCCGAGATCGAGCCCGTGCGAGATGAGGCCGAGCGCAAGGAGATAGCCGGAGTCCTCAAGCCAAGATATTCCCTTTCCCAGATCAATTTCTCCTAGTTTGAAATGATTAGCAGAGAGCTTTCCTTCTTCGAAATGGGCCCCATCAGGCCGCCCAGCGAGGGCAGCGACCATTCGCTGCTGATACGGGCCACCCGCAACTGCCCCTGGAACAAGTGCGCCTTCTGCCGTACCTATCGCGGCAAAAAATTCGAATACCGTTCCGCCGAGGAGGTAAAGGGGGATATCGATGCGGCCCGGGCCATCAGCGACGAGTTGAAAGCTGTCTCCTGGAAGATGGGGCTGGGCGGCCGGATGAGCGGGGCGCTGATTCGGGCCATCATGCAGAATGATCCGGAGCTCTACGACCAGGAAATAGCAGGCTCGGAGGCCGTGGCCAGGGTGCAGAGCATGATTAATGTGGCCAACTGGATTGCCTCCGGGGCGCGCACCGTATTTTTGCAGGATGCCAACAGCCTGATAATGCGAACCCCGGACCTGCTCGAGGTGCTCACGCACCTGAAGGAGACTTTCCCTTCCATCGAGCGAATCACTTCTTATGCGCGCTCTCACACCGCCGCCCGAAAGTCGGTTGAAGAATTGAAGCAGTTGCACCGGGCCGGGCTTTCCCGGCTGCATATCGGGATGGAATCGGGGTGCGATGAGGTGCTGGAGTTTATCAGAAAAGGGGTCACGGCCGCCGAACACATCGCCGCGGGACAGAAGGTGACCGAAGCAGGCATCGAGCTTTCGGAATACGTCATCCCGGGGCTGGGGGGGCGGAGGTTATCGGAAAAGCATGCCGTCGATACCGCCCATGTGCTCAATCAGATAAACGCCGATTTCATCCGGCTGCGCAGCCTGATTCTCCGGGAAGGAACCGACCTGTACCGGATGTATGAAGCGGGGGAATTCGATCCGCCTTCGGAGGATGAGATAATCGACGAACTGAGGCTTTTCATCGATCATCTGGATTGCAGTTCCTATCTGGTCAGCGACCACATGGCCAATCTGCTCCAGGAAATCGAGGGGCATCTGCCCCAGGCCAAAGATTCCCTGCTGGGGATTATCGATGAATACCGGTCAATGCCCCTTGAGGAGAGGCTCGAGCTTCAACTGAAAAGACGGCTTCGCTCCCACGCGACAATTCACGGCGGAATAGATAAAGAGCTGGAGCAATCGGTGCAGCATGCCTTCGATTCGATCGAGAAAAAGGCCCCGGAAATGGAGGCGGAGACATCTGCCGTGCTGGCAATCCTCAAGCAGGGCTCCATGTAGGATGCATTATTCCGGCAAAGGTTCGGGGATATTCTCCCCTCCTCCTTCATCACCCTCTTCTCTTTGCGATGAAGCGGTATGTTCCTCAAGCTCAAGCGAACTTCGAAGGAACTTCTGAATCTGGGCGGTCTGCCTGGTAAACACCCCTCCCAGGAACGGGGCGCGGCTGCCTACGTAACGGAACCGTTTGTATCTGGATTTTATAAGCTTGGCTGCTGACTTGCCCTGAATCTGAAGCAGTTCCCTGATAATTATATTCCTCAGCACCCGGGCAGCTTCCACCGGGTCGGTGTGGGCTCCGCCCCTGGGCTCGGGCACCACGATATCGGCCACTCCCAATTCCTTGCAATCATTGGCGGTCAGTTTCAAAATCGAAGCCAGTTCTTCAGCCCGTTTAGGGTCGCGAAAGACGATCGAGGCTGCCCGTTCCGGGGAAATCACGGCCAGGTATGCCTTTTCCATGACGAGCACCCGGTCGGCCACCCCCAGCGCCAGGGCACCTTCGCTGCCGCCTTCCCCGATAATCACCGAAATCACGGGTACGGGAAGGTCGGAGAGCAGGGCCATGGTAGAGGCGATAGCGTTCCCGATGCCCCTTTCCTCCGATTCCGGTCCGGGATAGGCGCCGGGGGTATCGATGAGGGTTATTACTGGCAATTTGAATTTCCCGGCCAGTTTCATGGCCCTTAGGGCCTTACGGAAACCTTCGGGGGAGGTATGCCCCTCATTATAATCTTCCTGCTGCCCGATCAGAATTACCGCCTGCCCGCCGAGCTCGGCCAGTCCGCAGACGACGGCCGCATCGTCGCTGTAGGATCGATCACCATGAATTTCAACAAACGCCGAGGTCATTCGGGAAATATAATCCCGAGCAGTTGGCCGATTTTCATGCCGGGCCAGTTGAATGGTCTGCCACGCCTCTCCCTGGGGATGGGTGGGAGCCATATAGGGAGACACCTTTTTCTTCATGCTCAGCCGATACCTGGAACTAAGCAGGTCAAGAGTGAGCGAGAGTAAATGGCGCAATCTGGTTCGCTCGACGATCTGGTCAATGAGCCCGTGTTCAAGGTGTGATTCGGCGGTATGCCCCGTTTCGGGCGAAGTATCATCAGCGCTTTGCTGTACCACACGGATGGGGGCAAATCCGATCAAGGCGCCTGGTTCGGCGAACATAACATCGCCCAGATTGGCAAAACTGGCGTAAACCTCCCCTGTGGTAGGATGCGTGAGAACACAGATGTGAGGAAGATTCATCCGGGCCAGTTTCTGGGCCACAATCACGGTCTTGGCCATCTGCGCCAATCCAAGGACCCCTTCTTCGATTCTGGCACCACCGGATGAGACCACCGTGACAATGGGAAGGTTTTGCTTTATGGCTTCTTCAAAAGCCCTGGCTATCCGGTCGCCGACCACCATGCCCATGTTCCCTCCAAGGAAGGCAAAATCGAGCACTGCAATAACGGTGGGATTGCCTCCTATAGTACAGGTACCGGTAAGTACTGCCTCGGAAAGGCCGGTCCTCTCCTTTGCCTCACGGATACGTTTCTGATATGATTCGTCTCCCATGAAGGGCGAAGGATCAGATATCGCCCCCGTCAGATCAAGGGACTGAAAGCTGTCGGGGTCGGCCAGTAGATACAGGCGCTCCCATGCAGAGATATTATGATGAAAACCACAAACCTCGCAAACCCGGTAGTTCTGATACAAACCCGATTTATACAGTTCAGCACCACAGAAAAAGCACACAGCCTCTTCAGGCGGCATCTCCGGCAGGGAAGGTAAATGAATAGTGCGGGGTTTCCTTCTCCGCATCCTTTCTCTCTCTACCAGGTACGCTCCATACGAGATAAGCTGTTTCATAGCTCTCCTTCCCAGGAACTTGCGGTTTCTTTATCATCAAACAACCCTTCTCCCTCGAGCTGCTCCATAAGGCGAGCCGCCCGCTGATATCCGATATGCAATTTACGCTGCAGAAGTGAAGCGGAAACCTTGCCGGATTCTGCACATATTTCCCTTGCCTTTTCCAGGAAAGGATCAACTTCTTCGGTGGTAACGGACAGTGAAGCGAATTCCTGAGCTGCTGTATCTACCTCCTGAGGAAAATGCCTGACAGCCCACTCTTTCCACCAGCCTACCAGCCTTTCGATTTCCTCATCAGAAATGAAACAACCCCGAATCCGTTTTGGTTTGCTTGCTTCAGGAGGAACATAAAGCATATCCCCTTTGCCCAGAAGTTTCTCCGCCCCGATTGTATCAAGAATGGTACGGGAATCGATAGAGGAAACAACTGCAAAACTGATACGGGTGGGGAAGTTGGCCTTAATAAGTCCGGTAATTACATCAACCGAGGGACGCTGGGTGGCCACCACCAGGTGAATCCCGGTGGCCCGGGCAAGCTGGGCAATTCGGCAAATGATCGGTTCGACCACGTCCGCGCTGGTCATCATCAGGTCGGCCAGCTCGTCGATTATAACTACGAAATACGGCAAAGGCTCGGTTACCTTGGGATGGCGGTTGTAGGACTCGATGTTGCGGGCACCGACAGAAGCGAATTTATGATAGCGATTGTCCATTTCCATGGCAACCCGCCTCAATGTTTCCACCGCCTTATCCGCATCTACTACCACAGGGGTTATCAGGTGAGGAATATCAGCGAAATTCACCATTTCAACCCGTTTGGGGTCAATGAGGACAAGCCGCACATCCTGCGGTGAAGTCTGAGTGAGAACACAGCCCACAATGCAATTGAGACAAACCGATTTGCCGCTGCCGGTAGCTCCGGCAATGAGAAGATGCGGCATCCTGGCAATATCGCCGGCCACCGGCTCCCCCCCCGGCCCCAGCCCCAGCGCTGTGGCCAGCTTGGATTTTCCCGCCGCTTTTTTGAAAGCCGAGCTCTCGAGCACGCCACGCAGGGAAACGATGGAAGAACTGGTATTAGGAACCTCGATTCCCACCATCGCTTTCCCCGGCATAGGGGCTTCGATTCTGATATCGGAAACAGCCAACGCCAGAGCCAGGTCATTAGCCAGAGCAGTAATCTTCTCCACCTTTACCCTGGTTCGGGAAATCTCCTCCATGTGATACTTAGGATTCCCATCCTTATCCACCGCTGTCCTGCCATCCTGATCTTTCTCAATCACCTTCTTATACTTGCGTGTCCAGCCCGGCTCCACACCGAACTGCGTCACTGAAGGACCAGGGTTAATCTGTTTAACTTTGACTTCCACCCCATAGCTTCCCAGCGCTTCCTCTATCAGCCTGGCACGCTCATCGTCATCCGACTGGGCAAACTTGGCCTTGGAAGCTTCATCGAGTAACTCAATGGGAGGCAATTGGCGATCGATTCCGGGCAAAGTCATCTGTTCTGGCTTGATACTCTTCCGTCGGGATTTCTCTGCCATCTCGGAATGGATTTCCTCTGACACTTCCGATTCCACCTTACTGGCGGGCCTCGGCTTGCTCTCAGTCTTTTCCTCCCGAAGCCAGGCAACGAATTTTATCAGCAAAAGAGGGATTAAATCCAGCAGCCATAGAAAAGCCTGGCGCACCATACTCGAGAACTCAACGAGGAAAGAGATAACCACGGGTTTGGTCCATTCCCAGGTGGAACTCGATACCTGCTGAGTGGCATTGATGGACTTTCGGGGGGCAAATAGAATCACACTTGCAAATACCATGCCGGCAAGCCGCGCCCAGGTGAAGGAATTTCCGGCCACAGCCTCTCCAGCATCTCCGGCAAGCGTGGCTCCATCCTCTCCTCCCATTTGCACCCCCGCGAACGAAAAGTTCGGGGCAAACAGGCTCATAATGCCAAAAGCAGCAGCGCTGAAAACCATCGCCCCCAGCCAGCTGTTCCAGAATTTGACCACTTCCCCGGATTTGTTTCTCAATATTACCCAGACAAGGGCCCCAATCCACAGGACGATTATGAAAATCCCGAACCCGAAGGTTTCGAAGGCCGCCTGAGCCACATCATCGCGAAAGAAATAGATAATGGCGATAATTGCCGCGATAAGAGCTAACTCCAGCAGCAGCCATTTTAAACCGCTGCTGGGATTGCTGCTGAGTGTCTGGGCTGATTTTCGCTTTGCCTGAGCCATATTCCCTGCTATTCGAACACCATTCCACATCCGCTAACAAAGAGGAAATCCCTATCTTCAAGAGATCCCTTTATATTAAAGACGAAATTAGAACAAACTAAGTTGCTCAGGCTCTGGCTCCGAACCGGTTTCCTCGATGCTTTCCGCCTCGTGTTGAGCCATTATTTCGGGGAGTTTGAGGATATCGGCCTCGATAGTCCTGCGCAGGCTTTGCTGGTGGAGAGCGGCAGCCGGATGGTACATGGCAAAGCAAAGCCTTCCATTAATCTTTTGAGCAGTGCCATGAACTTTACCGATACTGGCTCCGCGGAAGAATTTGGCCATGGAATGACGCCCCAGAGTGACAATTACTTTAGGGGAAATTATTTCAATCTGACGATCCAGCCATTTTTGACAGGCCGCTATCTCCTGCGGGAGCGGGTCGCGGTTGTTGGGAGGACGGCATTTGATAACGTTGCAGATATAAACCTTGGAACGGTCGAGCCCTATTGAAGCCAGTAATTCATCCAGAAACCTGCCGGCAGAACCAACAAACGGCTGGCCCTGCTGGTCTTCGTAAAACCCCGGAGCTTCACCGATCAGCATGATTTCAGCATTCTCGGGCCCATCTCCCGGAACTGCGTTGGTTCGAGTTTTGGCCAGTTCGCAATCCTGGCAAATAGAAATTTCGTGATTGAGATCATCAAGCGCTGTCAAATCAGACCCCCTTAGCTAAATCGATAGACAAAACCCCCTGAAAAATTACTAAAGGTTTCTTAAATAATTTCTCAGATAAATAAAGAGACCCCGGCTAAAGATAAGCCATGAGTCTCCTTTGTTAATGCAGTGCCGCTACTGCCCTGACAGTATTTCCCGCAAATAAATTTGATTCCTGCAACCGGAAGCCCAAAGAGTTCCTCGCTAACTATCGATATGGTTACTCATCCTCTATCCCACGGTCTTTGAGATAATCAACGGCATCCTTCACAATCAGGATTTTTTCGGCATCCTCATCCGGTATTTCGATAGGACTGCCTTCGCTCCCGAACGATTCCTCAAAAGCCATTACCAGCTCCACCAGATCCAGAGAATCCGCATTTAAATCATCAGCAAATGAAGCATCCATCGTGACCTCGCCTTCGTCAACCCCAAGCTGCTCCACTATTATATTCTTGACACGATCAAAAACTGTGGCCATATTATTATTTCTCCTCCATGAAAATGTTTTAACAGCATTATAGCACGAAATCTACTTTTGTATCATCATTGAATTGATAGAACCTAAAACCCCATTGATGAATTTGGGGGAATTAGAACTGCCAAAGCTCTTGGCCAGTTCCACCGCTTCATTAATGGCTACCTTTACAGAAACCCTCTTACTGAACACAATTTCGAAAATGGCAATACGCAATATAGTCCTGTCGACTAAAGAAAGCTGGGTTACCGGGAAAGCGGGGGCGAATCTTTGTATCAAATTATCGATTTCCCCCCTGTTATCCATGATGCCGGTGGCAAGTTCACGTATGAATTCGACAGCATCTTCCCCCAGATGCTGTTCCTCCCCCAACCGTTCAATTGTGGAAAGCGGGTCATGACCTACACAATCAGCTTCATAGAGAGCCTGTAAAGCCGCCCTTCTGGCTTTCCTGCGCACATTTGCCATAGTTTAATGTTATATCCCTATCACTTATTAAAATCAACCTTCTCTGCAAAACAGCGACATCTCATTCCCGACCACTCCACCCTGCACATTACTATGGCAAACCAATTCTTTCCTGGCAGAAGGAAAAACCCAAGGTATAGCAGGTACCATAAGATTTACCAGTACACCTTCTGTCCTCCACTAATGGCATACTTCCCCAATGGAACTCAGATTATTTACGTTGATGAGTTCCATATTCCGATTGATTCTTTTAATCAATCCAGTAAGAACCTGACCAGGGCCAATTTCTACAAAAGTAGAAACACCGGCATCGATCATATATTCCACGGATGGCTGCCAGCGGACACAATCGCAAACCTGTTTTAATATGCCATCTTTTACTTCCTCGGCTGTGGACTTAGGTCTACCGGTGACATTCGCCACCACGGGGATCGATGGATGAGAAAATCGACATTTAGAAACCTCCTTGGCCAATCCCTCAGCGGCCGGGCGCATCAGAGGCGAATGGAAAGCACCGCTAACGCTGAGCCGAATTACCCTTTTAGCCCCCCGAGCCTTAGCCAGGTCCATCGCCCATGCCAAGCTCTGGCTTGTGCCACTGATAACCACCTGTTCAGGGGAATTGAGATTAGCAATTCGTGTACCGGTTTCCTGGCACACTTCCTCCAGCGAAACCATGTCGAGCCCAATGACGGCAGCCATTCCTCCAGGGTATTCTTCCCCTGCTTGTTGCATCAGGCGGGCGCGCTCCTTAATCAGACTGATGCCATCTGCGAAGCTGAGAGCTTCTGCGGCCACCAGGGCTGAGTATTCTCCAAGACTGTGTCCGGCAACGAAAGACGGCTGGACCTTGCAACCGTTCGCCCGTGCTGCTTTTAGACAAGCCACACTCACGGTCATAATAGCGGGCTGCGTATTTACCGTCTGCCGAAGCTCTTCTTCAGGACCCTCAAAGCAAAGTTTAGAAAGAGAAAATCCAAGTGTTTCGTCAGCCTCTTCGAAAATATGCTTTGCCTCGGGAAAATTTTCAAACAAATCACGCCCCATCCCCACCGCTTGTGATCCCTGCCCCGGAAAGACAAAAGCAACTTTGCTCATCCGATCATCTCCAGATCACAAATCACCAGGCGGGCGGTCCTTCTCTCGGCCTTGGATCCTTCCTCTCCAGTAAATTTGAAAAGGCAAGGGATAGTCTTTCATGAAAATGCTATCCTTTTACCTGATACACCTCCCTGCCCCGGTAGCTTCCGCAAACCGGACATACCAGGTGAGGTGGCTTGGGACTATGGCACTGCGGGCACAATGAGAGACTGGGGAGCTTGGGTGCCTGATGGCTCCGCCTGGTGCCGCCTCTGGACTTCGATATTTTTCTTTTTGGCTCAGTCATAAATGTTAACCAACCTTCCTTCAGTTATCCATTATCCAGCATTTGATAGGTGAGCAATTCCTTTAAAGGAGCCAGGCGAGGATCGATTCGTTCCTTATAACAATCACAGGAAGATTCATTAAGATTGCAACCACATCGCTGGCACAAACCGGCACAATCGGGCCGGCACACCGGCTTCTGGGGTAAATTAAGCAAAATGTTCTGCCTGAAGGCTTCGCTCAAATCCAGAACGTGGTCTTCCCCGATGGCGAAACCTTCCGCGCTCTCATCTGCCGGGGCATGGCCTTCGATCAGTATGTCTCCTGCCGGGAAGAATTCTTCCTCAACTCTGAAATCAAAGGAATACTCGAATTCCTCAAGGCAGCGACTGCAGGTACATTTGACCGTGGTTCCGAACTGACCGGTTACCAGTATACTGCGATTGGTAAGGACAAACCTGGCCTCCCCTTCGATGGGAAACCCATCATCTGAGGCCTCGTCAACAGGGTAAGAACGGCTTTCGCCAATATGCCCCTTTAATTGCTGGGCAACGTTGATTTTCATAATATCCAGAATGCTCCCGCATCATTATGTTATTGTAATTTTAAATTTCATAGATTGTCAAGAAAACCAGCCTTGAGGCAGCTCCTGCTTCAGGCAGGAAGCAAAGAAATCACCTACCCTGCCGGCAGCCTCTTTATCATAGCCCCACCAGAAATGGTCGGCACCTTCCACGGATACGAATTCCTTCGGCTCGGGAAGCCGGTCGAAGTTTTCCTCGGCCTGCCGATGAGAGATAAACTCATCCCTGGTGCCGTGAATGAAAAACTTGGGTTTATGGAAATCCATTAATAAATCGGGCAGCAGGAAAAAAGCGGAAATACCGGCATAGGCCTGAACGCGTTCGTCCTTATCGGCAACAGGTATACTTACCATAGTGCCAAACAAATAACCGCAAAGCCCCAGTCGAGAGGAATCGATCTCACCTCTTTCCTCCAGCAGGGAAAGCGCCGCCTTGACATCATCCTGCTCGCCTATGCCGTTGTCATGCTTTCCCCCACTCCTGCCCACCCCTCGAAAGTTGAAACGCAAGCTGGCGATGGAGTGTTCTCCCAGGGCCGCACATACGTGGTGAACCATATCCACGTTCATGTTTCCCCCGTACAGCGGATGGGGATGGCAGACGACCACCGCCGGGAACGGCCCTTCACCTTCGGGCAGCCCCAAAACCCCCTCCAGCGAGATATCGCCGCAGGGAAACATCAATTTCTCTTTTTGCATAGTATAAATCCCTTTCAATTCATACTGTCCGAAAATGTTATAAATATGGTCATTCTGAGGAATTTATGCCGAAGAATCTCAGGGCTTCAATTTCAAAAAG
The DNA here is from genome assembly GCA_046498265.1 of Dehalococcoidia bacterium. GTDB lineage: Bacteria > Chloroflexota > Dehalococcoidia > SZUA-161 > SpSt-899 > JBGLNL01. Next base: position 72,100 of record JAWOBB010000054.1, on the reverse strand, counting down.
AGATTCTTCACTGCGTTCAGAATGACAAGTATGGGACTTTTAGGATTTCCAGGTATGTCGCTCACTCTTCAACGCCGCTACCCTCCTGCCTTTTCTTCCACCAGTAGTTTATGCGCTTTTCGATTTCCTTCTCGACCCCCAGTTTGCCGGGCCGGTAATATTTGCGACCCTTCAAATCATCGGGCAGATATTGCTGCTCGACGAAATGGCCGGGGAAGTCGTGGGCATACTTGTAATCCTTCCCGTATCCCATTTCGCGCATCAGGCCAGTTTCGGGATTGCGCAGGTGCAGCGGCACCGGCTGATGCCCGGTCCTGGCCACGTCTTCTTTGACTTTGCCATAGGCCCGGTCGAGGGAATTGCTCTTGGGGGCCGTTGCCAGGTAGACCGCCGCCTGAGCCAGGGCCAGTTTCCCCTCCGGCAGCCCGATAAACTGAACGGCAGCCCGGGCGGCATTGGCCTGGACCAGCGCCTGCGGGTCGGCCAGGCCCACGTCTTCGGAGGCAAAGCGGACCATTCGCCGGGCGATATAAAGGGGGTCCTCCCCGGCCTCCAGCATCCTCCCCATCCAGTAGAGGGCGGCATCGGGGTCCGAGCCCCGCATCGATTTGTGAAATGCAGAAATTAGATTGTAGTGCTCCTCGCCGGATTTATCGTACATCAGCGCCCGATGCTGGAAGGCATCCTCCACGGCTTCGAGTTCGATGTGACGTACACCCGCCTCGTCGGGGAAGGTGGCCAGGGCGGCCACCTCCAGGGCACCCAGGGCCACCCGGGCATCGCCATTGGACATGCCGACCAGGTGCCGCAGGGCATCCTCTTTCAGTTCGACGTTCTCTTTTCCCAGGCCCCGCTCGGCATCCTCGATGGCCCGGCGGACAATGAGTTCGACCTGCTCGTCGGTGAGTATCTCGAGGGTAAACACCCGGCAGCGGGAGAGCAGGGCCGAGATGACCTCGAAGGAAGGGTTCTCGGTGGTGGCCCCAATGAGCGTGATGGTGCCGTTTTCCACGTGGGGGAGGATGGCATCCTGCTGGGCCTTGTTGAAGCGGTGAATTTCATCAATAAACAGGATGGTGCGCTGCCCCTGCATGCCCCGTAGTTTCTTCGCCTCTTCCACTTCCTTTCGAAGGTCGGCCACCCCGGCATTGACGGCGCTCACCGGGCTGAAATGCGACTGGGTCACCGAGGCGATGACATAGGCCAGGGTCGTTTTGCCGCTTCCCGGCGGGCCCCAGAGGATAATCGAGGGTATTTGATCCTGCTCGATAGCTTTGCGCAGTATCCGTCCTTCCCCTACGATGTGCTCCTGCCCCACAAATTCGGCGAAGTTGCGAGGCCGCATCCGGGCGGGCAGGGGGGCTTCCTTTTGAAGCTGCAGCTGGCGATTCAGCTCAAAGAGATCCATGCCCCTATTTTGACTTATGGGGCGGCAAAGTCAAGCTAAGCTGCCCTGCCAGGATCGAGGATACGGAGCGATTTGCTGAACCTGCGGTCGACCAGCCAGCCGAAGCAGAAACTGGTGTGCAGATTGGCGGTGCAGGTGAAGGAGAACCTCTGGTCCTGGTGCCAGATGCTGACATCATTTCGATTAAAGTTCATCTGATTTGCCCGAACGATGCCGGAGTTGTAACCGTCTCGATCTATCAACTTAAAGGTATTGTTCACGTTGATAAACAGGGCGGTGCCGGTAATCAAATCGCGGAAGAAGTAAACTCGTTCCTGCGGTGAGACAGCAATGGTCAAGAAAGCAGAAGAGGTCTTTCTTTGAGGACAGACCGTTTCGGTAAGCCAGTCCTGAGAGGTGATGGCCATAACGGAGAATTCAACGGGTATTATACTTTGTCTCATGAGCTCTCCTTTCTTAATTTTCCATATATGAGCGCACAGCATAGCCTGTTATTAAGTGCGCTTGTGTTTAGACAATTTTATTTTACTTTATCAAGTGACAAAAACCCTGTCAAGTTACTTTGCGGAAAATTTCACCGGGACGGTAGAAAAATACCGGTCCTATTTGGGGAAGGTACAGAAATCCAGGATTCTGTACTGAAGCTTCCCTTCTTCCAGCCGCTGAATCAGGCTCGGTACCTGGTCTTCAATACAGGCAATGAAGGAGGCTTTGCCCGAATATGCCGCCTCGATAAAGGCCGCCTCCACCCCGTAGAGGTACTGGGGTTCCACCCTTATTTTACGCAGCGCACTCATGGCTTCGAGCCCGATTGCCCCCACCAGGGCATCTTTGGGAATCTCTTTTTTGAGTTTGCCCAAGTCGACCCCGGCCGAACCGCCTTTGGTGATATGGGGGATTTTGGCTATGGTTATCTGCCCCACCTGCAAATCGACGATCCCCTCGATATGGGAAATGCCCACATCCTCGCCTTTCCTGGCATCGGAGACCACCGTCCCTCTGGCCCCGCTTCTGGCACTGGCTACCGCCACCAGAATGCCCTTCCTCATCTGGAGGCGTACCTTCTGACCGGCCTTCAGGTCGCTGTCCGCAACAGCGGCACAGACAGTGACATTGGTGATGGCCCGCTGCACGTAGTCGGAGTATTCGCTCATCTCGCGCAGCATCTGCAGCACCCAGTTGATTCCCTCCTGGGTGACCCGGTATTTGGAACGGCCTCCGGAGACCACCAGCCCTTCCTCTTCCAGCTTCATCATGTATTCGGAGATGGCCTGGGGGGTGACGTTGAGCCTGGCCGCGATGCTCTTCTGATGGACGGTCGGCTGGTTGGCCGCCACCTCGACCAGTATCTGGAATCGGGTTGCCATGTTCTTGCTTTGCAGGATTTGTACCATTTTCAGTTCTCAGTTCAAGGTTCAGGATTCAGAGTTTTAAATTCAAAGTTTAAGGTTCACAGTTGTCGGTTGCCAGTTCGACTTATTCCCACCCTATCACGTCGGAGAATCGTGGCACCGGGGAGCGGGAGCCATCCCCACCTTCTCCCAATCACCGTTTTTCCGGTTCCTACCCACGCTGATCCCTGCCCCCTGATCCCTGGCCCCTGTCTATTGCTTCTGCTCGATCCTGGCCCAGGAATCGCGCAGCGTGATCGTCCGATTGAAAACCAGTTTGCCCTCCGATGAATCGGGATCGACGCAGAAGTAGCCCATCCGCTCAAACTGGTACCGGTTCCCCGGGACGGCGTCGGCAAGGCCGGGTTCGACCTTGCAGTCAGAGACGATTTCCAGGGAATCGGGATTCAGGCAATCGCGGAAATCCCTGTTCCCTTCCGGGCTTGGCACCGCAAGCAGCCGCTCGTACAGACGCGCTTCCGCCGCAAGTGCATGGGGAGCCGAGACCCAGTGAATCGTTCCCTTCACCTTGCGCCCGTCCGGGGAATTGCCGCCCCGCGAGGCCGGATCGTAGGTGCAATGCAATTCAATGATTTTGCCGCTTTCATCTTTGATCACATCGGTGCAGGTGATGAAATAGGCATACCGCAGTCTCACCTCGCGGCCCGGCGCCAGCCGGAAGAACTTCTTCGGCGGGTCCTCGCGGAAATCGTCCTGCTCGATATAGAGCTCCCGGGAAAACGGGACCTTGCGCGTCCCCATGCTCTCGTCTTCCGGGTTGTTGATGGCATCCATTCCCTCGGTTTGCCCTTCAAGATAGTTGGTGATGACCACTTTGAGGGGGCGCAGCACGGCCATGACCCTTGGGGCCCGCCTGTTCAAATCCTCCCGGATGCAATATTCGAGCAGGGCCATATCGATGGTGCTGTCCGTTTTGGCCACGCCGATGCGCTCGCAGAAATTGCGGATGGCCTCCGGTGTAAAGCCCCTCCGGCGCAATCCGGAGATGGTGGGCATACGTGGGTCGTCCCAGCCGGCCACATGGCCCTCATTTGCCAGTTGCAGGAGCTTGCGCTTGCTCATCACCGTGTAGGTGAGATTGAGACGGGCGAACTCGATTTGCTGGGGGTGATAGACTCCCAGCTGGTCGAGGAACCAGTCATACAGCGGGCGGTGGTCCTCGAATTCAAGGGTGCACAGGGAATGGGTGATCCCTTCGATGGAATCCTCCAGCCCGTGTGCCCAGTCGTACATGGGGTAGATACACCATTTGTCGCCGGTGTGGGGATGGGAGGCATGAAGGATCCGGTAGATGGTCGGGTCCCGCATATTCATGTTCCGCGCCGCCATGTCGATTTTGGCCCGCAGTACCCGGGAACCATCGGGGAACTCGCCGGCCCTCATCCGTTCGAAGAGGTCCAGGGTCTCTTCGATGGAGCGGTTTCTATAAGGGCTCTCTTTGCCGGGCGTTGTCAGGGTGCCCCGGCTGAGGCGGATTTCCTCGGCGCTCGAATCATCGACATAAGCCTTCCCGAGTTTGATCAACTGGACCGCATATTCGTACATCTGCTCGAAATAGTCGGAGGCATAATACAGCCGGTCCTCCCAGTCGAATCCCAGCCAGCGCACATCTTCGATGATCGACTGCACGTACACCTCTTCCTCTTTGGAGGGATTGGTATCGTCGAAGCGCAGATTGCACTTCCCTCCGTACTGCTCGGCTATTCCGAAATTGAGGCAGATGGCCTTGGCGTGGCCGATATGCAGGTACCCGTTCGGTTCCGGCGGGAAACGCGTGTGCACCCGGCCATCGTTTTTGTTGTTGGCCAGGTCCCCGTTGATGATGGCCCGGATGAAATCGGTAGCAGCAACTGGTTCAGTTGTCATAGGCTTCTTACTCTCATTGACTTCATTTCTGACCAATGAGTCCTCTTCAACCCCCTCGATCCCCCAATCTTGGGGGAAGTTTGAAGCTGGGGGACACCCCCAGACCCCCGGCAGGAAGAATCCTGCACCTCTTTTTTGGTATCCTAGGGAATGCTTAGCTCCGCGAAGGCAGCCTCACCGTGGCCGTGGCCGGTGCGGTCTTCTCCCCCTTTTCGTTCTCCGTCCAGACCTCGCAGTCGACAAGATGCTCATCATCTTCAACATATTTTCTGCTCACCGTGCCTTTGCAGGCAATCGGGTGCCAGGGCTGGTCCATGCCCCGGTGCTGGATGGCTATCTTCTTCAGCCATCCCTCCTCGCCAATCCAGTCGGTCAGCACCTGAATCAGGAAGGCGTTCTTCAGGCGTCCGTGGACGATAACCCCCGGCAGGCCATCCGCCAGGGCCTTGTCCTTATCATAGTGTATGGGATTGAAATCCTCCGAGGCCCCGGCGAACTTCACCAGCTGCATGGTGGTGGGATTTTTTATCAGTGCGGGGATTTCGGCTCCCTCTTCGACATCTTCAAAATACAGTTGTTCGCTCATTGATGATTCCTCCGGATTAATAAAGGATCGAGGTTGAGTGGTTGCGTGCCACCAGCTCACCTCGCTGATTGGTCCACTCGGTCTGGCGGATAACGAACAGCATATGCCCCAGCTTTCCCTCTTTTTCCCTGTATTCCACGATTTTGCGAATGCCGGTGAGCTTATCCCCCAGGCGGGCTTCAGCGAAAAACTCCCATTCGCCCCCGCCGTCAAGAAGCTTCTGCGGTGTCTCGAAAGGATACTGCACCAGCCCGCCCTCGGCGAAAATGGCGGTGAACATATTGGGGGGCATGACCTCTTTCCAGCGCGGATTGGGGTCTTCAACCGCTTCGGTATACCGGCGCAACAGCACCTTCTCCACATCGAATTCAACGCGGTTCAGTTCCTTATTCAGCCAGCCTTTCATCTCTTCCGTGACTACGGATTCCGCCATATCAAATCCTCCGAAAATCAAATCTACTTGTTTAATCTTCCAATTAAACTTACAATTTGAACCTGCCTTTGTCAAGGATGGTAAATTTTTACCCGCATAGACTCCCCTTCCCGATAATGCTAGAATAGGGAACGCTATGCAATATGCCGGTTTCTGGCCCCGTTTTGCCGCCTGGGTGATCGATGCGCTGATAGTGGCTGTCATCCAGTCCGGCCTGGCTCCCGTCATCGCCTTCGGCCTGATTCAACCGTGGTACTGGTGGGTCAATTCCTTCTCCAACGAGCCGGATGTTCTCGGAATCTGGTTTGTCGGTACGGGCAGCCTGCTGCTCATTCTCATCGCCGGTGCCTATTTTGTGGGATTCTGGGTGTGGAAGGGGCAAACCCCGGGCAAAATGGCCATGAAAATAGAAGTGGTTCCGGCAGATTCAGAGGAGCTTAACGCCGAAAAAGCTTTGCTTAGATACCTGGGATACATTATCTGCACCGTTTTCTGCCTGATTCCCTTTTTGTGGGCAGCCGTAGATTCCCGCCGGCAGGGGATCCCCGATAAATTCGCCGATACATATGTGATAAAATTACCCCGGTGATTGATTAGTCGATGGAGAAACATGACTGACAAAAAAGTAAGGGTGCGCTTTGCCCCCAGCCCCACAGGTTACCCACATATCGGGAATATCCGCACTGCGCTCTTCAACTGGCTTTTTGCCCGCCACAGCGGGGGAACTTTCATCCTGCGCATCGAGGATACCGACCAGTCGCGAAAAGTGGAGGGAGCTCTGGAAATTATCCTCAACAGCCTCAAATGGCTGGGGCTGGACTGGGATGAGGGCCCCGAGGTCGGCGGGCCCTGTGGGCCTTATTTCCAGTCGCAACGTCTCGATTTATACCAGCAGTATGCCCGGCAGTTGCTCGAGACCGGGAACGCTTACAAGTGCTACTGCTCTTCGGAACGCCTCGAACAAATGCGTCAGCAGATGGTCGAGCGCAAGGAATCGGTGCGCTCCTATGACCGCCACTGCCGCGATTTGACCCCTGAGCAACAGGCCGAATACGAATCGCAGGGCATCAAGCCAGTGATTCGCTTCAAGGTTCCGCTGGAAGGGCGGACGACCTTCCATGACCTTGTCCGCGGGGATATCACCTTCGAGCATAGCGAGCTGGATGACCTGGTGCTGCTCAAATCGGACGGCTACCCCACATACCACCTGGCCAACATCGTCGACGACCATTTCATGCAAATCTCGCACATCATGCGCGCCGATGAGTGGCTATCCAGCACGCCGCGCCACGTCCTGCTATATGAGTCTCTCGGCTGGGAACCGCCGCTTTTTGCCCATCTTCCCATGATCCTGGGTCCGGATAAGTCGAAGCTCTCCAAGCGCCATGGGGCCACGGCGATTACCGAATTTGAGGAACAGGGATACCTGCCCCGGGCAATGCTCAATTTCATGGCCCTTCTGGGCTGGTCGCTGGACGATAAGACGGAAATCTTCAGCCCAGATGAGTTAATCGAATACTTCACCATCGAGCGCATCAGCAAGACCGCCGCCGTCTTCAACCACGAGAAGCTTCACTGGATGAACGGATTATACATTCGCCAGATGTCCACCGAAGAGTTGTTGAAACACATCATGCCGTTCCTGGAAAGCGCTCTGCCGGCGTCGGTGCCCCGTCCCATCCCGGAGGACTACACCAGACAGATAATTCCCCTGATTCAGGAACGCATCAACACCTTCAAGGAAGTGGCCGGCTATGCCGATTTCTTCTTCCTCGGCGATGAACTCGAATACGATCCATCCCTCTTGATTGCCAAAAAGATGGATAAGGAGTCGACCCTCAAAGCGCTGAAGGCCGGACTGGAAAGGCTTGGCTCGCTGGAGGAATGGAATCACGATTCGCTGGAAAGCTCCCTGCGCTCGCTGGCCGAAGAGATGGGGCTGAAGGCCGGGCAGCTTTTCAGTCCCTTAAGGGCAGCCTGCACCGGGCGGACCGCTTCTCCCGGCTTGTTTGAGACCATGAGTGTTCTGGGCAGGGAAAAGTGCCTCAAGCGGATCGAGGCAGCCATCGACAAGTTGGCAAATTCTTGACAGTATGTTTTAATTCATTCATATCAAAAAATGAACTTTATTGAAAAACTGCTCGCCGCCTCCCGGAAGAACAACAGCCTGCTGTGCATCGGCCTCGATCCCGATGCGGTACTCATGCCCGAAGTAGATGTTGTTGAGTGGGGACGTCAGATCATCAGGGCAACTGAAGACATGGTTTGTGCCTACAAGCCGAATTTTGCCTTTTATGAAGCACTGGGAACTGATGGCCTCCTCAAGCTCGATGAGACCATCAAACATATTCCTCAGAATATCCCGGTTATCGGCGATGCCAAACGCTCAGATATCGGCAACACCGCCAGAAAATATGCCCGGGCCATCTTCGAGGTTTTCGGCTTCGACGCCGCCACCGTCAACCCGTATCTGGGGCTCGACTCCGTCCAGCCGTTTACGGAGTATGCGGACAAGGGCGTTTTCATCCTTTGCCATACCTCGAATCCCAGTGCCCCGGATTTGCAGAAACTTCAATGCCAGGCGGATTCCGCTTCGGGAAGGCTTTCGCTGTTCGAGATAGTGGCCGTGAAAGCCTCCGAGTGGAATACCAACATGAATATCGGTCTTGTTGTAGGGGCTAACCAGCCTGCTCCTCTCAAGCGGGTTCGGGAGTTATGCCCCGATATGCCGCTGCTCATCCCGGGCATCGGCCCGCAAAGGGGCTCCCTGGCCTCGTCGGTGCGCTTCGGGGTGGATGCGAATCAAGAGAAGGCCATTATCACCAGTTCCCGCCAGATAATCTATGCCTCCAGAGGAACCGATTTCCCCACGGCAGCCAGGCTGGCCGCTTCCAAACTGCGCGCCCGGATAAATCAGTACCTGGCCCGGAAATAAGCCAATGCCGGCAAACAAAATACTGGTAGTTGAAGATGAAGCGACTTTACGGGAGATGCTTCAGTACAACCTGGAGGCCGAAGGTTACCGGGTGATAACCGCTGCTGACGGTTTAAAAGCACTGGAGCTGGCCCGGACCGAATCACCCGACCTGATTGTTCTGGATATTATGCTGCCTCAAATCGACGGTTTTGAGGTCTGCCGCCGGCTGCGCCGGGATATGACCGTTCCCGTTTTGATGCTTACGGCTAAAGAGGAGGAAATCGATAAAGTCCTCGGCCTGGAACTGGGGGCCGATGATTATATGACCAAGCCCTTCAGCATGCGCGAGCTTAAGGCGAGAATAAAGGCCATGCTGCGAAGGGCTGAGATGGCCCAGCCGGTGGAGGCATCGGATGAAAATCTGATTCAAATCGGCTCGCTTACCATCGACATCAAAAAACATTCCGTTTTGCTCGGCGGAGCCCCCTTGAGCCTCAAGCCCAAGGAATTCGATTTGCTCGCTTTCCTGGCCCGGAACCGGGGCCACGTGTACTCCCGCGACGCTTTGCTTGAGCGGGTTTGGGATTACGATTATGCAGGTGGAACCCGGACCGTCGATGTGCATGTTCGCTGGCTCCGGGAGAAGATTGAAAATGACCCCTCTCGTCCGCAACTGCTGGTCACTGTTAGAGGGATCGGTTACAAAATGGAGGGCTAGGCAGGGCTTGTGCAGTTGCAGAACATGTTCCGCAGTATCCAGTGGCGAATTGCCATTCCTTTCACTTTCCTCATCCTCTTAAGCATGGGGATCTCCGGATTCTATGTGGTCGACTTCGTTCGCGATGAGCGAATCGACGATTTGAAATCACAGCTTGAGGGCGAAGCCCTTTTGATTGCCGAAGCCAGCCTCCCCGACATTGAAAATCCATCGATTGAGGAGCTCGACAATCTGGCCGAAATCCTGGGTGAGCGAATCGATGCCCGGGTGACTATTATCGGCAATGACGGTACCGTCTTTGGCGATTCGGATGAGGACCCGGCTTCAATGGAAAACCACCTCAACCGGCTGGAAGTGCAGGAAGCTTTGTCCACCGGTGTAGGGGAAAGCCAGCGATACAGCACCACGGTCGATGACCGGTTGATGTATGTTGCCGTACCTGTTGAAGTAAACGGCACAGTGCTGGGGGTTGCCCGGGTGGCTCTTTCTACCACCGATGTGGACAATTCCGTTGCAAGCTTACAGAGGAACGTCGGTATCGCCATCGGCGTGGCGGCGGCGTTCACCATCCTGATAGCGCTCTACATCGCCAGGAGCACTACCCGTCCCCTCAAGGCACTGACCAATGCGGCTAAAAGGATTTCGGCAGGGGAGCTCGAACAGACCATCTATCCCGAAACACAAGACGAGTCCGCCGAGCTGGCAGAAGCCTTCAACGAGATGGCTCGAAACCTGAAGGCCCTGTTTCAGGATTTGTCGGTGGAGCGGAACAAGCTTGCCGCGGTTCTGGATGCCATGGTCGACGGGGTGGTGATGACCGACGTTTCCGGGACGGTGGTCATGGCCAATCCCGCCGCCGGGAAGATGTTCGGGTTCGAGGAATCCGCTGCTGCCGGCCGCAGGCTGATCGAAATCATCCCCGACCACGAGGTGGATGAAATTTTCAGAAGCTACTCGAGTACAGGCGAGGTACAGGTGCGGCAGATCGAGCAGGTGCCAAAGGGCAGATTGCTGCAGGTGATCGTCTCTCCCGTGGCTTACCACGAAGCCATGGGATCCCTGCTGATTTTCCAGGATCTCACCCAGGTCCGGCGTTTGCAGTCGGTAAGGCAGAATTTCATTGCCAATATCTCCCATGAGCTGCGCACCCCGCTTGCCTCCATCAAGGCGGTTACGGAAACCATGAGCGAGGGGCTGGTGAACGACCCCGAGATGGCCCGCCAGTTTCTGGCCAAGATCGATAGCGAAACCGACCGGATGACTCAAATGGTGAGGGAGCTGGCCGAGCTTTCCCGGATTGAGACCGGCCAGATGGAACTTCAACTGGCGCCTCTGGATATCAATTCCGTTGTGGAAGAGTGTATTTCAAGGCTCGAACCCCAGATAGATCGAAAGCAGATCAACCTGGTTCGCTCTCTGGGACAGGATTTACCCGGGGTAAGGGCCGAAAATGAACGCATCCAGCAGGTGCTGACCAATCTGCTCCACAATGCCATCAAGTTTACCCCCGGCGGTGGCGAGATCAGGGTTTCCACGGTGCCCGAAGACGACGGTGTGGTCGTCTCCATTGCGGATAACGGGGTGGGAATTTCCCCTGACGATCTGCCCCACGTATTCGAGCGCTTCTACAAAGCGGACAAGGCCCGCTCCAGCGAGGGAACCGGGCTCGGGCTGGCTATTGCCAAGCACCTCGTTCAGGTTCACGGCGGCCGGATATGGGCCGAGAGCGGCCCTGAGCCGGGGACCACCTTCAGTTTTAAACTGCCTCTCAGTTCGGAAACCTGATTCACCCCTCCCCAAAATTTTAACATTCCCTTAACATCCACTTAAATCGGCGTTAAATTCTCCATGCTAATTTTGAGGTAGAGCATGGGAAAATCCCTCTTTGTCCACGGACACAACGCCGGCAAAAGCCATATTTTCGAGGCTTCACTGGCAAACAATCGGTTTGTGAGATCATCTGCAGCCGTTATCGATAAACCAGATAAAAAAGTAAAAGGAGTGGATTTAGTGAAAAGAAATTTGTTGATGGTATTGGCTCTTGTTCTGTTGATTTCGCTGGTGCCGGTGCTTACGGGATGCAGCTCGGATGACGATGATACGAACGGGAATGGGGGAGGCAATGGGGATTCCGGTGGGGTGGAACTCTCCGGCAACATTAGTGAGGCCGGGTCCACCAGCGTCCAGCCACTGGCCGAAAAGATGGCGGCCGAATTCATGGGTATCCATCCCAAAGTCAGGGTCACGGTCTCCGGCGGCGGCTCCAGTGCCGGTGTGCAATCCTGTGCCAAGGGTATGGCTGACATTGGTGCCGCATCCCGAGACGTGAAAATAACCGAGCCCGATCTTATACCGATTGCAATAGCCCGCGATGCTGTAGCCATTGCGGTTCATCCCAGTAACCCGGTTTCGGAATTGTCGCTGGAGCAGGTAAAGAAGATATATGAAGGCGATATAACCAACTGGAGCGAGGTGGGCGGCAACGATGCCGGAATCGTGGTGATATCACGTGAAGAGGGCTCCGGGACGCGCGACTGCTTTGAATCGAAGGTGACTAAAGAAATCAAGCTGGATGCACTGTTCTTCGATTCGAACGGGGCGGTCAAGACCAAGGTGGAGTCGGAACCCGATGCCATCGGGTTCCTTTCCCTGGGGTATGTGGGAAACTTAAAGGCCGTAACCCTTGACGGTGTAGACCCCAGCATGGAAAACTGCCGAAACGGCAAATACCCGATTCTCAGGAGGCTGTATCTGCTTACGCGCGATGTTCCCGATGGGGCGGTTAAGGAATTCATCGATTTCTGCCGCAGCGATGAAGGGCAGCAGATAGCCGAGACGGAAGGATATATCCCATTGGTCAAGTAGGGGCAGGTTTCAAACCTGCCCTCGGAACCAGGATTTGCCAGAGCAAAGCCCGGCAGGCTGAACAGGCCTGCCGGGGATTGGCATATATAAGAGAATGAAAGTACCTTACCTGCTGGTTCCTCAACTGAGACGTTTGAGGTTGCGCTACTTTGCCGACCACTCATGGCGCTGGACCATTCTCCTGTGCGGCCTGAGCGGCATCTTCATAGTGGCGCTCATCGTCATTTTCCTTCTGCGGGAAGCCCTGCCCGCGTTTCAGGATATCGGTGTCTGGGATATGGTTTCCGGTACCGAGTGGCGGCCCGGCCAGGGCAAATTCGGCATGCTGCCGTTCATCGTCGGGTCGTTCTATATCACCGCCCTGGCCCTGGTGATGGCCGTTCCCATCGGCATCATGTGTGCCATCTTCCTGGCCGAGGTTTCTCCTCTCAGGATAAGGCAGGTTGTCCGCCCGGCTATCGAGCTCCTGGTAGGTATACCCTCGGTCGTTTACGGACTGGTGGGCATGATATTCCTGGTTCCCCAGATTGCCAGAATCGGCGGTTACGGGGACAGCATCCTGGCGGGAGCCATCGTGGTATCGATCATGGTGCTGCCCACCATCGTCAGCGTCAGTGAAGACAGCCTTCGAGCCGTCCCCAGGGAATATCGTGAAGGGGCGCTGGCCCTTGGCTCAACCAGGTGGCAGGCCATGTGGCATGCCGTTCTCCCGGCGGCCCGTTCCGGGATACTGGCGGCCATCGTTCTGGGCATGGGCCGGGCCATCGGCGAGACTATGGCCGTATACATGGTGATGGGAAACTCACTGCTCATGCCCCAAACCCCTTTAGACTCAGGGCGCACGCTGACCACCACCCCGGCCATTGAAATCAAATATGCCGCCGATGTCCACTGGAGCGCCCTGTTTGCCGACGGCATCATCCTGCTGGTCTTCATACTGGCCTTAAACAGCGTGGCCATGATACTGCGCCGGAGGCAGTTCAAATGAAGATGTCCGCCAAACTTACGCAAAACGTCGCCTTCGGATTGTGCTGGCTTGCCGCGGGGATAGGTATCGCGGCGCTGGTTTTCATCATCGGCTACGTTTTCGTCAAGGGGGTAGGGGCCATCGACTGGGAGTTCGTCAGCACCGATCGGACCGGCGGGATTACCGGGGAGACGGGCGGCATCCGGTCATCGCTTGTCGGAACGGGCTGGATTGTGGCTCTCACCCTGGGATTTGCCTGTCCGCTGGGAATCGGGGCCGGCATTTACATGGCCGAATATGCCCGGGATAACTGGCTGACGGCGGCCATTCGATGGGTGATCGAAACGCTTGCCGGCATCCCTTCGATACTCTTCGGCATGTTCGGGTTTGCCCTCTTTGTGATGGCGCTGAGCCTGGGGTTCTCCATCATCGCGGGCGCGCTGACACTGGCCTGCCTGGTGCTGCCGACCGTTATTCGCACCACCGAGGAGTCTGTCAAGGCGGTTCCCCGCTCATACCGGGAGGCCTCCTACGCATTGGGTGCAACCAAGTGGGAGACGATAAGGCACGTTGTTCTGGCCGGGGCTATGCCCGGCATCGTCACGGCGATAATCCTGGCGCTGGGCAGGGCGGTCGAGGAAACCGCCTGCCTTTACGTGACTATGGGGGGCAGCGCCATGCATCTGCCCGAATCGCCGATGGATCCCTCATCCACCCTGTCCCTGGATTTGCTGGCCAGGGCGATGGAGTACAACGACGTTGAGGCGGCTTTCGGCGCGGGGGTGATGCTGATAATTACCATCATCGTAATTAACAGTTTGACCCGCCTGATTTCCAGCCGGTGGATGGCCAGGATGCAGGGGCAGTAATGGAGGTCGATCATGAATGAAAAAATCTCAGCAAAAAATATAAATTTTTATTACGACCAGGTGCAGGCTCTTACCAATATATCCCTGGCGGTTAATCCGAATCAGATTACCGCCCTGATCGGCCCCTCCGGGTGCGGCAAGTCCACTTTCCTGCGGTGCCTTAACCGGATGAACGACACCATTCCCAAAACCCGCCTGGAGGGTAAGGTTCTGCTGGATAGCACCGATATCTATGACCCTAAGGTTGATGTCGTCCAGCTGCGCAAGAGGGTGGGAATGGTTTTCCAGCAGCCGAATCCGTTTCCCAAATCGATTTTCGAAAATGTGGCTTTCGGCCCCAGGCGGCTGGGCATCAGCAATCGAGCTCAACTGGCCGAGATCGTGGAGAAGAGCTTGAGGTCCGCCGCCTTGTGGGACGAGGTCAAAGATGATTTGAAGAAATCGGGCCTCTCGATTTCCGGCGGACAGCAGCAGCGGCTCTGCATTGCCCGGGTACTGGCGGTGGAGCCGGAGGTCATCCTGATGGACGAACCCTGCTCGGCGCTCGACCCCATCGCCACGCTCAAGATTGAGGAACTGATGCAGGATTTGAAAAAACGCTACACAATTGTTATCGTTACCCATAATATGCAGCAGGCCGCCCGGGTATCCGATAGAACCGGATTCTTTCTGATGGGCGAACTGGTGGAGTGCGGCTTGACCGAGGAGCTGTTTTCCCGCCCCGGCGATAGGCGGACGGAAGATTATATTACGGGTCGTTTCGGATAAGGAGGTGTAATATGGCCAGGGAAACCTTCCATCAGGAGCTCGATGATCTGATTGGCGATGTGATCGTTATGGGCAGTATGGCCGAGAAGGCCATCGCCCGTGCCGTAGACTCACTCAAGAACTGCTCCATGGAACAGGCGGAACAGGTTATTGAAGATGATGAAAAGGTCAACCGGAGGAGGTTTGAAATCGAGGAAAGCTGCATTCGTCTCATTGCCACCCAGCAGCCCATGGCCAGGGACCTTCGCACTATCGTGAGCGCCATTCACCTGGCCACCGACCTGGAAAGGATCGGTGACTATGCTTCGGGGATAGCTGAAATAACCCTGCTGCTGAGCGATGACCGCCCCGTAAAGTCGCTGATGGATATCCCCCGCATGGCGGAGATAGGCATCGGCATGCTCCAGGACAGTCTGAAATCGCTCCTTAACAGGGATGCCGAAAAGGCTAGGGAAATCGCCCGGCGTGATGATGAAATAGATGAGCTTTATCATAATGTCCTGCAGCAGTGCTTTGCCCGGATGGCAGAGGACCCCAATATAGAAACAAGGCTTATCTGGGTGGCCCACAAGCTGGAACGCATTGCCGATCGGGTGACTAATATCTGTGAACGGGTGACCTTCGTGGTGACCGGCAATATCGAGGAACTGGATTCCGCCTGATTACCCCGGCGGGCGTGGCTGTAAACAAGCTGTCAGCATTTGCTGCGGATTAAAGGGGCACTTTCGCTCTTCCTTCCAGGGCCGCGATCCTTCATCGGCACAGCTTGTCTTATTATTCAGCATTACCTTCTTTGTTGACAGCCCGAATCGGAGAAATGTATAGTATCCTTTGTCATCGCTGCTGTTGAGGAAGTTCCATGTCCCTTAATGAAATCGACCCCGAAATTGCCTCAATCATTAAAGACGAAGAGGAACGGCAGTGCAACAACGTCAACCTCATTGCGTCTGAGAATTATACCAGCAAGGATGTGCTCGAAGCTCAGGGTTCCGTTCTCACCAATAAGTATGCCGAGGGATATCCCGGTAAGCGTTACTACGGAGGCTGTGAGCATATCGATCGCGCCGAGGCGCTGGCCATCGAGCGGGCAAAGAAACTATTCGGCGCAGATCACGCCAATGTTCAGGTGGTCAGCGGCTCTACCGCCAATATGGCCGCCTATATGACTTTGCTTGACTACGGCGATGCCTTTATGGGCATGAACCTGGCCCATGGCGGGCATCTTACCCACGGCAGCGCGGTCAGCTTTTCCAGTAAGCTCTACAAGCCCATTTTCTACGGTGTCAGCCGCCAGACCGGGTGGATCGATTATGATGAAGTGGAAAAGATCGCCGTCGAGAACGAACCCAGATTAATCATAGTCGGCTCCAGCTCTTATCCCAGAATCCTGGATTATGAGCAATTCAGGGAAATAGCTGATAAGGTGGGGGCTAAACTTATTGTCGATATGGCCCATGTGGCCGGACTGATCGCTGCAAAAGTATATCCGTCACCAGTACCCTATGCCGATGTGATTACCTCCACCACCCACAAGACCCTGCGCGGGCCCCGCGGGGGGCTTATTCTATGCCCGGCCAAATATGCCGCCGCCATAGATAAGGCGGTGTTCCCCGGACTGCAGGGCGGCCCGTTGATGCACATCGTCGCTGCCAAGGCGGCTGCCTTCAAGGAGGCGGACCATCCGGACTTCGTGGTCTATCAAAAGGCTATACTGGAGAACGCCCGGGCACTGGCAGATGAATTGATGGCTCAGGGATTAAGTGTAATCACAGGAGGCACCGATAAGCACCTGGTAATGGTGGACCTTACACCTACCGGAGTGACCGGCCAGGATGCCGAATCGGCGCTGAGCGGCGTGAATATCACCGTCAACAAGAACGCCATCCCCTTCGACCCCAAACCGGCCAGTATCACCAGCGGCATCAGGCTGGGAACGCCGGCCATCACCACCCGCGGGTTCGGGGTCGATGAAGTCAGACAAATTGCCCGCATAATCACCAGGGTTATCGCTAATATCGACGATGAAAAAGTTCATCAACAGGCACGTGATGAAGTGAATGAAATGAATCTTCGCTTCTCGACCCCGGGTATCACCTCATAGAAGGAAGCTCATGGCTGACGTAGTCCTGGTAATCGATATGCTCCGCGGCTTCCTGGAGGAAGGTCATCCCCTCTATTGCGGTGAGGGGGCCCGCCGCATAATTCCCAGCGTCCACAAGTTGCTGGAAGAGGAAACGGCTCGTGGCAGCCGGATTATCTACAGCTGCGATAACCACACGCCAGACGACCCCGAATTCGAGATGTTTCCCCCTCACTGTATCATCGGTACCGAGGAGACCGGGATAATCCCCGAGCTTGCCGAATTTGCCGGGGAGATCGTCCCTACCAGACATTACAGCGGTTTCTACGACAGCACTCTGGATGAGAAGCTCGCTGAGATATCCCCGGAAAAGCTCATTGTCTGTGGAGTTTGTACCGATATCTGCGTTATGCACACGGTAGCCGATGCCAGAAACCGGGGGTACGACGTAGAGGTGCCGGTCGATTGCGTAGCTTCGTTTGACGAGGATGCTCATCGTTTTGCCTTAAGTCACCTTGAGAATGTCCTGGGCGCTGTGCTGACTCACAGGGAGCAAAGCGAGCAGGGCAGGTTCACGATACCCCGGGCTGTCATTTCCGGGGAAACCGCCGATATTTACTTCGTTCGCTCCAGAGAAATACTGGAAAAAGAGGATTTGAATCCGGTTTGCACTATGGAAGTATTTTCCAGGAGAGAGGGGATTATCTGCGGCATGAACGAGGTAATGACCCTGCTCAACAAAGTGCTCCCCGAGGGAAATCGGGAGGTCTGGGCCCTCTCCGAAGAGGAACTCTTCCGGCCCAGAGAAGTGGTGTTGCGCATAACCGCCCCGCTGCAAAGTTTCGTAGTCTACGAAACCGCCTATCTGGGCATCCTCGCCAGTTGCTGCGCCTGGGCCACCGCCGCACGCGAGTGCGTTGATGCGGCGCAGGGTATCCCGGTGCTCAGCTTCGGGGCCCGCCATGTGCATCCTTCTTCCGCCGGAGTGATGGAATACGCTGCCATCGTGGGCGGCTGCATAGGCTGTGCCAGTACCGCCGGAGCCAGACTGGCCGGAACCGAACCGATCGGCACCATCCCCCATGCTCTCATCCTGGCGATGGGCGATACGGCCAGGGCCACGCTCGCCTTCGATAAAAACATGCCAGCAGACATATCGAGGGTAGCCCTGGTGGATACCTTCCGCTACGAACCTGAAGAGAGTGTCATCGTGGCTAAAGAAATGGGTGGCAGGCTTGAGGCCGTGAGGCTGGATACCCCTTCCGAACTGGGTGGGGTCACCGTGGAGCTGGTGCAGGAGACGCGGGCAAGGCTGGATGAAGCCGGGTTCAGGGATGTCAAAATCTACATCAGTGGGGGTATGAATCCGGAGCGCATCAGGCAATTCGTGGAAAGCAATGCCCCTGTGGATACCTTCGCCGTAGGCAGCTACATCAGCGGGGCCAGGCCCATCGATTTCACGGCGGATATCCATGAAGTCGATGGGAAACCCCTTGCCAAGAGGGGCCGCACCCCCGGCATCACCCCCAATCCAAGACTCAAGCAGATAATTTAGTCCTGCCGCATCTCCCGCGTTGTTATCCCCGTATTTCTACTCATTGACATACCGTAAATATGCGGTATAATCATAATCCTACCACACAAAATACAGGTGGAACGGCCCTGTTGATCCCGTTGAGATACCGGGGGGACTTCCTTAATCCGGGGAGGTAAAAATGGGTCATAAGGGAAAAGAGGCGCTCAAAGATGATAAGCCCGGCGCGTTTGAGATAAATCCGGAGCAATTGGCCGACTTCGGGGAAGATGGCCTGCTGGTCATTGATAAAGATCGCCGGGTCCACTTCGCCAATATGGTAATGCGGCAAAGGCTGGCCCCGGATAAACAGGATTACCTGGGGAAACACTGTTACGAAACTTTTGAGAACCGCCCTACCCCCTGTGCCCATCCCTTGTGGAAATGCCCCCTGAACAAGGTCCTGCAGAGCGGCAATCCGGCCAGAATAATTCACCTCGATTACTCACCCGGCAGTCATGCGGCCCCCAAAAGGTACGTGGAAATCATCATGTATCCCCTGCTGGATGGCGAGGGCAACATCAATGGTTTCACGGAAACAAGAAGGGACGTCTCTGCCGAAAGGGGACTGGAAAGCTATATCCTCCGCCAGCACCATCACCTGCAAGCCCTGAACCGGATTTCCAGCGCGGTGAGCGGATTGTGGGACCTGGATGCCATCCTGAGAGTATCGCTCGACGGGGTGCTGGAGATCATAGATGGAACCATCGGGGGAATACTTCTCCTCGATGAGGCTTCACAAACGCTGCGTTACCAGGTGCACCGGGGTTTATCGGCAAAATACGTAGAGCAGGTCAAATTGACCCTGGGGGAGGGGATTGCCGGAAGGGTGGCGGCCAGTGGCACCCCTACCCTGGTAGAGGATGTCTCCAGTGATCCCCGAACCGCTTATTCGGACCTGATCAGCACGGAAGGGTTGAAGGGGTTTGCCAGCGTTCCCCTTAAATCCAAGGAAAAGGTCGTGGGGGTAATGAATGTGGCCAGCCATGAAACCGGCCAGTTCGGCGCCGATGATCTCTACCTTCTGGATTCGATCGGCTATCAGGTCGGCACCGCCATCGAGCAGGCAAAATTGTACCAGAGGCTGGACCGGGCCAGGGAAAGATACAAGACTCTCCTGCAGTATTCGCTGACGGCTCAGGAAGAAGCCCGCAAAAGGATCGCCCGGGAACTGCATGACGAGACCAGCCAGGTTATCACCAGCCTGACTTTGAATATCCAGGCGTTGCGCTCGATGGCGGAAGCGCGGGGAATCGTTGACGATGAGTTTACCAACATGTTCGACAGGACACAGCGAATGGCTGCCCATGCCGGTCAGGAGATCGTGAGGATGATGAAGGAACTGCGGCCTACTTTGCTCGATGAGCTTGGTATGGCCGCAGCGATCAATCGGTATGCCAGGGATACACTTGAGCCCTTAGGTATCGAGGTGGAAACGGAGTTTATTGGCACGGAAGAGCATGCCGCACCTTCGGAAGTGGAGGTGACCATGTTTCGCATTTCCCAGGGGGTTATCGGGAATATTCGGGAACATGCCGAGGCAAAACATGTCCATATTAAACTGGAGGTCACCGATAAAGACTGCCTCATGAATATCACGGATAACGGCAAGGGCTTTGAACCTTCCGAGATTACCAGGGTGGACAAAAGCGGTCGGGGAGCGGGCCTTTTCATAATGAAGGAAAGGGCCCAACTGGTCGGGGGGACTGGCAGCGTCAATTCAAGTCCCGGAAAGGGAACTGAGGTCATAGTCAGAATTCCTCTCCGGCAGGAGGATATGGTTAATGGTCATGACGAAAGTATTGATAGTTGATGACCATACGCTGGTGAGGGATGGCGTCCGTGCCCTGCTGGCCCTGGCCACCAACATCGAGGTGATCGGGGAGGCTTCTAACGGCATGGAGGCCATCGATAAGGTCAGGGAATTCGGCCCTAACCTGGTTCTGATGGACCTGGCCATGCCCATCATGGGCGGACTCGAAGCTACCCGGCGCATCCGCAAGGAATTCCCCGACGTGAATGTGCTGGCTCTTACCCAGTATGATGACAGGGACTATATCGTTCCCATCATCGAGGCAGGTGCACGAGGATTTATCAGCAAAATGGCGGCCTTCTCGGAATTGAGTTCGGCAATCAATACTGTTGCTAATGGCGGCTCCTATCTTTCGGCGACTGCCGCCTCGGTGCTGATCGAAGAGCGCCAGCAATACCTGATCAACGGACACGAGAAGGACCCTTATGAGCAACTGACCGACCGTGAACGCGAAGTGCTCAAGCTGGTTGCCGAAGGATATACAGCCAGGGAGATAGCCGATATACTCGTAATCAGCATCCGCACCGCCGAATCCTACAAGACCAGCCTGATGCAGAAACTGGATATCCACAACCGAACCGATCTCATCAAGTTTGCCTTGCGCCGTGGAATTATCACTATGTGAGCCCGTTCCTCCCCCTGTATTCCACCCTGCAAAACACGCCAGAAAAAGCCGGCAATTACCGTAAAATAACGGTTACTCTTCCCCCCGTATCTTACCCAATGGTACCGATACTACTCTCATGATATTATTCTCCCTACTTAAATCAGCCACGTGAGTAAGGAGGAGACTATGCCGGCATCCGGGATAGATGGTAAGGCGATTCCTAAATCCTCGCAACCTCAGGTAAAACAGGCAGCTTTCGATCACAGCCTGATGCCTCCATGCCAGGCCGCCTGCCCGCTGCAGATGGAAATCAGGGAATACATTGACCTTATTGCCCAGGGGAAAGTGATGGAGGCCCTCAAGGTAATCAGGGACGGCAATCCTTTCCCATCAATTTGTGCATATGTTTGCACCCATCCCTGTGAGAATAACTGCCGCCGTGCCCAGGTGGACAAGCCGCTGGCCATCCGGGCGCTCAAGCGGTTTGCGGTGGATTTCGGGGGAGACCGCATGATCGAGCTTGAAGCGGAGACAATTTATGAGGAGAAGATGGGGGTGGTGGGTTCCGGCCCGGCCGGCCTTGGCTGTGCTTACTACCTTCGCAAGCTGGGATACCCGGTGACCATCTTTGAGGCATACCTGGAAATGGGGGGGATGCTGCGGGTGGGAATCCCGCAATATCGGCTACCCCGGGAAGTGCTCGATACCGAGATTCAGCGCCTCGTCCAGATGGGAGTGGAGATCAGGACGAATACCCGGGTAGTCTCCATCGACCTCCTCTCCGAGATGGGCTACAAGGCCATCTTCCTGACCATCGGCGCTCATCAGAGTCTGAGGCTGGGAATCGAGGGGGAGGACAGCGCCGGGGTAATCGATGGGGCCACTTTCCTGAGGGAGGTGAACCTGGGGCTCAAGCCCAGACTGGGGAACAAAGTGGCGGTGATTGGCGGCGGGAACGTGGCCATCGATGCCGCCCGCACCGCGGTCAGGCTGGGTGCAAAGAAGGTTGCCATCCTCTATCGGCGCAGCCGCGAAGAGATGCCCGCAGACCCCGAGGAAATCGAACAGGCACTTCAGGAAAAGATAGAGATTTCATATCTGACAGCACCGACCGCCATAAAGGGCACCGATGGGCATCTGGAGGTTACCTGCGTCAAGATGGAGCTTGGGGAGCCGGATGCCAGCGGCCGGCGGCGTCCGGTGCCCATCGAGGGGAGCGAATTTGTCGAGGAATTCGATACCCTCATCACCGCCATCGGGCAGGCCCCCCAGGTTCCCGAAGATTTTAATTTGCGCATCGGCCGGGGCAGCACCATTCAGGTCGACCCGGTCACCCTGAACACCACCAGGGCCGGGGTTTTTGCCGGGGGCGATGCCGTCACCGGCCCGGCGACCGTCACCGAAGCGCTGGCCACCGGCCGACAGGCCGCCTATCGAATGCATGACTACGTCCGGCACAATTACCCCCGTCCGGAGAAAAATGACCATAACATCCTCTCTGGGGACCTGCTTTCCCGGACGGCTGAAAACATCAAAAAGGCCGAGCGGCTGGAACCGAAGATACTGCCTCCGAAAACAAGGTCAAAGGATTTCCGCCCGGTGGAGATGGTCTATGACTGGTCGGCCGCCGTCACGGAGGCCCGCCGATGCCTGCGCTGCGGCATGGGGGCCGAGATACTCTTCCAGGATAAATGTGCCACCTGTCTCACCTGCCTGCGAGTTTGCCCCTACCATGTCCCCTATCTGGACGAGACGGGCACTGTCCAGATTCCCGCTGACCAGTGCCAGGCCTGCGGCATATGCGTCACCGAGTGTCCGGCGGGAGCCATCGTGCTGCGCCGGCCCTACGACCGAAATCATATAGCCGAAGAGCTGGAGCACGCCATCAAGGCAGCTGCGGAAATGAAGAGCAGTCCGCTGATTATCGGCTTCTGCTGCCAGTATGGACTGCATGGAACAGGAGCACTTTCGGGTTTGTGGCGGCGGGCCGGAACCGGCCTGCACATAGTACCGGTTCTCTGCGTGGCCAAGGTTGAGGCAAAGCACATCCTGCGAGCCTTTGAAGGGGGAGCCGAAGGTGTGTTTGTTGCCGGATGCGGGGAAATGTGTGCCCGGGAGAATACCGAGTACTGGCTGAACCAGCAGACAGCCAAGGTACACAAAGTGCTGGAACAATTGAACCTGAACAGGGAGCGACTGCAGATATTCGAACCGGCCACCTCTGAAGACGATCCTGTAACCGCTCTCGATAAGTTCACTCAGAAAATAGGTGAATTATATCTCGATTCAATCTTCAGTAAGGAGGTGGAAAGTTGATAGTCGTCGAACAGAAATCCATAGATGAGATCCAGCGCATGATTGCCCCCTATGAGAAGGTGATGATTCTGGGGTGCGGCACCTGCGTGACGGTATGCAACGCCGGCGGTGAGAGGGAGGTGTCCTTCCTCCGGGAAGCCCTGCAATTTGCCGAATCAAGCAACGGCTCAGATTCCCATACCTTCATCGAGCATACTTTGAAGCGGCAGTGCGACGAGGAATTCATGGAACTGATTGCCGACCAGGTCGGCGAGCTGAACGCCATACTTTCACTGGGCTGCGGCGTCGGGGTTCAGACCCTGGCCGAATACTTTCCCGACACTGTTGTTCTTCCTGGAGTGAATACTTCATTCCTGGGAAAAACCAAGGAATTCGGTGTCTGGGACGAACGGTGTGCCGCCTGCGGTGACTGCCGCCTGGCCGAGACGGCCGGCATCTGCCCCATAACCCGCTGCACCAAGGGAATCCTCAACGGCCCGTGCGCAGGAACCAAGAACGGCAAGTGCGAGGTCAGCCCGGAAATGGATTGTGCCTGGATCCTGATCTACCAGCGGCTGGAAAGGCTGGGTCAGCTGGACAAGATGCGCCGTTACTATCCGCCCAGGAATTGGCGGCCCATCCCCAGGCCGAGGCGGATTGTGACTAATCCGAGCCCCGTCTCGACAGGGGGCAGCCATGGCTAAATCGAAATTTGAAGAAAAACTCAACTCCGGCAAGTTTCTCATAACGACGGAGGTGGGCCCGCCCAAGGGGGTCGATCTGGCGGAGCTGGAGCACCATATCGACCTGCTTAAAGATAAGGTCGATGCCATCAACGTTACCGACCACCAGAGCTCGATTATGCGCTATCCGTCACTCGGCGGGTGCCTGCTGGTGAAGGAGCACGGCGGGGAACCCATTTTGCAGATGACCTGCCGCGACCGCAATCGCATGGCGCTCCAGGCGGACCTGCTGTTCGCCCACTCCCGGGGCATCAACAACGTGCTGGCCCTTACCGGCGATTCGGTGGATGTGGGTGATCACCCGGAAGTCAAACCCGTCTTCGATATGGAATCGGCCCAGCTGTTGACCATGATTCGGACCCTGGAATCAGGCAAGGATGTGGCCGGGAACGAGCTGAAAGGTGCTCCCGAATTCTGTGCCGGGGCGTCGGTTCATCCTTCGGCGGACTTCATCGAGCCGCAGCTGATCAAGTTCGATAAGAAAGTCGCCGCCGGGGCCCGGTTTTTCCAGACGCAGGGGATATTCGAGATGGCCAGCTTCCGCCGGTTCATGCAGTACGCTTCCCAGTACGATGTGAGAATTCTGGCGGGCATCATCGTCATGTCGTCGGCAGGGATGGCCCGGTACATGAACAGGAGCGTTCCCGGCATCATCATTCCCCAGGAGGTCATCGACGAGCTGGCCACCGCTGAAAAAGGGAAAGGGCTTCAAAAGGGGATCGAGATCGCGGTGAGGATGATAAGGGAAATCAAGGAAGAAAACCTGTGCGGTGGTATTCATATCATGGCAGTGGGCAACGAGGGCATCGTGCCCCGGATTATCGAGGCAGCGCTGATGGACAAGGTCGAGACATAGATTCAAGGAGGCAAAATCATTCAAGGAAAGGAGGAAAATAAAATGGGTAAGAAAGCCAGGAAAACGGAAAACAAGAAGATACTGATTGTGGACGATGAATCCGATTTCGTCGATGCGTTCCGGATGACCATGAAGGCCCACTCCAATGAGGTTATATCCACCTCCAGCCGGGCGGAGGCTCAGGAGAAGATGAGCGAGAAGCCGGACGTCGTGGTGGTGGGGACCATCGGCCCGGCAGGGGAAGCCTTCTCTCTCCACAAGTGGCTCAAGGAGCATCCTAAATATAAAGATATTCCCCTGCTGGTGCTGGATGCCAAGTACGAGGACCGCGACGAAAAGGGATGGCGGAAATTCGAGGGAATGCAGCTGGTGGCGGACGATTTCATCACCAAGCCTGTTGAGCCCTCACTGCTGGTGCCGCGCATCCAGAACCTGCTGGAACAGATCGAGAAAATCATCAAGGTGCTGGTGGCCGACGACCATACCATGGTGCGCGACGGCATATGCGCCGTGCTGGCACTTCAGAACGATATGTCGGTAGTCGGTGAAGCCGGCGACGGCAAGGAAGCGCTGGATAAGCTGCCTCGACTGATGCCCGATGTGGCCCTGCTCGATATCATGATGCCGGTGATGAGCGGGGTGCAGGCCACCAGGGAAATCGTCAAAGAGTATCCCCAGACCCGGGTCCTGATCCTCACCCAGTACGACGAAGAGGAGAACATGAAGGTTTGCGCCGAGGCCGGGGCCCTGGGCTTTATTCCCAAGAAAGCCGCCAGTACCCAGCTTGCCGACGGGGTCAGATCGGTCTATGACGGGACCTATTTCCCCCTGACTTTTGAAGAGATGGTCATATCAAAATAAAATAGGAAAACAGGGGGCAGGTTTGAAACCTGCCCCCCTTCCTGCTTAATCACCTTCCAGCTCGAAAGCCCTGTGAAGGGCCTGCACTGCCTGGGGGACCTTCTCTTTATCGATAATACAGGTAATCCTGATCTCCGAGGTTGAGATCAGTTCCACATTGATATTCTCATCGGACAGGGCCTTGAACATTCTGGAGGCGTATCCCGGCCCGCTCTGCATCCCGGCACCAATGACGCTCACTTTCCCCAGGGTAGCGTCGCTGACACACTTTTTGGCCCCGATGGATGCAGCTATCGGCTTGATCAATTCCATGGTGGCTTTTTCGTCGCTGCCGGCCACGGTGAAGGTGAGATCGGTAATCCTCTTGACGCTGGCATTCTGCACGATGCTGTCAACGCTGATGCCGGCGCTGGCCAGCGGCTCGAAAACACTGCTGGCAATCCCCGGCTTATCGGGCACGCCGATCACGGTGATTTTAGCTATGTCAGCATCATGGGCGATACCGCTTACTTTGTTTTTGATCTCCATAGAAGCACCTCCGTGAATCAGGGTACCGGGGCTGTCATTGATCGACGAAGCTACCAGGATGGGCATGTCATAAATCCAGCCCAGCTCCACAGCCCGGGAATGCATCACCTTTGCACCCACCGACGCCATTTCCAGCATGTCCTCGTAGCCGATCTCGTCCAGCTTGCGCGCTTCGGGCATTATTCGCGGGTCGGCGGTGTAAACCCCTTCGACATCCGTATAAATTTCGCACCGCTCGGCGCCAAGGGCCACCGCCAGGGCGACCGCCGTGGTATCGGAGCCGCCGCGCCCGAGGGTGGTTACATCCATATCGGGGGTAAGTCCCTGAAAGCCCGCCACTATGACGATCCTGTCCTTTTCCAGTTCCTTCTGGATGCGCTTCGGCGAGATGTCGGTGATTCTGGCCCTGGTGAAGGTGGAATCGGTGCGAATCCCGGCCTGGGCCCCGGTAAGGCTGATGGCCCGATGCCCCATGGTCCGCAGGGCCATCGTCATCAGGGTAGAAGTTACGATTTCGCCGGTCGAGAGGAGCGAATCGAGCTCGCGCTTGTGCGGGTTATCGGACACCTCCCGGGCCAGGGCGATGAGCTGATCAGTGGTCTTGCCCATCGCCGAAACCACCGTTACCACCTGATTGCCGGCCTCCCTGGCCCGGATAATCCGGCAGGCGACATTGCGGATTTTCTCGGCATCGGCCACCGAACTGCCGCCATATTTCTGAACCACTATCGCCATTTTCGTCCCCGAATACAGGTCTACCAGCAAAGTATAGCACCCACTCCAGAGAGGTTCAATAATCGACCGCAACCGGGGACTCATTCAAGTTCGGCGGAGGTAACCCGCTGGCCAGCCACTATCCCGCATGTTATCAATTCCCGGTTACGTCAGCAAAAGACGGCTTTTCCTTGACAGCATAACCGGAAGCCTGCTAAATTTGTGGCATGCCGGTAACAAAAGGAGTTTAATCATGAAAAAACTGATTCCCCTGATTCTGGTGGTCCTTATCGCCGCGCTCACGTTTGGATGTGGTGATGAAGATGGAGAGGATGGTTCATTTACCCCCATTGAGCTTGTGCCCCAACAGTCCAATATGCTGGCTTATGTGGACCTGTCCCGGATACTCGACGAGGTTGATGTGGCCGGGTTCTACGAGAGGATTCCTAAAGAGCCGGATGCCCCCGCTACATTTGAAAAGGCGCTCGATATGCTGGGAATCGAGGAACTCGACGAAGCGATCCTCTTTGGTGACATCTCATCTTTTACCGAAGCGGCCAATCTCATGGGCGACAGCTCCGGTTATATCGGTTTTATTGTGACGGGCATCTTTAACGAAGAGCAGCTCATCGATACCATCGAATCAAAAAGCGAAGCTGGGATAACCACCACTGACTACAAGGGCTACACCATTTACAGCGATGACTCTCAGGATATGCACATCTCTTTCCCGGGCGAAAACACCATGGTGATGAGTACGAAGGAACCGATCAGGGACATCATCGACGTCAGGGAAGGTAACCAATCGGGAGTAAAGGGTGATATTCTGCAGTCTTATAACGAGCTGGGATCGGGACTTTTCAAAGTCGCCATAGTAATACCCAAGGAACTGATGGGAAAAATGACAGAGGAGATGAACCAAGACAACGAAATGGGGATAAACCCGGTTGCTTTCTTCGAAGGTATGGAAAGCATCGGCCTGATGGTCGATAAGGAGGGCGATTCCGTTCCTATAGATGCCCGAATCTGCTTTACCGCTGAGGAAGAGGCGGAGAACATGAAGGGGATGCTGGCCTTCGTTATGGGAATGATGGATTTCGATGAAATGGAGGTGCCGGAAGAGGGGGGGGCGGTGATGGGGCTGCTCGAGGGCATGGAAGTTGGGCTCGATGGTTCCTGCGTTGAGATAGGCCTGGAGATCACTTCCGAAATGATCGAGGACATGGCAGAGAGTTTCCAGGAAGGCTTCGACGGATTCGGTCTGGTGGGAGCTAGTGAGGAGGAAAACGGTGGAATGACCGAACTGCATAATGTAGAGCTTGCTGTGGCATCTCTTATGGCCGACCCGGACATGCCTGTTCGCAACCTCGAGACCGATGAGCGGATTCTCGATTTTGCCGGTACGGAATCCGAAGCTACCGCCGACATGGCCAACGGGGGGCTGATTACGGTCGCAGAAGAAAGCGATGTTCTTCCGCTGACGGAATATCTGGACGTAGAATGGACCAGGTATTTGTACTGGGTTGAGCCGGATGGGCGGGTGCATCAGGTTCCGGAATAGGATAACGGCAGAATTGTCATTCTGAACGAAGTGAAGAATCTCCTCATATCCAGGTGAGAATCTGTGCTCGACTTCGCCTCTCTCAGAATGACATAATGGTCGTCCACTTGTAACAGGGTAATTTACACCTCGCAGAGTTCCTGGTAGTTGCAATAGGCACAGAGCTTGCGTTGATTCATGGGGAAAGCTTCTTTCGGCCTGGGGATATTCTCTTCTACGTTCTCGCAGTACTGATACATTTCCCTGGTTTGTGCCTCAATGTCCCGGGCAAATTCGTCCAGCTCGCTCCGGGTAAAACCATCCTCCATTTCTTCATAGGCCTCACCCAGGTACACTACCACCGGCTTGATCTTATCGGCCGGGGCTTTGAAGATATCCCGGGCATAAACCACATATCCGGTCATCTGCCGGCGGTGCTTTTCCCGATCGACCTTGCCGGTTTTCCAGTCAAGAACATACAAATCCCCTTCGGGTGCCGGGAAAAGGAAATCGACTTTGCAGTAGGCTTTCAATCCGCCAATCCGGACTTCACCGAAGTCGTTCGGCTCGATAACCCACTCGTTACGCCGATGAATCCCGTCTTCGGTAAGCCACCGGTACCATCGGCTGGCGAAGAAATTGGCCAGGCAGGTTCTCACTCGATCCTTGAGATCGTCGGAATCGATTTTCTCCTGCTGGCCGTAATAAACCTCGAGGAAGGTCTTGTTATCGATTGCCCGGTCCACCTGATAGGAGGCATAATTAAGGACATCGTTCACATCCTGAGGCGTCTGCTTGCGCAGGCGGTGCAACTGGGTGGCGATGGTATCGTGCACCAGATTGCCGATTTCCAGGGGAGTGCTGGTAAGCGATTTCAGGGATTCGAGTTTTTGAGGTGAGATTTCTTTATCGAATTTTTTGGCGTAGTAATCGTACCAGTACTGAC
Organism: Dehalococcoidia bacterium; assembly: GCA_046498265.1. Classification (GTDB taxonomy): domain Bacteria; phylum Chloroflexota; class Dehalococcoidia; order SZUA-161; family SpSt-899; genus JBGLNL01. The sequence goes on along the minus strand of JAWOBB010000054.1, from coordinate 42,735 downwards.
GCTTGCACATCTCGAATTTATCGTACCGGCTGACCGACCAGCCCAGGATAGGAGTAAAGGGATATTTTCTTTGCAACTGTCTTCTCCTCACATACTGGGAGCAAAATCGATGATTTCGAGCTGGAGCGATTCCTTGCCGCGCCATCTGTTCAATTTCAGGTTATAAACGATATCGATAAGAGGGGGATTATCCGCATTCAAATGGTTAAGTCCGAATCCGATAGCATCCCAGACCATCCCCCGCTCCCCCAGTTTGAGCTTGATATGATCGCCATCACTGCCCACCGGGCGGGACTCCATAACCCTTACCCCTCGACTGAGGAAAACGGGAGCATCATTGTTCTTTCCGCAGGGTTCAAGCCTCTTGACCAGATTCAGGGCCCCCTGGCGCATGGAGGTAAGCTGGATTTCGGTATCGATGTTAACAGTCGGCTGAAGATCGATTCCATCAAGCCTGTCAGCTGCTATTTTCAACATTTTTTTCTTTAAGTCACCCAAGTTGTGGTTGGGAATTCCGAACCCTGCCGCCTGCTCATGCCCGCCGTATCGGGGAAACAGGTCGGAACATTCCTGCAGTGCGGAAATCATATTAAACTCCGGAATGCTGCGGGCACTGCCATTGCTTTCCTCCTCGCCAATCTCAATAATGATTGCCGGGCGGTAGTACTTATCGGTCAGCTTGCCTGCCACCACCCCGTTTACGCCGGCGTGGAATGCCTCGTCCGCTACGATAAGGATGGGAACGCTGGAGTCGATCGGCCCGAGTTTTTTTTCCGCCAGAGATGTGTACTCACGGGTTAAATTCTGCCGTTCCACATTTCGCATATCCAGAAGGTCGGCCAGCCGCCGGGCTTCCTCAGGAGACTCGGTGATCAGAATGTCATAGCTTACCGAGGCATGGTCCAGCCTGCCGGCGGCGTTGAGCCGGGGGGCCAGGGCATATGATATGTCCCTGGAATCGAGTCCTCCCATTTCCAGGCCGGCCTGCGATATCATGGCCTTTATGCCTATACGGTCAGTGCTGTTCAAAACCTCAAGTCCGCGATTGACCAGATAGCGGTTTTCATTCTTCAAAGGCACCAGGTCTGCCACTGTCCCCAGGGCCACCAGGTCGAGGAACTCATCAGCCTGGCCCCCTCTTCCCGTTTCCTTGAACAGCGCTTCCACCAGCTTGTAAGCCACTCCCACCCCCGCCAGTTCTCGGAAGGGATAATTTGCCTCAGGCAGCTTGGGGTCTATGACTGCCAGTACCGTGGGAATCGGACCGACGGCCTCGTGGTGGTCGGTTATGATAAGGTCGATTCCCAGTTGTCGAGCGTGTTCCGCTTCCGGATAACTGGTAACCCCGCAATCGACGGTAATAAGCAGGGATATCCCCTGGGCATGGAGCTTATCCACAGCCGGGATATTCAACCCATGACCTTCCTCCACCCGGTGAGGGATGTAGGGAATGACCTTCCCTCCGATTTGCTCCAGTCCTTTGACCAGAACCGCTGCTGCTGTAACACCGTCGGCATCGAAATCACCAAAAACAGCAATGGTTTCGCCGTTGCGGACAGCCCGCATGATCCGGGCCACCGCCTTATCTATATCCGGCAGGAGATCAGGATCGTGCCTTAACCGCTCATCGGCGGCGAGGAATTTATCGGCTTCGGCAGGATTGGTAACGCCACGGTTGTAAAGCAATTGAGCCAGCAATGGCGGAACATCATCGGGATACTTTGAAAGATGTTCCTTAGAGGCCGGGGGGAGGACTTTCCATTTCATCTGATTTACAAAGTAACTCTACCGCATTACCGCCAATCCCGTCAAATAAAAACGGGGCTGGCGTTGCCAGCCCCGTTCTAAATACCGTAAAAACCGAAGAATTAAACTTCCCGGAACTCGCCCTCGACGGTCCCTTCGTCTCCCCCGGATTCGCCTCCACCCTCTCCGCCGGCGAACCCTTCACCTCCCGGAGGCGGTCCGCCTGCCTGTTCGTATACGGCACTTCCCAGCTTCTGCATCGATTCGGTCAGTTGCTGATTGGCGTTCTTGATTGCTTCTATATCGGTACCATTGAGGGCGTTCCTGACCTCGGATATCCTGCCCTCGATCTCGGCCTTAAGATCGTCAGTTACCTTGTCGGCGTTGTCCCGAAGCATCTTCTCCGCCTGGTAGGCCATGTTGTCGGCCATATTGCGGGTTTCCACCTCGTCCTTGCGCTTCTGGTCCTCGGCAGCGTGCTGCTCGGCCTCCTTCTGCATCTTGTCGATCTCTTCCTTGGAGAGTCCGCTCGAAGCCGTGATGGTAATTTTCTGTTCCTTGCCAGTGCCCTTATCATGGGCTTTTACGCTCAGGATACCATTGGCATCTATATCGAAGCTCACCTCGATTTGAGGAACGCCGCGAGGTGCCGGAAGGATGCCGTCAAGCATGAACCGCCCCAGGGTGCGATTATCGGCAGCCATGGGACGCTCTCCCTGAAGTACATGGATTTCCACGCTAGGCTGGTTATCCGCGGCAGTTGAGAAAATCTGGCTTTTACTGGTAGGGATGGTGGTATTGCGCTCGATCAGGGGTGTGGAAACGCCGCCGAGGGTCTCGATGCCCAGAGTAAGCGGGGTAACATCCAGCAGCAAAACATCATTGACGTCACCCTGCAGAACTCCCGCCTGAATGGCTGCCCCAACGGCCACCACCTCATCTGGATTGACCCCCTTATGCGGTTCCCGTCCAAAAAATTCCTTAACCTTCTGCTGCACCAGGGGCATGCGGGTCTGTCCACCCACCAGGATGACCTCATCTACCTGGCCCGATTGTAAACCGGCATCACCAAGCGCCTGTCGACATGGTTCGATAGTTTTATCCACCAGGTCGCCGACAAGCTGTTCCAGCTTGGCCCGAGTCATATTTATGGCCAGATGCTTGGGCCCGGAGGCGTCGGCGGTGATGAAGGGCAGGTTAACTTCCGTCTGAGGCATGGTGGAAAGCTCGGCCTTGGCCTTTTCGGCTGCCTCTTTGAGTCGCTGCAAAGCCATCTTATCCTGCCTCAGATTGATTCCCTGGTCCTTCTTGAATTCATCGCACAGCCATTCCATAACCCGCTGATCGAAATCATCACCGCCAAGGTGGGTATCCCCGTTAGTCGATTTAACCTGGAAGGTACCTTCGCCAAGCTCCAGTATGGAAATATCGAAGGTGCCGCCGCCGAGGTCGTAAACGGCGATGGTTTCATCCTTCTTCTTATCCAGTCCATAGGCCATCGACGCGGCAGTAGGCTCGTTGATAATGCGCAGCACTTCAAGCCCCGCGATAGTACCGGCATCCTTGGTAGCCTGCCGCTGGCTGTCGTTAAAATAGGCCGGCACGGTGATGACAGCCTGGGTCACCTTTTCCCCCAGGTAGGATTCGGCATCAGCCTTCAATTTCTGCAGGATCATGGCCGAAACTTCCGGTGCGCTGTATTCCTTATCTCCCATTTTGACCCCGGCATCCCCGTTTGGCCGTTCCACTATCTGATAGGGCAAAATGCTTTTATCGTAATCAACCGATGATTCCTTGAATTTGCGCCCCATGAGCCGCTTGATGCTGAAAATGGTATTCTCCGGATTGGTAACGGCCTGGCGCTTGGCCACCTGCCCGGCCAGACGCTCCCCGTTCTTGTTGACAGCCACCACCGAAGGCGTGGTACGAGTCCCTTCGGCATTGGCAATTACCGTCGCATCTCCGCCTTCTATTACCGCCACGCAACTGTTGGTTGTTCCCAGATCAACTCCTATTACCTTAGCCATAAACTCCTCCTTGAGTTATTGATTATCGATCATCAGCTGTCATTTTGTTCGGTATCGACTTCCCCGCCATCCGTCTCTTCCGACTTTCCCTTGCCGACAGTTACCATGGCAGGCCTGAGTAATCGGTCGTGTATCATATAACCTTTCTGTAACTCCTGCAACACCCTGCCTTCCTCACCCTCCTCATGCAAAACAGCCTGATGGAAATTGGGGTCGAAATCTTTACCCTCAGCTTCGATTTTTGAGAGCCCCTGCCCCTCCAGCACACCCATCAGTTTCCTGTAGATAAGCTTAATTCCTTCCATCCACTCAGAATTGCCCTCCTCAGGAGCATTCTCAAGGGCCCGTTCAAAGTCATCTATCACAGGCAAAATACTGTTCATCAAAGAGGCATTAGCAAACCTGGAAAATTCAGCCTTCTCCTGCTCGGCCCGTTTTTTATAATTGGCAAAATCGGCCTGAGTCCGCTGCCAGTTGGCCAGATACTGCTCCGCTCGTTCCGCATCCGACAGAGAAGGCTGTTCCTCTCCCGTCGGAGTTGGCTGCGCCTCTTCCGGTTGCTTCTCCCCGCCAGACTGCTCATCTTCCGGCTGAACTTCCTCTTTTTTCCCCTTGGCCACTAAATGCCTCCATGCTACTCATATAGTTTGAAAAGTAACTCGCTCATAACCTCGGAGAGGTACCGAACGGCAGGCAGGGTTTTCCCATAAGCCATTCGGGTCGGGCCGACAATACCCACTACACCTCTCCCTTGTTCGGGCAAACCATAACGACTCAACACGATAGAGAAATCATGCAATGTCGACTCAGGGTTTTCATTACCGATAATGACTCGCAGTTTCTCGTCCTTCGGGGCCTGTGCCAGAATCGAGCTTAGTAAAGCCCGCTCCTCCAGCAATTCCATGAGCACCAGCGCCCGCTCACTGGTAGCAAATTCCGGCTGGGCCATAATCTGAGCCAGCCCGTCATAATAAGGATCTTCAATGACCCGCTCCCCGACCGAATCGATCATCTCCAGCAAAGCTTTGAGCAACTGCTCTTCGATTGGGGAAAGTTCATCTTTCCTGGCCCTGATTTCATCGCCGGTCAGGCCTGCGTAGTATTCGGTGAATTTAGCGGAAATGATATTGAGATCTTCCTGCATCAGGGAATCGTCCAACGAGACGGTCTGCTGCTTGTATCCGGCATCCTGAAAGACCACGGTGAAGAGGGCCGAAAACTCCTTGAGCGAAAGAAGATTAAGCGTCTTCACCATCGGTGACGTCACCTTTGGGGAGGTAACAATGGCCACATTATGGAGCATTCGGGAAAGGACGGTGGCCGAAAGATGAACCAGGTCGTCGATCCCCTGGTGTATCTGATAGAACTGATGCCGAATCTGCAACTGCTCATCGAGGGTCAGCTCCTGACTGTCCAGCAGCGTTTCCACATAATAGCGATAACCCTTGGCAGATGGAATGCGTCCGGCCGAGGTGTAAGGCTGGACTATATACCCATCCTTTTCCAGCTGAGCCAGTTCGTTTCGAACGGTAGCCGAACTGACTTTAGCCTCGTATTTATGGGCAATGCTCCTCGACGAAACGGGCACTGCCGTCGATATATATTCCTGGATGAGATGACGAAGTATCTTACTTCTTCTTTCCGTAAGCACCTTAACTCCCTTTAGCACTCTTGTGATTAGAGTGCTAATTACCTGTAAAATTTAACATTTTACAGTATGATTTGTCAATAGCTTATTGTTAACCACGCTAGCGCTTGTGGTTGACAATAAATTAGAAACACCCTAAAATTTTGCCTGGTGAAAGAGAAAATACTGGCCAGGCTGCGCCATGGGGGCCCGGTTTCCGGTGAAGAACTGGCCTCGATGACCGGCGTATCCCGGACAGCGGTCTGGAAGTATATCAACAAGTTGCGCCTCGAGGGATACCGGATCGATTCCGTAACCGGCCGGGGCTATTACTTAGTCAGCGCCCCCGACAGGCTCCTCCCCAACGAGATCAAATCGGGACTCAGCACCCGGATGCTGGGGGGAGAGATAATTTACCGCCGGGAAGTAACCTCCACGCAGGCGGTGGCCAAATCGCTGGCTTCAGAGGGGGCAGTGGAGGGGACCGTGGTCGTGGCCGAAACCCAGAGTGGGGGGAGAGGAAGGATCGCCAGGGGATGGGTATCGGCAGTCGGGGGAATATATTTTTCCATTATCCTGCGCCCTGATATCAAGCCTACTGAAGCTTTGCAGTTACCCCTGATTGCCGGTCTGGCAGTAGCCCGGGGCATCGAGCAGCTGACCTGCCTTAACCCAAGTCTGAAATGGCCTAACGATATCATCTTAAGCGGGCGCAAAGCGGGGGGAATCCTTACTGAGATGAGCGCCGAGATGGATCGCCTTGAATGGGTCATCATCGGTATCGGCCTGAACGTTAATATCACTTCCGAAACATTCCCGCCCCAGGTTAGAGAGGAGGCCACTTCCCTGATGCAGGCAGGAGGGAAACAGATCCCGAGAGTGAAACTCCTTCAGTGTATTTTGGCCGAACTCGAGGCTCTTTACGATGAATTCACCGAATCCGGATTCGAAAATCTGCGCCAACAATGGAAAAAACTAAGCAATACCATCGGATCTGAGGTCACCGTCAGCTCCTCAACGGAGCACCTGGTAGGTCGGGCGGTGGATATAGACCGGGATGGAGCCCTCATCCTCCAGCAAAAGGACGGCGCTCAGGTAAGAATCATCGCCGGAGATGTCCGCTTGAGATAGGCATTATCTTAGCCGGGGAGAATTGCAGGTGCCCGCCAATAAAATCACAGGAGTTAATTAATGCCGGATAAAATCATCATAGCCCTTTATTTCCTGATGATGCTGGGCATCGGGCTGTATGCCTTCAAGCGGGGACAGGCCTCGAGCAGCGAAGGCTTTTTCGTGGCGGCACGCAAAGGCGGCACGCTTTTGATGGTCGGCTCCCTCTGCGCCACCTTCATGGGTTCCTCGGTTGTGCTGGGCATGGCGGGCAGGGGCTATCGGATGGGCCTGCCAGGTGCCTGGTGGCTGCTGGTGGGGGCCATCGGGCTGGCTATCCTCGGCCTTTTCCTGGCCAAAAGAGTGAGGCGATTCGGACTCTATACTTTGCCGGAACTGGTGGAAAAGCAGTATGGTCGGGAAGCCGGGTTGGCGGCCTCCCTGGTGATCGTGGTCGCCTGGGTGGCCATCGCTGCGGCGCAAATAATCGCCGCCGGCAAGATCCTCAATGTCCTCCTTCCGTCATGGGACCTTGAACTGCTGATGGGTATCTCAACCGCCGTCTTCGTCCTCTACACTGTCCTGGGAGGGCAGTATTCCATCATCCGGACCGATTTCCTCCAGTTCGGCATACTGGCCGTGGGGATAATGGTAAGCCTCGGGCTGGTCCTGGATGACATAGGAGGAATGAGCGGACTTACCGATTCCCTTCCTGAGGCTTATTTCTCCTTCCCGGTGAATGCCAGTTTCGGATGGTACGACTGGGTCCTGTTCCTGATACTGACCGGCGCCACCTATGTGGTGGGCCCCGATATATATTCCCGGCTCTTTTGTGCCCGCGATGAAAAAGTTGCCACCTCATCGGCGATTACAGCTGCGCTCATGGCAATCCCTATTGCCTTCGTTATCGTTCTCATTGGAATGGGAGCCAAAGTGATGTTCCCGGATATCCCCTCAGAAGAGTGTTTCCCTGTCGTAATCCAGGAAGTCATGCCGATCGGGGTAAGCGGCCTGGTCATCGCCGCCCTGCTGGCTGCCATAATGTCATCGGCAGATACCGTTCTGCTGACCACCAGCACCATACTGGGCATCGATATCCACGGGAAGGTTTTCCCCCATGCCGGCGAACGCCGAAACCTTCTGATTTCGAGATTGGGGGTGGTAATTATCGGGGGGCTGGCCCTGCTTGTGGCCATGCACCTCAGAGGTATCATCAACTCCCTCTTTTATTCGTACACGATTTTCACCAGCGGGATCGTCGTCCCGGTCATCGCCGGATTCTATAAGGACAAGTTAAAAGTAAATTCTGCAGGGGCACTGGCGGCTATCGTTGGAGGAGGTAGTGTGGCGCTGGGGATAAAGCTGGCGGAAATCGAAAATCTGGAACTGCTGGGCCTGGGCATTTGTGTTATACTGTTGTTTGGTGTAAGCTGGCTAACGAGAGGAGTCAAGAGATAATATGGAAATCACATGGCTGGGGCATTCCTGTTTTAAACTGAAATCCAGGAACGGTACAGTTATTAACGATCCCTTTGACGAGAGCATCGGTTACAAAATAGGGAAGGTATCGGCCGACATCGTGACTGTCAGTCACGATCACCCCGGCCACAACTGCGTCAGTGCTATAGATGGTAACCCCAAAGTGATCGCGGGGCCCGGGGAATACGAAATCGCCGGCATTTTTATCTATGGGGTCAGGACTTATCATGATGACAAAAAGGGCGAGGAAAGGGGCAAGAACACCTCCTATCTGATAGAGATCGACGACATCAAGATTTGCCATCTCGGAGACCTGGGGCATATCCCTACCGCGGCCCAATTGGACGAGATAAGCGATATCGATGTTCTGCTCATTCCGGTAGGCGGCAATTCCACCATAGATGCTTCCGTCGCCATCGAGGTGGTCAATATAATGACCCCCACCTTCGTGATCCCCATGCACTACAAAACCGATGCCATTGCCAGGGACCTGGAGCCGCCGGACAAATTCCTCAAGGAGATGGGGGCCAAAGATATTATCCCTGAGCCCAGGCTCAACATCACCAAATCGACCATGCCGATCGATATGCAAACGGTGGTGCTGGACTACAAACAATAATGGGCCGCTTCTTCCCCGGCAACGTATCCGGTGGAAAAGGCAGCCTGCAGATTGTATCCCCCGGTGTCGGCATCTATATCCATCACTTCCCCGCAAAAATAGAGCCCTTCCACCAGACGAGATGCCATTTTGCGCGGCTCGATTTCCTTGAGGGAAACGCCCCCGGCAGTGACCATCGCCGAGCTCAAGGGCAACGGCTTCTCGATGTTAAATCTCAGTGACTTCAGGAGGTCTGCCAGGCGGTGCCTTTCGGCAGCATTGATCTGATTACCGCGTTTTTCGGCTGCAATCCCGCTAAGCTCAATGAAAGGCCCGACCATTTTTTGAGGCAGCAATCCTCCAAGCAGTCGCCGGTAACCCCGCTTCCCGTATAGGTCAAAGTCGCGCTGGAGGCGTAACTCGAGCTGCTTATCAGAAAGAGCTGGCTTCAGGTCAATGGACACGCTCACCGGGCCGCTTTTGAGAGCATCGACGATAGCCAGACTCATCTGCAAGGTGACAGGCCCGCCGATGCCGAAGTGCGTCAGCATCATCTCCCCCATTCGACTTTCGATGATCGGTTTTCGTGCCTGCTGGCGGGCGGTGCCTCGCCCGCAATCGGTTTTGGGTTTGGGCATGGATTTGATGTGTTCGGCCCGGCACTGATAAGCAGTCAAGCGCACATTGCGCAAACTGACTCCCTGCATACTCCGGGCCAGTTCAACTTCCCGTACGATCATTGGGACCAGCGCCGGACGCAGTGGAACAATGGTATGCCCAAGTTCTGCGGCAATCCGATACCCGTCACCCGTCGAACCGGTGGCAGGGAATGAAGACCCGCCGGCAGCCAGGATCACCACCGCCACAGGAAACGAACCCTTTTCTGTATATACCTTTTCTACTTTCCCATCGTGAATCTGCAATCCTGTTACCCTGGCTCGAAGTACCTTTACTCCGTAATCCGCCATATATCGCTCCAGGGCTTTAACCACATCCCGAGCATTATCGGAGGCAGGGAAGATGCGGCCTCCCCGCTCAGTTTTGGTTCCGACACCATACCGGGCAAAAAACTCGAGCAGATCATCACGAAAAAAACGATTAAAGGTCCTATAGAGGAAACGCCCGTTGGGGCCATACATGCTGATGAAATCGTCGAGGTCGCGGCTGTTGGTCAGGTTGCAGCGGGACTTTCCGCTGATAAGGATCTTCTTGCCGGGGCGTTCCATCTTTTCCAGCAGGATCACTTTAGCGCCCAGTTCGGCTGCCCGTCCCGCTGCCATCATCCCGCCGGCCCCACCCCCGATAACTATAATGTCACCCTCTTTCACTTTTCCACCTTCCTCAATTATAGTTATTAATAACACTTTCTCAAAACGCCCGCCCCAGAATCCCTTCTTGCTCAGGTTCATATTGACTTTCTTAATTTACTGTGCGAACATGAGCTTGAAGCAGGTAAGGAGTAACCGACATCGCCAACGTACTGGTTATCACCGATACGATATCATCCATACCTCCCGAGCTGGCCCGGCAGCACGGCATTGCCATCGTCCCCGGCGGCAACATCGTGGCGGGAGATAAAACCTATGCTGACGGGGATACCATCAGCAACGCCGATGCCTACGAGCTGATCGAGAAGGACCCCGATAATTTCCATGCCGCAGCGATAACCCCGGGACAGTTTCTGGAATATTATCGCAAATTCCACAATCCCGGCCAGGATATCCTGCATATAACCGTATCCTCCGCCTTCACCGCTGCTTTTCAGTCAGCCAACCTGGCAGCGGAAAGCTTCCGGGAAGAATCCCCTCAAACCGAAATCCGGATAGTCGATTCGAAGACGGCCGCCGGCGCTCAGGGATTGCTTGTCCTGGCGGCAGTCAGGGCTCTGGAGAAAGATATGTCGCTTGACGAAACGGTAAGTCTCCTGGAACAGGTTCGCCCGAAGACGGCAGGTTACATGCTGCTGGACACGCTGCGCTATGTCTATCGAACGGGACGGATGTCCAAAACGGCGGCCAGGATCGTCTCGCTGCTCAATATCAGGCCCATCAACCGCATGACCGATGAAGGCACTATGGACATGGTGGCCAAAGTCAGGAAGCGCTCGGACGGCTTCAAAAAGCTCATCGAGATGATTAAGACGGAAGCCGAAGCCGATGAGCTCCATTTCCTCCTATCACACGCCAATGCCCCCGATGTAGCTCAGGCGTTTTCAGATCAGCTCCAGAGCGAGTTCAAGTGCCTGAGCCTTACCACCAGCGTCTACAGCCCGATGATGGGATACGCCGTCGGTCAGGGGGCCATCTTCGTTGGTTTTCAGCCCGAACTGGATTTGTAAACTATGCCAGCTACAGCCCAATTGCAGGGAATCGAACGCTTTCGCGAATTAAACCAGTCCTTCCCCCGGACCAGCCAGATACTCAATCACAAGCAACAGGGTAAAAAGGTATTCGGCTGGCTTTGCACCTATGCCCCGGAGGAGATACTCCATGCTGCCGGCATTCTCCCTATCAGGATAATCGGCTATTCGACCGAGGCAGAAACAGACGACGGTACCGCCCTCCTTTATATCAACAACTGTTCTTTCTCCCGAAGTTGCCTCCAACTGGGGCTTGAGGGCCAGTACGACTTTCTCGATGGCGTGGTCGGCGGCTCCACCTGTGACGGGGCCAGGCGGCTTTTCGATATCTGGAGGCAGTATATCGGCACACCCTTCCATCACGTCATGACCGTCCCCCGCAAATACACCGAAAGGGCTCACCAGCTTTACTACCACGAGGTAATCCAATTCAAGGAGCACCTGGAGGAATATCTGGGATTCACCATCAGCGATGAGGCGATCCGGGAATCGGCTCAGCTTTACAACAAATCACGTCAGCTGCTGAAGCAGCTTTACGAGCTGCGCAAACGAGATGAGCCCCCTATTAACGGTGCGGAGGTGATGGAGGTTCTCAACGCCGCTTACCGCATGCCCAAGGAGATCTTTAACCAGTGGCTTGGGGAGTTGATTGAGGAGCTTGAGGCCTCAGACCGGACCTTCAAAGGTCGGGCCAGGGTGATGATCAACGGGAGCGTGCTCACCAATCCGGAATTTATCAAATCGATAGAGGCCCAGGGAGCGCTGGTAGTCACCGATGAGTTGTGCACCAGCACCCGCTACTGGGGGGATGAGATAATCCTGGACGACGGCCGGCCCATCCTGGAGGCAATATCGCGGCGTTATCTGAATAACTTCCCCTGTGCCCGAATGTATCCTTCCGAGGTACGTTTCGACCGGATAGTTGAATTTGCCCGCGCCTACCGGGTCGACGGCGTCATCAGCCAGATCGTTCGCTTTTGCGTGCCATATTCTCATGATCTGCCTCTGCTCACCGAGAGATTACAGGAAGAGGGGATCCCGACCCTGGCTCTGGACGTGGAATACGGCTCGTCCGGCTCCGGGCAGGTCGCCACCAGGGTCCAGGCATTCCTGGAGATGCTGGAGGCCGGCAGGAAATGAAGGTGATATCAACGGGAAACGACAAGCTGAAATCGATCATCCGGGCATCCCGGCGGATCTCCCGGCTCACGCAGCAGGCCTTCCCCGAGCGCAAGAGCGATGCCCTCTATTATCGGATGCTCAATACCTACTACGAGCGGCTGATGAAGGCTCACGATGAAGGCAAGATTATCGCCGCCCACACGGTGTTCTTCCCCGCCGAGGTACTGTATGCCCTGGACGTGGTGCCGATGCACACGGAAGCCACCACCTGGATGATCACCCTGTTTACGGGGGAAAGCTCGGAGATCGTCACCGCCGGCAACCAGCTGGGGCTGGCCTCCGAGATATGCACCCCTCACCGCGGGCTGGCGGGCGCCTTTGCCCTGGGAACCATTCCCCGGCCCGATGTTATGCTCTGGTCGAACATGGTCTGCGACAACACCGCCAAGAGCGGGGAACTGATAGTGAATATGCTGAATATCCCCGGCTTCTTCCTCGACCGCCCTTTCAAGCAGAGCGATGAAGAGGTGCAGTACCTGACAGAGGAACTGGGCGACATGGTTGCTTTCCTGGAAAAACACTCAGGCCGAAAGGTTGACTGGGACCGGTTCTCCGACATCGTGGCTCGAATGGACCGGCAGATCGAGCTTACCCGGGAAATAAATGAACTGCGCAAAGCCGTTCCCACCCCTTTCTCACCCCAGGGATTCATGCAACTGCTGACCGCCGACTACCTCTTCCCCGGCCAGCCGGAGGCCATCGAATACCTGGAAACCCTTAGAGATGAGCTGGCGGAAATGGTAAGAGAGGGAAAAGGGGCGGTTCCCCAAGAGCGCTTCCGGCTGATGAGCTTTTTCCTCCCGCCGATGTACCTGACCAGCTTCCTGGAAAAGATTTCTCAGGAACACGGGGCGGTGAGCGTTACCGAACCCTTCTTTACTTTCTGGGACGAAGGGAGGCTCGATCCTGCGAAACCCCTGGAGAGCGTGGCCCGCAAATCCTACATGATACCGGAGATGCGGATGTACGGGCCGCTGGATGACAGGGCTCTTACCAGCATTAAAAACTGTGCCAGGGAATATCGAATAGACGGTGCCATCTACTATGCTGATGTGGGCTGCCGGCATGCCTGTGCCACCATCAAGATATTCAAGGACCTGCTGAACGAGATCGATGTGCCGGTGATGACCCTCGACTGCGATGTGGTCGACCCCACCATCACCTCGCAGGATGAGATCAGGGGGAAAATGGAGCAATTCTTCGAGCTCCTGGCAGGGACCGGGGAAAAGGCTTCGCTGGCCGGACCCCGGAACGACCTGATCACAGCGGGTGTGGATATTGGCAGCCTGACCACCAAGGCGGTGGTTATCAGTGATGGCGATATCCTGGCACAGAGCGTCATCGATTCGGGTGACGATAACGAGGCCAGTGCCCGTGCTACGCTGCAAATGGCTTTCGAGAATGCCGGGTTAAGTTTTGATAACGGATTGCCGCTCATTGCCACCGGCAGCGGGGGCAAATCCATTACTTTCAGCTCAGGCCAGCAGGCCGTCAACACCTGCCTGGCCCGTGGGGTTCATTACCTTTTCCCTTCGGTTCGAACTGTAATAAGCCTTGGTGCCGAGACGAGCTCCCTGCTTAAGATAGATGCCAGGGGCAAGCTGCTTGCCTGGGAGAATCAGGACAAATGCGCCTCCGGCAGCGGGGTTTTCCTGCAGCAGATGTCAAGACTGATGGGCATGCCACTGGAGAAGATGTCCGAAATCTCCTTCAAGTCGGTTTCGCCGGCGGAGATCTCCAATACCTGTGCGGTTTTCGCCGAATCAGAGGTGATCTCCCATGTGCACCGCGACCCGCCCACCCCCATGCCCGATATCGCCGCCGGCATCTATGCTTCGATGGTTAGCCGGATCATGGCGATGTGTAAACGAATCGGGATCGAAAAGGACGTAGCCGCCGTCGGTGGTGTTGCCATGAGTAAAGGCCTGATTCATATTCTCGAAAAAGAGGTGGGATTTGAGATTCTGGTCCCGGAAAATCCTCAAACGGTGGCAGCCCTGGGGGCGGCGATTATCGCCCGGGAGAATGCGGAGCAGGGGCAAATTTGATAGATTAAGGGTAGAATTGTTGTTGCGAGCGAAGCGTGGCAATACGGAAAGTGCCAGAAATGTCATTCCCGCGAAGGCGGGAATCTAGTTAGGGTTGGAAGATGGATTCCGGATCAGGGTCCGGAATGACATATGTAGTAAGAAAGGATTCTTAACAAAAATGCTGGTTGCCGGAATCGATATCGGGTCGCGGGCCGCCAAAGGCGTGCTGATGAGAGATAACGAGATCATCTCATCTGTGATCGGCGATACCCTGGCCGAGAGCGTGCGCACCTCCGAAGCCACCATGTCCGGGTTGCTGGAGGGAACGGGGCTGGCTAAGGGAGACATCGATTACATCGTTGCCACCGGATATGGAAGAGTGCTGGTTCCCTTCGCTCACGAGAACGTATCCGAGATAAGCTGCCATGCCCGGGGAATAAACTGGTACTTTCCCTCGGTGAGAACCATCCTCGATATGGGAGGGCAGGACAACAAGGCCATCAGTTGCGACGGTCAGGGACACGTGAAAAACTTTGCCATGAACGATAAGTGCGCTGGCGGAACAGGAAGATTCCTGGAGATGATCGCCGAGGTACTTGGATTATCGCTTACCGAAGCCGGAGAGATGTCACTGGCGGCAAAGGAGGCCGTCTCTTTCAACACGGTGTGTGCCGTGTTCGCCAAGTCAGATGCCATTGCCTACCGCCGGCAGGGAGTGGAGAAAGACAAAATCCTCTCCGGGCTCAACAACGCCATCTCGCAGCGCAGTATAAATCTGCTGAAGCGGGTGGGCATCGAACCGGACTTCAGCATCACCGGCGGCATCTCTAAGAACAGGGGGCTGGTGGACAAGTTTGCCGAAAAGCTTGGATTTGAGCCTCTGCTTTGCGACGACCCCCAGCTCGTTGGCGCCCTCGGAGCGGCACTCTTTGCCGCCGAAAGACTCGAGGGAGGGAAGCTGGAAGAGATAAAGGCCCAGTACGGCTACTCCGATGGCACCGGCGAGTATTTCATCACCATTGACCCTGCCAGGTGTGATGGTTGCGGGGCGTGCGTGGCTGCCTGCCACGAAAACATTTTTTCTATATTCGAAGAAAACGGTTCGAAACCCAGGGCCGTGGTGCGAGAGGAAGTTCGGAAGAAATTATCTTATCTGTGTCCGGGAATCAGCATTTGTTCTCAGAGGGAAACCGATTGCCATCGGGCCTGTCCGCAGGATGCCATAAGCCACTCCTGGTAATCAAAAAACAGCAGCCGGTCATTCCTTATCCTGGTTTTCTTCCTCGAAGTCCTCATCGAGAACCTCACGGAAAGCCTCAGGCGGCTTTTCAGGAACTTCCTCACTCGGCTTATAACCGGTGAACTCACTGGCAGGTCGCAGTTCCCCTGTTTCCGGATCAAGGACCATGGCCGCCTCGTCCAGTACAGGTTCCTCGACATAAATGGGGGCGTCAAAACGCAGGGCAATGGCCATACAATCACTGGGGCGGGAATCGATGCGCAATTCCTGGCCGGAACGATTGAGCACCATTATCCCGTAGAATATCTCTTCGCGCAGCTCAGTAACCAGCACTTCCTCCACAGATGCCCCCAGACTTTCGATGACGGACTTGGCCAGATCATGAGTGAGCGGACGGGGCACTTCCACATTTTCCAGTTTAAGGGCTATGGCATTGGCCTCGGCGGCACCCACCCACAGAGGAAGATACCGTTCCCCTTCCGCCTCTTTGAGTAAAACCACGCGGGAGTCATTAACGGTGCTTACCAGAATATTTTCGACCTTCATCTCGATCATTTTTCTAAATCAGCCCACACAATTTAAGGGTGAAGTGGTTTCACCCTAACATATCCATCTCAGCCAGTCAACCCGCTTGCAGGCTCCCTGTGAACATCCTATAATCCCCATAAAGAGCCATGTCAGATCAGGATACTCAGAATGAACAGGCCCTGCTTCGCCGGGCAAAATCGGGCGATAAGGAGGCCTTCGGGCAGCTCATGGAAATGCATGCTGTCCGGGCCTACCGCATCGCTTATTCCGTAATCCCCAATCAGCAGGAAGCCGAAGATGCGGTACAGGAAGCCTGTATCACCGCCTTCAAATCCATCGGGAAAATCGAAAAGGAGGAATCGTTCGGAGCCTGGTTTGCCCGCATCGTCACCAGCCGCGCTTATGACTTGGGACGTAAAAAACAGCGCACTCAGAAAGTGGTGGCGAAGGAGACGGAGGAGATGCGGCTGGAAATCAGCCGTGCCTCCACCAATCCGGGCAATAGCACAATAGACAGCAGTATTGATCTGCAAAACGCCATTGCCAGATTACCCGAATTGCACCGGCTGGCCATCATGCTGCGTTACTCCGAAGACGCCTCCACCGAGCAGATTGCCCTTGCGCTCCATCGCCCGGCAGGAACGATAAGACGGATTTTGAGCGAATCATACCGGATGCTGCGTCTTTATTTAGAGGGAGAAAATAACCATGAAGTGCCATGAGGTCAGAGAGAGATTAGTCGAATACATCGACGGCCGGCTCGAAGAAAGACAGCTTCAGTCGATCGAGGAGCACCTGCAAGGCTGCCCCGATTGTCGCAGGGAACTTGAGTCGATGCGCGAACTGGATGCCGGTTTGAAGCAGGAAGTTCCGGCGATGTGGGAAAGCATCGAGCCCTCAGCGGCCTTTCTCAATCGACTGAAATCCATGGAACTGGAACCGGAAAAAACTTCGTTCCTGAGCTTCCTCGATCCCCTGGTGGCGCTTTTCCGGAATAATCGAGCGGTGACGGCAGCCGGGCTGACCGCCCTGATCGCCATAGTGCTGGCGCTGACCGTTCCGGGGATAATAAGTGAAGACGGCAGCGAGCCCGATATGGTTGCCGAGGCCCCTTCGCCGACTGTCACAGATGAGGGATCACATACCCTTACCGAAACGGCCACCGAAGACTCTGCGGGACCTCAAGGCCCCAGGGACTCGGAAGAGTCGCAGTCAAAGGGAACGGGTAGTGGAGAAACGGCAGTTCCGCCTGCAACGACGGACCTCAATGGAACCTCTTTTGCCTGGGAAACAGAGGAGGCAGAACCGCCGGTGCCGGCACCCACCACCGTACCCTCACCTACAATCACATACCCCACAAAGGTCATTCCTCCTGCCGGAGAAATTATCGGTGAATCTACCGGCGGCGAGAACCTGACAGCAGAAATTGCCCTCGCCGATCCACAGGTTCAACAGGCACTCGATGGGGAAACGATCATCTGCATCGAAATCCTTCAGGACGTCAATCTGGAAGGATATGTCTGCAGCGGTTCCACCATCAGTATTGCCACAGATGAAACGGCGCCTGTTGCCCCCTTCCTGTACGTCTGCGTGGAATCGGGGAGCGTTACCTCCGTTAAGATACTTTCCTCTGAATAAGCCCCACGCAGGCATGACAAAACCAGCACCCCGGAAATCGCCTGCACGCCTTCCCGGATAGTGCTGTATTAGATGCTTATATGATAGAATAATCCAATGACCACCCCTATCATCGCTATCGTGGGGAGGCCGAACGTGGGCAAGTCCAGCCTGTTCAACCGGCTGGCCGGCAGGCGTCAGGCTATCATTGAGGACCTTCCCGGCACCACCCGCGACCGGGTCTCCGCCAGCATAAGGTGGCAGGACAGGGCTTACACGATCGTCGATACCGGCGGACTGGAACTGGCTCCGGATTCCGATATCAGCGAGAGCATCAGGGCACAGGTGGAGGTGGCCATCGAGGAGGCCGATGCCATCGTGATGCTGGTCGACAGCAAGGACGGGCTCACCGTTCCCGACCGGGAAATAGCGGAAATGCTTCGCCGCTCGAAGAAACCGGTGGTACCGGCGGTCAACAAATGCGATAACCTCGAGCGAGCCGGGCAGGCCTTCGAATTCTACCAGCTTCCCCTCGATGAGCCGGTAGCCATCAGCGCCCTTCATAATTTTGGCATTGCCGAGTTGATGGACCGGGTCACCGCCAGCATTCCCGAATTCCCTGAATTCCCCGAAGAGGAAGAGACACTGAAGATAGCCATCCTCGGCCGTCCCAATGCCGGCAAATCGATGCTGCTCAATACCCTTCTGGGGCAGAAGCGTGCCATCGTGAGCGAGACGCCGGGTACCACCCGGGATTCCATCGACACTATCGTGGAACGGGATGGGGTCCGCGCCCTGCTGATCGATACGGCCGGGATTCGCAGGCGGGGCAGGATCGACCGGGGAATTGAAAAGTACAGCGTGATGCGGGCGTTAAAGGCAATCGACCGGGCGGATGTCTGCCTGCTGATGCTCGATGCTTCGGAGATGGTAACCGCCCAGGATGCCCACATAGCCGGTTACATCCGGGAAGCCTACAAAGGAATCATTCTGGTCATCAACAAGTGGGACCTGGCCGATGAACTGGCCCTGACCAGAAGGGATGCCATGCTTGAGGTAAAGAAGGGATTGAAGTTCCTGCATTATGCCTCGACCCTTTTTATCTCCGCCAAGACCGGATTCGGAATAGACAAGGTTCTCCCTGAGGCAGAAAAGATCCATCAGGCAAGGACCAGACAGGTCGACCCGGCCGAGCTGAGGGAAGCCATACGCCGCGCTTTCGAGAGCCATCCCCCGATGACCAAGAGGTTCTTCAATATACGAGATGTCGTCCAGGAGGAAATAGGTCCACCTACATTCGTTTTTGAGGTCAACAATCCCGCGCTGGTGCATTTTTCCTATCGGCGATACCTGGAAAACAGCCTGAGGAATGCTTTCGATATGTGGGGCACACCCTTGAAACTGGTATTTAAAAAGAAGTTATCCAAGAAGGTTTCAAATTAATGATTGGTGAAGTTATCGGCATCGTTGCGCTGGGTTACCTGCTGGGGGCCATCCCTTTCGGACTGATTGTTGGCCGGCTGGTAAAGGGAATCGATATCCGCCAGTACGGGAGCGGCAATATCGGGTTCACCAACGTGCTGAGGACGGTGGGGGTCAAATCGGGCATCATAACTCTTCTGGCGGATATAGCCAAGGGGGCGGTGCCGGCCTTGCTCGGCGGGATCATTATCGGGGGCAATACAGCAGATATTGGCGGACTGACCTTCGACGATCAGGGGGGGCAGGTGGTTGCAGGGATAGCCGCCGTAGTCGGGCACAACTGGTCGGTATATCTCAAGTTCGGTGGCGGCAAGGGAGTCGACACCTCACTGGGAGGGCTGCTGGCCATGTCGCCGCTGGCCGGAGTAATCTGCCTGTTAATCGGGGTCGGGACGATAGTCAAATCCAGATATGTTTCCCTGGGATCAATGGTTGGGGGATGCTCCAGTATAATTGTGCTGGCCCCGATGGTGGCAGCGGATTATGCCCCCCTTGAATATCTGGTTTACGGTGTTATAGTGACCGTGCTGATTATCCTTCGCCATCGGGATAACATCAGGAACCTGCGGGCCGGGGAGGAGCGAAAAATCGGGCGGAAAGGAGAAGAGAGATGAGCACCAGAGTTGCGATTATGGGGACTACCTCCTGGGGCACGACTTTGGGGATAATGCTGGCTGCCGGGACGGCGGAAGTGACCCTGTGGGCCCGGACCGAGAAGGAGGCTGCTCGATTGAACACCGACGGGGAAAACACGGCTCATCTGCCTTCCGTACGCTTCCCTGAGAAGATGAAAGTTTCGGCCTCACCCGCCGAATCCCTTAAAGATGCCGACCTTGCCATACTGTCTCCCCCCGCCCAGAACATGAGGGATAATCTTCGCATCCTCAAGGAGCATTTCACCCCCTCCACCCTGCTGCTGACCATCAGCAAAGGGATAGAGATAGAAACCGCCATGCGCATATCCGAAGTCATCATTGAAGAACTGGGGAATGAGTTTGCCAGCCGGCTCGCCGTGCTTTCCGGGCCCAATTTTGCCAAAGAGGTGGTCCGCAATATGCCGACCGCCACGGTTATCGCCTCTACCGATGTGGAAGTGGCCAGCCGGATTCAGTATATCGTATCCTCTCCGACCTTCCGTGCATACGTCAACGACGATGTCATCGGGGTAGAGCTAGGTGGAGCGCTCAAGAACGTAATGGCCCTGGCGGTGGGCATGTCTGACGGCCTCGGGTTCGGCGACAACACCCGGGCGGCCCTGATTACTCGCGGCCTGGCCGAGATGTCGAGGCTGGGGGTGGCGGCCGGGGCCAGGCCGATGACCTTCGCCGGCCTGGCAGGGCTCGGCGATCTGACGGCCACCTGTACCAGCCAGCTGAGCCGGAATCGATTCGTGGGGCAGGAACTGGCCAAGGGACGCGTGCTGGAGGAGATTCTCTCCTCGATGAGCGGGATTGCCGAAGGGGTGGATACCACCGTGGCCGCCCTGCGGCTGGCCCAAAAGCTGGGAGTGGAGATGCCCATTGCCCGGCAGGTCTACCGGGTGCTTTTCGAGGGGCTGGCAGTGCAGGAAGCGGTACCTGCCCTCATGGAGCGGGACCTCAAGCAGGAATTCGACCCGGATATTATGGGTTAGCGGTCATAAAAGAAAGGTACGCCCTCGATTGGACATGCCTTCCCTGCGATCGGCCCTTGCCGTCTATACAAAATCCAGCCAGTAATGGTATTGGTCCGCCTTGCCGTTGACGATCTCGAAGAACCTCGATTGAATCTTTTCCGTAATCTTGCCCCGTCCGTTGTTGCCGATGGCCCTGCCGTCGACCTCCCGAATCGGGGTTATCTCCGCGGCGGTCCCGGTAAAGAAAGCCTCATCGGCCAGCATCAGCTCTTCCCTGATGATGTCTCTTATCACTAAAGGGATGCCCATTTCCCCGGCGATGGTGATGGCCGAATCCCTGGTTATCCCCGCTAAGGCCCCCGCGCTCGGCGGAGGGGTGATCAGGGTGCCGTCCTTTACGATGAACAGGTTCTCGCCGCTTCCTTCACAGAGCATCCCGTGGGAGTTGAGCATGATGGCCTCGTCGAATCCGAGACTGAGCGCCTCCTGCTTGGCCAGCACCGAATTGACGTAGTGGCCGCATGCCTTGGCATGCACGGGGATCGAGCGGGTATCCATGCGCTGCCACGAAGAAATCATGACCCTGATGCCCTTCTCCATCCCCTCTTCACCCAGGTAAGCCCCCCATTTCCAGACAACGATGGAGACGTCCACCGGATTGTTGGCGGGATTTACTCCCATTTCCCCGTAACCGCGAAAAGCGATGGGCCGGATGTAGCAGGAAGTGTAACCGTTTACCTTCACCGTCTCCTTGACGGCCTCGTAAAGCTCGTCGAGAGAATAAGGTATCGGCATGGCATAAAGTTTAGCGCTGTTGAGCATTCTCTGGATGTGTTCTCTCAGGCGGAAAATGGCCGGCCCTTTGCCTGTGTCGTAGCATTTAATACCCTCGAAAACCCCGGTGCCGTAATGAAGCCCGTGTGTCAAGACATGAACCCTGGCCTCATCCCAGGGGATAAGCTTCCCGTTCATCCAGATTTTATCCGCTTTTTCCATAAGACACTTCCTTAAATATGCTCCATGATCTCCATCAGACCGCCGATTCGCTGGCAATCCCTGTGGTCGTCGAAGACCCCGTCGCGGTCCAGCCACAGCGGTTTTATTCCGATACCGAGTGCTCCCATGATATCGGAATGAAATTGATCCCCCACCATCAGCGCTTCCGAGGCTGTTGCCCCGGCCCGGCTGAGGGCCAGTTCAAATATCTGGGGATGAGGCTTTTCAAAACCGACTTCGTGGGAGATGACGGCGAAATCCAGGTAAGCTGCCAGGTCGAAATCGGGGCAGAAGCGCTCCAACGTGGTATCGAGATTGGATACCAGTCCCACCGCCAGCCCCCTTTTTCTGAGCTCGGTCAGGGCGGGGACGGCATCTTCGAACGGAGCTACCCCGGGATTATCGCTGCGCACAAGTTTCAACAGTTCAACAGCCAGCTCACGGGAAGCCTCAAATCCAGCTTCGGATAACCAGATCTGTTCAAACTGGATAAACACCTCCAGTCTCTTCTCTTCCGAGCGAGCCTCGACCGGGGCCCGGGCACTTTCCCGGCTGAAAAAATCGTTGGCTGCCCAGAATCCCCGGCGAAGGTTTTCTTTCGAGAGTTCAATGTTAAACTGTTTCAAAGCCTGATGTTGCCGTTCCTCCGGCAGCGGGTCATGATGGATGAGGGTGTTGACGAGATCGAAGAAAACTGCCTTGACCATTTTTAAACGCAAGTTATTATAGCACAATGAATTGTCACGCAGTAAATCCCTTAATATAAGATGAAACCCTTGTCAATAATTAGATACCAAACATGTCCTGGGGAAATTAAACGTGCTTGCCAGTCGAATTGACCCGGCACTGAGACTATGGAGCATAGAAAATTTTATGAAGGCTGGCTGGGGATACAGGAGTCGAACCTGTGGTTGCTGATCCAGAGTCAGCTGTGTTACCGCTACACCAATCCCCACCTTCGCGACAGTAAGTAATTATAACCGGCCAGATAATAGCTGGCAAGTCAAGCCTGTTGCTCACTGATTAATTAACAATATTCCTCTTCATTACTGCAGAAATCGCTAAAAGGCTGCGGCTCCAAATGCCACAAGTAAACCGAGGGCTGCGGCAAAGGCAAGTGCCCAAGAGATAATAACAATAATGATGGCAGTAAAACCACCCGCCGAGGTGAATTGAGTAATCATGAATATGAGCGCGATTAACCCCAGCAGTCCGCCAATAAAAGGTACCAGTGAGATTATAGAGGCTATAACACAGGCAACAATCAGTGAGACGAATGTTCCCTCCTCTCCCAGCATCTTCATGGCAAGCCACAGAAACCCGGCCGCAAGCAGGGTTTGTATGGCAAAAGCCACCAGAATAATGGCTATGCCGGCACCAAAATCAAACATATTCCTCCTTTCGTTGGTCCTTGATTATAAAAAATATAAGCCGACGGTGCACAACTGCTATCCGCCTTCGGCGTTTTTATTCTCCCATATATACGAATACCAGAATATCGGCAGAGCAAATATATTGATAGACACCAGAAGGACCGACCACAGGATCCTGTTCTCCCGGGGCACCCGGTGGCTGCGGAATACATAATAAAAGATGAAATTGAAGATGAGGCTGAGCATCAGAATAACGGTCGGGTAGAAAAGATAAATCAGTACGGTCCCCAATGCCTTAGCAGAACCGGATAACTCTTCCTCATCATCCAGGATGGCACTCAGCATGGTAAAGGCGAGGATCATGAAAAGGAAAAAATAAAGGACGGGCCAGATGCTCAATATCCCGAGAATGAATTCCTTGATACCCGGCTGCTGTACGGCTGTTTCCTCATTGAGAGGAAGTGGTTCTGCCTCATGCTTTCGGGCTGCCAAAGGGTTCAACGGTGCCCCGCATGAGGCGCATACCGACTGGTCATCCCAGTTAAATTTTCCACACTGTTCGCAATACGGCAAACCAGTCCCCTGCTGTCTAAACTAAAACTGACTCGTACCAGAAAAAGGCGAATTACCAGTCAGGTAAAACTCTAGAGACTCAACGGGGTTTCTTATGCCAGGTGATGCCCTCGCTGGCTTCGGCGTCTCTCAGCCAGCCGGGTTTGAGTTTCCAGTTGGGATTCGACTGGAACTCATAGGTGGTATCGTCGCAGGAGACACAGGTAACCCCCACCTGGTCAGCCAGTTCCAAAGCCAGGACATCGAATGAGGAAGTGGATACCAGTATCAGGCGATCAAACCAGAAATCCTGTTTACCGGTATGAGCGGCATGGAAAACATCCGTTCCTTTTTGCACAAACTTCATGATATCGCTTTTTCTCACCGGCTCCTCTACATCCCTGCATTCGAGCCACACATCGAGGTCGCTCTGGGCCCCTTCTCCCTTGAAATGCGCCCACACATCAACCTCATAAGGGTCGGTAACCGCCAGCCCATTGGCTTTGTAATGTATATCGGTGGTTTTGGCGCCAAGACGTCTTTCGGCCCAGTTGGCCGTGCTCTGCTTGAACGATTCCTCCGGGGCTTTACGGGCAGCGACCGTCTCATCCGAGGCGAATATATCGCGCATTTCATCCAGCCAGGCAACCAGCCTCTGATGGCCCAGCACCTGCCCTACCAATACCAGCGCACTGGCGGCATGCTCAAGCAGGTTCTCAAAATACTGGGGGTCTTTTTGCTCCAAATCAGTTGATTTGGAAACTTCAGAGAGCCCCCCGGACTGTTTTGCAGAAGATTTCTCCGCTTCCTTCTGCGAGTTACTCGGTGCAGGGGGAGGGCTTCCCCCCAGCAGGTCTCCCAGAATATCCGGCGTGTTTCTTCTATCTACCATCGCTCATCACCTTTTCCGTCAGTGCCCGGTATCCCCGGGCCCCGGTTGATTTAGGATCGAACTCGAAGATGGTCTGCCCGAATCCGGGCGCTTCGGAGAGCCGAACGTTATATTTGATGGGGTCGCACAGCTGTTCGGGGAAATACTCCTTGAGTTGAGTAAGGATCTCATTGCTCTTTTTGACCCGCAAATCGTAGAAAGTGGGAACGATGTATTTGACCACCAGGTCCTTGTGATATTTCTGAACGCCCATGACGCTCTGGTTGAGAAAATCGATTACCCCGTGGAGGGTGAGAATATCGGGCGATACCGGAGTAAGGACCTCTTTGCAGTAGAAAAGCACGTTGACGCTCAGGATATCGAGGCTGGGAGCCGTATCTATAATCACGAAGTCGAACTTGCCTTCGAGTGGCTCCAGGGCCTCGGAGAGCGCCATCTCCCCGCCGAAGGTCCTGCGGTCGACCTCCCTCTTGGCTCCTGCCAGGTCCCTGCCTCCCGCCAGGATCCACAATCCTTCCCTGGCCTCGTAAAGTGCCTCTTCGGGCGTAGCGCTGCCGGTGAGTAAATCAGCCAGACCCTTTTCAGGGGCCACTCCCAGTGCCTTGGCCGACTGTCCCTGGGTATCGCAATCTATTAAGAGAACCCTTTCCCCGGCTAAGGCCAGGCCATGAGCGAGGTTGATGGCAGTGGTGGTCTTGCCCACCCCTCCCTTCGATAAAGAGACCGCGATTTTCCTCATGCTGTTATTCCCCCTTCAGGAAGCCTCTGACCAACCCCCTTTACCCCCAGATCCCCGAAGTCATCACTTATTCTTCAGATTCCTTAGTTACCGCTTCCCCTTATAGACCCCTCAAAAATTCCGGTCGCAGCAGGGACTCATCCTGTTTGCTCAAAACCGTATCCAGTTGCTCAAGCATTCGCTCTTTATCCGGTGGCAGGTTTCCCCGCACGGAAAAGTAATTGGAGGCATGCATCGAGCTAAAGAAGCAACTGGTAAAGTGAGCACTTTCTATAATTATCCTCAATTCTTGCAGAGATTGGAAGGGGGAAATCGGCTCAAATTTGCCTGCCTTGATATCTTCGAACAAGGGCGTTCCCGGCACCGGCGTCAGGGTCAGGGCCCCGACGAACTCGGGGTCGATCTCGGTGAGGATTCGAGCCGTCTCTAAAGCATGCCTGCGGCTTCCCTCGACCCCACCCAGCCCCAGCAGGACCGTCAGCGAAAGGGTTATTCCCGCATCTTTGGCTTTGAGGCAGCCTTCGACTATTTCATGGTGAGTGACCCCTTTTTTCACCTTTTTGAGAACCTCGTCGTCACCGCTTTCCGGCCCCACGTAGACTATATCCAGCTTCAGGCTCTTGAGGGTTTTCAACTCTTCAACCGAGCGGCGCAAGAGGTCCTGAGGGGTGGAATAGGCGGCGATTCGCTCCAGCCAGGGGAATTTCTCATTGAGGTACTCGAGTACCTCCACCAGCTTTGCATACGGGTAGGCCAGCGCGTCCCCATCCTGCAGGAAAACCCTTTTCGAATTCAGTTGAGAAGCCAGTGCGTAGACTATGGGATGAATATCGGGGCGAACGATGCCGCTCTCGAGATACCGGGCCAACGCATCGATTTCTTCCTTGACCTCCCCCACGTCACGTATCTGCAGTTTCGAGCCCCCGTAGCGGCAGAAAGTACAGGTATTGTTGGAGCATCCGCTCGTTAAGGGAAGGAAATAGCTGTAGGCTTCGCTCGGCGGCCGGAATATCTGCGGTCGTTCAAACGATCCCGTTTCCTCTTTTACCCTGTCTGTCGACATCATAATCTCTCAAGTGGCATTGTAAAGCCTCAGCCCGTTTTTGTCGACCTTTTCCTCCACCTTACCTTCGAGGCAGAGGGCTTTGAGATATGCCAGGGCCTTGGTGACCAGCCCCGCCTGTGTCACCGGGGCAAGCTTGTCCCATTCCATCGGGCCTTCTATCCATTTGGTCTGGCTCGACAGCTGATAAGCGCTCTTCGGTCCAGCCCGCAACACTGACAGGATCTCATTTTTTAACTGCGTATGATAGGCCAGCAATTGCTCGATTCGCTCGGGCAGGGTATCGAATACCCGTTCGTGGCCGGGCAGGACGGTCCGGGCGGGAATATCGCGCAGTGCCTTCAGGGATTCCATATAGCTGGTGTGGGGATTGAACGATATATCGGAATGCACGCCGATATGGGGCACTGTATCCGGCAGTATATGGTCGCCGGAGAAGAGAAGGCCGGCCCCTTTTTCATAGATACAGATGTGGTCGTTATCGTGGCCGGGGGTCCAGATGACCTGCAGATGGAAGGGGGAGATGTCTATGGTCTCCCCTCCCCCAAGCAGGATATCCGGAAACACCGGGCAGACATGGTTCGTATAATCGGTGGAATTGGCGATCACCGCCTCGGCGTGGGTGCGGGTACCGCCGTGAAGAAGATGCCAGTCTCCCAGTTCCGGGATAAAATGCTCTCGACCATAATAGCGGTAGTCGATGAGCGCTTTTCCTTCCCGGTGGGCGACCAGTTCGATCCCGTATCCGGCCTTGATGATACCGGCCAGGCCGAAGTGGTCGGGGTGGATGTGGGTATAGATTACCCGGTCAATGTTCTCGAGGCCCAGCCCGAGGGATTCCAACTGGCGAGCAAAATCCTCAAGGGCTTTGGGGTCATTCCAGCCGGTATCGACCATCGCCCGCTCTTTGTCCCCTTCAATGAGATAGGTATTGATGTAACCTGCCGGGTTATTCTCCAGGGGGAGCCTGATCTGGTAGATCCCGGGAATGATTTCAGTTGGCAAATTGAGTTGTGCCATTACGATTATCAGGCGAGGTGGTAGTAATACAGCTCGCCCTCTTGATATTTTGAGATACGCTGTTCCTCCCTCAGCGATTCGAGATGCGCCAGAGCCTCGGATACGGCAATCCGTTTATCGATGGGGAGCATCTCCTCCCATGGCATCTCCCCCTCCATCCAGGTTATCCGGGCAGAGATTTCAAAAGCCGTCTTAGGGCCGGAGTCCAGGGCTTCGATGATTTCCCCCTTTCTCACTTCGTGATGGGCAAGCAGTTCATCGACCCTGCCGGCAAGGTCGGTGTAGATATCTTCGTGGGCAGGGAGTCCCAGATCCATGTCCAGATGCTGAATTCTCCTGATAGAAGCCAGGTAGTCACCCAGCGGGTCGCCGATCCCTTCCATGTGGATACTGATATTGGGAGTGGTCACCGGCAGGATATGGTCGCCGGAGAACAGGATTCTTTTGCTGGACTCATAGAGGCAGATGTGGCCCGGGCAATGTCCGGGAGTCCAGACAACTTCCAGATCGAAAATGCCGGTAGAAATTACCTCACCATCTTTGAGTCCCCTTTCGGGGACAGCCGGCACCAAAAGGCTCAGCGCTTCTGAAGATGCTTCGTTGAAGGCCGTCAGATAATCGTCGGGGGCGCCGTTAGCCAATATCCATTCGTTCATATCCTCAAACATGCTGGAACCCATGGTACCAATAGAATTGAGCATTTCCCTGGCCACCTCACTGACCGCCAGCTCCGCCTGGCAGCTTTCCTTCAACCTGCCGGCCAGGCCGAAGTGGTCGGGGTGGATGTGCGTGCAGATAATCAGGTTGATTTCCTCAGGCCCCACCCCGATGTTTTCCAGGTGTGCGGTGAAAGCATCGAACGATTCCTCGTCGTACCAGCCGGTATCGATCAGCACCCATCCGTCGGTGCCTTCGACGAGGTAGGCATTAATGAATTGCAGTGGGTTGTCTTTTAACGGGAGTTTAAGCTGATGTATTCCCGGTATGATTTCCAAATAATAGGCTCCGTTCAAAAATTCCCGATTTCGCGGCAGCTACATTCAATTAACCCGACGTCCCTGCGGATTCCGCCTCCGGCAGAAGTATTTATTCCCCACCAGGCTTCTAAATGTAGCTAACATAGTTCGGTTCATATACCTGCGATTTTATGTACGCCTCCAGGTCCTCTGGTTTTGGCTTACCGGCCAACCCGTTGCCATAAGCAACTTCTGCCACCGCCATCCCAATCGCCAGTGAAACCTCCCTCACACGGGTTAAGGGCGGATAGAGGAGCCCCTGCTTAAGGTCGCTTGCCGATACCTCGTGTGCCAGTACTTTCGCCGCTGCAAAGAACATCTCGTTGGTAACCCGGCTCGCCCCGCAGGCAATAACACCTAATCCCAATCCGGGGAAAATGCAGGCATTATTTGCCTGGCTGGATAAATAAGTTTCCCCCTTATAAGTAACGGGGCCGAAGGGGCTGCCGCTGGCGAAAATGGCCCGGCCCTCAGTCCACTTATACGCATCTTCGGCAGTGCATTCGGCCTTTGAAGTGGGATTGGACAAGGGGAAGATAACCGGCCTTTCGTTGAAAGCGGCCATAGCTTCCAGAACCTTCCTGGTGAATTTTCCCGGCTGCCCCGAGGCCCCGATGATTACCTGAGGTCGAATAGATTCGACTGCGGAAAGCAAATCCTGGCAGAACTCGTGCTCATGGGCATATGGCATTTTCTGCTCGTTCAGATTTGCCCTTCCCTTCACCACAAGCCCTTGGGAGTCGACCAGCCAGCACCGTTGTCGGGCCTCTTCGACACTGAATCCCTCCTCAATCAAGGCAGAGACAATTATATCCGCGGTTCCGATTCCCGCCTGACCGGCCCCGAGAACCAGGAACTTCTCATCGGTT
Source organism: Dehalococcoidia bacterium (assembly GCA_046498265.1). GTDB lineage: Bacteria > Chloroflexota > Dehalococcoidia > SZUA-161 > SpSt-899 > JBGLNL01. The sequence goes on along the minus strand of JAWOBB010000054.1, from coordinate 13,575 downwards.
ATAGGTTTGTCCATAATTCGCAGAGCAGAATAGATTCCCGCCAGGATCGCCGCTCCGGTCCCCTGAATATCGTCATCGAAGAGGCAAACCCGGTCCCGGTATTTGCTCAACAGCCCGAAAGCATTGGCGTGGCCAAAGTCTTCAAGCTGGATCAGCGCCTGGGGATATCGTTCCTGAACAGCCAGGATGAACTCTTCGATGAAATCATTGTACTCCTTACCCGTAAGCCGCTGCTGCTTGAGGCCGATGTAAAGGGAATCGTTCAGCAATGACTCGTTGCCGGTTCCCACATCCAGGGTTATGGGCAGGGAAAGCGAAGGATGAATGCCGGCACAGGCAGTGTAGAGAATGAGCTTGCCGACAGGAATGCCCATTCCACATGCCCCCAGGTCACCCAGCCCCAGGATGCGCTCTCCGTCGGTGACGACGATCAGGCGGATATCCTCATAAGGCCAGTTGCGCAGGATATCGCCCATCCTGCCCCTGTCATTTGCCGAAATACATAATCCGCGAGACCTCTGATAGATATGCCCGTACTGGATACATGCCTGCCCCACCGTCGGGGTATAGACAATCGGCATCATTTCCTCGATGTTGTCCATCACCACACGGTAAAAGAGAGTCTTATTTCTCTCCTGAAGAGCCATCATGTGGATATACTTTTCCAGATCGGATGGTTTGTTATGGAAGTTCTCCAGAACCCGCATCGCCTGTTCCTGCTGAGTATGAACGTGCGGTGGCAACAGCCCGCGGAGGCCAAAAGCATCCCTCTCTTCCTCGGTAAACGCCGTACCCTTATTCAGGTCCCGATCGTGGAGTAAAGCAAGTCCGGTGGGAAATTCTTTGGGAAAGTATCGTTCCTTCTGCATTTAATTCAATGCTCACAATTTATCCGGGGTTATGTAATCTCCGTATTTCTCCTTTGCCTCCAGAAGCCTCTCCCTCTGAGCTTCCAGCATTTCAAAAACCAGGGCAGGGGTATCGATCACATTCATACTGTAAATATTCCTGATTCGGTCGATCTTGGCAATATGCTCAGGCACTCGTACCGTAAACTGCATGAGATAATCTTCCTCGTTATAATCGCATCCGAGGACCTCTCTGAAAAGAGGTACAAGGTCTGCGTATTTGGGTATCCGCCCGGTGGGAGTTACAATCGTTTCAACTTCGCCATTGACTCGAAGCTCCATCCACTTGAACCAGACTTTCTTGTCCACCTTCCTGGTCAACAAAGTCCCCGTATCTTTCTCTCTGATAAAATAGTTCACCGAGAAAATATGAGGCGGCTGATCAAGATTACTGCCGAAATCCAGGCTGTTCTGGATATACCTCCCGATCGATATAGAGAGAAAATCGAGATTGGACATGGGGTTAAACTTCCTGATCCCCTTCTCCCCCAGGGTTGCCGCGGTGGTCTCCGATTCCAGTGTCCCCCCTTTAGTGATTATCCCATGGGCCCAGTCGAAAGCTTCCTCCACCGGAACACACGTATCGGAGTCCCTGCCTCCGTAAACGATCCCTTTAACCACCACTCCCTTGGGGTCATCCAGCACCGGGTCAAGGTTAGGCAGGATATGGAGATCGAGCGTGAACCTGGCATTGGGATTAGAGGGTGCTATCTCATTTCCGTCAGCATCGATTTTGCCTTCAAACCATTCACCCGAATGATTAATTCCTTTTTGAGGAATTTCAGTACCCATACCCCTCCAGTACGGTTTCCCGACTTCCGAAACCAGCACGTTGGAGAAAATGATCTCAGCGGGGCTATGGAGGGCTCCCCATTGAGAGGAGTCGTCCCGGGGGTTTACCCCCTGGATTATCCCGAACATGCCTTTCTCCACGTTCGCTGCCCGGACTTGTCCATCGATCTTCCTGAGATGGGCAATATCGTCGCCGACGATTCTTTCCCCTTCCATCATGGCGGTCGAGGTCTTACCACACAGCGAAGGGTAGGCACCGGCAAAATAGGTCACCCTGCTGCCCGGACTGTTGATCCCCATAATCAGCATATGCTCGGCAAGCCAGCCCTCTTCGGAAGCCCGGTTTATGGCCAGCCGCATCGCCAGTTTCTTCAACCCCAGGGTATTGCCTGCGTACTGGGTATTGGCGCTGTAAACCGTATCATCGGTTATATCAATGTAAACCCGGCGCTTATCCAGGTTTCGGGACACGTTTCTTTCGTCCAGTTCACCCTGCGAATGAACAAATTTGAAAAAACGAGTACCCGCCCCCTGCCGGATGAATTCCTCATAGCCCTCACGGTATAGAATGATTTCGCTGTGGGCCACGTAAGCGGAATCGGTAAGCTGAATGCAGGGTATGGAAAAATCCGAGTGAGTCGGACAGAGGCAAAAAAAGCAAACGTACAGCTCCTTGCCCCTCATTATGCCTTTGAGTATTTCGTGAATCTGTGTATATCCCTGCTCTCTGTCGAGAGTGTTGATGGAAGGCCCCAGGGCAGCCCCTTCGGCAACCAGGATTCTGGTATGTTCCTTATCGCGGGCCTGATCCCCGTAAGCATCAAAATGGACGGTATGGCCCTCGATGGCAAGCCTGGCCTCCTCACCATTTCTCAGAGCTGCCTCCCTGATGTACCGAATATCTTCAGGGGTACCAGTGCAGACAAATACCTTCTCGGGATTACATAACCCGATATATTTGGCAAGGAATTCATCGACGGCCGGGTTGTTAAGCACGGCGATTTTGCGGTAATCTTCTTCTTCCAGCCTGCTCCTGAGAATCTCAGTCATGTTTTCTCCAGACTACCAAATAATCCGGCCTAATTCTATAGTAATACTCCCTAACGGTAAGCACAATGGCAAGGATACACCAATATTCAACTCGATATCCTACCCGATAAGAGCTATAATATGGTTCGATAGAAAAGGAACTCATGAACTGGAAGACGTTAGAAGAAGCAAGGGCCAGACTCGCCTCGGAAGAGGGCGCTGTTTTCAAGGACTGGGGAGGCAGAAACAGTGTGGCCCTCATCTACCCCAATTCTTATTTCCTGGGCATGTCAAACCTTGGATTCCAGTCCATTTACGGGTTGCTTAACCAGTATGACAGGGTCGTCTGTGAAAGGGTATTCCAGGAAGGAAATGAGCCTGTATCTCTGGAATCTCAAAGGCCTCTCGGTGACTTCGACGTTCTCGCCTTTTCCTTTTCCTACGAGCATGATTATTTTAATGCCGCAAGCATATTGAAATCAAGCGGGATTCCCCTTTTTACCTCAGAGCGCGATGAGCGGCATCCACTTATTGTCGCCGGAGGGGCTGCTGTTACCGCCAATCCGGAACCGATGTCTGAAATTGTCGATTGTTTTGCCATCGGCGAGGCGGAGGCCATTCTCCCAGGAATGATACCGGTACTGCTTGACGGTATGGAATCCCCTCGACCCCAATTCCTGAAGGAATTGGCCAAAGCGCCCGGCCTGTATGTTCCTGCTATTGGCAACAATCCGGTTCGTCAGTTCCCGGCAGATATCGGCAGCTTTCCCACCGGCTCGGTGGTGCTCACCCCGGATACCGAACTGGGCGACATGTATCTCATGGAGATTGCCCGCGGATGCAATCATGGATGCCGCTTCTGCCTTTCCGGTTACCACTTCCGGCCCATGCGATATCGCCGGGTAGAGCAATTACTCAAACAGGCCGAAGAGGGGCTGCGATTCCGCCGACGAATCGGACTGGTAAGCGCCGCCATCTCCGATCATCCGCAAATCGACGAACTGGTAAGCGGCCTGAGGAACATGGGGGGTGAGCTCTCGGCAAGTTCAGTGCGCATAAAACCACTCTCCGATACGCTTTTGCGGGGTCTGGCGGAGAGCGGCACCAGGACAATCACGCTGGCCCCTGAAGCCGGCACTCAAAGGCTGCGGCAGGTCATAAGCAAAGGAATCTCGGAAGAGGATATCCTGGATACGATCCGAAGGGTTGCCGGGTACGACTTCAGACAAATCAAGCTCTATTTCATGATCGGCCTGCCTGCCGAAACCGATGACGATATTATCGCCATCGTTGGAATGGCCCAAAGCGCAAAAAGCATCATCGACGGATATCGGTCAGGCACCCACCTTACCCTCAACGTAACCCCTTTCGTGCCCAAGGCGGGAACTCCGTTCCAGTGGCTGCCAATGGCCAGGGCCGCGGTTTTAAAACGTCGGCTGGCGCTGCTCAGGAAAAACCTGAGGCCGAAGGGGATTGAGGTCAAGTCGGACAGCATAGGGTGGAGCCTGGTTCAGGGGAAACTGGCCAGAGGGGATTCGAGCCTGGGAAAAGTGATTGAAAGTATGCCCAAAGTTTCGCTGGCGGCATGGCAGAAAGCTTTAAAAGAGGCGGGAATCGACCCCGAATCCGTTCATCAGCAAATAGCGTTTGATTCGACCCTGCCCTGGGCACATATCGATTCCGGAACCGGAGCCGGGAAACTGCGCAGTGAGATGGAAAAAGCATTGAGCGGAGAAATCCTCTGAATCCGGATAAACTTGATAGCAGTGAGCATCAATGATAACATGGCAATAGATTTTTGCCGGTTGGCAGTTTTGTTTAGCGGATTTCACAGTCTGTAATCACATAGACAAAGAGAAACCTTTAAGGGAAACAAATGGGCGAAGCATTCGACTGGGCAGAGGCAGGCAGAGTAATCGGGGTTGGCTTTGGAATGGTTATCCTGATTCTGGGAGGGCTGGCCATCATTCTGGGGATAATCGGGGTAATAATTCGCAGGATTGAGACGAAATTTGGCTGGAGAGAGAAGGCGGATTGACGTTGATTTCAGAGTGGGGCCAAGGAAAGGGTTTTAGCAGTTGGACAGCTTAATAGAGACAGGTTTCGAGGTCATTGGCGGCGATGATATTTTAATGGTCGTCATTGGCATTGTTCTGGTTTACCTGGGTATATCCAAAAAGTGGGAGCCTCTGCTGCTGGTTCCCATCGGGTTCAGTATAGTCCTGGTTAACCTTCCCCTGGGCGGGTTGCTGGAGAGCACCGGCGGCGACCTGCTGGATAAGGACTCGGCTCCTGTGGGGCTGATAGCCTACATCTTCAAAGCGGGAATCCAGACCGAGATTATCCCTCCCCTGATTTTCCTGGGCCTGGGTGCCATGACCGATTTCGAACCGCTCATCGCTAATCCTAAAACCCTCATCCTTGGAGCAGCAGGGCAATTCGGCGTCTACGCGACCCTGTTCTTAGCCGTGCTGATCGGTTCAGGATGGCTGGGAATTACCGACTGGGGAATCAAAGAAGCCTGTACCATCGGGATAATCGGAGGAGCCGACGGGCCGACCACCGTCTATCTCAGCGATAAACTGGCGCCGCATTTGCTGGGAACCGTGGCAGTGGCGGCTTACATCTACATGGCCATGGTTCCCATCATTCAGCCCCCCATAATCAGGCTCTGTACCACCAAAAAGGAAAGGCAGATCTACATGAAGCCGGTAGCAAGGGAGGTTTCCCAGAAGGAAAAATTCTTTTTCCCCTTCGTAGGAGCCATCGTTATTATCCTGCTGGTTCCCAAATCGGCTCCGCTCATCGGTTCTTTCATGATGGGCAATCTGTTATATATTTCCGGCGTCACCGACCGGCTGGCCAAGACCTCCCGGGAAGCATTCATGGACATACTGACCATCTTCCTTGGCCTTTCCATAGGGGGAATCATGACGGCGGATAACTTCCTCAATCTCGATTCGATACTGGCCTTCGTGCTGGGTATATTCGCCTTTGCCAGCGCCACCGCCTTCGGGATAATGATTGCCAAGCTGATGAATAAAGTCTGCCGGGAGCCCATCAACCCGATGATCGGCGCAGCCGGGGTATCGGCGGTTCCCATGTCCGCCCGGGTAGTCCAGATGATGGGACAAAAGGAAAATCCCCGCAATTTCCTCTTGATGCATGCCATGGGGCCAAACATCGCCGGGGTGATCGGGACCGCCACGGCCGCCGGAATATTCCTGAGTATGGTGGGGTGACTGGCAAGAGATGGACATCTCCCAGAACGTTCAGGAAGTAAACCGCCGAATTGCCGCAGCCTGCGAGCGGGCAGGCAGGTCGCCAAAGGAGGTGACCATGGTTGCCATAACCAAGACCCACGATGCCGCCACCGTTCGAGCCGGCTTCGAAGCAGGCCTGAGGCATTTCGGGGAGAACCGGATCCAGGAAGCAAAAACAAAGCTCCAGGAACTGGAAGATATCAGGAAGCAATCGACCTGGTATATGGTCGGCCACCTGCAAACCAACAAGGTAAAGACAGCCGTATCCCTTTTTGATATAATCCAGAGCGTCGATTCGCTGAAACTCGCCGATTTTCTGAACCGGAACTCTGAAAACAGGCTGCCGATACTCCTGGAAGTTAATGTGGCCGAGGAAGGCACCAAGAGCGGATTCAGCTTCGATGAGGTCAACCAGGCGGTGAGCGAGGTCGGCAGGATGCCCAATCTGGAAGTCAGGGGACTGATGACCATCGCTCCCTGGGTGAGCGATCCGGAAGAGGTCAGGCCGGTATTTCGCCGGTTGAGGGAGTTACGAAATTCGCTGGGGCTGGCCGAGCTTTCCATGGGAATGACCGATGACTTCGAAGTAGCAATCGAGGAAGGGGCCACCTCGGTGAGGATTGGAAGGGCTATCTTCGGGGAACGCAGCTGTTCGCTATAAGGTAGAAAATCCGAGCAGGGAGGGGCTGATATGAAAATAGCATTTATAGGCGCCGGGGTAATGGCGGAGGCTATCATCTCCGGCTTAATCAGCAAAGGCTCCGCCAGACCCGAGGACATCACCGCCAGCGACATATCCGAGATTCGTTTAACGGAACTGGCCAAAAGGCACGGCATCGAATGCGTTGCCGACAATCTCAAATCTATCAAGGGTAAGGATATCGTGGTCTTTTGCGTCAAGCCCCAGGTATTCAACGTTGTTGCGGACGACCTGCACGGCAGGCTGGAGAGCGAGCAACTGGCCCTTTCCATTATGGCCGGGATAAAGATCGATACCATCAACATGCTGCTGGGACACCACTCTATCGTGAGGGTCATGCCCAACACCCCGGCCCAGATAGGGGAAGGAATCAGCGTCTGGACTGCCACCGACACCGTAAGCCGGGCCCAGCGGGATATGGTACAATCCATCCTGGAGGCGCTGGGAAAAGAAATTTACCTTGATAGTGAAAAGTATGTCGATATGGCCACCGCCGTCAGCGGAAGCGGGCCGGCCTATGTGTTCATGATTATCGAATCATTCATCGACGCGGCGGTCCATATCGGACTGCCCCGCGATACCGCATCGGAACTGGTGATGCAGACCATGCTGGGCTCGTTACTGTACGCCAGGGCGAGTGGCAGACACCTGGGAGAGCTCCGGGATATGGTCACTTCCCCCGGGGGAACCACCGCCGAGGGGCTGCTCAAGCTCGAGGACGGCGGATTGCGGGCGGTGATTATCCAGGCAGTGGTGGCTGCCTATGAGAAAGCGCAAAAGCTGGGCAGGGAGCATTAAATGAGTGCCATAGCCACTTTTATCGAGATACTCTGCGAGGTGCTTACCATCGCCATCTTCATTCGGGCTATTATGTCGTGGTTCCCCACCAGCCCCACCAACCGCTTGGCCATCATGCTGAACCAGGTAACCGAGCCAATTCTGAATCCTCTCCGCAGGCTTATACCACCACTCGGGGGCACGATTGACATCACCCCCATCGTAGCTATCATCCTGCTGCAGGTCATCGCCGCCTACGTCGGCGGGCTGGGATAAGCTTCATCCCTTCTCCCACACCACCTCACCACCGATAACGGTCTTCTCCACGGTAATATCATTGATCTCCTCATCCGCCACCGAGGTGGGATCGGCGCTCAGGACCGCCAGGTCGGCCAGCTTGCCGGCGGTGATGCTTCCCTTGACATCGTCCTGGAATGCAGCGTAAGCCCCACCCATGGTATACATCCACAGAGCCTGTTCGGGGTCGATGGTTTCTTCCGGGGAAATGATGCTCCCGTTCGGGGAGCGGCGGGTCACGGCGGCGTAAATCCCAATCAGCGGGTTGAGGTCGTTCACCGGCGCATCGGAGCCGGCGGCCACCGGAATCCCGTTTCTCCACCAGCTGCCCATACGATAAAGCCACGGAAGCTTTGCCTCCTCCACTTCGGCAAAATACTTCTCTCCGTTGTAATAAAGGAAGGCAGGCTGGGTAACCACCATCGCCCCCGCCTCTTTCAGCCTTTGGAGCAGATAATCGGGGCACTCGGAACAGTGCTCGATGCGGTGACGGTGGCCCTCCCGCGGCAGCTCAGCCAGGGCATATTCCAGGGCAGTGAGGGCGGCATGGACGGTGGTATCCTGGATACCATGGATGGCAACCTGGAACCCGGCCCGGTGAGCCGAAAGGATCCTTTCATTCAAGGTTTGCTGCGGCGGATTCAGGGCCCCGCTGATCTCATCGACGACCAGCTTCATCGGCCCGAGGCTCAGATTTTCATCGCTCGACTCGCGAATCTTTATGAAATCCTCAAGCGAGTCGAATCCGAACATCACAGTCACCCGCGGCAGGAATAGCCCCGTGTTCTTGATTCGTTTCAGTTCTTCCCACTGCGCCAGCTCGTTGTGAACGGTAGCATCCTGCAGGGAGGTAATACCGTTTTCGAGCAGGATGTGATTGGCCCGGCTCAGTCCTTCGCTGAATTCTTCCTCCGGCGGCGGGGGAATAACCCTTTTGCCCAGGTAGGTGTTCATGCCGAAAAGCAGCCCGGTAGGCTCTCCGGTCTCTGCTTCTCGCTCGATGAGGCAGCCAGGCGGGTCGGGGGTTTCGGCGGTGATTCCGGCCAGCGCAAGTCCCCGACTGTTGAGGACACAGGCATAGCGGGTCCGGTGAGCCAGTTTGACCGGATGCGCGGGGGCGGCTTTGTCCAGGTCCCAGCGGGTAGGATGGCGCCCCTCCTCCAAATAGAATTTGTCATATTCTGATCCCTTGATCCAAGTGCCAGCCGGGACCTGCATGGCCTTTTCGGCAATCAGGCGCTGAATATCCACGATCGACGAGACGGCTGCCGGGCTACAATCCAGGCTGATGAGACTGGAGATCATGGAGAAAATATGCAGGTGGGCATCATGGAAACCGGGGATGACCGTCCTGCCCCGGCAATCGATGACCTTTGTCCGCTCTCCCCGAAAGTCATCCCGGTCCTCATTGTTCCCCACCCCGATGATTCTTCCCTCTCCCACAGCCACCATCCGGGCACGGGGCAGGGCCGGATCCATGGTGATTACATTGGCGTTGAAGAGGATGAGGGCGGCTTCTGTTTTGTTCATACCAGGATTTAGGGTACCATCGAAGGAAGCTGCAATCAATGCTTGAGGGGATTTTCACACCAGGCAAGGCTTCGTGTGCCTTAGATAACACGTGATTTGTCACATATAACGCTTCATTTGTCACACATAAGGCGTGCTCTATCGCATATTAAGCTTCATTTATCGCATTTCAAGCTTCGTTTATGGCATTCGAAGCTTCGTTTGTGGCATTTGAACTAATCAATTTAACCTTTTAAGAGGCGGCACCTTTATGTAAATAGCGGCCGGAACTCATTTAACCTGCGGTACTATGTGTTTTGACCTCTCGCTCTAACCGGCTGCCAAGTGATTCCATGGCAGTATCAAGATCATAGTCTGTTTGCAAACCTGACCAGAATTGAGGTGAGGTGCCAAAATATTTGCTGAGACGTAGAGCTGTATCTGCTGTGATGCGACGTTTCTCTAACACGATCTCATTGATGCGCCTCGGGGGAACACCAATATCCTGTGCCAATTGATTTTGGCTTAACCCCAGCCTCATCATCAATCACTAACATGATTACTACACCAATAGCGATCCCAACCAGTATGAAAAAGATTTTACCTATCAAATTTCAATTCATCCTTAATATTCCTGATTGTCAGTTCTTCAATATAGCAATAGCTATTTCATAAAGTAAGTCTAACGCTGGAATTGAGCGGCTTGAAGAGCATATGCCGTATCGACCTTTGCGCCAACCCCACAATTGCCCCAATGACAGCACATTTACCGGAATGCCTGCCATACCTGTTATTCCCCTCTTGCCGCAAAGTTGAAACAAAATGACTTTTGGAAACCGAACCAGATTCCAGGGAACCCGCCCCTGAAAGTCGGCTGCACGAAGTTGTTGTACGGAATATTGAAGGTTTGTAGTTACTTGTGCTTAATGTTAAATGGAACGAACTGGCCGGAAACCTGTGAGGGGGTCATCGTTATCCGGGCTGACGTAGGCGCGATTGGCTGACCGCAAGCTGATCGGAATGTAGTACCAGCTTCCACCACGCAGGACGCGGAACGAACTCTCGGGAGAGCCTTTCGGGTCATTCGCCGGACTGTCCTTATAGTATTCCTCTCCATACCAGTCCCAGCACCATTCATATACGTTTCCTGGCATATCATATAAACCATAATCGTTAGAATGATAATGACCTACAGGAGTTGTGCCATTATCCCACCGGTCTCCGCTGTCCCAGAAATTGGCATCCTCGCCATCGATGTTGTCCCCAAAACTGTACTTTGTGGTAGTGTTTGCCCGACAGGCATATTCCCACTCTGCCTCAGTCGGCAGGCGGTATCCATCGGCTTCCCAGTCTACCCATCCATTTTTGATATCCGTTTGCCCGGAACGGTACACTGTCGTCTTTGCTGACGATGTGGAGTAGCATGGCGTTCGCTCTTCCAGCTCGCTTAGGGCATTGCACCACAGCACTGCATCATACCATTCGATATCCGTTACGGGATGATTTTCATCCTGAGTTCCCCCATAGTCCCCGCTTCCCATATCCCCCGGCATGTTAAAAACATACCCGTTGGATTCGGCCCAGTCTTTCACTACTGTCCATTCGGCATATGTGACTTCAAATTTGGCCATTTCGTAAGGGGAGAGGGTTACGGGGTGAACGGGTTTCTCGTCGCTATCACCAGCCCCTGAAAGATTCCCCATCTCGAAGCTCCCGCCGGGAATGTAGACCATTTCAATGATGGGGGATTTAGGGTGGGATGGGGTGCCCTTCTCTGGTAAACTTGTGTCTTCATCGCTGCATCCGGCAAAACTGGTTACCAGCATTACAACCAGAAACACGGTTGAGAGCATTTTAAAAAAACTAAAGGGCAAAACGGTTTTCCTTCTTCCTCTCATAAAAATACGCCTTTACGCTGCTTAATATATCTTACTACCTTGAATAGATTCCGTACAACGCTCCGCGATAAATTGACTTAATGACATATGCCAGACTTACCTTTGCAGCCCCCGGTTTTGCGACGATTATAGCACAAATACCTCAATACCCCAAAACTTGTTATACCCCTCGTGCTGCAAAGCTGAATAGAAACCAATTTTGGAAGCCAAATCAGGCCCCAAGGAGAGTGCCCATTAAGGTCACTTTGATTGCTTTGTTAGCGGGCCTGATACAGCTAAAAACTTAGAAACAAGCGATTTGGCCCAAAAGGTATATTGAAATATGATACCATTTATGATATCATATGCATGTGAACAAAAAACAGCAGAAAACACTCAAAAGGATTTTCGAAACACCAGCGAGAGCAGATATTAAATGGAGTGAAGTGGAGTCCCTATTGAGTGCTTATGATGCTGACATTAAGGAAGGTAAAGGATCAAGGTTAAGAGTAGCTTTAGATGACAGATTTCTCAATTTGCACAAGCCTCATCCACAGAAGGAAATGAAGAAATATGCTGTTGAGCTTGTGCGAGATTTTCTTATTAACGCAGGGGTGAAACCATGAAAAATGTGCTTAAATATCGAGGCTATACAGGAAGCGTGAATTTTGATGCGGATGACAAGATTTTCCATGGACGTGTTCTTGGTATTACCGATGTAATTGGTTTTGAAGGTAAGTCTGTCAAAGAGCTTGAGCATGATTTTACCAACGCTGTGGATGATTATTTGGAAATGTGCCAAGAGCTAAATAAAGAACCGGAAAAACCATTCTCTGGTAGATTTATGGTTCGCATGCCTTCAGAACTACATTGCGCTATTGCTCTTGAAGCAAAGAAAGAAAACAAAAGCATCAACTCTTGGATAGCTGAGATTTGTGAACGTGCAGTAGTTCACTAAATATTCTCTCTTTCCAAGCCCGCTAACGCTCTGCGTAACAGGCCCAAAAGGTATATGCGGCAGAAGCCGGGTGACACCCCAAGCCTTGCCAGCATTCTACAACAGATGCATGAATAGCACCAAACATGTTATTGCCCCCGTGGCAAAAAGTTGAAAAGAATTTGATTTTGGAAGCTGAGTCAGGCCCAGAGGAGGACGCCCATTTTTGTCCGCTTGACCGGCTTGTTATAACTCGTAGTTAAGAAGAGACCTAAGGATGCTTGGTAATTGCTATGATGGTAATTTGGTCTTTGGACGGACCATAGTACCAAAATACACGGTAGGCTGCAGGAGTCTTTTGCTCCGCATAGGCAACATACACCTTTTCATTGTTCGGGCCTTTCAGGCTGAAAAACTCGTGAGTTTGAAGGCTGTTATGGCGGGGATTGGAGGCTAAGAGTTGGATTGTTTTCTTTACTGCTTTATATCGCTTTTTCAACGACGCATCTGATTTGATGCGATTGAATTCCTCCTGGCTTCGGTCAGTCCAGAATATCTCAAACAAATGTAATTCCTAAAGATCATTCAGATCTATTTTTGTCATTTTACCTTCTGATGCCTCTCTGATACCGGCCTCTACTGCTTCAAGCGCTTCCTTATTCTGATAAAGCCAGACTTCTGAAGCCGGTATGCTCACATGAGGGTCCAGTATGATTTGGCCGATTTCATTGCAGTAAATATGATATGTTACACCTTCTGCGATGGGTGCTTTTGAAAGAACGATCCTTTTCTTTGAATCCGGCTTCACATCTGCTGCAACTTCATGGAAGTTATCGTTTTTAATAATCTGTTTCATTGTGTTGCTATTATATCATAAGGGGGGCATAGTATTCAAGTGGGCCAGACCCACTTTTCTCATTGGGGCATTTAAGAGTTATAACGCTTGAATTCACCCGCTTTAATGGTAATATCGGCACCATGTCCTTTGCGGCAACCCCATAATTGCCCCAATGATAGCACAAACCCAGACTATAATTCAAAACCTGTTATCCCCCTCTTGCCGCAAAGTTGAAAAGAAACCATTTTCGGAAGCAAGCCAAGGCTCAAAGGAAGCCGCCCCTTCAAGTCGGACTGCAGACATTATGCTAAGAAAATGATGACCTCCTCCCTTATAATCGGAAGTGTAGAAATACCAAAAACAAGAAAGGAGATCACCATGAGTAAATCCAAGGATACATCAATCAGCTTTCCGGGTCAACACTTTTATGTCGGCATCGATGTGCATAAAAAGAGATGGTCGGTAACCATCTATGTTTGGAAATACACCTTTCAATCAACCTGTCAACAGTTGGAACACTGCCAATGTTACTAGTATGCGTAGTATGTTTAATAATGCAAGATCTTTCAATCAACCTGTTAATGATTGGAACACTGCCAAAGTTACTGATATGGGTGAAATGTTTAGATCTGCAAGTGATTTCAATCA
>JAWOBB010000007.1:0-23293 GCA_046498265.1 Dehalococcoidia bacterium | reverse complement strand
TGGCCGTTTCGGGGAAGTGATTAAAACGGAAAGGGAGAAGCGTGGGTGGTCCCAGGCAAATTTGGCTGAAAAAATGGGATTGAGTATCCCGATGATATCCCACTATGAAAACAATAAAGTTGATGCCTCGTTGAATCAGATTCGGAAGATGGCCAGATTATTTAATACGGATATCAACGAGTTATTGCGGTTGCTGGGGTGGGAGTTGCATGGGGATGACTTGAAAGTATATACCCCGCAAAACAATTCCCAACATGTTTGTGTTTGCCCGTCCTGCGGGACGGTCCTGCTTTATTGTCCCAAATGTGGGGACCCGTTGACCACGGTGTAGCTCCCCGCCTGCTTTTGTGGCATAGCGCTCATAATCCCAAGGTCGGTGGTTCGAGTCCACCCGCCGCTACCAGAAACAGTTTTCGGCTATCAGTCCATAGTCAGCCGGCTTCCCCGTCTCTCCCATTCCCCGTTTCTCCCGTTGCGCACTCCCTGGCTCTTGATGAGAGATGATTGTGAGTCATTGAGTGCCCTCATTTCTGGCTGTACTAAAACAGAGAAGCTCACAAACCATTCATGGAACAGGGCTCCTGGACCGGCTGTTTATTGAAACTCCTAATCGTATATTTGACAAAGGCACTTGCTGTTCGTAAAATATCTGATACTGTAAAAGGAGGAGTGATGTCTATTTATGAAGGTATCGTCCACACTGTCCAATTCGCCAGCAGCAGCGAGAACCAGTGTGAGAAGTGCGGGTACTCATTTGAGAAGGGAGACTTGAGCGGGCTTATCAATCATTACCTTGAAGATGGCTATAGGCTGCTTCATATCGGCACACAATCTTTCGCTGATAACAGCAACCAATTAGAATATGAGACTGTTGTCATTATGGGAAACTGATTCTCACTTTTTGTTTCCGGAATATCATGTAATTGTTTCCATAAAACCGTGATACGCAGCCTATATTCACTGAAGGAGACTGGTATGCGACTGAACAAACTGGTAATCGATGTACTTATCCCCCATAAACCTGAACTGCTGACCTATGCTGAGAAACTGTGTGAGATAGATAGCGTCGAGACGGTAAAAATTCACGTTGATGAGGTGGACGACCGTACCAAGACCGTCGAGCTCACCATTGAGGGCCGGAATCTTTCACTGGAAGGAATTTCAGCCACCATCGAAGGCCTTGGCGGGTCGATTCATTCGATAGATGAGATAACCGCCTCCAGCTCCTGAGCAACGGGGAGAGGAATTATTCAGATGCTGGGGAAATTCTTTCGAGGATTCGTGGATGGCTCACTCTCAACCCTTGGAATCGTAATCGGGGCATACAGTGCCTCATCGTCCGTGATAATCGCCGCCGGTATCGGCGGGGCCCTGGCCAACGGTATATTCAACGTGCTCAGCGCCTTCTCCGCCGAACGGGCCGACCAGTACCGGGAGCTTCGCAAGATCGAGAGCGCCATGGTAGCCAAGGAACTGAAGGACTCTGAAGTGGAATTCCAGATTCAGAAAAACACGCTGCGAGCGGGGACGGTAGACGGGCTGGCGACGATTATCGGCGGGGCGGTTCCCGTTTTGCCTTATATCTGGCTCGATTCATCCGATGCCATGTTTGTAGCCAGCGGACTGGTGATAGTTGGGATATTCGCTATAGGCATCTATCTGGGCAAACTCTCCAGACGAAACATCCTGCTATATGGGGCCAAGATGGCCCTGTTCGGAGCTGTCACCGCTGTGCTCGTGTACCTCATCCAGTGGGCAATCATCCCTGCATCGGATTGAAACCCGTAAATGAATCAATTTGTAAATCAGTGCCCCTTACCGGATTCCTCGAGCTAACTCCCGGATTTGGATGGCCTGCCGCGGGCACTGCGTTCGAACTTTAATACCTCATCCCTGGTGATAATCCACGTTTGTCCGTGCTTAAGACCATAGACCTTGCGACTGTTCAATAATCTACGCATATGATCAGGCGTTATCCCTGCCTCCCTGGCAGCTTCGTTCACTGTTAACAGCTCCATTTTGATTCCCCCGTCAAGTGGACCGAACAGGGCTTGAATTATACTATAATAAGATAAAAAAAGCAAGCCTTTCAACCCTTAAATTAAATCAAAAATAAAATTAAAATTTATCGTATGATTTGACAAATCAATAAAAAAGTGGTAGAATGGAAATCACATTTTCCACCAGCATTTGAGAGTGAAAATGGGAGATTTCCTTTCCCGCCTGTCTGACAGTTCGAAAGACAAAAACGCCGAAATCAAATCAAGGCACCTATCCTCAATTTGTCCCATTTGCGGACGGACAAAGGTTTTCAATCTTTGCCCGGTTTGCAACCGAAACATCATCAAATCAAGGCAGGCACGGCTGGAAGCCGGTTTACGGCAAACACTGCAAACTAACCTGACCAACCGTAAACAGCTCGAGAAGCAAATCCAGACCAGAGATCTGCTTGCCAGAAGAGAACTCTCAAAACACGGCAATGCAAGACACTATCTGCTGCAAAGCCTTCTCTTCGGCTGCGTTGTAGCCATCCCGATGCTCGTAATGGGCCTGCAAATGAGCATACAAAACATCATTCGACCGCTGGGAGTAGCTCTTTCCCTCGCCGGTATCGGATTCCTCACCCTCGCCATCCATCGCCGGATAATCTACGACAGCATCCAGAACGCCAGAAAATGGCTGAATCTTTCCAGTGCTGAAAAACTCAATTATGCAGCAAGGCTCCAAAAAACAACCGGCAGCCAATCACACCCTGCCTTCCCCGCTCGATAACCCAAAAATAACCTAAACTAAGAAATCCCTTAACAACATCCACAGGGTAAGTTGGAGCATCTGTCCAACTACAATCCGATTGGACGAAATTAGCCTGAGAGTGGATGCTCTCAGGCTAACCCCATCAAGGAATTAGTGACATGGCCTGTTATTCCCATACTGCCTTTTCAACTATTCATTGCGGGCAGCCATTTAAAGAAGGTATAATTCTTGCGGATTCATCCGAATGCCTGAACAGGAGGACTCCCCAATATGGACCCCATGGGAGATTTGAGAGAACTGATTGTCGGAGGCTTGGTTGAGAATATTCGCCAGGTGGAGGAGAGCAGGGTATTATGGCAGGAAATCAGCGCTCATGCGGAGGCTATAAACGAGGCCGGCTTCGGGAACATGTTCGGGAGGCTGCAGCCGATTCTGGCAAGATACACCGTTCTGGCTACCTGCAGGTTGTACGAGCCCGAAAGCGACAAATACCCCCTGAAGAGTATCCCCGCAACCCTCAACCACATTAGATACAACGCCGACTATCTCCAGATTCAGAACAAAGAGTTCATAATAGAAAAACTGATTAGCTTTGGCCATGACAGAAGCGAATTTGAAGGGATACCCGATCCCTGGATCAACCAGCTGGTGCGCAAGGAATTCGCCGACCGCCTGCCCGGTCAAAACGCTCCGGAAGAAAATGAGATTTCCGGCGCCTTACACCACCTGAAAACGGTGCGCGACGAATTCAGCGAGCACTCGGAATCGGTCCAGCGGCTCGATGGGGCCAGGGACGCCAGCATGAACCTCCTGCTGGCGTTTGCCGAGGATTTCGTGGGCACCATCGGCAAAGGATACCTCGATATCGATTATGTGTTCGGGGACGGGGACTCCATTTTCAGGATCGATGCGGAGAGAACCACCAGTACGCTTCAGCAACTCCTGAGGGCGGCAGGAATTCAGGATTAGCTGCCAGTAAGCAAACCAAAAATCGCCATGAAAAACATATCATTTATGCTGGCATTGACGGCACTCATAGCAGGAACAATCCTCTGCGGGTGCAATGCGGATTCCGGCTCGAAAGAACTCGAGGCCGAAAACACCGCTCTCATTAAGGAAAACACAGAGCTCCAGGCAGAAATCAAAGCTTCCGAGCAGAAGATTGCAGGGCTGGAAACTGATATCATTGACATCCTTGAGGGCGATGAATCGCAGTTGAGAAATCCTGCCTGGGAAGAACTTAAGCGATTTATTGAAACCGACAAAACCGATACCCTCGAATATATTCCCGACGAATTCGACTGCGAAGGCTTTACCATAACCCTGCGCGACCATGCCTGGCGGCGCGGTTTCCGCTCCGGTTATGTCGCCCTCGGGCTGGGGGAAAATGTCAGCGGGCACACGCTGAACGCCTTTCAAACCACTGATAAAGGCCTTGTCTATATCGACAACAGCGAACACGACACCCTCGCCTACGTCAAAAGCGGGGAGGTTTACGGAACCATTGCCTTTGATGGAGTGAAGGAAACTCTCATCGATTGCAGCATGCCTCCCGAGGAGTTCTGGAAACCGATTGCCCGCTCCCATTACAGCGGCAGCCTGTTTGACTATGCCTACTATGAGAACTATGCAGAGCGGGAGGAATTCTACAGCCAGAGTATAGCCGCCTATAACGAGGAAGTAGGAGATTACAATTCAGCGGTTAACGCATTTCATCGAGGTGCCGGCTCTTATTCCAAAAAGGAACTGGAGGAATGGGATGCACGACTCGATAGCTGGTCAGACAACCTCGACGAACTGGTTAAGGATTTGGGCTCGTTTCGACTTGAGCCTATGGGAACGGTGAGAAGTGTGGAAATTTACTGGAACTGATAGCCGGGCATGGCTGGACTACGTCGAAATCAAAAGGGAGCCAAAAGATGGCCCCCTTTTAGCAGTGCCTATCACTTTGCCGACGATTCGGGCACAAAGGCATTCAAAAGGGCGGGCAGGATGAAAAGGGCCATGAACAGCGAAAGCGCAATCATTATGGCCGTTATTACGCCGAAGGTTGAAAACATCGGCATGGGAGCAAAGGCAATCACCGCAAAACCCAGCACCGTGGTCAGTGCCGTGCAGAACAGCGCAAATCCGGTATTTTGAGCGGTCTTCAGTATCGCCGCCCCCTTGTCAAGTCCATTCCCCAGCTCCTCCCGGAAACGCTCGGTGAAGTGAATGGAGAAATCGATGCCCACGCCGACGGAAATGGCGGCGATGGTGGCGGTCAGCATGTTCAGAGAATAGCCGCCGACATACATAAACCCGTAAAGCCAGGTGGCCACCAGCAGCACCGGGATAATGGTCAGCACCGCATACCTTATCGACCTGAATACTATCAGCAAAAGCGCCAGCACCGCGACCACGGCGATTATCAGGGAACTGGTAAGCGCCTGGCTGACCGCATCGAACTGGGCCACCCTGACGTTGCCGGACCCGGTCAAACCGTATTTGCTGATACTCTTCACGCCATCCATGGCAAGGGCCAAATCTTCTTCGAGCAATTCCGCCGAAGAGCGCACGACGGACTGTTCCCTGGTTCCCGGCACGCCTACCAGCATCAGGGCGGCATAATCCCCGGAGTCGAGTTTCACGAATCTCTCCGCAATCTGGGCAGGACGATAGCGGAGGGTACCCTCATCCTGGGGCAGGCCATGGACAACCACGTAATCGTAGACCGCCTGCAACTGCTCGGGTGTGTCCGGCAGAAAGTCGGCGTTCGAATCGGTTATCTCAACTCCCGTCGCCTCTTCAACCGCACCTCGAGAATATTCGTTTTCAATTAAGTCCTCAAGCAAATCGAGCAGCAGAATATCCACATTGGGCTCGCCGGTAATCGGGTCCTTACCCACGTAACTTTCTTCATCGGGCCCGTTCATCTGTGAGATTGTATCCCTTAATGCCTCAAGCGACTCGTGCTGCCTCAGGTCGCCTTCAAAATAAAGCAACGAGGGCTCACCACCTTTATCGGCGCCGTGAACATCCCATTTGTCCAGGCTGACCACAAAATCGGAGTCTGATTTCAAGGCATCCGCCGCATCCATCTTGGTCTCCACGTTCGTCCATCCCCAGGCCGCCAGCCCGGTGACTACCAAAGCTATAGGCAAAACGAACTTCCATTTCCTGCCGGTTGAGCAAATGATATTACCCAGTAAACTGCCCCGGAATCCTTTCCCAACGGGAGGGGGCACCGTTGGCTGCCCCTTCGCCCTCCATGAGCGCCATCTCATGTTAACTGCCGGGACGAATAACCCCAGTAAAATAAATGAGGCGAAAATAGCAATAGCAGCCGCAATTGCGAAACCGAATACGGATTCAATGCCCGCCGAGGCATTGGACAGGAAAGCCACAGCGGTGGTGAACATGGCCAGCACCAGGGCCCGCCCGACACGAGAAGTCGAATTGCCCAGAGATTTTCGTGGGTCACCTATCCGGTTACGCTCCTCTCTATAACGGAACAGCGCCTGAATGGCATAATCCACCCCCAGCACAACAATAGCTACCGGCAGGATGACATCGATTATGAGACTGCCTTTGAGGCCTGTCAAATTGGCAAGCCCTTTAAGCCAGACTATCAGCATACCGAGTCCGGCGAGCGTAATCAGCATAATCGGCAATGAGCGGAAAATGGCCAAAAGGAGAACGGCCATCAAACTCAGGGCGGCAAAAAGCATCACCACGCCGACTTCGCTCTCTTCCTCAATCTCATGGTTCATATCGATGGCCAGGCCCCAGACCCGGTTTTCGACCTGCTCGGCGCGCATGATTTCCTGCATCTCAAGGGCATAGCTTTCACGGGCATAGGCCTCGTCTTCCAGGCTTGCTTCGGCCAGCGCCCTGTTTTCGTCAAGATAATCAATCAGAACTTGCTCATCATCGGACAGGACGGAGACTATCAATGCGGGAGATATCCAGCCGTCCTCCTCGCTATGCTCATTCAGCGCCGAAAAACTCTCGATGAGCTGTTCGGCGGCCGGGCCGGCCATGAGATACTCGATAACGGCCTTGACCTGCTCGTCGGTAACATCGGTGCTGGACAAGTCTTTTTCCCCGCCGCTCTGGATAATGATGGCCTTATTCACAGCATCGGCGACGGTGTATACCCCCTGAACCTCCACCCCCGCCGCTTCGTTGTAGCCGACCAGCAGGTAGTCAGCCAGTTCGCTCTGTTTGAGGGCTTTTTCCCTTTGGAGAAGCTCGGCCAGGTTGCGTCGGGTGAGCATGTCGCCATCGCGCGCTTCGACGATGAAACCGGTCCAGAATACCTCCTGGGAAAATGTTTCTGCGATGTGATCGGAGAGCTTCACCACGGGGTCTTCGGCGGGATTATCACTGGCCAGATCCTCCGGGGCCATCATGGTCATGGGGAAAATGAGGGCTAAAGTCAGCAGGAATATGACCAGAATAAACCAGCCGGAACGCCGCTCGAGGGTATTTCCCAGCCAGCCATAGAATCCTTTCCGCCCACCACCACTTTCAGTCATCGGTTATCTTTCCTTAAGGGAAAAGCACCCCGCCGATCTCCTCCAGCCGTTTAGTTCCCTTTATCTCATAGGGAAAAAGCGGCAGCTCCACCGTCTGAAGGCCGGCGCATTTTTCCTCAATCCGTCTCAAGTATTTTTGCTGCTGGCCGCTTTTGGCAAGCAGGAAATCTGAATCAGGAGATTTGATAACATTATTAACGATAAGCCGGCCAAACGCAAATCCATGCCGGGCAAATTCGGCAAAAACCCCGTCGAGCTGCTGCACCGCCAGGGCCTCGGGGATGGTTACCAGAGAGAAATCCACCTCTTCTTTGAGGAAACCCATGTCCTCGGCAGAGAGTTGCGCCCATTCTTCCAGTATTTTCATAATGGAGCGTTTGCTCAAGCTACCCGGTTTCAGCCTCGAATAAATTTTCGGCGCCGGCTTCAAGTGTTGGCGCAGCATCCCGGGCATGTTGAGCAAGTGAATCGTCTGCCCGAGAGGGGCGGTATCCCATACAATCCGCTCATAAGTCCCCTTCATCAGGAGCTCGCGAATGTAATCGACCATGAACTCTTCCTGCAGGCCGGGCAAAATCGAGGTGATGAAATCGACGAATTCCTCGTATTCGATGGAGACCATCGAGGAGAAAACCTCATAAACCTGAGGCCCGAACTTTTTGTTCCACATCTCCTTGACTTCGTCCGTGCCGAGCTCCGCCAGGTGAAGATTGTCCATCACCCGCAAAGGCTTGACATCGCCTGAGGCCTCGAAGATATCGGAGAGCGAGGGGGTAGGATCGGTAGAGATTACCAGGGTATTGATGCCCAGGCCGGCATAGTGGAGGGCGGTGGCCCCGGCACAGGTGGTCTTCCCCACCCCGCCCTTGCCGGCAAACATGATGACGCGTTTATCGGGCAACATTCCCCTCATCAAAATATTGACCATAGCTGGACCAGTGATAGTCGGCCGGATGTTTAACAATCCCCGCCTTCACCGGATTAGAATGCATGTAATCAAGTTTTTCCCTGAATTTCGATTCCGTGTAAATGTTGAAATCATAGAAGCCCTTCTGCCATACCTGATAACGAAGACCCCGGCGGTGCGACGTCTTCAGGTTACGAGGGGTAGGTGAGAGCATCTGCTCTCGCCTTATATTCACTCGGAGCGGATGCTCCGAGCTACCCTTCAAACAATCTATGATTTTTCGAGCCGATGCACCTTTTATTCCCTGCACAATCCTCGAAATTGTCAGTTCCGATCTTATTTCAGAATCCCACCAGCAAATAAAGTGTACATGGTCAGGCATGATCACATATCCCAAAATATTGAGTTCATATCTTTCAGCATAGAAGTCCAATTCCCGTTTCACGATTGAAGCAAGTCTCTCTTCGCCAAAACAGGGGATATGTCCCCAAGTCGCCGTAGTTACAAAATGAGCATACGAGCTGTCATTGAACTTCGGTAGATTCATAAGCAACAGTGATATTTATGAAACTTTATAGTGCTTCGCTGAACAGCCTTGGCGATACGGACCCTCAACCCGTACCCTGTTGATCTCTATCCCTGCACCATCCAGTCGCAGTAGTAGCATTTCATGAGCTTCTTTCGGCTCCCGCTTTTATAGAACTTGGGGTGAGCATACTTTTCATTATTGGTAATGCATTTTTCGTTCAGGCACCGCATGTCAGGTGAAGCCTTTGCCAGCTTGACGGGTGCCGGCTCAGCACCCTGAGCTATGCGGGGCTTCTTTACCCCCAGCAACAAAGCAATGAGCGCCATCCTGACCGGAACGCCGTATCCGGCCTGGCGGAAATAGGCTGCCCGCTTATCCTGATCCACTTCATAGGCCAGCTCATTAACCCTGGGCAGGGGGTGCATGATAACGGCATCGTCCCGCGATTTCTCCAAGAGCTGCTTGTTGATTCGATAGCTCTCCTCGCCGGCAACGCTGCTCTCCGGGGTGGCAAAGCGTTCCCGCTGAAGGCGAGTGAAGTAAAGCACATCGAGGCTCTCCAGCAAAAAGTTCATAAATCCTTTCTGCCGAATCTTCCCCGCACGGGGACTGCGCAGCAGCAGCGACCCGTCCTCGGCCACATCGTCGAGGGAGCCGTACTCCGTCAGATCCCCCTTGTAATCCCTGATCACATCCCTTACATGGTCGGGCAGCTCGAAACCCTCGGGGGCAATACAGGTGATCCGAGCCCCGAACCTGGCCAGCGCCACCGCCAGCGAATGCACCGTCCGGCCGTGCCTCAGGTCGCCGCACAGGGCCACGTTCTTTCCCTCGATACCCCCTTTTTCTTTGCGGATGGTATACAAATCAAGGAGAGTCTGGGTGGGGTGTTCATGAGACCCGTCGCCACCACTGATGACGGGAACCGAGGAGTGCTCCGCCGCCAGCCTGGTGGAACCGTCGAGCGGATGGCGCATGACGATAACATCCGCATACCTCTCCAGGACCCGGATGGTATCGGCGATCGTCTCCCCTTTGGCCACCGAGGATGTCACCTGGGCCTCGGCGTGGCTCACCACCGTTCCGCCCAGCCGGTGCATGGCCGTCTCGAAAGAACTGCGGGTACGGGTACTGGCTTCGTAAAAAAGGGTATAGAGCTCTTTGCCCTCGGCAAGGGTCAGCCTCTTCTTCTGCCGAAGGGCGGCATCCATCTCCTCGGCCACATCAAGCACGGCCGTTATCTCGTCGCTGGACAGATCATTAATGGAAATCAGGTGTCTGCCGGCAAGCGTCATTGCGCTTCACCTCCTGCACGAAGAAATCTCGTTTTCATGGATTATAACCACCTCATCTTTGCCGTCGACCTCCCTGAGCCTGACCTGCACCCGCTCATATGCCGAGGAGGGAATGTTCTTGCCCACAAAATCGGCCTTGATGGGCATCTCCCGGTGGCCGCGGTCGACCAGCACCGCCAGTTGAATCGAGGCGGGGCGGCCCCAGTCGATAAGGGCATCAATGGCCGCCCGGGCGCTTCTGCCGGTAAAGAGCACATCATCCACCAGAATCACTCGGCTGCCTGCAATCCTGGCCGGTATATCGCTGGGCTCGATCTTGAGGTCCTCAGGGAGAGAATCGAGGTCATCCCGGTAGAGGGTAAAATCGATGGCTCCAACGGGCACTTCCTGCCCGCTAAGCTCGCCGATAGTGGCGGCGATGCGCCGGGCCAGCGGAAAACCGCGGGTACGAATACCGATAGCAATTAGATTGGCCCCGCTGTTTCGCTCGATGATTTCATGGGCCAGGCGGGTAATGGCCCTGCGTATCTCTTCTTCGGAGAGAATAACGCTCTCAGGCATAAAAAAACCTCCCGCTCATTCCAGCTAGGAGGAAACCCGTCACTTGCCTGCTTCCCAGTATTTTTATTATCAAAATGAGGATACTCCTTACCAATCTCTCAGGACCAGCTTAAAGGTTATTCCGCCTCGCCTCGATTATACCAGCCCTCCCCTCATTTTCCAATCTCCCGATGAGGGGCATTTTGACAATCAAACTGGCAAGCACTTATAATTTAGGACATAATACCGCCAACTAAAGAGTTCGAGGTCTGACAATGAAATTCAAATTGGTTGTCATACTTGCGTTGCTGATTATTTCAGCAGGTATGCATCTGAATTGCAATAGTGGAAGTGAATCAGGGTCACAGGAACCGGCTTACGATACGTCGTCCGGGGCAGACCCTAATAAAACATCGAACGGCACTACCAGCACCCGGCCTGCCAACGGTTCAGTCGCATGCGACGAGATAGTCTGGGTAAATGACTGGGACAAAGCCATAAAGAAAGCTCAAAATGAAAACAAACCAATCCTGATAAACTTCTACACGGACGTGTGCCCGGCCTGCGATATGCTGGATAAGAACACCCTCTCCAATAAGGAAGTTGCCTCTTCAATTTGCCGAAATTTTGTCACTGTAAAAAGCAATGCAGGTAAAAGCAACCTGTATACGAACTATGGAATATCCAGTGTCCCAACCACCGTTTTCGCCCGGCCTGACGGTAAGGAATTGGGAAGAATTGTCGGCGCCTATCCGCCTAAATCATTCCTCGATGGAATCTCACAAGCTATAGAATACTGGGGCCAGCACAAATAACAGGCCACATTATTTCGAAATAATGAGAATCATCAAACACTATCTCCCCATTTCTCGATTGATAATCCTTTTCATTTCCATAGCCTTTATTGCGCTCACAGCCGGAGACCAGTATGAAATGGTTCGCACCATGGTCAGATTCATTTGTACCAGCTGCATGGGGTTGGATGGTTGAAAAAGATTGGGCATCTGCGCTTAATCATTCAAATACTTTCCCTGATTCTGTTTAATCTCGGGGTTATCTCCGCAATGGAAACCGGTGTGGTGGCACCGGCCTTTTACTGTCATGGCTGCCCGGCAGCATCCTTCGGGTGCCCCATCGGGGTCCTGCAGAACTTCGCCGTCGACCGGACATTACCCTATTACGCCATTGGATCGCTGGGGCTTTTCGGGCTGGTACTGGGACGGTTCTGGTGCGGCTGGGTATGCCCGTTCGGTGCCCTGCAGGACCTGATCATAAGGCTGCGCAGAAACAGGGATGTAATAAACCTGCCCCCCTTTCCCTGGTTGAAATACCTCTCTCTGCTGGGTATTCTGCTGGCAGCAGGCCTCCTTGCTGAGGCAGCATTCTGCAAGGTCTGTCCGTCCGGCAGCCTGTTTGCAGCTATTCCCCATGAACTATTCCCCTCGGAATCCGCTCCCGGTGATGTGATCCTCTTTCAACCTTCTGATGAGCCCGACATAGGCACCTTCTTTTATGTGCATCTGGCTACACTGGCGGTCTCCCTGGTACTCTTCGTCGTAATCGCCCGGTTCTGGTGCCGATACCTGTGCCCGCTGGGTGCCATCTTTGGAGCCTTCAACAGGGTCAGCGTACTTAAGATCCGGCTGGACGGATCCAAATGCACCGGCTGTAAAAGATGTCTGAGTAATTGTCCGGCCGGCTTCACCGAGGTAGAATCAATCGGGAGCTCCAGCGACTGCATCCAGTGCGGCAAATGCATCAATTCCTGCCCCACAAACGCCCTGTCCATCTCGGCTTCCCTTCGAGCCTGACTTCAAGGGAGACACAGGACTGAAATGCTGTTCTCAAAGCAAATATTGAATTGTCCACTTTCATACTTGGAGGGTTCACTGTTATAATATAAGTTACTGCTCAGGAGGCAAGACTTGAAAACATCATCGGAAATACTCGACAGCTGTCAGGTGGCACTTACGGTAGAAGCAGAACCCGAAGAAATGGAAAAGGCCATGGATGAAGCCTATCACCGTATGGTAAAACAGGTGAGCATACCAGGGTTTCGCAAGGGCAAAGCTCCGCGGGTGCTATTCGAACGCCATGTTGGAAAGGACCAACTGGAGTCAGAGGCACTGGAGAACCTCATCCCGAAACTGTATCAGGAAGCAATCGAACAGGAAGAAATCGCCGGCATCGGGCAACCCGATATGGAGATAATCCAAAAGGACCCTCCCATATTTAAAGCCACTATTTCCATGCCGCCGACGGTGGAACTGGGAGATTACCATTCCATCCGCATAACACCGGAACCAATAGAAATTACTGAGGAAAACGTCGATGAGGCAATAGAAAACCTGCGCAAGTCATATGCCACCCTGGAACCGGCTGAGCGCGAGGTGCAGTATGAAGACGTGGTGACCCTGGATATCACCGCCACCGTGGAAGATAAAACCATTCTCGAAAGAGAAGGCGAATCGTTAAAGGTTTCTGAGAGTTCCGACGTGCCCGTACCCGGGTTCACCGAACAACTGGTGGGTATGAAGGCAGGAGAAGAAAAGGAATTTATTCTCCCTTTCCCTGAGGACCATCCCAATGAGGAGTTAGCAGGCAAAGAATGCCAGTTCAAAGTGAAACTTTCCGCAGTTAAAGTGGAAATCCTCCCCGAAGTTGATGACGAATTTGCCAAATCCCTCGGCCAGGGTGTGGAAACGGTGGAACAACTTCGGGAAAAGCTGAGGGAAAATTTAAATGCTTCGGCGGAAATGGAGAGCCGCAATAAACTGGAATCAGATGTGATCGAAGCCGTAATTGAGCAATCGAAAATTGAGTTTCCTCCGATTTTCACGGATCAGGAAATCGAGCAGATGATCAACGAACAAATGATGCGGATGGGAGGGATGCAAGTTGAAGATTTCCTGAAATATCGGGGAATCACTAAAGAGGAATTAAATGCAGAACTCCGCCCAACGGCGGAAAGGCGCGTTCGCGGCTCGCTTATTCTGGGCAAAGTTAACGAGGCAGAGAACATCACGGTATCTGATGAGGAAATAGATGCCGAAATAGAGCGAACTTTACAAAATGTGGGGGAGCAGGGGGAGCGGATGCGGGAGATGTTCTCCAGTCCCCAGGCACGCGAATCGGTACGCGACCGCCTTTTGACCCGCAATACCCTTGATCGTCTGATCGAGATCGCCACTTCCGGTGAAGAGGTAACAACAAAGGAAGCAACTGCCGAGGAAGAAGCCAGCGTAGCAGAAGGGGAAACCCGAGAAGAAGAAACCCGGACTGATAACAAGGAGGAGCCTGAAAATGAGGCCTGAAAATATTATACCGATGGTGGTGGAGAGCGGAGCCAAAGGGGAAAGAGCCTTTGATATATTCTCACTCTTGCTCAAGGAAAGGATCATCTTCCTGCAAAGTTCCATTAACGATCAAGTTGCCAACCTGATCGTTGCCCAGCTACTTTACCTGGAACGAGAGGACCCGGATAAAGACATCAGCCTTTATATCCAGAGTCCCGGCGGCATCGTCAATGCGGGGCTGGCCATATATGATACCATGCAACTGATCAGGTGCGATGTTTCCACCATTTGCGTGGGGATGACGGCCAGCATGGGCACCATACTTCTCGCGGCCGGAACCAAAGGGAAACGCTACGCCCTGCCCAATTCCACCATTCACATGCATCAGCCGCTGGGAGGAACGCAGGGACAGGCAACGGATATCGAGATACACGCCAAGGAAATCCTGAGACTGCGGGAGAAACTCAATGAGATTCTTTCCTATCACACGAGTAAGCCGATCGACGTGATCGCCACCGATACGGACAGGGATTTCTATCTCAATGCGGAAAAAGCCGTGGAATACGGTCTTATCGACGAGATCCTGACCAAACCGACGGATTAGAGCATCAGACTGGAATTCCAGGGGCTATTCTACAATCCGAGCTATCTCTGCCGAGAGATCATAGCCTTCAATCGGTTTTCCCTGAGCGTCGGTGATTTTGCCGTTTCGAACTTTCACTTTGCCTTCGCTGAAAGCCTTGACGGTAGCCACAATCAGGGGGAATTCGCGCTTGAGCCCGTGCCGGCGAATCAGTTTGAAAAGCTCGCTTTCCTCGGCTTCCCTCTCTTTGATTTTTTCCAGCGGCTCCTCATCCAGCTTGCGCCAGTGCTCCTCGAACGGCTCGCCACGAATACTGAAGGTGCAATACGTTACCGGCGGTCCCTCATCGAGTTCGGGGGTGGCCAGGTGCATCATCACGCCGGTACGCTCAGCTCGGTCCTCGATAAGCTCCCGGATAACCTCTCGCCAGGTACCTTTCGGGCCTTTGGGTTCCGCCGGATGAAGATTAAGCAGGGTATACCGCTGACACATTTCAGGCCCCGCCACCAGCATGTATCCGGCCAGCACCACAAGTTCAACCTCGAAATCTTCGAGTCGCTTCATGACCTCACGGTCATAGAGTATCCGCCAGTCAGGCAATTGCTGAGCATCCAGTCTCCGGCGGAATTCAAACGAAGAAAAACAAATTAAAGGAATGTGGTAAGAATCTACGAGG
Organism: Dehalococcoidia bacterium; assembly: GCA_046498265.1. Taxonomy (GTDB): domain Bacteria; phylum Chloroflexota; class Dehalococcoidia; order SZUA-161; family SpSt-899; genus JBGLNL01. The sequence continues at coordinate 8,193 of JAWOBB010000007.1, read as the reverse complement.
TCAAGGAAACGGTCCGTTTCTTCAGAAAACCCCCTCTCTCGATTGCAGAAGACAAAGGCGATTCGGGCCCGCACCTCTCCTCTTTCGATGCTTTCCTGCATCGTGGCAAGCAGTTCCCGGGAACCTGCTCCCCGACCGCTGGAAAACCATCCTATCTTATACACGACAAATGATACCTCGTCCTCTTGGGTAAAGTCACCAGGGCAGTCACCAGCCGGTTCTTCATACTGTTCTTGCGCCCGAAAATCTGGCCCTGCTTAAGCGAGGACTTGAATTCCTCCGGATTACCGAAGTCCGGCATCTCAACATAGGCATTGCCGATCTCGCTGAGGGTATGTGAATCGCTGCCGGCGCTCTGAAGGAAGCCATGCTCCCGGGCAAACCCCAGAGCCTGCATAGAGAAATTGTTCTTCAACGAACGGGCATTGAAAACCTCGATGATATCAATATAGGAAAGAAGCCCGTCCCGGTCAGGAGCTTTGAGAGGATGCCTGCCCATGCCGTCGAAAGGATGGGGAAGGCATACCAGGCCGCCCTGTTCCTTTATGCGCGACATTGTCTCAAACGGGGTCAAACCGCGAGGAATTTCTTCCTCGAGGAAATAACCGATAATCTCTCCCGCCGTGGTCATGACTTCTTCGCCCACGATGACCGGCAAGGGAGAGATTTCCTTCATCCTGAGAGCCCCCTCGATAGTATTATGGTCGGTTACCACTATGCAACCCAGGCCCAGTTCCTGAGATTTCCGGATAATGCCATCCAGCGGGGAACGGGCATCAGGGGAATAACAGGTATGCAGATGCAGATCGACTTTCATATTCCTTCCCGAAAGAGGCTTGCGGAAAAACGATTCCTATTAATTGTGAACCTTAGAACAATGATATATCGGGTTTGGATTCCCGCCTTCGCGGGAATGACATGTTGACGTTCAAGTTCCCATTTCGACGGGCGAGACATTCTTGCTGTTTGATGTTATTTTGCACTTGATACAAAACAACATTTCAAATAAAGTACGCTAGGCCCGTTCCAGGTAGGCGCCGGTGCGGGTATCGACTTTGATAACATCGCCGGTGTTCAAAAACATGGGCACCTGAACCGTAATCCCCGTCTCCATCACTGCTGGCTTCGTGCCCCCCTGGGCAGTATCCCCCTTAAAGCTGGGACCGGTCTCGGTTATTTCCAGTTCAACCGACACGGGAAGGTCAATGCCAATTGCTTTGCCCTCATAAGTAGAAAGCTGAACAACCATGCCTTCCTTCAAGTAATTAAGCACATCGCCAAGCTGATCTGTGGTCATAGGTATTTGATCGAAGGTTTCCTGATCCATAAAATGATAAAATTCGCCGTCATTATAAAGGTATTGCGCCGGTTTCTGTATCACCTGTATATCTTTCAGTTTGTCACCCGACTGGAAGGTCTTCTCGGTGGTATGCCCGGCCTCTATATCCTTCATCTTGAGCCTGACTTGAGCAGACCCCCTGCCAATCTTGATATGTTGAAATTCGATTACCGTATACAGCTTCCCGTCCATCTCGAACGTGGCGCCTTTCCTGGCTTCGGTAGCATCTATCATTTTCCCTCCCGGAAGTTCAACTTGCCGGCTTTAGTAAGGGTTCGGGCCCCTTTCTTCTCCAATGATACCATATCCTCGATGCGTACGCCTCCCCATTCGGGCAGATATATCCCGGGTTCAATCGTAAAAACCATGCCCTCCCGGAGTATATCCGCAGAATTCGGCCCGAGGCGGGGCTGCTCGTGAGTATCGATGCCGACACCATGCCCCAGACTGTGTCCGAAAGCATCTCCATACCCGGCCTGCTCAATAACTTCCCGGGCCAGACCATCTATGTCACCACCGGTCATCCCGGGACGAACTTCTTTTAAAGCAGCCTCCTGCGCCCGCTGCACGATGATGTAGATGTGTCGAAAAGTTTCCTCAGGTTGACCGAGGCATATTGTCCGGGTCATATCGCTGGTGTATCCGTCCAGCCTGGCACCGAGGTCGACGACCACCGGCTCGCCACTGTTGATAACCCGCTTGGAGGGCTGGGCATGAGGCAGCGCCGCATTAGGCCCGGAGGCTACAATGATGTCAAACGGTAAACCTTCACTTTCCCTCTCCCTGAGGAACTTCTCCAGCTCCCAGGCCAGCTGTCTCTCGGTCATCCCCGGCTCAAGCGAAGCAGCCGCATACTCTTCAGCAGCATCGGCCAGGGCAGCGGCTTTCTCGATGAGTTTTATCTCTTCGGCATCCTTCACCGCGCGAAGGGATTCGACCAGCCCCTGAGTGGAAAAAAGTGAGGGCTGGTTTTTCGGGGGAAGCTTGCGTATCGATTTGGCAATTTGCCGATAGGCGGTCAGGGTAAGGTCGTCACTTTCAAACCCTATTCTTCTGGCCCGGAGCGTCTCGACAAGCTCCGGCAGCCAGGCGGCAAAACTACCGGCAATCCGTTTGATCTCGAAATCCGGGGCCTGAAGGGCAGCTTGTTCAATATAACGAAAATCGGTGGCCAGGACCGCCTGATGGCGGGTGATGAACAGAAAACCGTCCGATCCGGTAAAACCGGAAAGGTAACGCCTGTTGGTCGGCTGCGAGACCACGAAGGCATCGAGTTTTCTTGCGGCTAATTTGAGGCGGAGGTTTTCAATTCTGCGGTTCATATAATCATGCTCAAACGATAAGTCGTGGCCTTCACCCTCACCTTTCTCCTCTCCCTCAAGGGAGAGGTTTTACTATCGCCCCCAGGGGGAGAGAGCCAGAAAGGGGGAAATGCCAGCATTAATGAGAATACCGTAGTAATAATCTGCGGGCCTTTGTTTAATCCCCCAGCTTGAACTCCCATTGGCAGCAGATATCATCCTTGCTCTCACGGGGCGGAAGCTTGAGCGCGGTCACCCTGATTTCGGGATTGAAGTAATGTGCCATGGTTGTGAAAAATTTCGGGCCTATTTCCCAGCATTGCCTTATCTCACGACCCTTCCCCTCCTTTTCGATGGCAAACAGAGTAGGGCAGGTATAATGAGTCAGTATAGCGTGGTTTTTATTGAAAATTTCCATTTCGTACTTACTGAGGTTCACCCACGGATTCAATTGCAGATACTTCATGAAAGTGACTACATCGTCGCCGTGGATATTGTAGGCCTCGGTCAGTGCTTTCAGCTCGAACAGCTTAGCTTTCTCCCAAACCTCGATATCACAATCCACCGCCACATCATTCCCCCAGCGATTCATGACGGTCAGGTACCAGAAACCGTCTATTCTGAGGATGTACTCGGCATAAGCCTTGAGCAGCCTAAGAAGCACTTCCTTGGAGAATTTTTCCTGGCTGAAATCGGGGTCATATTCGCCGCTGTAGTCGTTTAGTTCTTCCATATCAATCGAACCCCAGCCAGGTGGTTACGTTCTCCAGAGGCTCGCGGTTGCTCTCCAGGGCATTGGCCGGGAAATCCGGGTCGGGATATCCGATAGCTATGGAAATCGCTATCCGTTCCGTCTCCGGTATATGGCAATACTTACGGGCCACTTCCGGATACAAAACCCCCTGCCCGGCTATGCATGTCCCCAGTCCGAACTCAAGAGCCGCCAGGCAGATGGTCTGGGTCAGGCATCCAAGATCGAACTGGGTGGGGGATTCATCGAGCGAATCCTCTGCGGAAAGTATTAGCGCTACAGGCGCATCATAGAAACGGAATCCTCGCTGTACCCAGGCCTTACGTTTTTCCACATCTTCCCGGGCAATGCCCATCAGCCCATAGAGCTGAGAGGCAAGTTTCATGTGACGCTCTTTATAGATGCCGGCATAAATATGCATATGAACTTCCGGCTTAAACGGCTCCTTGGCATCCAGCTTACGGACGTTTTCCTGGCGCATATTATCCAGGGCCTGACCGGTAACAACAGTTATCTCCCAGGGTTGTCCGTTCTCTGCAGAAGGAGACTTGGTGCCAAGCTCCAGCACTTTCGCAATTATGTCTCTGGGGATAGGGTCAGGTTTGAAACCCCTGATGCTCTTGCGCTTGCGAATTGCTTCCGAAATATCCATCAGGCAAACTTTTTTATAACCCGGCTGCTTTCAGTATCATATCACATTCAACCAGAGCATGCGAAATGCGAGCTGGTCTGTAACCCTCAGGAACCGATTTCTAACTCTTCTTCCCCCAGAATTTCCACCACTAATTCGGCCACTTTGGCAACCGTATTGGCACATATCTCCACCACCCGCTGAGAGGCTTCATCGAACATCTCCGGCTGCTCTTCCATCAGGGTGATAACTTCTTCATCAATCACAGCCGCAGTCAATCCACCCGTAACCTCCCCACAGAAGGTCGTACCGAACGCTGCCTTGAACCTGTCCACCAGCCTGATAATCTGCCGCATGCCGCGCATGGTGCCGGGCTGTCCCTCCTCGATATTGTCCCGTCCCAGTTTCATGCTGATGACCATGGCCCCCGCCAGGAGGGACCCACAGGTCCGGCTCTCTACCGGAAAACCACCATGGAGGAAACTGGCAGCTCTGAATACTTTCTCGTCCTCAAGCCCCAGGGTCTCCTGCAGCGCCCGCAGGGTACACTGCCCGCAACCGTGATGGGCCAATTCGTAAGTCCGCGCCTTCTCGGCCGCTGTCTTTTTCAGTTCTTCAGCAGCCCCGGAGTTTTCATCTGAGTTCATTCAACTATCCCCCCTGTTTCATTTCCGCTTCAGCGATTCTAATCGGGCTTTGACGAAGTCATCGAACCCGGGTTCCGCCGGTGTGTGAGGACTCTCTACCAGCTCCAGGCTGACACCAATCAGGTCCATGGTATCCACATAAGCCATTTTGAAATCAAGGAAAGGTATCTCCATGGATTGAAGTACCCCGATCCCCTTTTCCTGCAGCTTCGCCAGTTCCCGGTCTCGATTCGATACACGGATACCGATATGCTGGACACCCGGCCCATGCTGCTGGAGGTACTCGGCGTAGACACTGTCGCCCTCAAGCGCCTCCGTCAGCTCAATCCGCACCGGCCCGGCGTGATATAAGGCATATTTCATCCTGGCCCGTTTAACCTTTTTGCCATGCAGTTCGAAATCCCTCGCCTCGTCCTCCCTGACGGCATAGGGCTCCCAGCCAAAGACGGACCGGAACTGCTCCATGCTTTCGGCAAGATTTCGCACCACAATCGATATCTCAAAGACCTGCGCTTCGCCTCCCACTAAATTCAATTCACGTCCGGTATCTGTCATCAGCTTTTCCTCCTGCGGTGTAATTTGTTCATCGTCATATAGTGTGTCTTTTGCATCGTTGAAATCACTGAATTCTAATATAGAGTGAAAATAATTGTCAATCTGCTAAACTTGATAATGAAGATTTGCCATTAACAGGAGACACCCGATATGAAAGCAGCTCGAATTCACTCGCCCGGCGATATCAGGCTTGAAACGGTTCCCGATCCCGTTATTAAGGAGGATGAAGTCCTGGTAAAAGTGCATGCCTGCGGCATCTGCGGCTCGGATGTGCATTACTATCGGGCAGGAGACCCTTCCATGGAGCAAAACCCCCTAATTCCCGGCCATGAGTTCAGCGGCGAGATCGTCCAGATCGGAGGAGCGGTAAAAGGCCTGGTTGTGGGGGACAGGGTAATCGGGACCGGATTGCGAGATTGCGGAAAATGCTACTGGTGCCAAAACGAACTGGGATTCTGCCCCAATCCAGTCTCGCCAGGCTCGGGACTGGACGGGGCTTTCGCCGAATACGTAGTGGTGCCCAACCCGATGCCCGGCTCATTATTTTTCCGGATACCCGATGAGTTCTCATGGGAGCGAGCCGCCACGGTCGAGCCGATGTCGGTTTCCTGTTATGCCGTTGAGCAGTCACGCCTTAAAGAAGGAAAGACGGTCGTGGTGCTGGGGGCAGGTGCCATCGGGCTCGGCGTCGTCCAGGCTACCAAGGCTGAAAGTGCCCGCCAGGTGATCGTGAGCGAGCCCTCCCCACTGCGCCGCCGGATGGCTCAAAAACTGGGAGCGGATGTCGTAGTCAATCCGCTGGATGACGACCCGGTTGAAGCTGTTCCGGGAAAAACCTCGGGCAAAATGGCCTCTGTCGTTTTCGAGTGTTCCGGAGCGCCCTCCGCGCTGGGCCAGGCCGGGCAGATGATCCAGCCCTTCGGCAGGATCATGCAGGTGGGAATTTACGAGAAAAACCCGATATTAACTGCTGAACAATCCAGGCTCATGTTCCAGTTCAGGAATGCAACCCTGCGGGGCTGCGGGGGACAGCGATGGGACAAGGCCCTGGAACTGATGCAATCAGGCGATATCAAAACCGATGAGCTCATCACTCATATCTTCCCTATTGAAGATATCAAACAGGCCTTCGAGGTCCAGTCCAGAACCGATGAGGCAATCAAGGTGGTTGTCAAAATTCCCTGATGATGTTATTATGTCAAATCAGTACCATAAAAAGTGAACTCTCTAATCTTTAAAAAAGGATGAAAGGGTGAAACCAAAATTGCCAAAGCTGCGCCGTAGACAAAATATGCATACAGGGAATCGAAATACGGTGAGAAATCTCGGCCCCGGTTTTCCGGGGGAAGTTGATGGCGGGAAACTGATTCTCAAGCATAAGTTTATGAAAATTATAACTTTAGGCGCCTACGATTACATAATTACCATCGATGCCGATGCTGAGGAAATGTCACTTTATCGCAACCTGTTCTGGGGACTGAGTGAAAAAGAGAAAAAGCTGACATTTAAGGAACTCAGCTATATCAAATACAATTATGAGAGAGAGAAAGGTACCGACAGCCAGGGTAATACACACAAAAAGAACCAGTTCATAATATCCTTTGTCAGCAGGAAATCAGAGATTTACCAGGTCTGGGCCACCGGCAAACATGACGAATCACTTAAATTTGCGGAGATCTTACAGGAATACACCGGCTTGAATATCGGCTCACCCTCCAGCACGCCGGTAATACGAGGCGCAATTATATGTCCGCATTGCGAAAGATCAACGCCAAAGCGCAAGACTCTGTGCATCCACTGTGGCCAGCCAATTCATGAGGATATTCCTGATCAGCTGGTAGAACCATCCTAACCCCTCACCTCACCCTGCATCGTTAGATGCTTTTTCAGGCCCGGGGTATTTCTACAATTACCGTTGTCCCTTTGTTCACTTCCGATTCTACGGTAAGGGTGCCGCCGAGCAGGCGGGCCCGTTCCTGCATCCCGATCAGGCCCAGCCTGGAAAGTTCGGGGTATCTGTCACCCACTTTATCATCCAGTTGAAAGCCCTGGCCGTTATCGCTGATGCTCATGGTCGTTTTTTGAGGCCCGAAATCGATTTTCACCGTGGCTTCATCGGCCCGGGAATGCTTGCGGACGTTGTTCAATGCTTCCTGTACGATGCGGAACAGGAGCACCTCGGTATCGGGAGGGAAGCGGTGATTCTCACCTGTGACTTCAAGGGCAGCTTCGACGCCGGATTTTATCCTCAGGCTATCGACCAGCCATTGCAGAGCTTCTGTCAATCCCAATGCCTCCAGCATAGGAGGGCGCAAATCCTGGGTAAGATAACGCAATCTCTCCAGTGCCCCGTCGATGTTGGACCTCGAGAAGGCCATAGGGGTCCTGCGCGACCATGGTGCACGCGAAGTGTATGTGTTCGGTTCCGTGATCGAGCCCTTCGGCGATACCCCACCATATGATATCGACATTGCCGTATCAGGCCTGCCGCCGCGTTCCTTTTTGCATGCCTACGGAATCCTGTTGGGTGAACTCGACCACCCTTTTGATCTCGTAGACCTTGATTCTGACAATCGCTTCAGTCGCAAACTTCTGGACCGGGGAAAGCTTGAGAGAGTTGCATAGAGTCACGGAGCGCATCTACGAAGAACTCGAGCACCTCGAAGCGGAAGTTGCCGGGGTGCGCCACACGTACCCAGGTATGCTCGACTGGGATCGTTTCAGAGATATAGCGCGTGATTTGCTTAACGCCCACGCTCGCGTCGACCAAGCAGTTCGGCGTTTCGTTACGGCTGCTCCCACAGACGACAAATAGGCACCGGCTTAAAAGCTGCCTACCAGTCCGCCTCATCCTCCGGCGCGACGACGTCGCATGCCACAGACGGTCGCTCCCCGTCCACGAAGTCGGGCGCCGCTTCCTTCCACGCCGCGTAGTGCGCGGTTTCCTTGTGGGCAATCGTGGCCGCCTC
>JAWOBB010000055.1:0-59012 GCA_046498265.1 Dehalococcoidia bacterium | reverse complement strand
ATTCCCAGTTCCCTGGCAAACCTTCCTGTGCCCACGCCAATTTCAATCCCTTTTCCTGATTTTGGAACAGCCATTTTCAACGCTGCCAGTTCAGATGAGAACCAGTCTGCATGCGTATCAAACCACTTGTCGTAATCTTCTGCTGCCCGATTAAATGCGTCTACCTCTTCCATATTATTTTTTGTCTGATTTATTTTATTGATTCAATTCCGAAGGAAAACCCATCGCTTTCCAATCCGGATATCCTTCTTTTAATCTTTTTGCCTTGAATCCCTTTTCCCTTAGCAGGCTGACTGCCTCATCGGCATATACGCATAAAGGCCCGCGGCAATAGGCGATGATTTCCGATTTTTTGGGAAGTTCTTCCATTCGGTCGGCAAGCTCTTCAACAGGAATAGAAATGGCTTCCTTAATATGGCCACGTTCGTATTCTTCCCCCGGGCGCACATCTATCTGGAACAGGTATTCGTTGCCCATCCGGCGGGCCGGCTCGCCGCAACAGGTTTCCTCAGACCCTAATATGGCAAATTTGACCCCGGCCGCCTTCAGCACTTTGGCTACCGCCTTGGCAACCTTTATGTTGCGGTCCTCGAGGGCCGCCGTGCAGCCGACCCAGTAAAGCACCTCCACATCCTGGTCGTCCGAAATCAGCTTGACACCCAGGTCCTCGGCCCAGTCCGTCCGGGAAGCCATGGTACCCTGCCAGGGGTGTCCCCGGCGCTCCACGCTCTTGAGGGCTCCCATCGCCGTCTCGGGGAACTGTGCCGCTTCCAGCACCTGATAGCGGCGCATTTCGATTATCTTGTTAATCGGCTCGATGAAAGCCGGGCACTGTTCCTGGCAGGAACGGCAGGTGGTACAGGCCCATAACTCATCCTCGGTTATCACCTCACCTATAATCGCCTTCAATTCCTCTTCGGAACCCTCCCCCGCAGTAATCGACTTGAACAGGCCGGGGTCCTTCTCGGTCATGAGGGCTTTCAAGTCCTGGATAATCTTCTTGGGAGAAAGGGGTTTGCCGCTCAAGTAAGCGGGGCAGTTGTCCTGGCACCGTCCACAGCGGGTGCAGGCATCCAGGTCCAGCAGGTCCTTGAAGGTGAAATCCTCGATCTTGGCCGCCCCGAAGGTCTCAGCCTCTTCCAGCTCGATGGGACGGAGCGCCCCCTTGGGCCTGTCCGAGCGGTAAAACACGTTCAGTGGCGAGGCCACTATGTGGGAAAGCTTGGGTATGGCGAAAGCTATATAGAATATCGCGCCGATTATGAGCAGGGAGTGGAACCACCACAAAGCCTGGTACCATCCGATCAGGTGGCTGCCGCCCTCGAAAGCCTTGGCAAAACCGTATCCCAGGAACGACCACCGAGCCCAGTCCTCCATTATGGGAAGAGCAGGGAAAAGCTCCTCGCTGACCAGCATGCGCAGGCCTTCAACAATGAATCCGGTGATCACAATTATAAATACCAGGCCAATGGTAATGGCATCATCGAAATTGCTATCCAGCCGATCCGGCCGTTGCGCATATCTGCGGAAAGCCATGACGATCAGGCCGAGCAGGAGTATGGCCCCGCCAAAATCGGAAAGGCAGGAAATAGCCAGATAAGTATTTCCATGCAGGAATTCCACAATGTAATGGCTGACCACATCCATGGCCGTGGCGAACAGCAGCAGCAGTGCCCCCCAGAAAATGAGGGCGTGGGGGATTCCGGGGTAGAAATCCCGGATTATCCTTCGGTGAATAATGCCGTCAATAAGGCCGGTATAGAGGAAAGCCCTGGTTTTCTGGCCCAGGTTGGCGGTGGAATCGTCCTTCTGGCCCAGTTTCCAGAGCTGCACTCGATGGTAAACGGCATAGGCAAGTGCCGCTATGGAGAGGACTGCCAGTATGTAGATTATCCATCCGTAGTCTATTTCCAGGAACAATTCGCGGTGTGCATCCATGATTCTCCTTTCGGCTGCGTTAAACTACGTTAAGTTCTTACGCATTGGTAAATCCTGAGCCGAACCGCCGTTCCGGTTTTTCCGGCGGCAGCCCGATTGCTTTGGCGGGTGGTCATATCTTTGAACATTCCCCAGAAATTAAGTATACAAAATTTCGCCCCTGCCTTCAACTTGCCCGAGGATGAACATCAAGCGAAGGGGCTCGATACAAACGGGGAATCAGGGCATCGGCTGCTTATCCGTCTCCTCTTCGAGCAACCCTATCCGGCGCTCCAGCCTCCTGCGCTTCTGATGGATAAAGAATACATACCCGAAAACAGCCGCCCAGATAACCATGTATGCCGCAAAAAGGTAATCCAGATTATCCATAGCTACTCCTCAAATTTGTTCGCTCCTTTCCTGAGAAAGCCTGCTGACCGCCTCCTCCATATTCGCTAAAGAGATTCTCTCCCTCAGCAGGATGAAATACAGTAAAGTGAAAGCAGCGATGCTTACCAGCAAAGTCGCCAGCATGGAGCCGACCAGGTCGCTGACCAGTTCCGGGGGATGGTGCGTCTGCCAGATGTGTATGGCAAGATAAACGATGGGCACGTTGACGAAGGCCACGATGCCCAGCACCGCTGAGAATCTGGCCCCCCTGGATTCCTCCACAGCATAGCTGCGTACCAGCAGGTAGACCACGTAAGTGAACCATAGGACGAGTGTGGCCGTCAGACGCGGCTCCCATATCCACCATACCCCCCAGGCCGACCGGGCCCAGATGGGGCCGGTAATCAGGACCAGGGTGGTGAACAGCACTCCCAGACCGGCGGAGGACCGGGCAATTGTATCCCACTTGTGCTCCCGCTTCCAGAGGTATAATATGCTGCAAACGAATACCATGAAAAAGGCCAGGAAGGCCACCCAGGCCACCGACACGTGGAAATAGAATATTCGCTGAATGTCTCCCATGGTTTTCTCAGTTGGGGCGTAGATGAACACCATATACAGGGCCACAGCCATCAGGGCAAGACCTAACCCGAACAGGAGATTGAACTGCCAGTCGTTTTTCCCCTTCATTGTTCCAATCCGATAAAAATTATAGTCTTAACAATTATTCCTCGATGACAAATTCAAATACCAGTGCCGATATTACCAGAAAGATAATGTCGAAAGCTAATATTAGCTGCAGCCAGCTCATGAGCTCCCCCCAGGCTTCGCCGTCGATTATCAGCCCGGTTGCTTTCACCGCCGCGATAATCACCGGAACGATGATGGGCAGGAAGAGAACCGGCAGCATTATTTCCCGGGCCCTGGTATTGGCCGCCATAGCCGAAAAAAGTGTGCCCACGGAGACGAATCCCAAAGTCGCCAGCACGATGATAAGGGCCAGCCGCGGCAACAGGATGGGCAAATTATAAAGGGCCAGAAAGATCGGCGTAATTATAGCCTCAACAATCAGCATGAATGCGAGGCTGCCCAGCAGCTTTCCCCAGTAAATAATATGCCTTTCCACCGGGCAAAGCATCAAACCCTCCAGGCAGGAATTTTCTTTCTCCGCAGCAAAGATGTGGTTCAACCCCAGCACCCCGGCAAAGACGAAACTGACCCACAGGATGCCGGGGGCCGCCGATTCGATGATATCCTCCGATTGAAGGGCGAAGTTGAAGATGACTATCACCAGCAGGCAGAACAGGAGCACCGAACCACCGATCTCCCGGCTGCGGATTTCCGCCAGGATGTCCTTCCAGACAATGGCGATGATCTTGCCGAGATCCTTCATCCGCTCAACCCCGTGCATCGATTGTAGGTTTGGCAGAAATCGGCTTCATTTATTTCTTCTCTGGGGGACTGATAGGTGATTCTGCCTTCGTGCAGAATCACCACTTCGTCGCAAAGCTCAAGCCCCCGCTCCAGGTTATGGGTGGTTATCAGCACCGTTCGTTCCTCTGAGTTGATGGCCTCCAGTATTTCGCTCATCATCTCCGTGGCCCGGGGGTCGAGCCCGGATTCCGGTTCGTCGAGGAGCAGGACGGAAGGGTCATGAAGCACCGCCCGGGCGATACTCACCCGGCGCTGCATGCCGTGCGACAAGGTGCCTACCCGGTCGTGGAGCCGGGGAGAAAGCTGCACCTGTTCAACTACCCCTTTTATCCGATTTTCCAGGTCGGGCACCCCGAACATCTTACCGTAGAATCTCAGGTTCTCGCTCACCGTGAGGTTGTTGTAAAGGAAGGTCGAGTGGCTGACCACCCCCAGCCTGGCCCTGATTTTCTCCGGGGTTTGGCCGGCATCCATGCCGTCGATGATAACGGTGCCGCGTGAGGGCTTGGAGATGGTGGAGAATATCTTTATCAGCGTCGTCTTGCCGGCCCCGTTGGGCCCGAAGACGGCCAGGCGAGCCCCTTTTCTGACTCTGAGATTGACGTCCCGCAGGGCATGGCGAAACCCGAACGATTTGCCCAGGCCCCGGGCCTCGATGGCCCAGGAAGAAGGTGAAAGTTCGCTTGTGACCATATGTTTTATCCCTGGCGGCGTTTCATCTCCAGCAATTGAGCCTTTTTCTGCGCCCTTGCCTGCCGGTAGTTCGCTTCGCCAATGACCCCCTGCTCGAAATCATCATCCAGTTGAGCTATCTCAGCAAGCAACTGCTGCTCGGCTGTCTGGCTGCTGCCGTCATCGGCTTCATGGCTGGCTATTACTTTGGCCCGTCTTCTCCCCAGCTTCAGCAGGAAAACAACAAAGGCAATTACAAATAGTCCGGCAATCAGCCAGAGGATCAAAGTTGTCCAGTTGATTTTCCCGGGAGCAGGCGAGATATCTATGTTGATGAGGTCCCCTTGAGACAGGTTTTCACCCACAAGCTGGATGAACCGCTCCCCCTCCTGGGTTTCAATTTTCTCCGTCTCTATAAGCTGATTCCCGCTAACCTCCACCTCGCCGTCCTCTACCATGACCCGAAAAGTATCGGTGGGATAGTTGATATGCAGGTCAAGCACGCAGTCCCGGGCATCCTCCACCGGCAGTCGATATGAATAGTCAACCTGCCTTGTGGCGGGTGGGAAGGGCAACGGATCGGCGAAGGTAACCTCATCGAGCAGGATGAAACTGTCAAAAAAATCAGTGCTGACCTGTGCCCGAGCGGGGAAGTTGAAAATCAGGACGCCGGCCCCCTCGCTCGTGGCATATTTTTCCTGTCCCACGTATGTCCTGTCACCGTAATTGGAGAAAAGGAAGGATTCCGAAACCTCGAGGCTGTCTGAATCTATCGATATTATGGTGTGAGCATGTGAAACCTTTATGGTCTCGTCGCTGGCAGTCGGCTCGCAAACATGGATCACTGCGGATTTACTCCCCGAATCATCGGCGAAGGATATCCATTCTCCCGCGTAGTAATCCACTCCCCCGTAATTGATATGAAACATGTACTGGTATTCGGGTTCCGTGGAGACATCGGGAAACTCGAACCTGCCTTCGTCATCGGTTTCGGCAGTCTCGGTTTCAACCAGGACGTCGTCCTCATAAATGAGCATCCAGACCTGCTGGCCGGCTGAGACCCCGCTCCCTTCGGTCCCGTTGACAACCTCGCCGCTTATCACTCCGGTGGAAGCTCCCTGCGCGGCGGCTGTTCCCGGGGCAATAAGGGCAAATAAAACAATCAACACAAGTGCAGCGATTTGCTTCATAATCTCTTCCTCAAAAATCCCGGCATCATATTTTCATTGAAAATGTGCCCCACAGTTTCGGCAAAAACCGTCTTTCGGGTCGCACTCAGAGCCGCATTGGGGGCATACTATTTGCGATTTTCCCTGGCGGTTCTGCCGGAGTTGCTGAACCTGCCGCTCGATTTCATCCTCCACGGAAGAACCGCTTGAGGAACCGTTCGCTCTCCGGCTCAGGAAGGGATAGCCGGCAACGGCAACGGCAATCACTCCCAATATGATACCAACTGCGAAAATCATTTACCATTACCCCCCGGTTTCAAGATGCGTTTCCTCTCCGGCCAGAAAGAGAGCGCTCCTCCCAGCAGGAGGAAGCCGCCTCCAATCCACATCCACACGATCAGCGGGCTTATCAGGACCCTGAAGAGGGCGGATTTATCCTCCGGGTCGTAGCTGGTCCAGAGCAGGGAGACAAAAACGTCTTCTTTAGCAGTGGTGCGTGCAGCCGACTCGGAAAAGGCATCGGCTGCGGAAAACCAGTAATTGTACTCGGGGTGCATGGTCGTTATAACACTACCACCTTTCTTTACAGAAACGGTCGCCACGGCACTGCGTTTCGAGTCGTCTTCCTCCAGGACCAGGGCATCATAGGTCATCTCGTAATCGCCGACCTCTATGGAGTTGCCTGTATTCATTGCCGCCGTGACCTCAACAGAATAGAATGAGGAGCCAATTATAGCCAGAGTTATCAGGACGATGCCTATGTGCGCTACGAATCCGCCATAACGGGGTCGGTCGCTCCCGATAAGGGCCAGCAGAGCCCGGCCGTAATTCTCCCCTCTGGCGCGATGGCGGGAAACTGTACCCCGAATCAGTTCCGCGACGATGACAAAAACCGGGAAGCCGCACACCAGGGCCGCCAGGGCGTACCAGTTCCCGATTCCCCAAATAAGGATGACTATAGCCGCAATCACTGCCGGGAGCAGGGTGTAAAGCAGATTTCGCCCCACCCCACCCCAGTACGATTTTCTCCATCCGAGCAGGGGGCAAATCCCCATGAAAAAGACCACAAACAGCATGATCGGGCCACAAGCCCAGTTATAATAGCTTGTCTCCACAGCAACATTGCTCCCGGCCAGCCACTCAGCTAACTGGGGGTAGATCATCCCGGCGATGATGATCAGCACCAGGATAACGAAGACGATGTTGACGAGGAGGAAAGCCCCTTCACGGGAAATAAAAGATGACGGCCCTTCTTCCTTCTCGAAACAGCCGTATCGAACGCAGAGCAGGCCCACGGAGGCTGCCAGTGTAACCAGGATGGCGGCTAAAATATACGATACATACGAAGAGGCGTAGAATCCGTGCAGCGGCGACTCTATGCCGCCGTGGGTCGTGAAAGGACTGAGCAGGACGAAGATGAAGGTGGCGATGGCCAGGGCAAAGCTCCATGTGGTCAGGTAGTTCTTTTTCCGGCGCAGGGCAATTGAATGAAGGAAAGCGGTTGCCAGCAGCCAGGGCATCAGGCCGGCGTTCTCCACGGGGTCCCAGGCCCAGTACCCTCCCCAACCCAGTTCGTTATACGACCACCACATCCCGACCAGGTTTCCTATGCCCAGGGTACACCAGGCAAACAGCGTCCAGCGCCTGATAGCCCCGATCCATTCCGTTCCCCGACTATATGTGATGAGGGTTCCCATAACAAATGCGAACACGATGGTAAAGGCGGCAAAGCCGATGTACTGCAAAGGCGGATGGATTATCATGCCGAAATTCTGCAGCAGGGGATTCATGCCCATGCCGTGGGAAGAAGGCCCGGTATGTTCGGCAAAGACATTTGACACCAGGGTGACCAGGGCGAGGAAAAACGCCAGGATTATGGCCAGGACAGCCGAGGCCCTGGGCATAATTTGACTGTGAGAAGTGTGTTTTTGCAGGGCAAACAGCGCGGAGAATACGGCCAGCAGCCATCCCCAGAAGAACACCGAACCGGACTTGGAAGCGTATATGGCACTGAATGAATAAAGGCCGGAAAGCTCTTCGCTGGCGTTTTCGGCTACTATCTTAAGGTTGAAATCCTTGGTGACGAATTCATAAGCCAGTATAACGAGGGCCAGCGTATAGAGAGCAGCGATTACCAGTATGCTGTTGCGGGCACTGTCGGCGAAGGCCCTCGAACCGGTCCGCGAGGCGATAACCGAGGCAACGAGGGTATACAGGGTTAATATGAAAGCCAGTATCAGGGCAACATGACCAATATCTACCATCAGATGAGTCTCATTTCATTCTTTGCTCTTTAATCTTCGTGCCGGCGACCTGCTTTTGCAAAAAAAGCGCCTAATTATGAATCATGCGTTCACAAAACCCGCATATGGACCATATCTTGTTCAATAACTATAGACTAAACTAGCCGAAATGGTTGACACTCTATCAAGCGTTATTGTATCATGAACTATAGCGAAAGTGATATGCGGGGGCATTTATATTTTGAGGAAGGGCAGTTGGGGCGAGCATATCCCTTTCCTTGAACACCCTGGTAACTGGCAGGGAGGCAGCAAGCTCACTCCGCCAGCCAACATAGAAGGACCGGAAATCTAACAATTTAAAGGAGGTTTATTACATGAGCAAGAGAGAATGGCAGAAAATATTTGTGATCCTGACCATAGCATTATTACTTGTGGCATTACCCCTGCTTGCAGCTTGTGGTGATGATGAGGATGAGGAGCCCCAGCCAACTGCTACTGAAACCCAGCCGACAGCCACTGAGCCCGAGCCGACAGCTACTGAGCCCGAGCCAACAGCCACCGAAACCGAGCCGGCCGAAGTATCTGAGTTCGATATTATCCAGGCCGCGGTGGCGGATTATTGCGCCCAGGGGCCGAGTTCGATTTCCAATGCTGACCTTAATGACCTGATTTCTGCCGAAGATGCCCCCACAATCGTTAGTATCAGAAGCGAAGATGCTTATAATGCCGGCCACATCCGGGGAGCGGAAAATATGGCCTTTGGGGAGCTGACCACTCTGCCCAATGACGAGGAAGTGGTGCTATATTGCTACACCGGGCAGGGAGCCGGATTTGCCACCGGTATGCTTAATGTGCTGGGATACGAGGCTAAGAGTCTCTCCCATGGGATGAGTTCCTGGACAAAAGACCCGGATGTTTACGTAAGCCGGTTCAGTGCCGATACCGCTCAGATGGATTTTCGGACCGAAACCGAACCCAATGAACCTACCCAAACTTATGATTACCCCGATGTAGATAATACTGATTCCAGCGATGCAGCCGAGATTCTAATGGCTGCGGCTGAAAACGTTTCCACCAGCATCATCGCAGCCACTGATCTCAATGATATGATCGCCAACGACGAGGCACCATTTATCGTGAGTGTGCGCAAGCCTGATGCTTATGCTGCCGGGCATATCCCTGGAGCAATCAATATAGGCTGGGGGGCACTGGCTGATAATCTGGACAAGCTGCCCCCCGACGAGCCGATTGTGGTTTACTGCTACACCGGGCAGTCGGCTGCTCAGGCTACGGCCATGCTGCAGATGCTTGGATATGATGCCCAAAGCCTGAAGTTCGGGATGTGCTCATGGACTCAGGACGAAGCTGTCAACATGGGTGTGTGCTTTGACCCCGATACTAAGGCCATGGATTTGCCGGTCGAATAAACATATTTTAAGCGCAATTGAACAAAAACCCGTGTGAGCGATTGGTATCGCTCGCGCGGGTTGGTTAACATATAACAATAATGGCAAGCGAGGCAGGTATGAGAAAGTTAGTGATATTGTTCGTAGGTTTGCTGTTTGTTGTTGCTGTGGTGGCCATAGGGTGTATTGAAGATTCCGTCGAACCCTCCCCCATAGCAGCGATATCGGGCACTCCCACTGCCACAGCTCCTTCGAGCTGTGAAACCTGTCATACGGACAAAGCCCTCCTCAAAGAACTGGCCGTGGAGCCACCCGAGGAAGAGGAGGAGGAAGGCGGTGGTGGCTGAGCAGGTGAGGCGCCTCCGTTGGAGGCATGGGAAAAGGTGCTTGCCGATGATAAGGATTTCGCGGCCAGCGTGCATGGGCAGGTCGGATGTGTGCTCTGTCATGGAGGTAATGACAGCGAAGTAGAGATGAACGAGGCGGGGATGCAGGTTGCCCACCAGGGTGTGATTGCAGACCCTTCCAATCTGACCTGCTACAGTTGCCATAAAGAAATAGCCGAGAAGGCTGATGACAATTTCCATCAGACTCTCAGCGGTATGAAGGGTGCTCTGATGGTCAGAGGTGGTGATATGTCCGAAGGGTCGGTGGTTGCCGAGGCTTTCGAGAATCACTGCAATACATGCCATACAACCTGCGGACAGTGCCATGTCAGCATTCCCACCCAGGCCGGTGGAGGATTGACCTCGGGTCATGAATTCAAGAGCCCGCCCTTAATGAAAGATAATTGTGTCACCTGTCACGGCGCTCGCGCCGGCAACGAATTCCTTGGGGTATATGAAGGGATTCCCAAAGACGTTCACAGGATGAAAGGCATGCAGTGCAAGAGCTGCCATGGGGAGGAGATTCACTACTCAAGCGGTGCAGAAATGGAAACCCGCTATGATTCGGCTCAAGCGGCAAGCTGTGACGACTCGGGGTGTCACGACGACGTATGGACCACCAGAGAGGATAATCCCTATCATGCTCAACACCTGGACGACCTTTCGTGCTATGTTTGCCATTCTGTGGAATACAAGAATTGCTATAGCTGCCATGCGGAGATCAATGAAGAGGGCGAGCCGGTCTTCACCACCGAGCCCGCTAAAATGGATTTCAAGATAGGGCTGAACCCGATACAGTCGGAG
Organism: Dehalococcoidia bacterium; assembly: GCA_046498265.1. GTDB lineage: Bacteria > Chloroflexota > Dehalococcoidia > SZUA-161 > SpSt-899 > JBGLNL01. The sequence goes on along the minus strand of JAWOBB010000055.1, from coordinate 48,591 downwards.
GAACGCTCTTCCAAGTACGTCGTATTGCGGCATGTTCCTACAAATGCCCATGTGTTCGATTACTACGGAGAGAACCTGCTGCCTGAATTCGACAACCTGCCTACCTGGAAATACGCCACTCCGCACAACATTCAATTGAATACCCCTCAGACGGAAAGCTGTGATTCCTGTCATGGTAACGTGGAGCTGTTCCTGACTGCGGAAGATGTACCTGAGGGTGAGATGGATGCGAATCGGGGCGTCATAGTCGAGGAAATTCCCGATCCCAATTGGTAACGAGCCATCAAATGGGATTTAATTGAGAGGCGAAGTTATGGAAGTAACGAGAAGGCAGTTTCTGAAAGGTTCGGCAGGCACAGTTGCCGGCCTGGCCTTATTGCAACCTTCGAAGCTCGGTGAAACCGTTAAGGGGGCACAGGAATCCGGTAACCAAGACGATTTAGCAATGCTCATAGACGTTTCCAAATGCATCGGTTGCTGGATGTGCTATCATGCATGTAAGCGAGCCAACGGATTACCGGAAGAATCTCGACTCCCCGACCCGGCGGATCCGCCCGAACTGGCTCCGGCCACGTGGACAACCCTGTTCACCAAGAAAGAGAACGGTGAATGGCACTTCCGAAAGCAGGCCTGTATGCACTGCAGCGACGCAGCCTGTGTTAAGGTCTGCCCCACAGGAGCCCTGCATTATAACGATCTGGGCTTCGTCCAGTTCGACAGGAATGAATGCTCGGGCTGTGGGTATTGTGCCCAGTTTTGTCCCTTTGGGGTTCCCCAGTTGCAGGAGAAAGAGGTCAGTGGGGACTCTCAGATGGACAAATGCACCTTCTGCATCGACAGGGTCAAGCAAGGTTTGCCGACGGCCTGTGCCGAGGCGTGCCCGACCGGCGCTATCAAGTTTGGCAAGCGCAGCGAGCTGCTTGAAGAGGGGAAACAGCGAGTAGCGGAGCTGCAGAAGACGAATCCTAAAGCCTGTTTCTATGGCGAAAATGAACTGGGCGGGCTGCATGTAATGTATGTGCTGGAAGATTCCCCCGAAGCAGAGGGCCTGCCGGCCGACCCGCAGGTGCCGGCTGCCGCATCTGCCCACGAGGTCATCCAGTGGGTAGGAGCGATCGGGGCAGCGGCAGTTGTGGCCGGGTTCGGACTGAATTACATCGTGGCCCGGGCAAGGATTGCTAAGGAAGGGAAAGAATAATGGAAGAGAAAACTGTTGAACGTTTTAAAAAACGGACGATCTGGTTCCACTGGATCCATACAGCAGCATTCCTGGCTTTGCTGGTGACCGGCGCCATTCTCTTTTTCCCCGGTTGCGGGGCCCCGGCTGCAGGCGGAGTTACCAGGATAGTGCATCGGGTAGCAGCGGTGATCTTCGTAGGCGGGGCCATAGCTTACATTCCACTCAATCCCAGGATGGCAGTGCAGTTTGTCAAAGACTGTTTCAGCTTCGGCAAAGGTGACCTGGGCTGGGCGATGGCAGCACCGGACTATTACTTTGGAGGGCCGGAGGAAAATATGCCCCCTCAGGGACATGTCAACACCGGGCAGAAGATGTGGCAGGTGGTCATACTGGGAACCGGGGTGGTATTCGTGGCTACCGGTGCCATGATGTGGTTTTGGCGGGGTGATCTTTCGGAGGCCATTTTCCAGTGGACCATGTTCGCTCATGGGCTTGCCTTCATACTTGCCCTTATCATGCTGTTTGTGCACATTTACATGGGTGCCATTCATCCGCGGATGTCCGAATCGTTCAAATCGATACTTATCGGCAGGATCTCTCCCACTTATGCCAGGCACCACTACGGCAAGTGGTATGAGGAAAAGTTGCAAGAGGAAAGCAGCTAGAATTCGGATTAAATCGAAAATACAAAAAGGAGCGGGGAAATCCCCGTTCCTTTTTTATTTAGCTTCAAGAAAATAAGGCTTCAGCCTGGGGCTTTTTCTTTTTCAGTATACCCCGGTAGGGTATATGGTGAATCACCAAAGCTGAGCCCAACACAAATTGCCCGTTAAATATCACTAATGCCCCGCACCCTTCCCCAGATGGCAACAGACCGAGCAAGTGAACTGACGGTGGCGGAACATTCGTCGGTTCCGTCGCTGAAGCAAAGCCTCATGTAATTGTTGAGCACCAGCGCACCGACCCCGTCCAGAGCCGACCGAACGGCTACCAGTTGAGTTATAACGTTCTCGCAATCCCGGCCCTCCTCAACCATCTTTTGAATGCCCCGTACCTGTCCCTCTATTCGCCTCAGTCTCCTGATTACGGTCTCTCTGGTGATATCTTCCTGTGCCATCAATGCTTCCTCCAACCAACACTCATTATACCCCCCCATTGACTGTATGGGAAGCCGGACTTATGCTGAAATCGGCTATCCCGGGGGCAACCGCAATGCCTGAGATGATCGGGGCAATTATACAGAGCGGTTTCCCTCAGGCCGATTCTATGGAACGCCCGAAGCCGTAGATTTAAGGAAGGAGAAGAGTTATGGAACTGAGCCGAAGGGAATTTCTGAAGGTAAGCGGTGCGGGGATGGGGGGGCTGATACTGTTTCGGGGGCTTAGTCCCGAGAATGTCCCCAGGAGTATACGTCTGAGCAAGCAACCCCTCGGGGAAACATCCACTATTTGCTGTTATTGCGCCGTCGGCTGCGGCGCACTGGTGACGGCAACCCCCGACGGAAAGCAGGTGCTGAATATCGAGGGAAATCCGGACCATCCCATCAACGAAGGTACCCTGTGTTCAAAGGGCCAGGCGCTGTCCCAGTTTCACACGATTGGGGGGAAGGATAGCCCCTATCGCCTGAGGAAGCCGCTTTATCGCGCACCGGGCTCCTCCGACTGGCAGGAAAAGAGCTGGGACTGGGCCATAGACCAGATTGCCAGGCGAATTAAGAAAACCCGGGATGAGAACTGGAAGGAAAGCGTGACTGTCGACGGCAAAAGATATGCCGTTAACCGCACCGACGCCATTGCCAACTTCGGCGGAGGCGAGCTGGACAACGAGGAATGTTACCTTCTGGTCAAGATGGCCCGGGCCCTCGGGCTGGTGTACCTCGAACACTGCGCCCGTATATGACACTCCGCTACCGTAGCGGCTCTGGCAGAGTCGTTTGGCAGGGGGGCAATGACCAACCACTGGATCGATATCAGGAATTCGGATCGAATCATGATTATCGGTTCCAATGCAGCGGAGAACCATCCCATCTCTTTCAAGTGGGTAATGGCAGCCAAAGAGCGCGGGGCGAAACTGATCAGCGTTGACCCGCGTTTCACTCGCACTTCATCAAAGGCCGATATCTATGCCCCGATCAGATCGGGGTGCGATATAACCTTCATCGGCGGGATGATAAGGTACATCCTGGACGATATGCAAAAATCGAGCCCGGAAGAGAGGGCTCAAAAATATAACATGACATATATAACTCAGTATACCAATGCCGCTCTGATTATAAACTCGAAGTATAAGGGCCCCGCCGATACCGGAACCGGCCTGTTCAGCGGTTATACCGCTTCCAGAAACGGTAGCCCGGGCAATCTGGGAGGATATGATAAGTCGACCTGGATGTATGCCGATGCCGCCACTCCCGCTTCGGACCAGGCGCTGGTCAACAATACCTGGCGGCGCTGGGAAGACCTTGACCCCAAATGTGTGCTCAGGCTGCTGTGGGAGAACTTCAGCTCTTACACTCCCCGGAAGGTGGAGGAGGTTACCGGTTGTTCCGAGGAGACCTTCCTCGAGGTTGCCGGAACTTACGCCGAGTCGGGGGCGCCGGGCAAGGCCGGTACCATCATGTACGCCATGGGCACCACCCAGCATACGTACGGCACGCAGAACATCAGGGGATATGCCATCCTCCAGCTTCTGCTGGGCAATATAGGGGTTGCCGGTGGGGGTATAAATGCCCTGAGGGGAACCTCCAATGTGCAGGGCTCCACCGACATGTGCCTGCTGTCCCATATCCTGCCCGGTTATCTGGCTGTGCCGCAGCATACCGACCAGAGCCTGGATGATTATATCGCCAGGGCCAAAGCGGGCAAGGATTTCATCACCCCCCAGGGCCTGGCGGGCGATAAGAGCGCCAGCTGGTGGTGGTACAACGATGAGGACCCCAACTATAAGAAATACATGGTCAGCCTTCTCAAGGCCTGGTATGGAGATAACGCCACTGCTAGCAACGATTTCGGGTTCAACTACCTGCCCAGGGTAACGGGCGGTGACGGTTATACTCACATACATACCTTCGAGGCGGTGGCCGCCGGAATCGTCAAGGGCATGATGTGCTGGGGGCAGAACCCCGCAGTCGGCGGACCCGATTCCGAGGGTGAACGCAAGGCGCTGGAACAGCTCGACTGGCTGGTGGTCACCGACCTGTTCGAGACGGAGACGGCGGCCTTCTGGAAGCGGGCGGGCGCCAGCACCGCGGCCATCGATACGGAGGTATTCCTGTTACCGGCGGCATGCTCCTATGAGAAGCAGGGAAGCATATCCAATAGCGGCCGCTGGGCCCAGTGGCGATGGAAAGCCGTCGACCCCATCGGGGAATCCAAACCCGACCTGGCCATCATCGACGAACTCATGCTCAAGTTGAAGCAGCTGTACGCCAGTGAGGGAGGCAAGTTCTCCGAAGCCATCACTAAGCTTTTCTGGGATTACCGCGAGGGTGCCTCCGAAGCCGATGCCAATGTAGCTGCCAGGGAGTTCAACGGGTATGACTGGAGCACGGGGGCTGCGCTCACCAGCTTCGGCAGTCTCAAGAGCGACGGTTCCACCTGTTCCGGTAACTGGCTCTATTGCGGCATGTACGATGCGGATGGCAATAACAAGGCCAAGCAGCACGACCCCGTGGACAGGAGTTTAAACCGGATCGGGCTCTACTCCGGCTGGACCTGGTGCTGGCCCATTAACCGGCGAATCATCTACAACCGGGCCTCCGTGGATCTTAATGGCGAACCCTGGGACAGGGAGCATCCGGTAATCAAGTGGACCGGTGCCATAACCAAGTGGGGAGGTGACGTGCCGGACGGCGGCTGGGCGCCGATTAACCTGGCCGATGAAGGTGCCAGGTTCCTGCCCTTCATCATGCACCGCGAGGGTGTGGGCAAGATCTGGGGCTATGGCCGGGCCGAGGGCCCGTTACCCGTGGCATATGAGCCCTGGGAAAGCCCGCTCGAGGAGAATCTGATAACGGGCGTTGCCGATACCGGGGGGAAAGGCACCCCGGGTTTCAACAATCCCTGCTGCTACATCGGTGAGTTAAAGATGGAGGGCAGGATATGGAACGAGAGGGGAACCCCCGATAAATTCCCCTGCGTGGGCATGACCTACCGGCTGACCGAGCACTGGCAGGCGGGGCAGATGACCCGCAACCTCCCCTGGCTGGTCGAACTCCAGCCTGATCCCATAGCGGAACTGGGCGAGGAGCTTGCCTCCGAAAGGGGGATCAGCAGCGGTGATACGGTTGAGGTGAGCACGGCCCGAGGCTCGATCAAGGCGGTGGCCATAGTAACGCCGCGCTTCAGAAGGTTGAAAGTGGGGACTAAATGGGTTGACCAGGTTGGCATACCCTGGCACTGGGGCTACACCGGGCTCTCGAAGGGCATCAGTCCTAACGGGAGCAGCGGCAACGTTCTTACTCCTCATGTGGGAGACGCCAATACCACCATACCGGAATACAAGACCTTTTTATGCAACATAACGAAGGCAGGGAGGTAAGAGAATAATGTCGAATGCGATACTTTACGATGCCACCAAATGCACCGCCTGCCGGGGGTGTCAGGTTGCCTGCAAGAACTGGAACGACCTGGAGGCGGAGGAAACCACCAACTGGGGCAGTTACGAGAATCCAAAGGAGCTGTCGCCCAAGACCTGGCTCAAGATGGAGTTCAGGGAAGTGGGCAGCAACGGGGATCTGCAGTGGCTGTTTACCAGGCGTGCCTGCATGCACTGTACGGACGCTGCCTGCGTAAAGGTATGTCCCACCGGCGCACTCTACAAACGGACGGACGGATTTGTGGCCATAAACAAGGATAAATGCACCAACTGTGGCTACTGTGTCGATGCCTGCCCGTTCAATATTCCTCACCTCGATGCCAGTCCGATCAGCGGACTGGGCAACAGGATTACCAAATGTACCGCCTGCACCACCGAGGGCCTTAATCGTCTGGATAACGGTTACCAGCCGGCCTGCGTCAAGACATGCCCCTCCGGCGCCCTTATCTTTGGCGACCGGCGCACGTTGATAAAAACGGCCGAAGCCAGAGTGGCGGAACTCGGGGGAAAATCCAGGCTATATGGCAAAAATGAACTCGGCGGCCTGCATGTCCTGTATGTTCTGGCAGACTCGGCGGAGAAATACGGCCTGCCGGCAAATCCAAACGTCCCCACTTACACCACCGTCTGGCAGAACATCCTCAAGCCACTGGGTTACGGGGTGGCCGGAGTGGTAGGACTGGGACTGCTTATAAACATCATGGTGGCCAGGGCCAGGATAATCAGTAAAGAGGAGGGAAATTGAGATGCAGGAAGTTGAACGTTTCCGCAAACGAGCTATATTCCACCACTGGTGGATAGTGAGCTGCTCTTTTCTCCTGGCGGTCACCGGGCTGTTCCTTTTCATGGATACGCTCAGTCCCGGGGCCTGGGGAGGTTACAGCCGACTCATTCACCGTATCGCCGGGGGGTGTTTCATCGGGGGACCAGTGCTGTATTTCCTGATGAATCCGAAGACTTCCCTGGAGTGGATTAAGGAAGCCTTCACCTGGAACAGGGATGATATCGGATGGCTCAAGGCTGCTCCCAGTTATTACTTCGGCGGTCCGGAGGAGAAGATGCCTCCGCAGGATAGATCGAATACCGGCCAGAAGCTCTGGATGCTGGTGGTCATCGTCACCGGCCTGATTTTCATAGTCACCGGCCTGATGATGTGGATTTCAGGGGCCTCCGGGGTGGCGATCATTCTCCACGATATTGCCTTTATAGTCGCCGGGGCCATGTTCCTGGTTCATTTCTTCCTGGCGGTGTTCCATCCCCGGATGTCGGAGGCCATGCGCTCGATGACTACGGGCAAATCTTCCGTCCATTATGCCAGGAGCCATCACGGCAAGTGGTACAGCAGGGTTATGGAGGGAAAAGGCCAATCATAAAGGCTTAAGGGGTGCAGTGCCATGATGGAAGTCAACGATAAGATTCTGGAAAGGATAGAGGAGTGGCGGCAGCAGGACCATTCCCTGCCGGAGCTTCTCAAGTTCTACAAAGACCTGCTGAGCGCTCAATCCGAGTTCAGGGCATGTACCTGGTCAGGTAAGCCGCATTTAAGCGAAGATGAGGTCAATGCCCGCATAAATCAGGGCATCCCCCTCCTGGAGTGGGACGCCCTGTCGCTGGACTGGCCGACCTTTCAGAATCTCTTCCAGATAGTTATTGCGCCCATCGGCAAACGCATGAACTCCTCCTCGAAAGGATTAAGGGAGGTCAGCTCCGATATGTCTCTCCTCAAGGAAATGACGAAAGCCTGGTATGAGAATTCGTCCCTCCTGCCCTGGGCCCGGGCCAATGACCTGGAGGAGGAGCCGCTGGCAGCAGCCATCCACTGCACCGTTAAGCCCTTTCTGGTTGCCCAGGCGGAGGCCCTGATTGCCCTGGTTCCCCAGCAACTATGGCGTCTTAATTACTGCCCTGTTTGCGGCGGAAAGCCTGATTTTGCCTTTCTGGAGAAGGAGAAGGGGGCCAGGTGGCTGCTCTGTTCCCGATGCGATGCCCAGTGGCTTTTCCAGCGCACGGAATGCCCTTTCTGCGGCAACAAGGATGAGGGGAAGCTGAAATACTTCGTCGATGAGGAAGGTTTATATCGCCTCTACGTTTGTGACCAGTGTAAGGCCTACCTGAAAGCCATCGACCTGCGCCGGACCGAAGCCGAGATACTGCTGCCCTTTGAGAGAGTGCTGACCGCCGATATGGACAGGCAGGGGCAGGAAAAAGGCTATAAGGCAGGTTAATTTGAAATGGAACAGAGTATCAAGGAATTACCGCTAAGGGGGGTGACCCCCGATATCAACTGTAACCGGTTCTCTACTGCGGGATGGGAGTCGGAATCGGTTGCCGCACCCAGTGAAATGCGCCTCACCATATATGCAGATGACAGGGAGCTGGTGACCCTGCCTTGCACGCCTGCCAGGCTGACCGAGCTCGTTTTCGGGGCTCTTTTCTTCCGGGGCCTAATCGATGATAAAAGAGATGTGGCAGGCATAGACATAGATGAAGGGAGCTGGGAGGCTCATGTCAGCCTCAGTAAGCCGGGGGATATGGCTGGGGTGCCGCAGGGGCAGAAAATCGACTCAAATCTCAAGCTGATCCCCGCCCAGATACTCTCCATGATGAGACAATTGAACGAGCGGGCCGAGATATATAACTACTGTGGCGGAGTTCACACCTCGGCCCTGGGGTGCGGCAGTGAACTGGTCGTCGTCGCTGAGGATATCAGCAGGCACAGCACCATAGACAAGATCATGGGCCAATGCTTGTTGGAGGAAATACCAACCCGGGACAATGTGCTGCTCACGACCGGGCGCATTTCCTCTGAGACCATGTGGAAAGCCCTCCGAATGGGGGTGCCCATCGCGGTCTCCCGCGGCTCCCTTACCGACTGCGCGATCTCACTTGCTCAGGACAGGGGCATGACGCTGGTCGGATATGCCCGCAACAGCCGGCTTTCCGTCTATGCTCATCAGGAGCGCCTGAACGGTGCGCTTGACCGCGGATACATAAATCAGTGAAAATAAAGGAGGGCAGAATGTTTCATACTTTTGGATGGCCGGAGGCTCTGATCATTCTTACGGTGGTCATCATAGTCTTTGGCGTCGGGAAACTGCCCCAGGTCGGCGGAGCGCTTGGCAAAGGAATCCGGGAATTCCGCCGGGGAAAGAGTGACCTGAAAGGAGAGCTCGACGAATGGGAAAACGAGGAGGAAGAGGCCGAGGAGGCATCCAGGCGCCAGAAAGGCACCAGGAAGCTGGCCGCGGGCAAGTCAAAGAGCTAGCGTTATCCCCAGAGATTACCCCGACAGAGTTCCACTACTATCCTGCAAAGGGAAGCTGCCATAGCTTCCTGCCTCAATTTCGTGCCAAAGCCTGCCCCAGGTGAAACGGAATGGATTTTTTTGGTATAGGCCCTGCGGAAGTGCTCCTTATCCTCATCGTGGGGCTGATAGCCCTCGGCCCGGGGAAACTGCCGCATATCGCCAGAAACCTCGGTAAGGGCATGACCGCTTTCAAAAAGGCCACCATGGACCTTACGACCCAGGTCTCCGAGGAATTCAGGGAGATGCAAAAGGAAGAGGACCTGAATTCAAAAAAGGGAGAAGCGGAAACCGACGATATTAATCTGGGTAAGGATATAAGCGCTTTCAAGAAAGCCACCATGGACTTCAAGGCGCAGGTATCCGAGGAATTCAGGGAGATGCAAAAGGAAGAGGACCTGAATTCGAAGCAGGATGAAGCAAAAACCGAGGGCACTCAGAATTCGGCGGAAAACGAACCTAATGACGGCACAAGGTAAGGCATCCGACAGTGGCTGACAGCAAAGAGTTAACCTTTACCGGTCACCTTAACGAACTGCGGCAACGCTTAATAAAGTGCCTCATTATACTGGCGGTAACGACGATGGCCGTATTCGCTGAAGAATATCAGTGTCAGTATATCTTCGACTTCCTCAAAAATCCCGCCCCCGACGATATCAGCCTCATCTACACCGAGATGACGGGCATGCTGGCTACCTACATGAAGGTAGCCCTCATGGGCGGCCTGGTGCTGGCGATGCCCTTCCTCGTTTATCATCTCATCATGTTTGTCTCACCGGCGCTTACCCGGCAGGAAAAAAAGTATGTATATATCGCGCTGCCCTGGATAATCCTGATGTTCGCCGCGGGGCTGGTATTCGGTTATTACATACTGGTACCCCCGGCTACCGAATTCCTGGTCACATTCATGAGTGACGTTGCCCGGCCGGAAATCAGGATCGACAACTACGTTTCTATTGTAACCAGGTTCCTTGTGGCCATCGGTCTTGCTTTCGAGACGCCGGTGATCATAACCTTCCTGGCGAGGCTGGGGATCGTCAAGCCGGAGACGCTGGCACGCAGGCGCAGGTGGGCAATAGTGATAGCTTTCATCCTGGCGGCCATGATCACCCCTACTTTTGACCCCATAAATCAGAGCCTGGTGGCCCTGCCGCTGGTCATCCTTTATGAAATGAGTATTCTACTTGCCAGAATAGTCTATCGCAAGAGAGCTAAGGAAACAGAGGCTTAGCGAGTTTATCGCTTATCCGGGGAAGGTGAAACTCACCTTAATTTCAGCGACTTCAGGTGGAGGTAGTGCATCCCTCACTGCGTTTGCGGGCGAAGTATTTCTGGTCGGCCTCGAAATGGCACTTCTTATACTTCTTCCCGCTGCCACACCAGCAGGGGTCATTTCGCCCCAGACTGGCAGCTTCAGGCGGAGGCTGATGTAAAATCTTTTTGAGCAGGTTCACGGCTTTATTTCTGTAAGTGGCTGACCCGGATATCTCTTTAAAGATAACATTTAGCTGCCTTCGCGGTCAAATTAACACCTCCACAAACAAATCCGGCCCAAACACATGGATACTCATTTGCCGGTTCTATCTTTTAAAAACTGCGGGCAAATTGTCTTCGTTATCAGCACCACTATAATAAAAAGGGAACGGAGCCTTCAGGCCCCATTCCCCTTTATGTAAAACATCCCTTCCCAACTTTATGATAATCTGAAAACTACCAGAATTTGAACTTCTTTCCCTTCTTCTCCTCTTTTTCTTCAGCTTTTTTGTCTTCAACCTTTTTTTCTACTTTTTCTTTTGCTTTCCCTTTATCTCCCGTTTCCTGCATCTTATCCAGCCAATTTCGAGCTTCTTTGTGTTCCGGCTCGATCTCAAGCACTTTGCGGAAATCCTCCTCGGCTTTCCTGGTCAATCCTTTAGCCTGATAAGCCCGCGCACGGTTATTGTAAGCTGTTACATCCTTGGGATCCAGTTCAATCGCAGTATTGAAATCAGCAATAGCGGAGTCATGATCACCTGTGCCGCTATAAGCCAAACCACGGCTGTTATAGGCTCCCGGTGACTGAGGTTCCAACTCAATGGCCTTGGTATAATCAATAATCGCCAGGTCATATCTTCCCTTGACGCTATATGCAATCGCCCGATTCTTATAAGCCCTGGGCGAATCCGGGTCCAGGTCGATAGCACGTGAATAGTCGGCGATTGCCATGTCATACTCACCCTTGTGCCGATGCGCCAATCCTCGATTGCGATATGCTACCGGATCCCGAGGGTCCAAATGGATAGCCTTGGAAAAATCGGCGATTGCCAGATCGTATTTCCGCCTGTCATCATAAGCAAACCCACGATTGTTATATGCTACGGCATCATCGGGATCCAGTTCTATAGCCTTGGAATAATCGGCAATTGCCAGCTCTGTTTCGCCCTTGGCATCGTAGCTCAAACCCCTGCTATTATATGGCATAGCTGCTTCGGGCCTTAACTCTATAACCCTGGTGAAATCGGCAATGGCCTGGTCGTACTCGCCTTTATTACGATAAGCAAAACCGCGATTATTATAAGAAACCGCAGCATCGGGGTTCAGTTCGATTGAGCGGGAAAAATCGCTGATGGCCAAATCATATTCCCCTCGAATGCTATAGGTTATTCCCCGCCGATTGTACGCCACTGGGTCATCCGGTTCCAGCTCGATGGACTTGGAGTAATCAGCAATGGCCAGGTCATATTGCCCCATGCCCTTGTAAAGGAGCCCACGCTCCTGATAAGCTTCCGCATCCTTGGGGTATGTTTCGATGGCCTTGGTATAATCCTCGATAGCCTGATCGATTTCGTCGTTTTCAGCATGCTCGGCAGCACTTTCCTTCAAAGCCTCGGCTGCTTCCATCTTCTCCTCGGAAGAGAATGCCTCCATGATTGCTTCCGGCACCTTATTTTCTGAACTCTTCTCTTCTCTTTCGTTATCCATGCTCTGTGTCCACCCCCCTTTAGACTGACATACCGGAGTACCGGGATAAAGCTCCCCATCACTACCAACATGGTACTCCCATCGCGCCTTGCTTTCTACATCTGCACTTTCAGGATAGCACAAAATTAACACTTTGTAATGCTGCTCTTCCTGATCAAACCGGGCGCTTTCTATCTCCCAGCGGAGATCAAGTCCCTGCAGCCAGCTTACCTGACCTGCCAGTTGCCCTTGGGCATGGTCCAGGACGGTGTCACAAACGGCTCGGATATCCTGGCCGCTCGGGACATGGCTCGCATCCATTCCCCTTCTATTGTTTTCCGCTTCCATAACCTTCTCTCCTTTCCCTTTTCCACCCTGTTTGCCCGGAAAAGGAACGCCGGCATTCTTTCCCTGCCATCAATTAACCCGTTTTACATTCCCAAAATTTAAAGCAGTTAATTATTATACAACAAGAATCTCATTTTGACAAGCACTACCTAATAACATGAACCATCTTTGGTGATGATATTGCGAATTCAAACACAACCTTAAGGAATGAGGTCCTCACTTAATCCTCAATGTGATTTATCAGATTTTTCGGTTCCTCGTAATATTGACATTTGAAAGTAAAAACGGTATCATTTCACTATCCGACCCTTGGTGCAGGAGGAAACTCAGTCGTGCTCCTGCAATATACAATCTAAGAAATGACGTGGAGGTTCCGAATGCCTGATGAGTCTTTCGATGCGGTAATAATCGGTGGAGGAAATAAAGGGTTATTCCTTGCCTTATATCTAATCAAATATGGCGGCATGAGCGTTGGTGTATTTGAAAGGCGGCACGAGATTGGCGGCTGCCTGTGTACTGAAGAACTCTCAGCACCCGGCTTCCGCGGCAACGACCATGCCAATATCATCCTGCCCTGGTATTACATCCCGGCCTGGAGGGATTTCCCTGAACTGTGGGATTACGGTGTCCAATGGGAACAGCATCTTTGCAGTGACGGTTTCGTTTTCCGGAATAACGAGACTGCAATTGCTATTTACAGTGACAAGCACGACCCTACACAGGAAAGGTCCGCGGCGGAGATCGCCCGATTTTCTCAGTCGGATGCAGACAAATGGCTGAAAATGTGGGAACTGGAGAACTCGGACTTGTACCAGCGAGTACAGATGGATAACCTTTTCCTGCCCCCTGAATGGCAGGCTCGTGAAGAAGTATTGATGCGCCAGATGGATTTATATCCCAAGCTCATCGAGGCCGGATTCGATCCAACCGAGGACATCCTCACCGGTACCATGCTGAATGCAGCCAGGACATGGTTCGAAAGCCAGGAACTGCAATCCTGTGTTTTGAGATTCGCTGTTTCCTCAGTCGACGACATTACCGAGCCGGGCGGCGGAGTTAACGCCCTCGGATACACTGCTACTTTACCTACCATTGGATTCAACCGGGGTGGGACTCACCAGGTAGCCCACGCTGTGCATCAATGCCTCGTTCAGATGGGTTGCAAGTTCTTCACCCATTCCGATGTGGAAAAGGCCACTATCGAAAACGGAACCGCCACCGGAATACAGCTTCGAGACGGAAGCCAGATAAAAGCCAACAAACTGGTAATCAGCGCCGGCATGAGTCCTGAGCAGCTGTGCTTCGAGATAATCGGGGAGGAATACATCAACGACGAACTGAAGACAAAGGTACGCAATCTGGCCCGATCATTCGGTTGCCTCATGTGGTACAGCTTCGCAGTTAATGAGGCTCCCAGGTACAAGGCGGAAGCTTTTAATCCCGATATCCATGAATGTGAATGGCTTGGGCTTCAACCGGACCCCGACCCTATGCACATTGCCCGGGAATGCCAGCATGAAAAGGCCCTGGAATGGCCCCCGATTGAGGACTATTGCCCCACTGTCGGTTGCCACAGCCTGGTCGATCCTTCAATGGCTCCGCCGGGTAAACACGTGGTGCAAAACGAGCAGCTTTCGCCACCTGCCGCTCAGTATACCGAAAAGGAATGGCTGCAAATAAAGAGGCGATACGCTGATGAGTTGATGCAAATATGGAAGGATTATGCCCCTAACATGACCTATGACAACATCATCGGCATTGATACCAACAGTCCTTATGATAACCTGCGCATGAGGAACCTGGCACCTAATGGCACCATGGCGGGAATCGACCGCATTCCTTCTCAGGTGGGAGCCAACAGGCCAACGTCTGAACTGGCCAATTACCGCACCCCCATAAAGAACCTGTATGCCACCGGTGGGTGCTGGTGGGTTGGTTCTAACGCCAGCTGTGCCGAAGCTTACTCGGCTTATAAAAGCATTGCCACAGATATGAACCTGGGCAAACCCTGGGAGGAACAGGGCAAGGAAGAGCCCGAATCACTCATCGAAGAATTATGGAAGGTAAGGAAACACGTCCGAGGCTTGGCCCCACCCAATTACTCATATCGCTAGACCTTCAAGGAACGCTAATTCAAAAGGCTCATGCCGGGTAGCAATGCCAGCAGGTATGGGCCTTTTTAGTTCTAATCGGGGGAATTTCGTGGAAAATAAACCATCTTATGAGGAACTTGAAGAGCGCCTCGTGGAGCAGGAAAAGGAAATTGCTTCGCTCCGGGCAACTATCGAAAAACTGCGGGAAAGCGAAGAGAAATTCAAAACGATGTTTGAAAATGCCAACGACCACATCGCCTACGTTGACCTGGAAGATAGAATTATCGATGTCAATCACAAATTCGAGGAGATTTTCGGACACAATAGAGAGGATGTAATCGGGAAAAAATTCTACGAGTTTAGCGCACTGACCCCCGAAGCATCGGAAAAGAGCCTCGAATACACTCGAAAGCTGATCGGCGAAGACCCGGGGCAGAATCCGGTTCTTGAATTCGAAGCTTTTGACAAAAACGGCAACCAGGTCTACCTGGAAGTGAATCCCCGGGCAGTGGTAAAAGATGGTAAGGTAGTAGGATTTCTTTCTATCACCAGGGATATCACCGAACGCAAAAGGGCTGAGGAAGCGCTTCACAAGCATCAGGACGAGCTGGAAAGGCTGGTAAAGGAGCGCACTGCCAATCTCGAAGAAGCCAACACCGCTCTGCGGGTCATGTTGAAAAAAGCTGAGGAAGTCAGGGCGGAAATGGGGGAAAGGATTCAATTCAATATCAGGGAATTTGCCTTTCCCTATCTGGAAAGGCTGAAGAAAACCGACCTGGACAACACCCAGAAGGCATACCTGGAAAACCTGGAAGAAAACCTCAACGAAATCACTTCACCCTTCATGCAGGGCATCTCCACCAAATATATGAGGCTCACTCCCACCGAGATTCAGGTGGCAAATATGGTCAAGCAAGGCAAATCCACCAAGGAAATCGCCGAGCTGCTGAGCATGTCATTCAGAACCATAGAGACCCATCGCTACAATATCCGAGCCAAGCTGGGATTGAAAAACCAGAAGGCCAATCTCAGAACCTATTTGTTGTCCTTCAATTAATACGTATTGTTTTTTACGTACTTTTTAAGGATTAATACAGTACTTTTCCCCTGTACATTATTTAGGTTTTGTGCCAAACTAAAATTGTTGGAAATTTCGAAATAATTTTTATTGAAAATAGTTTGTTATCGGCCACGATTAAAAGGGAGGGATAATGCACAACGAAACGGTCAAAGCCCTTTACGATTACTTTTCCTTTGATGACAAAAACGATTTTTATCCTTCTTATCTTTACCTCAAATATATAGACTATTTCCTTAACAAAGTGGTCCAGTCCCTGGGAATGCCTACCACAGAGCTTCCTTATGAACTTGATCCGGGGCTGGAGAATATGATGGATATGTATATCCAGCACATATCTGATGCCGCCTCTGACCACGAAACAAGCATTTACCATGCCAAAGTAGTCAGGCTTCAGGAAGCCATCAGGTTGATACAGCAGAAGGAAGATGTGAATATAGATATTCCCGAGAGGGTTGTCCCTTTTAAACAGGCCAAGGACATCGTGCTGCACAATCCGCAATCAATAGCCATAGGGAGATGTGCCTGCCGGGCAGCCGATCCAAATCCGCAAATTCCTCCTGAAGAGCAGGAAATATGCATGTTTGTCGGCGAGCCCGTGGCCGATTTCATAGCCGAACAGAATCACATGTTCCACAAGGCAACGGAGGAAGAAGCCCTCAAGGTGCTTGACTACTCACGTGAAAAAGGGCTGGTCCAGACCGTCTGGTTCAAGAAGGAAATCGGCAAGTGCTATCACATGATTTGCAACTGTGACAGTTTCAGTTGCATGGGAATCAAGATGTGGAACCTGCTGGAGGGAACCGTCCCCATCCTCGCACCTTCAGGTTACGTAGCTGAAGTCACCGACGACTGTATTGGATGCCAAAGCTGCGTTGATGACCATTTCTGTCATTTCAACGCTCTCAGCATGAATGAGGATGGAGACAGGGCAGTAGTCAACTTTGACAAGTGCATGGGCTGTGGGGTATGTGCGGAACGGTGCCCCGAGGGGGCTATCCGGTTAAAGAGGGAACCATCGAAAGGGGATCCCCTGGACCTGGACGAGCTGTTAAGTCAGCAGGCAGAAGGGAAAATAGGCAAATCGAAGAGCAGGCCGGCAGGGTAATCAGGCAACAGGATGGATATAAAGGTTTAAGGAGAGCAGCATGATCGTAGTGGTAGCCAAACTCAAGGCCAAATCAGGTGAGGAAGAAAAAGTGGAGAAAGCCCTTCGTGATATTCTCCCCAAAGTGAGAGCCGAGGAAGGAACCCTTTCCTACACGCTTAACCGGGCCCAGAATGACCCTTCCACATTTATGGTTCTGGAAAAATATAAAGACATGGATGCCTTCGTAGCTCACAGTTCAACTGACTACCTGGCCCAAATGTTCGTGGAAGTGACACCCTTCCTCGATGGCGACATGGCGGTAGAGCTGTTCGATGAGATCGCCTGATATCGGGTTTTGCTTTATGTAAAGGAGGAATGTAACTTATGATCGTCGCAGGTTGTGATATCGGTTCCACAACGGGAAAGGCCGTCATTATGAGAGATGGTGAAATCGTTGGCACTGCACTAATGAATGCCACCATTCAGCCGGAAAAGACTGCCAAACTCGCCACGGAGGATGCCCTGAAGCAGGCCGGCCTTTCCTCGATCGAGGAACTCGACTACATTGTGGGTACCGGCTACGGGAGAAGGAAGGTCCCTTTTGCCAATGAGAATATATCGGAGATAACCTGCCACGGGCGCGGTGCCCTGTGGATGAACCCGGCAGTTCGAACCGTAGTGGATATTGGCGGGCAGGATTGCAAGGTCATGTCCTTAAACGATAAAGGCAAGGTTGTAGAATTTGTCATGAACGACCGTTGTGCTGCCGGGACAGGCCGATTCTTTGAAGGGATTTCTCGAGCGCTCGAGATGGATATTGCGGGTATTTCGGCCCTTGAAAACCAGGGCAATGAGCCATCCACCATCACCAGCCAGTGCAGCGTGTTCGCCGAGTCGGAAGTGGTCACTCTGATTAATGAGGGGCATGCAATTAAAAACATCATAGCCGGAATCAATATCTCCATTGCCGGCAGGTTGAGCTCCATGGTTAGAAAGGTGGGGCTGGTTCCGGAGGTTGCCGTAACCGGGGGATGCGCCAAGAACGCCGGCCTGGCCAAGGCACTGGAGGAAATGCTGGGGACCAGTATAGCCAATCTTCCCCGGGACCCTCAGCTCAATGGGGCCATAGGGGCAGCGCTTCTGGCTATAGACAAGGTTTCGGCCAATTCCTAATTTTCAGGAAAGGAGGATGTTCCCTTGGAAACTAATATAAAGTCAAAAGTTCTTGACGAATTCCAGGAAATCACTACCACCCTCATTAATCCCTACTTAAAGGAGTGGAAAGAAAATGGGGGCAAAATAATGGGGTATTTCTGTACCCATGTGCCCGATGAGCTGATAACTGCAGCGGGAATGTACCCCTTCCGGATGAGAGCAACGGGCAGCACGGGAACCGATCTGGCGGATGCCTATTTTATCACCATCAACTGTTCCTTCCCGCGCCACCTGTTCAATCTGGCAATGCGCGGGGAATTCGAGATTCTTGACGGCCTCATTGTTCCCAACAGTTGCGACCACGTTCGCCGAATTTATGACAACTGGATTCGCCAGATAGACAAACCATCATTCGTTCGCATGTTCAATCTCACCAAGCAGGCCACGGACCACGCGGTCGAGTGGTACCGGGATGAAGTCCTTTTCATAAAAAACGATCTGGAAGAAAATTTCGGTGTAAAGATAACGGCTGATGACCTTAAAGAGGCCATCAAAATCCACAACGAAACGCGTCGGTTACTGAGGCAACTGTACGATCTGCGCAAACTGGATAATCCACCCATTACCGGCGAACAGGCACTGGCGGCAGTCGTAGCCAGCACCGCCATCCCCCGCGAAAAATATAACTCAATGCTCAAGGAACTGCTGGAGGAGTTGAAGAGTGCCGAGGGAATCAAGGACTACAAGTTTCGATTGATGATCGCCGGGGGCATCCTGGATGACCCGGAATACATGAATATAGTTGAAGATCACGGCGGGCTGGTAGTAACGGATTACCTTTGTTTCGGGACCAGGCTCTTCCTGGTCGATATAGACGAGGAAGGCGATCCCATCGAAGCCATAGCCCGTTACCAGGTACAGCAGCGGCCGACCTGTCCCCGCACCTACGGGGATCAGCCAAGGCGGGCCCAGTTCATGCGAGACCTGATCAAGGATTTCAAAGTGGACGGGGTCGTGGGCGAACGGCTGCTGTTCTGTGATTCGTGGTTGATGGAGCACTACATGAACAAACAGGACCTGAAAGAGTTAGGGGTTCCCTTCCTGCAGCTCGACCGTGAGTACATACTGGCAGGTAAGGGACAGCTTAGAACCCGCATGCAGGCATTCCTGGAAATGATTGGAGGTTAAAGGTTATGTCAGACAGAAGTGATGACGCAGCATTTGAATTGACTCTTAAGAGATACCGACAGGAAAGAGACTGGTTTCAAATGCTTCTTGACACAGTCCAACTGCTGCCCGGTGAAGAGAATCGGCTTCAAGAGAAACTGCTCCATATTCTCCTCAATTCCAAGGAGTCCGTTCTCGATTGCGCCGAACACGGCAAGCCTTTTATCGCCGGGTATTTCTGTAACGCCCCCCAGATTTTCCACGCCATGGACCTGACCTGGTACATGCTCATGGAAACGCCTTTCCTGGCAGCTTCAGCACCCTTTCTCCTGGAAGACCTTCAAGGCGCCGAAGATATCGGGCTGGGAACCGATACCTGCACTGCCATTCGACTGCCAATATACTACATCGAGACCGGCCAGATGCCGGTACCTACAGCATGCCTGGGACTGATTTACCCCTGCGACGGGGCCCCCATGCTGCACCAGGTCATGATGCATAACAAAGGATGGAAAGACGTGCCCGTGTATGCAGCCGACCCGCCTTACACGACGGATGACCGGGCACTGGATTATTTCGCTGATGAACTCAAGCGCATGGTAGAATTCCTGGAAAAACACACCAAACAAACCCTCGATATGAAAAAACTCAAAGAGGTTTGTGAAGAGGATAACCGGACCTTCAGCCTGTGGCAGGAATACAACGAGCTGCGGCGCGCCAGGCCATGTCCGCATGGCTGGGGAGTTGGCGGGGCTCAGGCCTTTGCCATCAGCCAGTGTTTCGTCTCAGGCGACAGGCAGTGCACCGAGTGGTTCGAACAACTGGTCAAGTGTGCCGAGCAAAACGTCGAGGCCGGCAAAGGTCCCGAGGGGGTTGAGGAAAAAATAAGGTATTTCTGGTTCGATATCCTCCCCTATGGATGGGTCTTCGAGGTCATGCCATGGATGGAAGAGGAATGGGGAGCAGTGCTGACCATGGATATGTTCGGCAACTATCCGTACACCCTGATCGATACCTCAACAGAGGATACGATTTTCAGGTCCCTGGCCCAGCGAAATCTGGTCGATGCTCCCATGATACGTCAGGCCCGAGGCACCGCCGAGAATTTCTCGAACGATATTCGTCGCATCGTCAAGGACTATGATATCGACGTCGTCATCTGGCCGGGCCACATGGGACACAAGGACGGCGCCGCTTCCATAGCCATAATGCGTGAAACCTGCCGGGAACTCGATGTCCCGTTCCTGCACATAGGGCTCGACCTGTTCGACCGGCGCTACACCACGCCGGAGCAGGTTAAAGACAGGATATCTACATTTTTCAATTCGATGGGACTTGGTTAAAGTAAACAAAATTTAAATAAGCAGCTAATAACGGCGCTCATAGAGGAACGCTAGAGAAAGCAATCTATGAGCGCGTTATTTTTCGCTGGTACTTGTAAAAGAAAGGGGCAGGAGCGAATCCATGTCAGGTTACGATCCGTATATCGATCGGACAAAAGATTACATTACGTACCTGGAGCAGCAGGGACGCCAAATAAAGGAATTTGAATGTTCGGGGTCGATCGAGGAAATCAGAAAAGATATGCCGGTCGAGTTCAGGGCAGGCGCCAACCCGAACATCATCATGAAATCAAAAACCTTCGCCGAACTTGGCAATCCTCAAGCGGGCTCCAGTTCGTTTATCTTGTGGACTGAAAATTCTTCTGCCCTCCAGGACGGGAAAATAACCCTCATCGGTCCCGATATACCCGAATCTCCGGGGGCCAGCCTCACTTTCGGACAGGTGCTGATAATGGGAGGGGAGGACCTGTATCCTGACTTACAGGAAACAATGGAAGACTGTGAGCATCTGGGAGACCAGCTTGAAGGGTACATGGAGAGAACGACCACCGACAGTATATGGGGACGAATCAGCACGGATGCAGCTGCCAAGGGATTTTCCATGGAAACTATCGGAAAGGCGCTGATGATCAGTATGAAATCAGCCATTGAAGAGATTGAGTCGATGGAAATCCTCTTTGTAACATCAGCCAAAGAAGATATTATGCCCTTGAAGGAAATCGCAAAAGATACCTTAAGCATTCGCGATGACCTCATCAGGGAATTCTGGAAATCCAAGGGTTATGAGTTGACATGTAATCTCGACTGCAGCGCCTGTGAATTCAGGGACGGTTGCAATGGTATCAAGCAAATGCTGCTGGAAAAATGGAAGATGGAGCAAAGATAAGGCTTCGTCATTGTGCCCTGCCGTAAGCTTTTCCCCACCTTAATCCATGCAGACTTTCAGGAGCCTGGACGAAAGGAGGGAAGGAAGTCAATGAGACCAACGACTGACGCAGTAACGGAAGGTAAGAGTTTGATTGCAGTATGCGGCAAGGGCGGAGTCGGCAAAACCGCACTTACTGCCCTGATGAGCCGTATTTTCGTGGAGAGCGGAAATGCGGGGAACCTCCTGTTGATAGATGCCGATCCGGCCATGGGGCTGCTCACGGCACTGGGAACAAATGTCGACCGCACCATGGGTCAGGTAAGAGAAGACATTATCCGCACAGCCCAGCGAGGCAATAAAGCGGAAAAGACCAAAGTGGTAATGACACTCGATTACATGGCCATGGAGGCACTTAAGGAATCGGAGAGGGGCTACAGCCTCCTGGCGATGGGCCGTACCGAGACGCTGGGCTGCTACTGCCCTGTCAATGATCTTCTGCGAGGGACAATCGAAACCCTTTCAAAGAGTTTCGATACCATCCTCATCGACGGCGAAGCAGGGCTCGAGCAGATTAACCGCCAGGTAATACGACATATCAGTACCCTGGTGATTGTGAGCGACGCCACTGCCCGGGGGATCGAGACGGCCCAAATGATCCAGAGCATGGTGACCGACGACAAAATAGTGGAATGTAAAAGAATGGGAGTCATTTTCAACCGGGTTTCCGGAAATGAGAATATCTTAATCGAAGCCGCTGAAAGAGCAGGGCTGGAATTATTCGGAGTAATCCCGGCAGATGAAGAGATCGCCTACTACGACTTGATAGCCAGGCCGGTCATCGAGATCCCCGCCGATTCAGTGGCATTTTCAACCCTTCGCGATATTGTGCTGAACAAAATTGAGATAGGGGCCACGAACCCGGCATGAAAATAGCTCTTATAGCGCCTCCGTATCCATTATCGGAGGCTCCTTCTCCTCCCCTTGGCATCTCCTACGTGGCCGCCACCTGCATCGAGGCTGGTGCCGAGGTCGCCGTTCTCGATTATATAGTCAGCCAGTACACCCCTGAAAAACTGCACCACGATTTAGATTCCTTCAATCCCGATATCGTCGGCACCAATTCGGTGACCATGAATTTCCTGACCTCCATCAGTATCATACAGGAAGCTAAAAGGCACAATCCCGAGCTCATCACCATGATGGGCGGCCCGCATGTGAGCTTCGATATTGAGGATACACTCCACCAATACCCGGAACTCGATTTGATTGTCGCCGGCGAGGGCGAGGAAACCTTGAAAGAGCTCATCCCTCTCATTAAGGACAGGAAAGCCTGGCCCGGCATCACCGGCATTGCCTTTCGCGACGGAGAGGAGATTATTATCACCCCATCCAGGCCTCTGATCGAGGACCTGGACAATCTGCCACTTCCGGCCCGGCACCTGCTTCCTCTCTCACGTTACGCGGCACTTGGTTTCCCGGTAAGCATCATCACCAGCCGCGGCTGTCCCAATCGCTGCATTTTCTGCCTGGGACGGAAAATGGTGGGATATAAAGTTCGCCACCGCTCACCTGCCAGCGTAGCCGAGGAGATCGAGCATCTTCTAGCTTACGGCGTCGACCGCATCAATGTTGCCGACGATATTTTCACCGCCAGCAAAAAACGGGTCAGAGCCCTGTGCGAAGAGATTATCAGGCGAGATTTACATTTCGGCTGGAGCGCTTTTTCCCGTGTAAATACTGTGGATAGAGAAATCCTCACCATCATGCGCCAGGCCGGATGTGACGGCATAAGCTTCGGTATAGAGTCCGGCAACCCCGAGATGCTCAAGCGAGTGAAGAAGGGAATCACGCTGGAGCAGGCCCGTAACGCTGTGCAGTACTGCAAGGATGTTGGGATAGAGCCCCATGCCTCTTTCATTGTGGGGCTGCCAGGCGAGAACCATCAGACACTGCGGGATACCGAGAATTTCGCCGAAGAGCTCGAAATCGAATATGGCCATCACATGCTGGCCCCGTTCCCCGGGACCACAGTGCGCGAGGAAATCGACGGGTACGACCTGGAAATTCTCACCGATAACTGGGACCTGTACGATGCCAACCAGGCCATCGTTCGCACCTCCGCTTTGAGCGCCGAAGAAATGAATAAATTCCTTGCCGACTTCGAAAAGAGGCGCATAGATCGCTGGGAAGGTGTCAAGCAGCGCTGCCGGGAAGGCAACTGCACCCCTGACGAGGCCCTGCACGTAGAGGGAGTCGACCGGATGAACCTGATTTACAAATTTCTCTCGGAGGATGTGATTTGCAAAGCAGGAAGCTTTTCCGTCGACGGACATGACCCGGTAACCGAACTCGCTTCCAGGGTCACACCACTGACAGATCATAACTACGATTCGGTGCACAGGACGCTGGGAGCACTGGCGGAAAAGGGTTATCTGGCATTTGAGCACACAGAAAACCACGTTCGCTGGTTCTGGACCCACAATAATCGAGTCGATCACTTCGCTCACAACTCATCCGCAAGCCACTGAAAAAGGAGGAGTAGCATGGCTGAAATGCAAGACTATAGTGGTCCCTTCAAACGCGACATCCGATATGAGGATCTCTCTAAAGAAACGCTGGCCAGGTTGCTGCAAGCCTATTGCCGGGAACTGCTGACCCTGGACTCATTCTGGCAGGAGCAAATGAGCAAACGAGCCGGCGAAGAAGTTTGCCGCCAATGCCTCATCGAGAACTGGTGCCGGATCGGCAAAAGCGAAATGAAGTGGACTATTGAAGCCCTGAACATTCAGGGGAATGACCTGGAAGCCTACGTCAAGGCCAATCAGTTTGTCCCTTCTTTCGCCCAGGGTATTTACGACTATGACTGGGAATTGAAAGACAAAAATCATGCTATTCTGACCGTGAACCGTTGTCCTGCCTTCTCAGCGCTGAAAGACCGGGACCCCGAAAAGCTCGAGTGGACCTGCAATGTGCTGGAGGAAGAGGCAATGAAGGCGTATATCAAGGTTGTTAATCCCAATATTCAAGTAAAGCCCCTGAAGGTGGGCATTAGTGACGAACCGGATGAGATTGCCTGCCAGTGGGAATTCCGGACGCAATAACATATAAGCCGAAGCCTGCTTTGCCACGAAGCCACCGTCGACAGCCAGGACATGCCCGGTTACAAAGGATGCAGCATCCGATTTTTGTGCTTCCATTTCCCTCATAAAACTCTACTCAAATCAATTTTTATATCGAAAAAAAGGGGCGCCTTCTTCGCGCCCCTTTTAATAACGATAAAATGACTCTCATCAGGAGATACCGGCCGCAGCCAAAATATCCGGGACCCTGTCCTCTTTACCGATAGCCATTATGTGCACTCCGTCGCACATATTCTCTTCCTTCAACTGTTTGATCATCCTGCCGGCAATCCTGATACCGGTATTGAGGGCTTCGCCCTTGGGCGCGGCCGCCAGCTCGTCTATCAAACTCTGGGGAACGAAGATGCCGGGCACGTTGTTGTTCATGAAGGTGGCCATACGGGCCGAAACCAGTAACACTATCCCGGCCATAATCTTGACATTAAATTGCCGGGCATATTCCATAAATTTGGCAAAGTTGTCCAGGTCATAAATGGCCTGAGTCTGGATGAATTCCGCCCCCGCCTCGATTTTCTTCTCGAACTTGGCAAGTTGCGGCCCAATTGGATTGGCTTCCGGCGTCACAATGGCACCGGCACAAAACTGCGGCGCACCATCAAGGTCATTGCCTCCCAGGTCCTTGCCCGATTCCAGCAAGCGTATGGTATGCAGCAATTGCGAAGAATCGAGGTCGAAAACACCCTTGGCTTCCTTGTGGTCCCCCACCGGCACCGCATCGCCGGTGAGGCAAAGGACATTCCTTATCCCGCGAGTAGCGGCAAAAAGGAGCTCGGCTTCCAAAGCCAGGCGATTACGATCGCGGCAAGTCATCTGCAGAATCGCCTCCCCACCACGCTCTTTGATGGCCAGGCACCCGCCGATGGAAGGGAAACGCATCACCGAGCTCTGGTGATCGGTCACATTGATGCCGTCAACCAGATCCTTTAGCAGGTCGATGTGATGCAGCATCGGCTCGATGTTCGTCCCCTTCGGCGGGCCGATCTCACTGGTAATCACAAATTTACCGGATTCGAGCGCTTCCTTAAAACTTTTCGCCATAGTTCTTCTCCTGCCTTTGCCAGAATCCCTGCCATACCGAAGCCTGAAATGGACCAACCTGAAATTAAGGCACCCGAACTATCCTGGGACGGGGTGTTGCCTGGAAATTCCTTGGCGGATGATATTTCTTCATCAAATCAAGCTGTCCCAATCTCTCCAGCCTCTCATATATAAGTGTCCAGGCGCATGGCTTTTCCGGGTCGACTTCGCACATCCCGTTGTTAGTTCCGCCGCAGGGTCCATTAACCAAACCCTTGGCACAGGCAGTGATGGGACAGATTCCAGCAGTTTCCCCGATTATACACTGTCCACACTGCTCGCACACTTCCTTGAACACGCCGGGAATGTCCTCCACCCCGATGAAAAGCGTATCCACTCCAGGAATAACCGGTTTCTCGATGTAAGAAGCCACTTTCTGCACGCCCAGGGAACAGGACATCACCAGCAGGCAACTGGCATTCTCGATGGCCTGGGAATGTTCTTTCATCACAGCATCCGTCATATCGTCGCAGGCAGTGGGCAGGACCGTGGTCCCGGTGACGAGCTTGCCCAGGTCCTGAAGCTGGGCGCTCATCTCAGCAACCTCGTCGACACCGCCGGTTTTCATCATGGTGGTGCAGGTCCCGCAGCCGATTATGAAAATCCGGTCGAAAGGCTCCAGATATCCCTTTATTTCCTCAAACGGCTTCTGACTGGTGATAGCTTTCATGGCTTCCCCCTATGTTTCCAGATCGCACCGCAGACATCTTCTTGCTTCGGCGCGGGCACGCTCCTCGGAAAATCCCAGTTCGATCTCCTCGAAACTCTCTTTGCGTTCTTCAGGCGAAAGAATCGGCATTTCGGCCCGTGGCTCGGGTTTCCACTCCTCTTCCTCCTCCTCTTCAGGAACCGGCTCCCGGAAGACCTCGGTTTTAAGGTCGTACATCCTTACCGGAGTGTCGTCTTTGCGGAAATACTTATCGATAGCCAGAGCCCCCCTTCTTCCCGCGGCGATAGCCTCTATGACCATGCCCGGCCCGGTAACGAAGTCGCCGCCGCCGAAGACGCCGGGGATATTAGTAGCCAGGGTATTGGCATCGACACTCAGCGTCTCCCAACGGGTGCGCTCAAGCTCACTGTCGGCAGGCAGGAACGACATATCCGGAGCCTGTCCCACGGCGGCCACCACCGTATCCGCTTCGAAGAACTCCTCCGAACCCGATATGGGAACTGGTCGGCGCCGGCCGCTGTCATCAGGCTCTCCCAGTTCCATCCTGATGCACTGCAGCCCCGTTATCCTCCAGTTGTCATTTTCTATTCTGGTGGGACTGGTGAGGAAATTCATCTTGACGCCCTCGGCCACCGCCTCATCGTATTCCACTTCAGTTACCGGCATCTCGTCTCGGGAGCGCCGATAGTAGAGGTTCACCTCCTCGGCCCCCAGACGAAGCGCGCTCCGGGCGGTATCCAGCGCCACGTTGCCGCCACCGATAACCGCCACCTTTTTGCCCACATTCAAAGACCGGCCGATTTTGGAATCCCTCAGGAACTGAAGGCCATAATAGAAACCGTCGAGAGCTTCCACCTCTCCCGGTATGCCTACCCGCTGACTTCGCTGAGCGCCGGCAGCGATGAAAACGGCATTGTAGCCTTCCTTCTTCAGGAGGTCATCCACAGTGAAATTGGTATTGATTGGGGAATTATATCTAATTTCCACTCCCTTTTTGGCGATATGGTCGATTTCCTGCTGGATGATCTCAGCAGGCAACCTGAAAGAGGGGATCGCCACCGACAGCATGCCGCCTCCAACAGGGAGAGCCTCGAAAACCGTGGCCTTGTAACCCATCTGGGCCATGAAGTAAGCACAAGACAGTCCCGTCGGGCCCGCGCCGATAACCGCCACTCGCTCCGACCTGGTCTGCGGGAAAGGTTCGGGATCGGTGGTAACAGTGTTGAAATACCAGTCGGCGGCAAAACGTTTAAGGGAACGGATAGCCACCGGATCATCCAGCTCGCCGCGGCGGCAACGTGCTTCGCACGGGTGATGGCAGATGCGTCCGCAAATCGCCGGGAACGGATTCCTTTCCCGAATGGTGTCGATGGATTTCCGGTAATCCCCTTCCGCAATGGCAGCCACATACTTAGGAATATTGATCCCCACCGGGCAGGTATGCTGGCAGGGAGAAATCATCAATGCATCGCAGACGGCGGCGGGGCACTTTCTCTCTTTGATGTGAGACTCATATTCATCCCGGAAATAATTAATGGTAGTGAGAATTGGATTGGGGCATGTTTGCCCCAGACCGCAAAGGGAGCATGATTTTACCACCCGGGCAATGGATTCGAGTTTTTCGATATCCCCTTCCTGTCCTTCGCCCTGGGTAATCCGGGTGAGAATCTCCAGCATCTGCCGGGTCCCCAGCCGACATGGGGTGCACTTGCCGCATGATTCATCCTGAGTGAAACTCAAAAAGTAGCGCGCAATCTCCACCATACAGGTGTTCTCATCCAGAACCACCATGCCACCGGATCCCATAATGGAGCCCAGCTGTGCCAGGGAATCGTAATCGACCGGCCGGTCCAGATAGCGCGCGGGTATGCAGCCCCCCGACGGCCCTCCGGTCTGGACCGCCTTGAAAGCTTTTTCCCTCGGGATGCCACCGCCAATATCGAAGATGATATCCCGTAAAGGGGTTCCCATAGGGACCTCCACTAACCCGCTGTTGGCAATCTTGCCGGTTATGGCAAATACGGCGGTACCGGGACTTTTCTCAGTGCCTATTTGCGAATACCATTCGGCCCCCTTATCTATGATAACGGGAATTGAGGAAAGCGACTTCACATTGTTAATATTGGAAGGCTTTCCATCCAGGCCGGAAGTTGCCGGGAAGGGAGGACGAGGGCGGGGCATGCCTCGCTTACCCTCGATGGAAGCCATCAGCGCCGTCTCCTCACCACAGACAAAGGCGCCGGCACCCTCCATGACGATAATCTCAAAATCAAATCCTGAGCCCAGGATGTCCTTACCCAGAAAACCTTTCTCCCGGCTTTGTTCCAGGGCTTGGCGCACCCGGCTTACGGCCAGGGGATACTCTTCCCGAACATAGACATAACCCGTGCCGGCTCCCACCGCATAGCCGCAGATGGTCAGGCCTTCCAGCATGGTATGCGGATCAGCTTCCAATATGGAACGGTCCATAAAGGCGCCGGGGTCGCCCTCATCAGCGTTGCAGATGACGTACTTCGTCGAGCCGGGGGCATCGTGACAGAACTGCCATTTCATGGCGGTGGGAGCGCCCGCCCCACCACGACCACGCAGCCCCGATTTCTTAACCTCTTCTATTACATCCTCAGGCGACATGGTTGCCAGGACCTTGCGCAGTGCTCTATATCCACCTTGTCCAATATAATCCTCGATTCTCTCCGGATTTATATGTCCGCAATTACGCAGAATTACCCGCTGCTGCCTGGCATAGAAATTTATCTGCGAATGGAGCGCAATCGGCTCGCCGGTCAACGGCTCTCGATAGTAAAGCCGCTCCACCGGTTTGCCTTCTTTGAGATGCATACCCACGATATCCTCGGCATCTTCCGGCTGAACATGGGTATAGAAAATCCCTTCCGGCTCGACCACTACGTTCGGCCCCTGCTGGCAGAAACCGTGGCATCCACTGAAATCGATAGTAGCGTTTTCTACGCCCTGCTTCTCCAGCTCACTCTGGAGAGCCTCATACACCGCATCCCCACCTCCGGAGATGCAGGCGGTCCCTCGACAAACGTAGACGGTACGCTGAGGCTGTTCCATAATCAATCCCTGCCTATACTATTAAATATCTGATTCAGCTTTTTGGGGTTCAATTGACCATACGTAGTGTTATTGATAACCATATTAGGAGCCAGGGCACATACACCAATGCAGGCTACTGTTTCCAGGGTGTATTCGAGGTCAGGGCTGGTTTCCCCTTCTTCAAGCCCGAGCCTCTGTTTTACGAGCTTCAGAATCGTTTTCCCACCACGAACGTGACAGGCGGTGCCCCGGCAAACTTTGACCACATTCCGCCCGCGCGGTGTAGTGTAAAGTCCGGTATAAAAACTGATTACCCCCTGAACCTGGGTGGGAAACATGCCGACACCCTCGGCAATAAGTTCAATCGAAGAAGGAGGAATATAGCCGAATTCTTTCTGCACTTCCTGCAGCAGCGGAATGAGAGACCATTTCTGCCCTTTATACTTAGCTATGATCTCTTCCAGCCGAATGAAGTCAACCGGCGGTGCCTCGACTTCTTTACTCATGATTCAACCTCATCTCAATCATTGCCGTTGAATGCGCTCAGCCGCTCCGACATGGAACTTCGGACTCCGCTGCCGAACCGGAAAACCGTCCGGCCGGCAAGCCATTCTTCACCGATCGCTGCCTTCCCTTCCTCTGTGGTTTCTACCTCACTGACGGCAAACCGGCCGAAGCCACCAGAGAATCCTTCTTCATACAAACGAACGGTTCCCTGGCGCCCCCCATTCGCCTTACCCCAGAAAATCCCTCCCGGAGGCATATCGTCATAACTTATTCCCTTATAGAGGGGCACTCCAGAAGCAATCTCAGCCATGATTTCCCGCGGCGAATCATAATTCAGGGGAGAACCCATTGCCTCAGCAACTTTGCCGATTATCTGCCAGTCGGGCAGGCTTTCGCCGGGCGGTTCGACCGCCTGACAAACCCGCTGCACCCGCCTCTCAAAATTGGTAAAAGTGCCATCTTTTTCGGCAAAACCGGCCGCGGGAAGAACCACATCGGCAAGTTTAGCAGTCTCGGTAAGGAACAGATCCTGCACAACCAGGAAATCCAGAGAGGAAAGGGCTTCTTCGGAGTCGGGGATGCTCACCACCGGGTTTTCACCCATTATGTACATACCCTTAACCTTCCCCGATTTTGCCTGCTCAACCATGCCCAAAATACTCAAGCCCGAATCACCTGTCACCGGCTGATAACCGGGCAGGAAATCGGGCAGGCAACCCATATCCGCAGCCCCGAGCCCGTTGTTCTCTTCCTGAATCGCCAGGATGCCGGCTCCCGGCTTTCCCATATTCCCCGTAAGCAATGCCAGGTCAGCCAGCGCGGCCACTATTCGATCGCCGGAAGCTCGCCTTGTGATTTCAGAACCGTAAATAATCACGGCATTCTTGGATTGTGCCAGGAGGCGGGCGACATCCTGCACTTCCTGATAAGGAACACCTGTGACTTTTTCCACATGCTCAGAAGTTAAGCTCTCCAGCGATTTAGAGAACTCATCGAATCCCGACGTTCTCTCCCCCACGAAGCTTTTGTGCCAGATGCCCTGATCCACGATCGTCTTCATAATTGTGCCAATCAGGGTCTCTTCGGTACCCTTTTGAGGCCGCCAGGAAAATTGAGCAAATGAATCAAGAGCGGTATCATGGGAATTGATGATTATCAAACTTGCGTTCTTGTATTTTACCGCCCTCTTGATGGCATAGCCGACCTGAGGAGCGGCTGCCGGCGGGTCGTCCCCAACCAGCACTATCACCTCAGCCTGTTCGATATCGCTCATCGGACTGGTGCTGGCAGGAAACTCCAGCAAACCAGCAAACCCCTTTCGAGTGGTCTGGTTATAGAGGCTGCCGCCGTTATCGATGTTAGGCGTTTTCAGCACTTCACGGGCGAATTTTTGCAGCAGATAATTTTCCTCATTAGTGCATTTGGAGGAGCCTAAAACCCCCAGACTCTGCCCTCCCTCAGCCGACTTGATATCACCAAGCCTGCCTGCGATTTTGCTTAATGCCTCATCCCAGGAAACGGGCTGAAACTCGCCATCGACTTTCATCTGCGGCTGCGTGAGGCGATGCGGACTGTGAATATAATCGAAACCATAGGAGCCGCGGACGCATAAAGTGGCCCCGTTGGGGGTATCCCCTTCAGTGGGCCTGGCCCTCACTAACTGTCCGCCGCTTATTTCCAGGTCGATATTGCATCCGCAGCCGCAAAAGCCGCAAACCGTGGAGACCGCTTTGTCGGTGCTGCCGCGATGGGGTTTTATCTTCTCCTGCAATGCCCCGGTGGGACACAGAGCCACACAGGTACCACAGAAAGTACAATTGGAAAGCTCCAGGGGAGTATCACCCAGCGTTGCCGGTTTGGAGGGGAATCCGCGATTGAAATAGTCGATAGCACCTTCAACCACCAGTTCGTGGTCGGCCCGGATGCACTTGGCACAGAGAATGCACTTGCTCAAATCCCGCTCGATGAACGGATTGAGATCCTGAATTTCGGCCGGGTGTGGGATCCGGTGAAAATCCACCCATCCGACCCCCAGTTCCGCGGCGATCTGCCTGAGCTGGCAGCGATTGCCCTTATCGCAAACCATGCAGTTATCCGGATGGCTGGCCAGCATCATTTTGATGATAGTCCGGCGGCTCTCCATCACCTTTTCCGAACGCGTATTGATCACCATCCCGGGAGCTATAGGAGCCACACAGGAAGCCAGAAGGGCTCCGTTCTGCTCGTTCTCCACCAGACAGATACGGCAGGCACCGTAGGGATTAAGATGGGGATCATGACAGAGGGTGGGTATGTAAACGCCTGATTCTCTAGCTAAATCGAGGATGGTCATTCCGGGGTTCCCACTTACTTCAACTCCATCCAGGGTTATCGTTATAGCCATTCCAAAAGAAACTCCTTTACCGGGGAAGGGATCAACCTTGACAAACCACTTTGAGGCATAGCGTACAACAATCCGTAAGACATTGTCAAGCATCCTGCCGAAAATCAATTGACTTCCGTATTTTACCGGCAGCACGCCTGGACACTTGACTTCCCCTGAAATGCTTGGCATAATTGTTGCCAATTCAGGAGCACAAATAAAAGGGAAAAACAGAATGGAGAAAAAGCCCCTTGATATTTACAAGGCACTGTACGACATCGCTGCTGAAGTATATTCGAGCACGTCGAGAGAGGCGGTGCTCAACGACATCGTCAGAAGCACGGCTTTGGCTCTCGATCTCAAAGGCTGTTCGTTGATGCTGCTTTCCACAAACAGGAAACAGCTCATTCACACAGCATCCTACGGGTTAAGCGAAAATTATCTCGGCAAAGGACCGGTAGGGGTAGGTCCTATTCTTGCCGAAGCATTGAGCGGCAACTCGGTTGCCGTTGATGACGTGTCCACTGACCCGCGCATCCAATATCGTGAGCAGGCAATCAAGGAAGGGATAGTCTCGATGCTCTCGGTTCCCGTAATCCTGCGTGGAGAGACCACCGGCGTGCTGCGTGTCTATACCGACGAACATCGTCGGTTTTCTCACGATGATATTCAGTTCCTCAATCTCATTGCCAGCCTGGGGGCCATCGCCCTGAAAAAAGCCGCCGAGTACGAATCACAGGGAGAATACTACAAGCAGCGCCTTCAAGAAAAAGTGTCCCAACTGGAAAAGGCCACCGAAGAACTGAAAAATGTGGAGGCGGGGAAAAACCGGCTTCTCACTTTCATGTCACTGGTGGCTCACGACCTCAAATCGCCCCTTGCCGCTATTCAGAGTTATTTCGAGGTCATGCTGGGCGGATACGCCGGCGAATTGAACGACAAACACAGGCAAATGATCGAACGGAGCAGTGAACGGATAGACGGGCTGCTGGAACTCATCAGCGATTTGCTCGATATCTCCCGCATAGAGACCGGGCAAATCACCAAAGAGTTTGAAGCAATCTCCCCGACACAGATTGCCAGCGGACCGCTCGAGGATGCGGTAAGACTGGGGGAGGAAAGCCGGATCGAAGTGAAATTCAACTTACCTTCAAACCTTCCTCACATTCAGGGTTCGCCAATACGATTGCGCCAGCTTTTTACCAATCTGCTGAGCAATGCCGTGAAATTCACCCCCGAAGGGGGAAATGTGAATTTCAGTCTCGAGGAGAGAAACGGATTTATTGTGGGTAAGGTTGAGGATACCGGGATAGGCATCCCGGAAGATGATCTGCCTCACATATTCGAGGATTTCTACCGGGCCAGCAATGCCGAGGTGCAGGGAACAGGCCTGGGCCTCCCCATCGTGAAGAGGATCGTCGAATCGCATGGAGGAACGATCGAAGTAGAAAGCCCTTCACCTGCAAGCGGTACAGGCACCAGATTCACTTTTACCCTGCAAATCTGAGGCTAGACTTATTACCTCAACTGTTAGTATAATGAAATCGTTAGGAGCGGAGGCACCAATTGCCACAAGGCCATAACATCCTGGTCATCGATGATGACCCCGATATTCGGGAAGCGCTGACCATCATTTTAGAATCGCAAGGCTATCAGGTCACCACCGCCCGATACGGAGCAGAGGGGATAGAAAAGGTCAAGTCGGCAAAGCCGGACTTAATAATTCTTGATTTAATTATGCCCGGAGTTGGAGGCTTCGCCGTTTACAAAAAGCTTAAAGCGGCAGAGCATCTGGAATGGAATCACATTCCCATAATAGTCCTGACATCCCTGCGAGAGGAAGCGAGTAGAGCCCGCTTCGAAGAGGAAACAGGGATGAAAATGAGAGTAGAAGATTACATAGAGAAGCCAATATCACCTTCGATAATCCTGGAAAAGGTGGGGAAGGTTCTCGCAAAATAAAAACACCCGAAAAGACTTAAGCTCAAGAAAGGAGTGCTCCAATGGCAGATAAATCGAAAGTCCTGATAGTTGATGACGATCCTGATCTGGTTGAATCGGTAAAACTTGTACTGCAGACCAAATACGAAGTTATCACCGCCTCTGATGGGGATGAAGGTTTGAAAAAGGCCAGGGAGGAAAATCCGGACCTGGTTATCCTCGACGTCATCATGCCGGTGAAAGACGGGTTTACAGCCGCAGAGCAGATCAAGAAAGACGAAAAACTAAGTGAAATTCCGGTAATCATGCTTACCAGCTATGGTGAGCGTAAGAGCGAAACCAGCATTCCAGCCTCTAAAGGCATGACGCTCGAAGCCGAGGATTATATCGAAAAACCGTTCAAGCCGGAGGATTTGCTTAAACGGGTGGAGGACTTGCTATAAAGTCAAGTTTAGAGACAAGTTTGCTCTATTTTCTTTGCTGAGGTAGATTTTTCGGTTATTATATTTTATAGGGGCAGGAGGGGAAAGTACCTGCTCCTATAATTTTGCCCAGACCTGGAGTAAAACAATTTGGCCGAGGAACAATTCGAGCTTACCGCCGAAGAGAAAGAGACCATCTCAGACTTTCTCCAGCAGGCCGGCACCGCTTTTTCCCCAGATAAAAGCAATCTCATCCCCATTTTGCAGGAAGCCCAGTGCAAAGTAGGGTATCTTCCTCCACAGGTTATGGAGGGAATCGCTGAGCTACTGGATATCCCGCCGGTGGACGTCTACAGCGTGGTGACTTTCTATAACCAGTTTCGCCTCAACCCCCCCGGCAAATACTCTATCAAAGTTTGTATGGGAACAGCGTGCCACGTGGCAGGAGGACAGATAATACTGGATGCGTGGAAACGACGCCTGGACATCGACAAGCGCCAAACCACGCCTGACAGGGAGTTCGATCTGGATGTTGTTGCCTGTGTGGGGTGCTGCGCCATGGCACCGGTAACCGTCATTAACGACGAAGTCCACGGCAAGATCACTCCCACAAGAGTAGACGGAATATTGCTTCAATATCAGCTGGAAAAAGAAAAAGAGGAAAACCAGTGACCAGCGATATTTCTTCCAGTTTCGAGCACATCCAGCAACAGGCCCGCTCTGAGTGGGAAAAGCTCTTCAACAGCGATAAACTTGTTATCACTGTGGGGACCGCCACCTGTGGAAGAGCGGCCGGTGCCCTCGATGTGCTCAACACTATTCGAACTCAAATCGAAGCTGCGCAACTGGATATCTCTGTAATTGAGGTCGGCTGCATGGGGCACTGCTATGCAGAGCCACTGGTTGCCATCTTCAAGCCGGGAAGCGAATATCCCCCGCTTTTATATGGTTATGTGACACCGGAAATCTCGGAATTACTGGTACGAGACTGGGTTCTGGGCGAAGATCCCTGTCTGGAGTTCCTGCTTGGTGCGCTGGAACCTAATGATATACTCCCTTCCATCTACGACATGCCCCGCTTCGCCTATGAAAAGCCCGTTTTGCTCGAAAACTGCGGGCGTATTGATCCGGCTCAAATTGACCATTACATTGCCCACAATGGTTATTCCGCTATGGTGAAGGTGCTGCAGATCGATCCGGAATCCGTTATCGAAGATATCTCCAAATCCGGATTAAGAGGCAGGGGCGGTGCCGGCTTTCCCACCGGTAAGAAATGGCAACTGTGCCGCAACGCCGAAGGGGACCCTAAGTATCTGATATGCAACGCCGATGAGGGAGATCCCGGTGCCTTTATGGACCGTTCCATACTGGAAAGCGACCCTCACTCCGTCATCGAAGGAATGATTATTGCCGCCTATGCTGTCGGGGCTGACCATGGCTATATCTATGTCCGAGCCGAATATCCTTTGGCTGTTGAAAGAGTAAAGACCGCTCTGGAACAAGCTCGGAGCCTGAATTTACTCGGGGGAAATATTCTCGGCAGCGATTTCAGTTTCGATTTACAGATTTTCCAGGGCTCCGGGGCCTTTGTATGCGGCGAAGAGACCGCTCTCATTGCCTCGATCGAAGGTAACCCGGGCCTGCCGAATTACCGTCCCCCGTTCCCGGCCAACAAGGGGCTGTTCGGCAAGCCTACCACTATCAACAATGTCAAAACACTGGCTTCGGTACCGCGCATCATCGAAAGGGGAGCGGAGTGGTTTTCAAGCATTGGCACGGAACAAACAAAGGGCACCGCTGTCTTCGCACTTGCGGGAAAGGTGGTGAATACTGGCTTAACGGAAGTCCCGATGGGCACCACTTTGCGCGATGTTATTTTCTCCATCGGGAGCGGAATCCCCGGTGGCAAAAAATTTAAAGCGGTGCAGATCGGCGGACCTTCCGGGGGATGCCTCCCTGAATCAGAGCTTGACCGGCCTATCGACTTCGACTCTCTTCATGAGGCAGGTTCGATGATGGGTTCCGGCGGCATGGTGGTTCTCGATGAAGATGATTGCATGGTGGATGTGGCCAGGTATTTTCTTGAGTTTACCCAGGGTGAGTCCTGCGGTAAATGCACTCTATGCCGTCTGGGAACCAGGCAGATGCTCGAAATGCTGGATTCCATCACCAAAGGCGAAGCCGACAGCCTTGATATTCTGGATACTCTCGAGAGACTGGCAACCGATATTAAAGGAGGGTCCCTTTGCAATCTGGGTAAGACGGCTCCAAATCCCATCCTGACTACCTTGCGTTATTTCCGTGATGAATATGAAGCTCACATCAACGAAAAGCGATGTCCCTCCTGCCGGTGCTACAACCTTATGGCTTATTACATAATTCCTGAAAAATGCCAGAAATCGTGTGATGCCTGCGTGGGCACCTGTACAGTGGAGGCCATTTACCAGGGCAAAACGGGGACGAAAGTGATCGACCAGGGAAAATGCGTTAAATGCGATACCTGCCTGGAAGCCTGCCCGCCTGAGTATAATGCCATCACCAAGATTTCTCCCTTAAGTGAGTTGCCAGAAGCCATCCCCCCACTGGAAGAAAAGAAGGATGATGAAAAAGATAAGGAAAGCAGTCAATAAAATGGGCCGCGAAGGCGACCTCATCAACAGGTAATCGATAAGTAATGAGTAACGTAAACCTGACCATCGATGGCAAAACGATTTCCGCCCCCCAGGGTCATTCCGTTCTGTGGGCAGCGCTGGATAATGATATCTACATTCCTAACCTGTGTGCCATTCGTGAGGCGCCTAAGGTTACCGCATCCTGCCGGTTGTGTTTTGTTGAGGTGGAGGGCAAGCCAGGGCCGGTTCCCGCCTGCACCGAGCCTGCAATCGAGGGCATGGTGGTAAACACTCTCAGTGCCAATGCTCAGCAACTGGCGCGCACCGCACTCGAATTGCTGCTGGCCAGCCATACTGTTGACTGCAAAAACTGCCCCGCCAACGGTAATTGCGAACTGCAAAGAGCTGCCAAACACCTCGGAGTCAAGCTCACCACTAAAAGATTTCCCAAAATCCTCAAGGAAGTACCCATAGACGATAGCCACCCGGATTTCATTTATGATCCCAACAAATGCGTCCTTTGCGGGAAATGCGTTGCCAAATGCCGGGAGGTAGGGACTGGAATTCTGGGGTTTGCCCATCGAGGCTTTGAGCGACAGGTCACCACCTTTAATGACAAACCGCTTGGAGAGTCCCGGTGCGAGGGCTGCCTTGCCTGTGTAGAGGTTTGCCCCGTAGGAGCCCTGGCAGCCAAAGAGAAAATGTGAACCGACTGTTTGTCATCAAAAAGAACAGTATCCTCCCCGAAATTCGGCACCGGAGAGAAAGAATGGATGCCGTTCGTCCCCGACTCACTCACTGAACCCGATACTGCCACATACGGTGCCGGGCAGGATGAAATCTTACCATTACTTGTGATATCATAAACCTTGGTCCGGGAAGTGCACACATAGCGTGGCACTTCCCAAATACAGGATTAGACAAGAAGGGACAAAATGGCAAAAACGATAGTAACAGCAGGCAAAGGGGGAACCGGTAAGACCACCATTGCCGCCCTTTTAATCAAACTGCTATCGGATAAGGGAACGGTACTGGCTGTTGATGCCGATCCCAGCACCAACCTCAATATGGCATTAGGCTTGCCTCTAGATACTACCATTGGCCAGGTTAGGGAAGACATGGCTGTGGCTGTTCAAACCGGCACTTACGATAACAGCATGCCCAAGCCCGACTATATCGACATGATGGTCATGGAATCACTGATCGAATCAGAAAAGATTGACCTCCTGGCAATGGGAAGGCCGGAAGGGCCGGGTTGCTATTGCGCCGCCAACAACATGTTGCGAGTTTCACTGGATAAGCTAGGTAAGAATTACGATTACGTGGTCATCGATTCCGAGGCAGGGATGGAACACGTCAGCCGGCAAACCACACGCGACGTCGATATTCTTCTCATCATCTCCGATCCTACCGTTCGCGGAATCATCGCTGCCGGCCGCATGAAACCGCTTATCAGGGAAATGAGAACCCACGTAGGTCAGATATGGCTGATCGTCAACAGGATAAACGGGGAATTCCCGGAAGGTATAAGGAAAGCTGTCGAGGAAAACGACCTGGACATGATTGCCAGTATCCCCGCAGACCCCAACCTGGCGGAACTTGAAATAAACGGTGAGCCGTCTATAAATCTTCCTGAAGACTCGCCATTACAATCGAGCGTAAGGGGGATTGTAAATAAACTAGGACTAAATTAAGGAGGGAGTATGAAAGTAATCGGAGAAAATATCCACATCATCGCCAAGCAGGTCCGCACAGCCGTTGACAACCGGGACAAGAGCGTAATTCAGGACCTGGCCAAGAAACAGATGGAGGGAGGGGCTTCATTCCTCGATCTCAACATCGGGCCCCGTAAAAAGGACGGTGTGGAGGTGATGCAATGGATGGTTGAGACGGTCAAGGAAGTCAGTGACCTTCCCATTTCGCTCGATACCAGCAACGCGGCCGCCGTTGAGGCTGGGCTGAAAATGCTGCCGCCCAAGACCATCATCAACAGTACCAACGCCGCTCCCGAGCGCATGGAGGTGCTCATGCCCATGGCAGCCCAGTACGATGCCATGCTGATCTGTCTTACTCTTCGAGCTACCGGCCTTCCGGTCACTGCTGACGAACGGGCTGAAATCGCCGCTTCCGACCTGATGATGGCTGCCATGGAGTACGGATTGCCGATGGAGAACATCATCATCGATCCGCTGGTGATGACGGTCAACGGCACTCAGGAACACAGCCCGGAGGTAATTAAAGCCTGTCAGGTAGTCAAATCGCTCAACGATCCGCCGTTCATTACAACCTGCGGGCTTTCCAACGTTTCCAATTCATGCCCGGAACACGTCCGCCCCATTCTTAACCGCGTGTACGCCTCCATGCTGGCCGGGGCGGGAATGGACTGGCCCATCGCCGATGCGTTTGATACCGAACTTAAAAAGGTCATCGATATAGTCAATAACCGCGACGAATCAACCGAACTCAACAAACTGTACCTGGCCCTGCACGACGCGGCCGCTGAAGCAACGCTTGAAGAGTTCGATTTCAGCATCGTTAACCAGGATGACCCCGACCAGGTAGCGGTGATGAAAACCGCCAAGATTCTACTTAACCAGACCCTCTACGCCCACGGATTCCTGAATCTTTAATTATAAATCAGGTAGGGACACGTGACCGCGGGTCCCTACCTGCCAAATTCCTTTTCCAGATGAGCAATGCTGATTTGTATCATCGTCGGTCGCCCGTGCGGGCAGGTGCGGGGTGAATCAGCTTCCTCTAACTGGCGAAGCAGTTCTTCCATTTCGCGCTGCTCCAGCACCTGTCCCGCCTTAATCGCCCCGTGACAGGCTAACGAGGCCGCAATCCGTTCCTGCCAGTCGCTTCGCTGCGCTTCAGCAAGAAAATCAAGTATCTCCTGCAGAACAGGGAGTATCCTCTCTCGGTTAAGAAAAGCCGGGACAGCACGCAAAAGGCAGGTTCGCTCCCCAAACTGCTCCAAAGTGAATCCAGACTCAGCCAGCGTTTCACGATGCAAATCGATCAGTGCCGCCTGCTGAGCCGTCAAGTCAATGCTCATCGGCTCTAGTAAACCCTGAACTTCAACATTCCTGTTTTCCTGCTCTCTCCTGATTTTTTCAAAGCGGATTCTCTCATGAGCTGCATGCTGATCGACGATATATATGCCGTCCGGCCCTTCGGCCAGGACATAAGAATTATGCAATTGACCTATTACCCGCATTATCGGCAGCCGGGCTGCCGGCTGAGGGGCAGTGTGTCGAGTTTGCCTCTGTGAGGCAGTTAAATCGGGGGCGGCGGCTTGCATCTCAGCCGTGGCAGGAAATGGTATAGAAACAGGTACAGGTGACGGGGATAACGCCGGCGAAGGCCGCATGCTCGGCACGGGAGAAAATCCCACCAGAGTCTCTCTCACCGCTTTTTGCACCGCGCTGAAAATCCCGCGTTCATCGCGAAATTTTATCTCCCGCTTGGTGGGATGAACATTGACGTCGACCTCGGCGGGAGGGAGCCATATGTTGAGTACTACGACAGGATGCTTGCCAACCATCAGCATATTCTGGTAGGCCTCCTCCGCCGCGAAGTTGAGCATCCGGCTCTGCACCCAGCGACGATTGACGAAGAAGCTGAGGTAATTACGATTGGAACGGGAAACGGACGACGGACTGACAAACCCGTTGACATATCCATCATTTAACGGTACCTCCAGCATAGCCCGGCCAGTTTCCAGCCCATATACCTCCACGATGGCATCTCGTAGACTGCCATTCCCTGGAGATCGCAAAACGGTTCGCCCGTTCATGACAAGGGTGAATTTTACTTCGGGGAATGCCATAAGATGGTGGGTCACTATCTGAGAGATATGGCTGCTTTCGGTAGAGACCGACTTGAGGAATTTCAGCCTGGCAGGAACATTGCGAAAGAGGTTACTGACAGCGATTGTAGTACCCTGGGAACAGCCCTGAGGGGTTTTGCTGACGATCGTTCCGCCCTCCAGTTCAATAGCAGTACCGACCTCCTCATCATGGTATCTGGTAAGCACTGAGACATCAGCAACTGAAGCTATGGTGGGCAGAGCCTCACCTCGAAAACCAAGACTCGAAATCGACTCTATATCAACTTCAGAAGTGATTTTACTGGTGGCGTGACGGGTGAAAGCAAGCCCTATATCACCCTCCGAGAT
This sequence comes from Dehalococcoidia bacterium, assembly GCA_046498265.1. Classification (GTDB taxonomy): domain Bacteria; phylum Chloroflexota; class Dehalococcoidia; order SZUA-161; family SpSt-899; genus JBGLNL01. Next base: position 7,464 of record JAWOBB010000055.1, on the reverse strand, counting down.
GCCCAACCCGTTATCGCTAACCCGGATAAGCTGCGTCCCACCACCGCTGGCCTCTACTGAAATCCGAGTAGCCCCTGCATCCAGTGAATTCTCTATCAGTTCCTTCACCACCGAAGCCGGCCGTTCGACCACCTCGCCGGCGGCGATCTTGGAAATAACCTGCTCAGACAGAACCCGTATTGACATTGCCTTCATTACCTGCCTGCTGGCTTATTTTAACAGAGCGACTCGATTCCATCAAAATAACAGCGAATTGATAAGCTGCACCTATAATTTCCTTCAAAAAGCTTCATATTTCCTTGCTTTCCCTCCCAATTTGATTTATAATAAACTCAACGAGAGACCAATTTACTCACAAGCGAGGAGGGCCCCGTTGAAAAACGTTTCAGAGCGACTCCAGGAACTTGCCGAAAAACAGCAAAAAGAACTCGCTATGGGCGGGCCTGATCGGGTACAAAAGCAGCACGATTCGGGCAAACTGACCGCCCGTGAGAGACTGGGGCTCCTTTTCGACCCCGGCAGTTTCCACGAGACCGACATGTTCATTCGCCATCGATGTACTCTCTTCGGGATGGAGAAAACCTTTATCCCCGGCGAAGGAGTGGTAACCGGCTATGGAACGGTAAACGGCCGCAAAGTATGCGCTTTCGCTCAGGATTTCACCTCCACCGGCGGGACTCTGGGGGAAATGCACGCCAGGAAGATTACCAAGGTCATGGACCTGGCCATGAAAATCGGCTGCCCTGTGATCGGATTAAATGATTCCGGAGGAGCCCGTATTCAGGAGGGAGTCGATGCCCTTTCCGGCTATGGGGACATCTTCTTTCGCAATTCCATCGCCTCAGGAGTCATTCCCCAGATCTCGGCGATAATGGGGCCCAGTGCGGGAGGGGCCGTCTATTCCCCGGCAATGACTGACTGGATTTTCATGGTTAAAGGAAGCAGCTATATGTTCATAACCGGCCCCGCCGTTATTAAAGAAGTCACGGGGGAAGAAATTACCCAGGAAGAGCTCGGCGGAGCAATGAGCCATTCGACTAAAAGCGGGGTATGCCATTTCCCCTGCGAGAGCGACGAGGACGCTATCGAACAAATCAAGGAATTGCTGAATTATCTGCCTTCAAACAATATGGAAGACCCTCCATTTTTGGAAACCGGGGATGATCCCGCCAGAAACATACCGGAACTGGACACCATTATCCCTGACAACCCGCAGCAGGTTTACGATATGCGCACGGTAATCCAGTCAATCGTAGATAATGGCACCATTATCGAGCCACACTACCATTATGCTAAAAACCTGATTGTGTGTTTTGCCAGATTCAATGGAAGGGCAGTAGGTATAATCGCCAACCAGCCCGCTCACCTGGCCGGCTGCCTCGATGTCAATGCTTCCGATAAATTGACTCGCTTCGTTCGCTTCTGTGATGCTTTCAATATTCCCATGCTCACCATCGCTGACGTCCCCGGTTACCTGCCGGGAACCGACCAGGAATGGTCGGGCATTATCCGCCACGGCGCCAAGATACTCTGGTGCTATTCCGAAGCAACCGTTCCCAAAGTTACCCTGATTACCCGTAAGGACTACGGCGGCTCTTATCTGGCCATGTGCGCCAGGGCGCTCGGGGCCGATATGACCTTCGCCTGGCCTACGGCGGAAATCGCCGTGATGGGTGCTCAGGGAGCCATCCCTGTCATCTACGGCAAGGAACTCAAACAGGCCGAGGACCCCCAGACACTTAAGCAGCAGAAACTTGAAGAGTACCAGGAAGCTCTCTATAATCCCTACATTGCCGCTTCTCGAGGGATGGTCGACGAGGTAATCATGCCCCATGACAGCCGCCGGAAGATAATCAACGCCTTTGAAGTGCTGGATACCAAGAGGGAAACCAGGCCGCCGAAAAAGCACGGCAATATCCCTGTTTGATCAACGGCTTTTAAGCTTGTTTTTCTATATTACCGGGCAATAGCTCTTGACGGGACAACGGTAGTGAGCAGCAGGGCGAGGTTGTCCTGATAGATATCGGGGATCTTTTTTCATCAGGTTCATTTTTTAGCAGGAAAGGCTGGCAATGACGGACAAAAGGAAAATATCGGCCATCACGGCTGCAGTTAATGCTTACATGGAAGGAGAATCCAAAGCCGCAACAATTTCGCGCACCCCGCCGGCGGAAATCAGCCTCTGGAAAGCATCCGGGCGGCAGGAGATGATGCAAATGCGAAACCTGTGGCAGCGGCGGATTGTTCCGATGAGATAATCTCAGGAAGGAGAATCATGAAAGGAATAGGAGATGGGCCAGTACCGGCCAGTGAGTTAACCACAGACAAAGTCAAGGACCGACCGAAATCACAGAATCCGGTCAAAGTAACCGACACTACATTTCGCGACGGCCACCAGTCACTTCTCGCCACCAGGATGCGCACCGAGGACATGGAATACATGGCCGAGGACCTCAGCAAATGCGGTTTCCACGCTTTGGAAGTCTGGGGTGGGGCAACGTTCGACGTGCCCCATCGTTATTTAGGGGAGGACCCCTGGGAGAGACCGCGAATCCTCAAGAAACTCATTCCCAATACGCCGTTTCAGATGCTGCTGCGCGGGCAGAATGTCGTCGCCTACCGTAATTATGCTGACGACGTGGTCGATGCCTTCGTGGAACAGGCTGCCGAGGTCGGCATCGATATCTTCCGGGTGTTCGACGCCCTCAACGATGAGCGCAACATGGAGCAAGCTGCTAAAGCGATCAAAAAAGTCGGCAAACATTTTCAGGGAACAGTATGTTACTCCCTCACCCAGCCAAGGATGGGAGGACCGGTTTACAATGTTGATTATTATGTCAACAAAGCCAGGCTCCTCCAGGATATGGGAGCCGATTCGGTCTGCATCAAAGATCAGGCCGGGCTGATATCCCCGTACGACGCTTTCGACCTGTTCACAGCACTCAAGGCAGCCCTCAATGTCCCGGTAGAGCTTCACACCCACTATACCAGCGGTCAGGCTTCCATGTCTTACCTGAAAGCCATCGAGGCAGGGGTGGATATAATCGATACGGCCATTTCACCATTTGCATTGCGGACCTCTCAGCCGGCTATCGAACCGTTGATCGTGTCTCTCTACGGCACCGAACGAGACACCGGACTGGATGTCGAACTCATACTCGCTGTCGCCAGGAAACTCGAGGAGATTGCCCCCAAATACCGTGACTTCCTCGATACTTCCAAGATGTCGGCCATCGACGCCGGGGTACTGGTCCACCAGATACCCGGCGGCATGAGCAGCAATCTCTACTCCCAGCTCAGGCAGGCCGATGCCCTGGACAAGATATACGAGGTGCAGGCTGAAACGGCTCGAACTCGGGCCGAACTCGGTTATCCGCCGCTGGTGACACCAAGCAGCCAGATCATAGGTGTTCAGGCAGTCCAGAATGTCCTGGCTGGCCGCTACAAGATGGTTTCCAAAGAGACGAAAGACTATTGCTGGGGGCTTTACGGTAAGTCGCCGGCCCCCATCGATGAGGAACTGCAAAAAGAGTTGTTGAAGGGTTATGAAAAGGGTGAAGAGCCAATCACGGTGCGAGCAGCTGACATGCTGGAGCCGGAAATGGAAAAAGCCAAGGAGGAGTCAAGGGAATTTGCCAAAAACGAACAGGACGTGATTCTCTATGCGCTGTTCCCCACCACCGGCAAGCGTTTCCTGAAATACAAATACGGCATTGACAGGACCGTCCCCTCAGACTGGAAGCCCCCGGCCGCACCCAAAACTATGGAGGATGTCAAGGCAGAAGACGAGCTTCTCGCCAAGGCCAGAGAGGGCAAGCTGGTCGAGAAACCGGAAGCTCCCCCCAAAGGGCCTGCCACCAGGACTTTCAACGTCTACGTGGATGATGAATACTACCAGGTGGATGTGGAACCAACCGGGGAGGCACCGGTAATATCAGCACCAACCCCGGCTGTGAAACCGGCAGCTTCAGCACCTGCCCAAACACCGGCACCTGGATCCGGTGCCGCCAAACCAAAAGAAGAAGCCGCACCCACCTCCCCTGCAGTCGAGGGAACGCCGGTAACGGCTCCCATGCCCGGTATGATCATCGAATACAAGGTCAAGGTGGGAGACAAGGTTAATTCAGGGGATACTGTTGTCATTCTCGAAGCTATGAAAATGCAGAATTCCATCTCGGCCACCGTTGACGGAGAAATAGCAGCTATCAATACTGCTCCCGGAGCCAGCGTGGCCAAGGGCACTGTTCTGGCTATAATTAAATAACCCTTAAATCGCCGGATGCAGAGATAATTTCAGGGATTGAAAATAACAGGAACAGAGAAGGAGGAAGCATTATGCGCAGTAAAGTTTCTGTAATCGGGGCCGGAAACGTAGGGGCAACCTGTGCCTTCAGGATTGCCGAGATGGGGATAGCGGATGTCGTGCTGGTGGATATCATTGACGGCCTCCCGCAGGGTAAAGGGCTGGATATGCAGGAAGCCACTCCCATCCTGGGGGTCGATGTCAACATCACCGGCACAAACAGTTATGAGGAAACAAAAGATTCGGACGTTGTAGTCATTACATCAGGGGTTCCCCGCAAGCCCGGCATGAGTCGGGATGATCTGGTAACTACAAATGCAAAAATCGTGCAGGACGTTACGGAAAACGTGGGCAAGCACTCTCCTGATTGCATAATAATTGTGGTGTGCAATCCCCTGGATGCCATGTGCCAGATGGCCCTCCATGTGAGCAAGTTTCCCAGAAACAGGGTTTTCGGGCAGTCAGGGGTCCTCGACAGCGCCCGCTTCAGAACCTTTATTGCGCAGGAACTGAACGTCTCGGTCAAGGATGTCTACACCTGTGTTCTCGGCGGACACGGCGATTCCATGGTCCCGGTTATCAGCCTTTGCAACGTTGCCGGCGTGCCCATCACCGAACTGCTGTCAAAAGAGAAAATCGACGAAATCGTGCAGCGAACCATAAACGGGGGTGGAGAAATCGTCAATCTTCTCAAGACGGGCAGCGCCTTCTATGCCCCCGGAGTTGCCTCGGCACAGATGGTGGAGGCCGTTCTCCTCGATACCAAAAAGATACTTCCATGCTCGACTATGCTTGAAGGCGAATACGGGATTAAAGGAGTCTACGTCGGCGTGCCGGCCAAGCTGGGCAAAGACGGCATGGAGCAGGTCATCCAATTGAGCATCAGCGCCGAGGAGCAGGAAAAACTCAACAGTTCGGCGGAGGCGGTACGAAGTCTGCTCCCGGTCATGGGCATATAAACTAAAATCAATAATTTAATCCGCTATGAGCCTGATATTGTTTGGAACCGGCAGGCTCATATTTATGTAAGAGGAGCCTGAGTATGAGAGAGATTCAAGCAAGTGAGGTTACCAGTACCGTATCCCAACTGTGTCAGGATGCCAATTTCTATCTGGGTGAGGATGTAATCGCCGCCCTCAAAAAGGGCCGGGAGGAGGAGAAATCGGAGGTGGCCAGTCAGGTCCTCGATCAAATCCTGGAAAACGCCGGGATCGCCGCGGCGGAGAGAATTCCCCTCTGTCAGGATACCGGCCTGGCCGTGGTCTTCCTTGAGCTGGGCCAGGAGGTGCACATCGTCGGGGGTGACCTCTACACCTCCATAGAGGAAGGGGTGCGTCAGGGCTATGAGGAAGGATACCTGCGCAAGTCGGCGGTCACCCAGCCTTTCTCGGCCCGTGTCAATACCAAGGACAATACCCCGCCTATCATTCATACCACGATCGTGCCTGGGGATAAGCTGAAAATCACCGTCGCTCCCAAGGGCGGCGGCAGCGAGAACATGAGCCGGGTCACCGTTCTCAAGCCGGCCCAGGGGAGAGCGGGGGTGATCGACTACGTGGTAGGGGTAGCAGATGAAGCAGGAAGCAATCCATGCCCGCCGATAATAGTAGGCGTCGGGGTGGGCGGAACCATCGAGCAAACCGCTCTCATAGCTAAAAAAGCCCTGCTTCGAGAAGTGGGGAAACCCAACCCTGACCCGGAAATAGCCGAGATGGAAGCCGAGATACTGAAGAGGGTCAATGCCACCGGTATCGGCCCTCAGGGTTTCGGTGGCACCGTCACCGCCCTGGCCGTACATGTAGAGACCTTCCCGGCCCACATCGCCAGTATGCCGGTGGCGGTCAATATTCAATGCCACAGCGCCCGACACAAAGAAGCTACACTCTGATAAGTTGATTGCAGGCCGGTTCCACAAATTGCCGGCCATTGATTCTGGAGGCAAGAAAGTGATCGAAAGAAAATACGATATTGTGGTCCTCGGTTCCGGGATTGCCGGATTGCGGGCAGCGGTGGAAGCTGCCCGCCTGACTAAAGGGGCTCTGGATATCGCCATCGTTTCCAAGGTGCAACTGATGCGCTCGCATTCAGTATGCGCTGAGGGAGGCACCGGGGCGGTTCTTCACCCGGAGGACGGGGACAGCCTGGATTTGCATGCCTGGGACACGATTAAGGGAAGCGATTTCCTGGCCGACCAGGACGTGGTTATGCGATTCGTGGAAGAATCGCCAAAGGAACTTTTGCAACTGGACCACTGGGGAATTCCCTGGTCACGCCGGACCGACGGAAGCATCAATCAGCGCCCGTTCGGCGGACACAGCTACGACCGGGCGACCTTCGCCGAGGATAAAACCGGCTTCTTTGAGATGCACACCCTCTACGATACCCTGCAGAAATTCGCCCGAGTCGATAGATACGATGAATGCTTTGCCACCTCTATCTTCATCGACAACGGCACTTTCCAGGGAATCACGGTATGGGACCTGACCGGCGGCGAATTCTTCCTGATAACAGGCAAGTCCCTGGTAATAGCCACCGGCGGCCTGTGCCGAATGTTCGGGTTCACCACCTATTCGCTTACCGCCACCGGCGACGGCATGGCGATGGCTTATCGGGCAGGCATCCCGCTCAAGGATATGGAATTCATCCAGTTCCATCCCACGGGTTTGATTCCTTCCGGCATCCTGGTGACCGAAGGTGCCAGGGGAGAAGGCGGTTACCTGAGGAACAATCAGGGCGAGCGGTTCATGGACAAATACGCCCCTTCCAAGATGGAAACGGCCCCAAGGGACATCGTTTCCCGCTCGGAAATGACCGAGATACTGGAAGGAAGGGGATTCCCCCGCGAAGACGGGCTTGGCTATGTCCATCTTGACCTGACTCACCTGGGGGCGGACAAGATCAACGAGAGATTGCCGCTGATCCGCGAGGTCTGCATCAAGTTTGCCTTCATCGACCCCATTGAAGAATCGATACCGATACGCCCGGCAGCCCATTACTGCATGGCCGGGATTCACACCAACATCGACGGAGCCACCCCGGTAGAGGGAATCTGGGCGGCAGGGGAAGCGGCCTGCGTTTCCATGCACGGGGCCAACCGGCTGGGCTCCAATTCCACCGCCGAATGTCTTGTCTGGGGCAAGATCACCGGGGAAGAGGCGGCA